>JANXMZ010000069.1 GCA_025354385.1 Bacteroidota bacterium
GCAAAAACATATTTCCCTGAATTCATGCTTCAATTTAACCTTTTGGTCAATTGAAATCGTTTGAACTCTATAATCGATGAAAATCCTTTAATACCAATATTCTTAAAGAATACTTATTTTTGTCATTAGGACGCTAATGATATCTTATATATAATTATTTAAATTAATATTTGTATGATTCGTTAAATAAAGAGAATATCAATCCTCTTGCAACCTAAAATTTATAGCCCCCTATTTGGGTCATTTATACATTTCCATTACTTTGAAATAATGGCAAATTTTAACGCAAAGAATATTGCAATCTAATCCCTAATGATGAGATTCCTTTTAAAATCCCTCTCCCTATTTAATATTAAATATGAGTGGGGGTAGAGATGCTTCCATTCCACCAATGGTTAATTTAACCTTAATTGAATCGAACAAAATAGTATCGCCAGAATTTAATATTTTAATGGTTTCAATTATAGCAGTAGTCAACCTATTCCCAATGACAACAATATCAGTCATTTTACCTTTGGTTTTAGCAAGTACAGTGAATTTATACCCAATCACTTTATAAATATTGTTATATGGAAATTCGCGGTCATTAAAATCTACTCTTAAACTATCTGCATACAATATTTGCTCCTTGGAATAGGCATTTTTAATTGTACCGCCCACCGAAGGCGACCAGTCAAAAGGCAAATAACCCAGCTTAGGATTGGGTTTTGGCGCATAACTTACTATGTAAATTCGCTGCTCCAATAATGTCACTTTTTTACCCTTTAAAAGCGCAATTTTCAACAACAAACTATCTCCATATTTTGCAGTTGAATCTAACTTAATTTCATATTTTGTGCCAACAAAAACCAAATGTCCGTTTCCCCTTATGGTGAGCTTTAAATTGCTTTTAGATTTTAATGAATCCGGAAGCTTTACTAGAGTTGAAATTAGTCCATTATAAACCTTGTAGGTTATCCTGCCTTTTTGAGCAAATAATTGTGTGCCATAAATTATATGGAGCATTAAAAAAACATTCTTCAATTTCATTTCCAATTAAACGGAAGGAAGCTACATTTGTTGCAATTCGTTTTATATTTTTAAAATACTTGGTAATAGGCTGTTTATCTAATTCCCTTATTTTTGTATCAAATTCATCATGAAATTATTGCTTGTTCACGGCCCCAATTTAAATCTCCTTGGCAACAGAGAGCCTGAAAAATATGGGACCCTTTCATCAGAAGAAATTGTAAGCGATTTAAAATTGCAATTTTCCGAACACGAAATAAACTATTACCAATCAAACAATGAATCAGCATTAATTAATACCATTCAAAACAGTCCATTGGAGTATCAAGGAATCCTAATTAATGCGGGTGCCTTTTCGCATACATCTATTGCTTTAGCGGATGCCATACGCAGTATTAATTTGCCAGTTGTAAATATCCATATTACCAATATTTACCAAAGAGAAATTTACCGACATTCGGATTTGATTGGAGAAGCTTGTACAGGTTGTATTGTTGGTCTTGGGATTGCGGGATATGCCTTGGCCTTGGAGTGCTTATTGGAGGAAATTAGCGATAGAAAAAACTAATTACTACAAGCAATGGTTTCTTTACTAACGCCTGTTTGCTTAATAGCAGCATAACCTCCTGCAACATCTATTAATTTTTCAAACCCTCTTGATTTTAAAATGGATGCGTAAATCATACTGCGATATCCGCCTGCACAATGAATATAAAAAGTTTTATTTTTGTCCAATTCAGCCATTTGTAAGTTGATATGGTCCAATGGCATATTAATAGCGCCAGCAACATGTTCGGGGTTATATTCTCCAGGTTTGCGGACATCCAAAATAGTTATACCATTTTTGGTTGCTTCTGCAAATTCTGTAGCAGATATAGAGTGAATGGAATCTACTTCTTTGCCGGCATTCTTCCAAGCATCAAATCCGCCTTTCAAAAATCCAATTGAATTATCGTAACCAACGCGTGCCAAACGATGCACCACTTCGGCTTCGCGACCATCATCTGCAATAATTAAAATAGGTTGTTTAATATCTAAAATCAAAGCACCTACCCAAGGGGCAAAACCACCATCTATGCCAATGTAAATGCTATTGGGAATAAAACCCGCAGCGAATGCTTCTTGTTTTCTGGTATCCAATAAAAGTGCCCCACTTGCATTGGCAGCCGCTTCGAAAGCCTCAACTGTTAGCGGCACCACGCCCTTTTCCATCACGGCAGATAAACTTTCATAACCGTTTTTATTCATTTTTACATTCTCGGCAAAATAAGCAGGAGGTGAAGCAATTCCCGTTGTTAATTCGGTAATAAACTCCGATTTAGACATGTCTTGCCTCAACGCATAATTAACTTCTTTTTGATGTCCCAATAAATCGAATGTTTCTTTGCTCATATTTTTGCCACAAGCGCTTCCTGCACCATGTGCTGGATAAACCACCAAACTATCTGGCAAAGGCATTAATTTGTTGCGCAAGGAATCAAATAAATAACCCGCTAAATCTTCAGTAGTTAATTCACCATTTTTTTGCGCCAAATCTGGGCGACCTACATCTCCAATAAATAAAGTATCTCCTGTATAAATGCTGTGTGGCAATTGATGCTCGTCCATTAATAAATAACAAGTACTTTCCATGGTATGACCGGGCGTATGCAAAACTTTAAATGATACATCTCCCAATTTTATTACTTCACCATCGCTTGCAATTTTAACATCATAATTTGGATTCGCATTTGGACCAAAAATAATAACTGCTCCAGTTTTTTCAGCCAAATCTACATGCCCACTTACAAAATCTGCATGAAAATGGGTTTCGAAAATATATTTAATAGTTACGTTTTCAGATTTTGCTTTATCAATGTATGGTTGAGGATCTCTTAAAGGATCTATCACTACCGCCTCACCATTGCTTGATATGAAATAGGCTCCTTGCGCCAAACAACCCGTATAAATTTGTTCGATTTTCATCATACAAAGGTATAGAATATTCCAAACAATGAAAATTGAGCCTAATTATACCCTTATAGATAAGGAATAAAAACAATGAGAGCAATGATCATTGCAATAATACTCACTACCAAAACAGCGGCAGCCGCCAAATCCTTTATTTTACCTGCCTGCACATTTTGTAAAGGAGAAACCAAATCAACCAGCTTTTCTATGGCTGTATTGATTATCTCCAGGCTTAAAACCATCGCAACGCATATAAGCACCAGCACCCAATCCACAAAAGAAATATGGAGAAACCAACCAAGCAAAGTAACCAACATGGTAGAAATCGAATGCAATTTAAAATTGCGTTCGCCCCAAGCCCATTTCAAACCCTTGAAGGCATATCCAAAAGATTTTAGCATTGAATGCTTTTTTGCACCATTCATTATTGATGCTTCAAAAATAAAGCTATTCTCACGAATATACACCTACCATCAATCAATTCACTCAGGAATTATACTCATACTAAATATATATTCGGATGAACTTTTCTCCTGGGAAGCAAACGGAGCAGCAGCAGCGAAGCAAAAAATTTAAAACGTATGCCATATTTTAGCTTTAAATGTTTCCTGATAAGCTATCTGGATAAAGATACTATTTTACGGGAATTACTTTATCTTTTTTGGTGCAATCAAAATTAAAAAAGGTATTAATGTTATAACCCATGTTGTATTGGAAAACACTCTTTCCAACAGACCCACTTGGGTAAGCTCCCAATTGTGCTATTTGTACAATTGCACCAAACTCTATTTTAAATTTAGGACTGAATTTATAACCAAACATTGGGGCTGATCTATATTGATCAAATACATTGTATTTAACCTTACTTCCAAAATTAATCAATATCTCATTCTGCCATACAAAGTAGAATTCCTTTGGCTCAATGGTTGGACCTTGCAATGCGGCTTGAACTCTTAATAAATATCTAAATCTATTACTTCTTCTCCATTCAAGAATCTCATGCATATGCGCTGCATCTTGTTTTGCTACCCATCTCAATTCATGTCTGTAACGGTGGGTTAATTCAAAACGACCTATTTGATCTTTAAGTACTACCTGCTCATAAATTCTATGTTCAGGATATTTGTATCCGCTTGGCGAAATTGGATAATTTAAATCTCCATATGGATAGGTTTCAATAAATGAATAGCCGATGGTGGCAGATTGCTTTGGCGAAAAATTATATTGAATACCCGCCCGCCCTTGTTGAAGAAGATCATTTTTAATCCAATTATCTCTTCTAATTTGGTAATCTGCCACTAAATCTACTTTTTTATTCAATTTAAAAACAAAGTGATTGCCGCACCAACCAACATTATTAATGTCAGAAAATCGTGTGATTTGAGCAGAAATTATGTTATTTAAAACTAAAGTGATAATCAACAGGTGATATTTATTTAAGTTATGCATTGTATTTATTTAACAATTTATTAATATATGAATTAAAAAAAACACCCCAATGGAGGGATGTTAATGTGAAAATAATGATGATTACCTAGGTATTAATTGAAGTAAATAATAAATAACCCCAGAAAGTATAATGGTAACAGGCAATGTTAACACCCACGCCAATGCAATACTTTTGATGGTACCTGGCTGAAGATTTTTAACGCCCTTACTCGCTGTCATTGCACCTGCAACACCAGAGGATAATACATGTGTGGTAGACACAGGCAACCCAAAAGCAGTACTTACCCCTATTGTTGCAGCAGCAGTTAACTCAGCAGTTGCACCTTCCGCATAAGTCATGTGACGCTTGCCAATTTTTTCGCCAATGGTTACTGCAATTCGCTTCCAGCCTATCATAGTACCTAAGCCTAAGCATAAAGCGATCATAATGGTTACCCACCATGGCACCGACTCTGTTGACGTTTTATATTTCTTTAATTCATCCTTGATAATTTTTACATTATCCGGATTTTCTGCAAAGGTTTTGCTTTTGATATCAGTTTCAAGACGTTTTGAAATTTTGCTCAATTGGGTTCTTACTTTGATGGTTATTTCCTTCAAATCCTTGTCGGAAATCAATGCATTTAATTTGGCTTCCTTAAATCCCTCCAAAGCAGTTCTTACTTCCTTTGTTTTGATTAATAAATCTGCTTTGTATTCAGCAGTTAAAGCCAACTCAATCTTATCCAATGAAGCTAAACTTTGATCAACATCAAACTTTTCACTTAGTGCAAACTGCAATGGCATAAAAGTAATTAATATAATAAGCATTAGTCCCACACCCTTTTGGCCATCGTTGCTGCCATGAAAGAAACTCACTAAAGAACATGTGGTAATCAAAATAGCTCTAATCCATATTGGTGGCTTACTACCTGGCTCCGGCTCTTTAAAAATATTTTTACGCTCCTTTACGATCCTTCTTAAAATATACATTAATAAAATGGTAAGTGAGAATCCAAATAAAGGTGAAATTAAAAGTGATAAACCAATATCAGTTGCCTTAGACCAGTTTACGCCGTCTCCACCGTGTAGCCAAAAAAACACTAAACCAACCCCAAGAATGGAACCTATCATGGTATGCGAACTACTGCACGGAATGCCCAAATACCAAGTACCAATATTCCACAAAATACCAGATAACATCATTCCCATTACCAAGCTGACACTCTCTCCAGTAGAAAGCATGACCAAATCTGATAAGGGCAGTAAACTTATAATACCCATGGCCACTTTATAGCCTATAACACTGCTATACATTAACCCTGCAAAGTTTAAGAATCCCGACCATACAACTGCATAGGTTGGTTTTAAGGATCCCGTGTAAATAACTGTAGCCACAGCATTAGCTGTATCGTGGAATCCGTTGGCGAATTCAAAAATACATACTGCAAGTATGCAAAGTATAAATAAAACAGCTAGGGTTGTAGTTAATCCAAACATGCTGCAAAGGTGAAAACCCAATGTTAAGGAATTGTTAACTTAAAGCAATTAAATAATTAAATTCCTGTGTAATTGCTCGGATTGATATTTTTGAGACGTGTTTTCAATTCCGCATTGACATTCAAAGTGTCTATAAAATCGCTGATTTCCTGTTTGCCAATGTGCACATTGGTGCGCGTTAATCCTTTCAGTGCTTCGTAAGGATTGGGATAATTCGTAGTTCTTAAAATCGTTTGAATGGCTTCTGCTACCACCGCCCAATTACTTTCCAAATCTTTTTGAATAGCCACTTCATTCAAAATTAATTTGCCCAAACCTCTTTGAAGACTGTTGTAAGCTATCAAATTATGCGCAAATGGAACACCTAAATTTCTCAAAACAGTTGAATCTGTTAAGTCTCTTTGTAACCTTGAAATAGGCAATTTGCCAGATAAATGTTCGAATACAGCATTGGCCATACCCAAATTACCTTCCGCATTTTCAAAATCTATTGGATTTACTTTATGTGGCATAGCACTGCTTCCAACTTCTCCCTCTTTTAGCTTCTGTTTAAAATACTCCATTGAAATATACTGCCAAACATCACGACTAAAATCAATTAAAATGGTATTGATTCTTTTAAAACAATCGCACAATGCCGCTAAATGATCATAATGCTCAATTTGTGTAGTTGGAAAGCTGCGATACAAACCCAGCCTTTCGTTTACAAATTGATGCCCAAATGCTTGCCATTGAATGTGAGGAAATGCCACATGGTGAGCATTAAAATTTCCAGTAGCACCGCCAAATTTAGCCCCGTAAGGTATCTGATTCAACTGCTTTAATTGTTCATTTATCCTACTCACAAATACCATCAATTCCTTTCCCAATTTTGTTGGACTGGCTGCCTGTCCATGAGTTTTGGCTAACATTGGAATATCCTTAAAATCGATGGCCAATTTTTCTATAGAATTTTTTACCAGGAGCAATTCAGGTAAAATGCAATTTTGAATGGCATCCTTTAAACTCAAAGGAATGGCTGTATTATTAATATCCTGGCTGGTAAGCCCGAAATGTACCCACTCCTTACAATGACTTAAATTGAAGGCTTCCAATCTTTGTTTAATGAAGTACTCAACCGCCTTTACATCGTGATTGGTTGTTTTTTCAATCTCCTTAATGATATTGGCATCTTGCTCCGAAAAATTGATATAAATATTTCTCAATCCCTCCTTCTCTGCATTTGTAAAAAGGGTTGAAAAACCCTCCAAACCTTGCTCGTTTAAAAAAATAAGATATTCAATTTCAATTTTTACGCGGTATTGAATTAACCCCCATTCAGAAAAATAAACGGCTATGGTTTTGGTTTTACTTCTGTATCTGCCATCAATCGGACTTATTGCTGTTAATTCATTTAAAATCATCACTGCAAAACTAAACTTTTTATGGCTTATGGCGAAAAAAAGTGATTTAATCCTATCATTAAGGCTTTTATCGAAAAATGAAGGAGGTGCACAAATATTGAACTTTATTTGTGGTCCTCATTACAGCATAATAATATGAAGCAATTTTTAAAGTATACCTTAGCTACAGTTTTTGGTGTTTTCATCACATTTATTTTCTTGGGCCTCTTGTTGTTCTTTACCATTATTGGTTTGGCAAGCTCTGCCGGCAATAAAGGTGTCAGTGTTAAGAATAATTCTGTGATAGAATTAAACATTAATTACGAGATTCCTGAAAGAACGCCTCAAAATATTATGGCCATTTTTGCTGGCAATGATGAAGATGGCATTCTTGGTCTAAATGATATTCTAGCCCTTATAAACAATGCTACTGCAGATCCAAAAATAAAAGGCATTTACCTAAAAACAAATCTCAACAACACCGGCTATGCTACTACTTTAGAAATTAGAAATGCCTTAGAAAATTTCAAAAAAGCAGGCAAATTTATTTATGCCTATGCGCCTTATTATGATGAAAAAAATTATTATTTGGCAAGTGTTGCAGATTCTATATTCATTGAGAACTCAGGCAGTGTTCTGTTAAATGGGCTCTCTGCCAATCTCATGTTTTACAAAGGTGCTTTGGATAAATTAGGGGTAGAAATGCAAGTGATAAAAGTAGGTGCCTACAAAGGTGCTGTTGAAACTTTCTCGAGAACAGATTTAAGTGCTGAGAATAAAGAGCAGATTGGTGTTTACATTAACAATATTTATTCTACATTCATTAACGCAGTAAGTGTAAGTAGAAAAATTGATACCTCATCCCTTAAAAAAGCATTTAATGAATTCTCCATTCAAACACCCGCGCAGGCCGTTGCATTCGGCTTAATAGACAAATGTACTTACAATGACTTTATTTTAAATAGTTTGAAAAGAAAACTGGGCTTAAAAGACAAAGAAGAATTAAACCTTATAAAAGCAGGTAGCTATGCTGCCAATAGTGATAACGATGAAGAAAAAGGTGGAGATAAAATAGCCGTTATATATGCAGTAGGTGAAATTATGGAAGGCGAAGGAGATGATGAAACCATTGGTTCTGTAACCCTATCCAAATCTATCGCCAAAGCAAGAGAGGATAAAAGTGTTAAAGCAATTGTTTTGCGTGTAAATTCTCCAGGAGGTAGCTCTTTGGCCAGCGATGTCATCATGCGCGAAATTGTATTGTGCAAAGGTGTTAAGCCAGTCATTGTATCGATGAACGATGTAGCTGCAAGTGGCGGGTATTATATCAGTGCTATGGCAGATTCTATTATTGCAATGCCGAATACCATTACAGGCTCTATTGGTGTATTCGGATTATTTCCAAATATGCAATCGCTTTTGAATGATAAAATGGGTTTAACTTTTGAAAGTGTAAAAACTGGTCAGTATTCAGATTTCGGTAGAGTAGATAAACCATTATCAGAAACAGATAGACTCTATCTTCAAAACATGGTCAATAGAATTTATAACGATTTTACCGGTGTGGTGGAAAAAGGCAGAGGCTTAGATAGTATTACTGTTGAAGGTCTTGCACAAGGCCGCGTTTGGACCGCATCAGATGCACTCTCAAGAAGATTGATAGACAGCTATGGTGGCATCAATGATGCAATCAAGATTGCTGCTTTTAAAGCTAAGATTAAAAAGTACAGCGTATGCAGTTATCCAAAACAAGACGATCCGTTTAAGAAATTATTTGGTGGTAAAACCAATGCAATGATAGAATCTAAAATGTCTTCTGATTTAGGTGTTTTTTATAATTATTATAAAACCTTACAAACTTCTATCAAATCTCAAGGTTTTCAAATGCGAATGCCTTTTAATTTGAATATTCAATAACTATATTTGCACGATTTTTAAGAAGTAGTTTTCTTATTGTATTGCAACTATGTTTATCAATCTATTTCAACCTACTCAAAGCCTTCAGAGGCAAACAATCTCTCATATTAATTTAATTCTCTATATCTAATCATGCACTATTTCAAAAAACTAAGTTTCGCTTTCCTTCTCCTTATTGTCGTTTCCGTTTCAGCTCAGCACCCACGCAAAGACTGGTACATGCTATACTCCATGAAAGACACTGTTATGGGTATTGATCTTGTAAATGCGCTTAACAATACACCTCAACCTGCTAATGCAAAACCAGTTATTGTAGCAGTAATTGATGGTGGTACAGATTTCATGCACGAAGATTTAAGTGCCAATATTTGGGTGAATAAAAATGAGATTCCAGACAACGGGGTAGATGATGATCACAATGGCTATGTAGATGATATCCATGGTTGGGATTTTATTGGTGGCAATGATGGCAATGTGCATTATGACAATCTAGAATTAACCCGTTTATTAAGAATTTACAAAGCTAAATTCGGCACCAAAACAAGTAAAGAAATTCCGAAATCAGAACGCAATGACTTTCAAAAATACAAAAAACTAGAAGCGATTCATGCTCAAAAATTAGCCAATGACAAAAGCGAATTTAAAAATATTAGTGACTTTAAGAAAATAACGGATGCTGTGATTAATGAAATCGGAAAAAACGATTTTACAATGAAAGAGTTGATGGAATTCTCGCCTAATAAAAATGAAGCAAAGCTTGGAAAATACAATCTGATAAGTGCTTGCGAAAGCTCTGGTTTGACACCTAAAGAATTTTTAAAATATATCAAAGATTATTATGAACAACTCAATGCAAGTGTTAATTATCAATTAAATTTGGATTATGACCCACGAGAAATTGTTGAAGACAATTATTTAGATGCCACTGAAAAAAGATATGGAAACAATGATGTGAAAGGACCAGATGCCTTGCATGGCACCCATGTAGCTGGAATAATAGGTGCGGTGCGCAACAATGGCATTGGGGTTAATGGTATTGCTCCCTTGGTTCAAATCATGATTGTACGTGCCGTTCCTAGTGGAGACGAACGCGATAAAGACGTGGCCAATGCCATTAGATATGCTGTAGACAATGGTGCTAAAGTAATTAATATGAGTTTTGGTAAATCTTACACTTTTAATAAAAAAGTAGTGGACGATGCTGTTAAATATGCTGAAAGTAAAGATGTTTTAATTGTTCATGCTGCTGGCAATGATGCCCAAAATACTGATAAAGAAAATAATTTTCCAACACCGCGATATGAGAATGGAACTTATTGCTCAACTTGGATTGAAGTTGGCGCTAGTAGCATGGATCAAACCCCTTCAAGTTTTTCTAATTATGGCAAAACAACGGTCAACGTATTTGCCCCTGGTTCCGAAATCTATAACACCATTGCAGATGATAAATATGAATGGGAGCAAGGCACAAGTATGGCTAGTCCAGTAGTGACAGGTGTAGCTGCATTAATTCGTTCCTACTACCCCAATCTTACCGCTGTGCAAGTGAAATCAGTAATTGAAAAAACAGTTGTTAAGCCCGTAGGAAAATTCAAAAAACCTGGTAAAAAAAGAAAGAAAACAAAGTATAAAAAACTCTGCACCAGCCATGGCATTGTGAATGTCAATGAGGCACTAAAAGCCGCCGCCTTGATTAAATAAACAGGTGATAATTGATTAAAAAAAATTAATTTTCTTCAAGCTTCCATAACTCTGCACCATTTTCTTCATCGTCTACAACAAAATAAAGTGTTTTATTGATGCAGATTAAACCTGATGGTGGTATTATATTCGATGTAGAATAAGGTCCTTTTACCCACTCACAAGATTTGGATTTGCTGCTGCATTTCCATAATTCAACACCAGTAATGCCATCTTCTGCCACAAAATAAAGTGTGCCACCTACATCGGTGAGGCTTCGAAGACTTGCGCCAACAGAACCATTGCGTATATCTTTTACCATATAGGTGCCTTTATTTGTACCATTGCTAGTCCATAATTCAAGTCCGCTTTTGCCATTTTCTGCAACAAAAAAAAGAACGTGGTTCACATGGGTCAATAATCCTCCATTTGAACCTTCTTTATGCACCTTATCATTGATATCTTTTACCTGCACTGTGCCTAACTCTGTTCCGTCTGTTTTCCATAATTCTGTGCCATCCTTGCCATTATTGGCCATAAAATATATAATGCCATCTATGAATGTTAAATCTTCAGGCTCAGAGCCTTCCTCGCCATCATAAATATCCTTGATCATAAAAGTGCCGGCCTCTGTACCATCGCTTTTCCAAATTTCATAACCGTGCTCACCATCGTTAGCTGCAAAATATAATACACCATTTGCATTTATTAAATTATCGGGATAAGAACCAATACCCTTCATTAAAATATCTTTAATCATTACCGTTCCAGTTGCAGTTCCATTGCTTTTCCAAAGCTCATTACCGTCCCTACCATCACTGGCTGCAAAATACAACACCCCATTGACATTGCATAAATGTTGTGGCTCAGAGGAAGCATCTCTTGGATTAATATTCTTAACCATTATGGTGCCCTTTTCTGTGCCATCACTTTTCCATAATTCATGTCCATTGGCAATATCGCTTGCGTTAAAAAACAAAGTTCCATTGACATTGGTTAGATATTGAGGAATGGCTGTATTACCCGCATATTTCAAAGGTTTAATCATGACGGTTCCTTTATCGGTGCCATCGCTTTTCCAAAGTTCTGCAGAGTCCTTACCGTTGTCGCCAATAAAAAACAAAACGCCATTCACATTGGTCAAATTTTGAAGAGATGCATCTGTCATCAAATGAGAAAATATAGTTTTAACAACAACAGTTCCTTTCATGGTACCATCACTTTTCCATAATTTTACACCGTTGGTAAAAGTCGCAAAATAAAGTAATCCATTTACATTTGTTAAGGCATAAGGCGATGAACCCGAACCCTTGCTATTGATATTTTTAAATAAAATTGTCTGCTCTGCAGAGCCATCTGTTTGCCATAATTCAATACCATTGGTGCCATCATCCGCAGCAAAAAAAACCTTGTTTTTATAAACCACAAAATCATGTGGATCAGAACTAGCATCACCAGGGTTAATATCTTTCACCAAAACCCCAATTTTGTTGTTGCCCGAAATCTTGAAAAGTTCAATCCCTTTTGAATTATCTTGTTTCAATGATAGTGTTTGACCATTTAATTTAACACCGTAATCATCAATTACTTTTGGCGCTATTAAAACAGATTTTGAAGCCTTGGTGCCGCTTGCCGTACCATCACTTTGCCATAATTGCTTTTCAATATAAAAATATAAGAGCCCATTGGTTGCAAATAAATTCATTGGCTTAAAACTGCCTGCACCCTTATTGATATCTTTTACCAAAATTGTTCCCTCTGAAGTGCCATCGCTTTTCCATAATTCAATACCATGCTCGCCTTCATAGGCTGTAAAGTACAAAGTGCCATTCACATCAGTTAAAAACTGTGGCGAAGCGCTGCCTCTACCTTGACAAATATCCTTCACCATAGAAGTTCCCTCTGCACTGCCATCGGACTTCCACAATTCCATACCACTATTGCCATTATCTGCTGTAAAAAAAAGAGTATTACCTGCAATCGTTAACTGTGCCGCATTAGAACCCTTGTTACTTGGATCACAATTTTTTAAAAGCACGGGAACTTGTGCATTTAGTAAATTCAAAAGAAAAAAAGAAAAAAGAAATAGTATTACTTTGTAGGACATGCTTAGGTTCAGAAATTCAATATTGCAATGATACTAATTTGAATTCAAATCAAAAATAAGAGACTCAACAACTAAAATATTGATTAATTAATTTTATGATCAACTCGCTCGTCGTATTCTAAAAAAGCGGCTAATATCAACTGGGAATAATTTTGAGAAGACGTTTGAAACCTTCCAGCAGAGGTTGTCCAAAGTTGCTTTATTAAACCAATTCCAGGTTGCGTTTGAGGTATCGCATTTAACGCCATACTAACATTTCCAGCCCCAGCATTGTATACATGCATTACTAATAACCGGAACCACAAATCATCTTCATTGTAAGCAATACTTTTTGAATCTAACATTTGCTTTGTGTATGGTATGCAAATGGTTTTTATCAACTGACTTGCAGCGTAAGCAGATCGGTTAAAATTAGCACGCTCGTCTTTTTTCTTGTTTACTTTTAATCCATAATTTCTGGCAACTCCTTTCATTAATTGAAAAGGACCATAAGCACCTGCGGTAGATTTTTGTAACTGATTCGGACTTTCTATCAACAATATGGCTTTTGCATACCATCCGTTAACCCCATTTTTCTCAAATGCCTCTATGCCTAAAGGTACCTTTGGTGCTATCTTTTCAAAAACATAAAAGAAACTTTTACCCATGGTACCCACTACTCTGCTACTGTCATAGATACCTTGCATTCTTCTGAAACTATCTGCAATAGAAATTCTTTGCACCATGCTACAAGTGTTCCAATTAATAGCTGGATAAGTGGTTAGAACCCTTCTGCAACTGTGTACATTAATTAAACAGCTATCTTGATGAAGGTTCATAATTCTTCTCCAAAAAATAACATGTGCCATGGTATCACAACCCAATTGCCTGATTTCATCCGCACTGTATTTGGCAATCAAAATGTTTTCCTTGCTGGGCTTTTTTAGGCCCAGAGTGGTAAATACCAATCCCAAAAGTATTATTTTAGAAGCAAGCTTGAACATTATCTGAGTAGTACTATTTTACCAGTATGATGTTTAAATAAATTATTATTGGCCTTGTCTGCGTTCAAATCATTGCTAACATTGTCAGAATTAATTTGAGTGATGTCTTCACCATTGGATTTAATAGTAACAGTATAAAGATAAACGCCATTAGACAAACGATCGCCAAACTCATCGGTACCATCCCAAACAATATCAGTTATATTGGAACCAATGTGAATATTTCCTAAATCATCTTTATTCAACTCCTTAACGACCTTTCCCTGAATTGTCATGATCTTAATATTGATGTAATCTGGAACCTCATTGCCTGTTAATGTAAATACGAATCGCATGGCAGAGGTAAATGGATTAGGATATGGATAGAAATTGGTGGCCGATTTTTGGTTAACAACTGTAAAATTAATTTGATACTCGGAAGCACCTGCATTGTTCAAATTGGCATCGTTTGATTGCACTTTTAGAGTGTAAATTCCATCAGGCAAATTTTTAGGTGCAAATTCAGCTCTGGCGATGTTGTGAACGGAATTGGCAGGGAAAAATTTAATGCCAAAACTATCAAAATCTATGCGCTCAAATTGGGTCGATAATGGTTTCTTCCACCACAATTTTATTCCATTGCTGTCAATTTGCCAATTGTAAATATTCTCATCCTTGCTCGATATCATAATCACTGGATTGGCGGATACGATTTCTCCATTAGAAATATGTCTGGCATCAAAAGTCACGTCTAATAATGGATTAATTTTATCATCTATTACTTCGAAATATCTTATGGCGGAATTATTCACCAGAGAAAGCTCTGGTATTTCAGCTTTAGAGAAGGCATCAAAATTTACCTTAATCAAATAGGCATAACGACCCTTCATTTTATTAGTTGCAAATGAAGTGTTAATGGTGAAGGATTTATCTGGATTTAATACACTCGGATAATAATAAGTTGAATCATACACTGTATCACGAGTATCAATATTGAATACCTTTACCTGATACTTTAAGTTACTGGCAAAAGGAAGTTTAGAAACATTTTGAAATCCTACATTGTATTTAAAAGTTTCACCTTGTCTTAAGCTATCGCGCCATACGATAGTGGATAAATTTGGATTCAACGCTCCTTCTGGAACATCACCTGCAGTTACTCGCCAGTTTTTTAGTTGCGATGGCGAATAATTCACATTGTCGGAAAATACCGCTTCGAGATATATGTTGGGGAACCGCTTGGCGTCAATTTGGCTAATATCAAGTGCATTAGACCGAACAAAATTATAACAAATGGTATCAATACCAGAATTGGTTAAACCATGCACATTGATATAAAAATCATCTCCCGGTTTTGTGTCAAATGTTGAGGTATAATTGTACAAAGTTTTCCATTCTGAAGAAGGGCCAATTAACTCTGATTTGAGAGTACCCTTTTCGTATTTACCAATCAATTCTTTTTGAATCTCAATATAACTCAAATCATTGTTTAGCATGTATAATCCTGAATCTTCAACTGCCCAGCCCGGTGCTGCACCCTTTTTACCAATCATTGCATAACTTGTATTATTGGTAAATACATTTTCGGTTAATTTACAGCCCAATTTTGCAAATCCATCTATCACATCTTGCGACCAATTTGCTCTTACAAATGATCCTCTGTTACAAATGGCCACGTAAGTGCTATCAGGTATGGAATCTACCCATCTCGGAAACTGCCCATTTCCAGAGGAATAACCAATACTAAAATTATAAAACTTACGTACGTTTTCCAATAAACCATAAGTTCCAGTGCTGGCATCGTATGCATAAGCATTCGGATTGAAAATATCTCTTAATTTGAATTGTTCCAAAGTGTTCTTATCAAATAAAACTGCAACTATCCCGCCAAACTGCGCTCCAGGGTTTAAAGAGGTAGCACCTTGCCCACCCTTTTTAATACCGTAACCTGGATAAGTATTAATGGCTGTGTTAACATACACGTATTCGGAATTGGTTGTAAACTCAAACTGCCTTCTGGTTTTGTTGAGTTGAATTTTATTGAGTTTGCTGCTTGGATAAAATTGAGGGAAATGTGATTGCGACCATCCCGGTTGATGATTAAAAATATGAACAAAACTGCGCTCCACAAACTGACCATCCTTATTGCCAGTATTAATCCTTGCTCTCCAATAATAAACAATGCTATCTTGAGTTCCTAACAATTTAATTTTCCATTTTTGAATTTGCCCAACAATATTGGTTGAACTATCTCTTTTTTTCCAAGGGCTATCAAATAGATTGGATGTATCTATCTCGAAAACAAATTGGTAGTTATTCTCGAAAATATTCAAAGCTTGGGCAACCAACTCAACTGTATCATTGTTCAAACTCGAAACGATATCGTAACGCTTAGGGTATATTAAATGTATACCATTTCCTGGGATATCAAAATTGTAGGTTAGTGTGTTATTACCATAGGCAGTACCCTCATCTGTTGTGTGCAAATCATTCAATGTTACTATAAATTTATTGGACCCTGCGGTAGCAATATCTTTCGATTTAATGTACAAATAATAGGTGGCTTGATTCTTGACCCCTGGTACCCGGAAATTATAGGTTGTTTTTAAAAAATCATTGGGATACCATCTCTCTATTTTTACGTTAAATGAATCTGCAACATACTTTCCATTGTTATCTATTGTTACGGCCAAAGCAAATGAATC
Organism: Bacteroidota bacterium; assembly: GCA_025354385.1. Taxonomy (GTDB): domain Bacteria; phylum Bacteroidota; class Bacteroidia; order NS11-12g; family UBA955; genus JABMMZ01. The sequence goes on from JANXMZ010000069.1 coordinate 16,640, forward strand.
ACTGATGGCAGTCATGGTACTAGGAAATAAACTTACTGATTTATCATTGATACTGTAATCTGGTAACTGAGGCTGATACCACTGAATGGAAGGATCACCCTGTAAAAAAATAATTCTACCTATAACAGTTTGCAGTGTATCAGTGGGGACATTTTGCCTTTTTAGCATGGCCCTTACCGCATCACCCACGGTAAAATATCCATTGTAATTCTCCTTAAAAGCCAATCTATAAAAATCCACCATTTGACTAGATACTTTTCCTAATTCTGTTAAGCCTGTTTGCGCAATAAAAGCAACGCCCCCCTTTCTATCAGCCTTCATGAAATTTTCGCCAGATAGTTTTGTATTCTTTGATGGCGGGCCAGTACAAGGATTGCCAATGCTGCAGCCATTGAAATAAAAAATGGGATATTTTCCAAAATTGTGGTAGTCCGCAGTATCTCCCATATCTATATCGGTGGTAGTGGAACTACCATGTCCTAAAAAAGTAACCAATTGTTTTCCACTGTCTATTTGCTCAATTAATTTACTCGTTAAATATGGATCCGATACACCCGCTGCAGATTTTGCTAACAGTTTGGCTTTTCCTCCAAATGGTTCTTGTTCTACCAAACTTGTCAAACCATCAAACTTTCTTTTTATAACAGCTGTTTGAGGACCATCTTCACCACCAGCCAAATGCAATACTTCTTTTTTCCAAGCGCCATTATCACTGTTGGCCATATCAATCAATTTATTAGTATAAATACCCAAATCAACGGCCTTATCAATTGTTAAACGCCCAATGGCAACGAGTGGTTCGATTCCAGAACCATTGATATCACTAGCATATAAATTATCTGAAGCCGGAACACCAATAGATGGTACAAAATTGGCGTTTTGCAAATTGCCAGCGCGCATCATGTTGGTTTGATATCCCCTTCCAACAATAAATAAATATTTTAATGTGGTATCACCACTTTCAATGAGATAACGAATGTAGTGTCTTATGGCCAAAGGATGTGGAATACCATACGAAAAATTATTATACAATTGTTGAACAGTTACTAATGCATTAGGACTTGTTGCTGTGGCAGTACTTTTTAAACTAATGTATTGCTCGGTATATGGACCTACCAATTTTTCATTGGTTAATAAAACAAGTTTGTTTTTATTGATAATTTGAGTGGTGTTAAATTTTAATAATTCTTTATCCAAAACCTCATAGCTCATGGCTGGTTCCACCTGCTTTAGACTCATGGTAATAATATCCAAACTATCTATTAAGTAACAATCACTGCTAGGGGACGCAGTTGGAGGTAGAAAAAAATGCATGTTGGTTCCACTGTATACAGAACCTTCTATTCTATAACCATTGGTTAAATCATAGGCAACTGGCTTCTTGCGTGTACTCTTGTAGTTAGACCAATTGATATGCCTAGGATCTGGTGAGCCAGGGACATTAAAAAACATGGTAGTGTTATCATCCAAATCAAAAACTCTTGGATATTTTAGATTAATTTCTGCAATGGCATTGCCTTGAATCGTAATACCAGGCATGTATGCTCCTTCAAACCTTAGATAAGTATTGTTTGAACCAAAATAATTGCGGGGTAAACTGATGTTTTTTTTGATAAGTGAAAATCCATCATACAAAGTATCATGTATGTCTATGAAGTTTGAGTTATCCGAACTGATACTTGTTTTGAGATGATGATCTAAGCTAACATTTTTGGTATCATTTGTCCCAACAGCAGAAAAAGACAATAGTGGCAAAGGTCCTGAACTGCTAATAAATTTCGAATTAATCACTTCATCCTTCGTCTGAATACCTGCATTTTGCCCAAATCCAAAAGGAATACCACAAAAACCTTCTGATAAAGTATATTCAGGATTATAAGTGTCATAACCAGCAACATCTATAGGTTTACCAGAATTGTACATATCCATAAAAGTTAAATTACTTTCAGACATAAAAAAAGGCTGAGGTGTATAGCCGTTATAATTCGTAAACTTATAAGTTTGCATGTGCCACCCATTATTGAGCGAGGAATTAGGTAAAAAAGTTAAAAAATAAGCACTGCTATCTGTAATTAAACTTCTCGCTTTTTGGGCTTGGAAGCTAGGATTGCTATATAATTCTTGATCCAACGAGCCATCATTTGTTTTCGCGTAAAACTCTATATAATCATAATTGTTAAATTGATTATCGGCCTCACCAGATACATAAATTGGAATTTCTTTGCCCATGTAAAAAACCTGCCATTTCTTAGGATTCACTGCACCTAAGTCTATTTTCATTTCAATGGCAGCGTCAATCAAGGTGGTGTAATCCAAATGATAGATGCCAGTTGTACCTATTTTTAACTTGAAATATTTTTGATCGTACTTAATCCACTCATTCCCGTAGTTTTGGGCCTTGCTTGACGCAAGAATGGATAAGCATGTTATTAGAAAAATAATTCTTTTCATAGTTTATAGTGCAGTTTAATTACAAAAATACGCATTATTGTGTAAAATTTTAATCATAATTATTTAAATGGAAAACAAAAATACGCTTTTTTTAGTACCTGTTGGCTTGTCTGAGACCTCATTCGACTGGTATTTACCCCATAATGTACTCAAAACCATACACTCTCTTAACCACTTCATTGCCGAAAATGCAAAAACTGCCAGACATTTCCTAAAATTCATACAACACCCAACCCCCATTCAAAATATCGAAATTTTTGAATTGAATAAACACGATGCAGCAAGCCAAATGGGTGAATTAAAAACGCTTTTGCAAATAAACAAGACCATTGGTTTAATGTCTGAAGCAGGGCTGCCCTGTATTGCCGACCCTGGCACACAAATTGTTAAATTGGCGCATGAAATGGATATCAAGGTAAGGCCTCTCACTGGTCCTTCATCTATACTTTTAGCGCTTGTAGCTAGCGGCCTTAGCGGTCAAAATTTTAAATTCACTGGTTATATCCCCTCCAAACCAATAGAAAGAAAATCGATGCTTCAGAAAATGGAAATGGAATCCGCTTTAACCACTCAACTTTTTATAGAAACCCCTTACAGAAATGATGCACTTTTGAATGATTTATGTGCTATTTTAAAACCTCAAACTATGCTTTTAATTGCCATTAACCTAACAGATGAATCCGAAAATATTACCTGTAAACCAATCAGTTGGTGGAGAGTTCATAAACAAACGATAGGCAAGGTACCTTGCTTGTTTGGCATTGGATCTTAAATCTGTGAGATGATTATTTAATCAATCATTAGTATAATATTTAAATCCTAATTATTTATTAATTCCTCCTTTGTAAATTATGATTCTTGCAAAAATTTTGTTATTTTCGTATTTACAGATTGATTGAAACGCTTATACCTGATATTATTCCTACTTTTTTTTCTTAAAAGCAATGCAACCCATATTGTTGGAGGAGAGTTAAATTATTATCCCCTCAAAAACAATGCATACCATATCACCTTAAAATTGTACATTGATTGTTATAATGGGCAGCCAGGAGCCATTGCCCAAGATCTTTTTGCCAATATTGGGGTCTTTGGCGGAGACTCTAATCAATTGCTTCCCAATTTGAGTTTTTCCATAAAAAGAGGTAATCCTGTTAGAGTTTCAAAAACCAATTACAACTGTATTTTAATAGCACCAAATGCCTGTGTGGATGCCTATTATTACGACACCGTTGTTACTCTACCTTACAGACAAAAAGGGTATATACTCTCATTTCAAAGATGTTGTAGAAATAACACCATTTTAAATTTAATTTCACCCGATGCTACAGGAGAAAATTTATGGACAGAGATTACCGATACGGCTGGTATTGGTTCAAATTCAAATCCCGCATTTAGAAACTTACCTCCCAATTTTTTATGCACCAATACACCTCTCATTTTTGATCATTCTGCCATTGATGCAGAAGGAGATAGTTTGGTTTATGAGTTCTTTCATCCCTTTACTGGAGCCGACCAAAATGTGCCGCGACCGAGCGTTTCAACGTTCGAAACACCTCCATTCAGCCAAGTCAATTTCCAACCTGGTTACAGTTATAATTTAGCAATCAATTCAAATCCAATTGCCACTATCAATTCTAAAACTGGTGTCTTAAAATTAACACCAACTGTCTCTGGTCAATTTGTCGTTGGAATCATTGTAAAGGAATATAGAAAGGGTCAATTAATTGGTTTTACCCAACGCGATTACCAATTCAATGTTCAAAATTGTGTTTTTGAAACAACGTCTGCATTCGCTTCGCCTGATATCAATTGCGACCGCGAAGTTTTCTTTTCAAATAATAGTAATAATGCCAAAAGTTATTTTTGGAATTTTGGTGATAGCACCACGCTTTCTGATACTTCTAACCAATCTTCTGGTTATTATAAATATCCAAAATCAGGTACTTATTTGGTTAAATTGATTGCGAAAAACGGCAATTGCCAAGATTCATTTTTAAAACAAATCACCATTATTGACAATATCACATTTTCCTTACCAAATGACACTTTGGATTGTCAGCAAAGTGTAAAAAGATTATCTCCAGATAAGTTTTTTAATTCTGCCAGATACTTATGGAGCAATGGCAGCACAGACACCGCCATCACCGTTAACACACAAGGACAGTATTGGTTAAAAATTACTTTAGGAAAATGCGTTAAATACGATACCTGTTATGTATACTCCGACCAAATGAAAGTAAACCTAATTGGCGATAGTTTGACTTGCAATCCAGACTCCAAAGAAATTCGAGCCAATTTAAAAGTAAAGGGCGATTTTAAAACCATTCATTGGCTAAGTAATCCAAATCAATTTCAGAATGGGTTAAGCGATAGCATCATCACAATTCACAAGGGTGGATTTATTAAAATTTATGGCGTTAAACGCAATGGTTGCGACTATTCAGATTCCTTATTTATAGATAATAAATCATTTAATGGATTTTTTAAATTTGCCAATGTTTTTACACCTAATGGAGATGGCATTAATGATTATTATCCGGAGCTAAATCCTCCTTATAATTACCACATCACCATTTTTGACAGATGGGGTTTAAAAATTCATGAAACAGATAATATACCCTGGAACTCTGGCAAATTCCCCAATGGTACTTATTATTACTTTATCGAAGCAAGCGCCTGCGGTGAAAGTGTAAAAACCCATGGAGTTGTGCAGGTTATCAAAGACTAGAAGGCTTATTTTACTTTATTGGATTGCGTTTTTTATACTCTTTAACGCCAGCTTCCAAAAACTTAATAAATTGCTCTGTATTGAATTGTTTATCATTTATTTCACTGCCAACTGGTGTTTGTAGTAAATTTTCTTTACCATCCAATAAGCAATACAATGGTTGAGAAGATGCGCCAAAATAACATACTTCTATTTCGGAATTTTTCTTTCCAAGAGTGGTAATTTTCTGTTTGCTAAATCTACCCGTAAACTGTTCGCTCTCCGATAATTTGATCTTTTTATCATCCACGTACAAAGATGCAATTACATACTCCTCATTAAATATTTTCAATACTCTAGGATCACTCCATACCTTCTCTTCCATCTTTCTGCAATTAACACATCCATGCCCAGTAAAATCAATAAATAAAGGCTTTTTCAATTCTTTTGCGCAAGCTACTGCTTCATCGTAATCATAATAACCATTTAATCCATGTGGTATGTGCAAATCATTTGCATAAGAAGGCTTTTTACAAAGGTTTCCTTTTATACCTTGCGATTCCCTAATACTTCTATTAATATCAAAATCCTGAGTGCTCATTGGAGGCAAATATCCTGAAAGAAATTTCAATGGAGCTCCCCATAAACCCGGTATCATGTATACTACAAAAGCTAATACCGTTATTGAAAACAATAAGCGCGGTACTTTTAAAAATTTCAAATCACTGTCGTGCGAAAACTTTAATTTACCCAAAAGATAAATTCCCATTAAAGTAAAAATAACAATCCAAATGCTGAGATAAACTTCCCTATCTAAAATACGCCAATGATACGTTTGATCAATTATACTTAAAAACTTCAATGCCAACGCCAATTCAAGAAATCCAAAACATACTTTAACAGAATTTAACCACCCACCGCTTTTTGGCAAACTTTTTAACCAATGTGGAAATATCGCAAACAATGTAAATGGCAGTGCAAATGCAAGCCCAAAAGCAAACATAGCAATAACAGGACGAATCATTGCGCCCCCTCTAGCACTTTGTACAATAACGTTTCCAACTATAGGCCCCGTGCACGAAAAGGAAACAATTGCAAGTGTTAATGCCATAAAAAAGATGCCGTAAAAACCACCCTTATCTGCCTCTCTATCTACCTTATTGCTCAACCATGAAGGTAGCATGATTTCGAATGCCCCAAAAAAAGAAAAGGCAAATACCATAAAAATGATAAAAAAAATGGTATTGGGTATCCAATGGGTCGACAAATAGTTGCCTGCATCTGGTCCTAATAATGCCGAAACAATACTACCAATGACAACGTAAATTAAGATGATAGAGAAACCAAAAAACAAGCCATTTATAGTGGATTTTCTTCTGCTTTTATCATCCTTCATGAAAAATGAAATAGTCATTGGAATCATTGGAAATACACAAGGTGTTAGCAAACCGGCCAAACCAGAAAGAAAGGCAACAATAAATAATCCCCAATTATCTTCTTTATCTGTCTGAGATTCTTCTCCATTGAATGTTTTAGTAACACAAGGTGCCTTGTCATTGAAATCTGCTAATTTATAACTGCAGGTTTTGCATTTACTTGAATCTAACTTAACACTACCCACGCCTTCATTAATTGATTCCTGAATGGCAAGCGTTAAATTCGGTGTATCAATAATGCCAATTACTTCAGTTTTATCATCACATTTAACATCACTACCAGTTGCCTTTAACGATGCGGAAAAAAGCATTGGAATTAATCCACCAAAATTATAACATGCACTTTCCGAACACCACTGTCCTTCTATTCTTCCACTTATTTTAAAATTAGCGGATAGTACTTTTACTTTTTGCCTAACTTCTGCTTTACTAAAAAACTCACCTACTTCGCAATTAAAAACATCGTCTACAATTTTTTTATCTCCAATACTATATGGGCTGCTAACGGTGCAAAATGACTTATTTTGATCAAAAAAAAGTTCAAATTTCATTGGCCCAATATCACATTTGTTAAAGGTGCTATACATGTGAATACCCGCAGGAATCTTAGTTTTGAAAATTACTTCAATCACATCGCCAGTTTTAGGAGAATTATTACTGAAAGAAACTGAAAAAACAGGAGCGGCAGGCTCTTCCTGAGCTATGAGTGAATTTATTCCGATATGACCCAATAAGAAAAAACAAAATAATTTAATAACTTTCATCGTTGTATATATGTTGACAAAAATATGGTGTAAAAAGTTGTCTGCCAATTATTTTTGAACTTACAATTCCTATGAGCCTTATCAAAAAAAATTATATTGTACTTTTATTTATTTCTATTTTTCATTGTGCAGGCGCTCAAACACTCACTATTAGACAATATATTGATAGTTTTAAAAATATCGCCATGCGCGAAATGATTGAATATAAGGTGCCAGCAAGTATCACTTTAGCGCAAGGTTTATTGGAAAGTGGAAGTGGTAATAGTCGCTTAGCCAAATCGGGAAATAACCATTTTGGCATTAAGTGTAAAAAAGACTGGACAGGTTGTACTATTTTAGAGGATGATGATGCATTGCAAGAATGTTTCAGGTGTTACCCCAATGCAGAAGAATCCTTTCGCGATCATTCTCGATTTTTAAAGGAAAATAAGCGCTATGCCAATTTGTTTACTTTCGAGATTACAGATTACAAGGCTTGGGCAGGCGGTTTACTGGCAGCCGGTTATGCTACCAACCAAAAATACACCGATTTATTAGTTACTTGTATTGAAAAAAATAAATTAGCAAAATACGATTCACTTGTTATTGCAGGATACAATCCATATCACCAGCAAATGCCTGCTAATATTGAAATCGTTAATTCAAAAAATATTCCTACCACTGTTGTTCAACCCAACCAAAGTATTATGAATATTGCAGATGCTAACCACAAAACCGAAAAGAAACTCGCCAAGTTCAATGATTTGGAACACCATCACATTGAACCAGGAGATGTCATTTACTTGAGGCCAAAGAAACGCAAAGCGGGAGTGGCAACCCATGTGGTTCAAGAAGGTGAAGACATGTGGCTGATTTCTCAAAAATATGCTATCAAATTAAATTCATTGTATAAAAAGAATTTAATGTCTGAAGGAACCGAACCTCTGCCAGGTAGCGTTCTTCAACTGCAGCACAAGGCAGAGGTAATGCCCGATACTGGTAGAATTTTAAAAACTTCCATTATTAAAAATGCTATAGGTAATAGCCAATTGGTCGGTAAAAATGACAATACTCAATTCCACATCGTTGCATCTGGCGAAACCCTTTATAGCATTAGCAAGTTATATGGTCTAACAGTTGATGAACTTAAAACTATTAATAACCTTGCAACCAACCAATTAACTTTAGGACAAAAACTTGTAATTTCTAAAGAAATTAAGTCTATTAACTCAAATATTCCTATCATTAAGCATGTTGTAAAGAGTGGTGACACACTCTATTCTATTTCAAAACTTTACAATGTTAGCATAGAAATAATTAAAAAATCCAATGACTTGAAAACTGATACCTTAACATTAGGTCAAATTTTGATCATAAAATAGTCTTTTTGTCATTTTTTTGTCTGAATCCTGTCAAAGGATTGTACTTTTTTAAATTGCTGTATGTTTGATAGTTAACGAGTAGTATTTTTGAGTAAATATTTCAAAAATATGTTCAACTTCAACATTTACAATCGACCAAAAAAACCTTTTCAAATACCTCACAGTGTATTTTTAGGTTTGCATCCCGAAAACAAAGGGTTTGCGCTTACGAAACCATTTTTATTTTATAAATGCCTTTCTTTAAATGTAAAATTAAAGTCATTTTTTAGTGACACTTCAAAATTTTCTAGTAAAAAAATACTAAAATATTTTTTTATCAAAAAGAATACTTTATTATTGAATTCTAATTAAGTTTTAAAATAAGTTAATATATATGGAAAAAATAACTACCAAATCAAAAATGATTAAAATTTCCCTAATAGCACTTCTGCTATTTACGGGATTTTTTAAAGTTCAGGGTCAAGCCCCCTGGTGCAATGCAGACAATGCATACCAATTGTATTACTCTGCAACCTCTTATGTAAATGCTACTGAGCAGGTGAGAGTGACTGTTGGAAGTACAGTACTTTTCAACAAACCTGCTGATGGTTGGAATTACGCTGGTGCTTGCGGTTCTGAATATCGCTTGGCTAATACACCTGCCAAATCATTTGACTTAACGGCTGGTAATACCTACCGTGTTGAATCAAGTTCTTCTAGTTCATACGGATATGGATCTGTATGGGGTTTATTCCTTGATTTGAACAACGATAAAGTATTCTCTTCAAACGAATACCTTGGTACATGGAACACCAGCGGTGGTGGCACAAACGTACCAGGTTCACTAAATGGTATCAACTTTACCATTCCTTGTAACATCTCTCCAAGCGCCACAAGATTGAGAGTTGTAAATGATTACCAATACAATACTATTAATAGCAGTAAAGGTTGTGCTACTTGCTCTGGTTACCAGTTATATTACGGTGAGGCGGTTGACTTTAGTGTTAATTTGATTTTACCTACAAGTGTTAATGCTAATTTTGTTGCACCTACTCAAGCTTTTGTTAAAACTGTTGTTAAATTCATTAACAGCAATCAAAAAGGATACACCGAGCATGCTTGGGATATAAACAATGATGGTTCATACGAGCAAAAAGGTATCGTGCCTGATTATAGCACAAACAGTTCCACTTGGCCAACAGCTGGTACTAAATGTGTTAAATTAAGAAGCACCAACTGTTTAGGTAAAGATAGTATCGTTAAATGCTTAAACATTGTTGCTCCCACTGTTATTCCTACTGCCGATTTCATTGCTAACTACACAACTGTTGAAATTTATAACCAAATTCAATTGTTCGACTTATCTACGGATGGTCCTTATATCTGGAAATGGAATGTATACGATTCTACTACTTTTAAAAACGATCCATTCGATCCCGTTTCTGATGTAAACAGCGGTTGGGTTAGTTATGATTTTCCTACTTCTGCTACTTCTCAAAATCCTCTGTTAACTTTTTATAGAGAAGGTACCTATTGCGTTGAGTTAACTGCTACTAATGGCATTGGCCCTTCTGTTATGAAGAAAAAATGTGGTTACATTACAGTAGTATCTCCGACTAATTATTATTTAGGTTTCGGTTCTTACGGTCCTAACTCTGATAACATCGTTGGTAGTGGTTCTGGTACTATTATTGATGATGGTGGTGTCAACGGTAAATACAGCAATGACCAAGGTTATGGTACCCGTTCTTACTTGCAAATTACGCCTTGTAACGCTCTAAAAATTACCTTAACCATGACTCAATTGAGATTTAAAGATGGTGGTGATATATTAAGCGTTTATGATGGTAAAAATGATAAAGGTACTTTATTAGGTGCTTGGTCTAGCAATGATAAAGCCATTAAAAAAGTAACTGCAAATAGCGGTAGCATGTTTATATTATATAAATCTGATGGCTCTGGTCAAGATTCTGGTTACTTAGGTACCTATGTTTCTGAACTTGGACCTGCTACGCCTCCTAGTCCTAGTTATACTACTTCTACCTCTCCAGGTTACAATGGTACTCCTTTGAAATTCATCAATACCACTAGCAATATTTCTGGTGTTCCTACTTGGGAATGGACTATTGACGGTGCACAAGCAGGTACTAAAAAAGATCTTCAAACTAGATTCTTTACTGATGGTACTTATAATGTGTGTTTAGAAGTGAAATCTTGCGTTGGTAACAAAAAAACTTGTGGTAATGTCGTTGTTATTACTCCTAACACGCCTTCTAAAGTTGATTTCGTTGCTTCTACTAGAAGACCTACTAGCAATGTAGATAAAGTAGTTTTAAAACCACTTGTAGATAATGCTAACCGTTTTTCTTGGACTATTTTCCCTACTACTTATACTTTAATGAACCCTCCTGCGCTTCCTTCTAAATCAGGTATCGGTTTTGTTAACTATAAAGATAATCCTGGTGATAGTTTCCCTACTCCTATTGTGAAGTTCACTGCTGCTGGTTGTTATACCATCACTTTAAGAGCTTGGAACGATAACGATAGCACTAACACTGTTAAAACCGTTGTTAAAAATAAATACATCTGTGCTTTGGATTATTGCACACCTAATGCTTATATCTTAAGTGCTGACGTGGGTATCAACAGAGTTAGAGTTATCGATGGTACCAATGTATTATTGAACAACCCTTCTACTTCTGGTGTGGCTGCTTATACTGACTACTCTTCTACTGTTCAAGCTAAATTAACTTATGGCAGAACTTACACGGTTGAGGTGTCTAGAAATACCACCATTGACCCTGCTAACAGAGCTGGTTGGATTGATTGGAACATCGATGGTGACTTTAGTGATCCAGGTGAGAAAATATTTGTTGAAGCTAGTAGCCAAAAAGCTATCTATACTGCTACTTTCACAGTACCTGCTTTAGTTAACTCTTTCGAAGGTTTAACCAAAATGAGAATTGCTGCTAACTATAATAATTATTCTACCACTGAATGCGGTCCTATACAAGCTGGTGAGTATGAAGATTATGGTTTAATATTGGCTAATGACAATCAAATCCCAGTGATTACTTTAAAAGGTACTGATACTGTGAGAATCGAAAAATGTTTCGCTTATACTGATCTTGGTGCTACTGCTTTTGATGCTTCTGAAGGTGATATCACCAGCAGAATGGTTATCACTAGCGATCTTGATAGCTGTACTACTGGTATCTACACCATTGAATTCAATGTGACAGATGCTTCTGGTAACAAAGCTATGCCCGTAAGAAGAACCATTATCGTTGTGCTTGACAAAACGCCTCCTACTTTGACTTTAAACCCAGGTAGTTCTGGTTGTATTGAAGCTGATAGAACCAATGCTCCTTATGTGGATCCAGGTGCTACTGCTATCGATCCTAAAAACAATACCAACTTAACTTCTGCTATTGTTGTTACTGGTACTGTTAATACTAGATTGGTTGGTACTTATGTATTAACTTATACTGTTCAAGACGTGGCGGGTAACCAAACCATCAAAACTAGAACTGTTTGTGTGGCCGACACTAAAGGTCCTATCATCGATACTGCTGGTCCTAATAAAATTCAAATTGGTACTATATGGATTGATCAAACCAATGTTAAAGATGCTTACGATAACAACCCTGTTATGACTAAAAATTGGGGTATCACCAACGGTGCAGTGAATACTTTAGTAAGAGCTTCTTACCCGGTTACATATACTGCTGTTGATGCTACTGGTAATTTAGCTACACCTCAATCTAGAATATACAGAGTGGATGATTTCATTCCACCGGTTATCAGCTTGAATACTTTTGATGTGGTTTACCACGAAGTGAGAACTCCGTACAACTCTGTAGCTGCTACTGCTTCTGATAACTACTACAGTGGTTCTCAAGTAAGTTTGAATAAAATATTCTCTGATGTTAACGCTAACGTATTAGGTACTTATACTGAAGTTTACGAAGCTGTGGACGGTTCATTGAACGTAACACAAAAAACCAGAACTGTTATCGTACAAGATACTAAAGCGCCTAGCATTTGGGGTGAAATTATTCACGCTTGCGTTGGTGACAAAATTTGGCCTATGTGGGGTATATCTACTAAAGATAATTACTATAGCCCTGCTCAGTTGAAACCTTTGGTGGAAATTGTTAACCAAAACGTGGATCCTACTAACGAAGGTATTTACACCATCACTTACCGTGTAACTGATCCTAGTGGTAACGTGTCTGATGAGTTCACCAGATTAGTGTATTACACTTACTGGCCTGCTTGTTACAACAGTTCTGCGGTTACTAAAACTAATAATCCTGAAGAAACTGTTAATGTATACCCTAACCCTTCTACTGGTTTAGTGAACATTGATCTTCAAGGTGCTTTAGCTAAAAATGCTACCGTTAACGTATACAACGCTATGGGTCAAATCGTGTTAACTCAAAACTTCAACGAAGTGCTTGGTAAATACGAAATAAACCTTACCAATCAAGCTTCTGGTATTTATACCATTAAAATGATTGCTGACGGTGTAGTGGTTACTAAACGTGTAACTATCGTGCATTAATCCCTTTCTCTCGAAATATCGAGATAATATTAAGGCAGTGTTCATTTGAACACTGCCTTTTTTT
>JANXMZ010000043.1 GCA_025354385.1 Bacteroidota bacterium
CGCTGCGCTTCATGAGAGAAGTTCATTATTGATATTTTAATTCCTTTTTATGGCATCAATGCTACTCCGTGGTGCCAAAAAAGGTAGCCAACTAAGCCGAAGGCGCTCTCACGAGCATAGCGAGTAAAAAAGCTAGTCGCTGCAACCAACCTTCTTTTTATAAGGAAAAAGATTTTTTAAGATTTGTTTTTTTTACCTCTACGGGTGATTTCTGTTCGTTCCTCACAGAACTTCCCTTGAGGCACCAAAAAAAACTACATCTCAAAAAACCGGCCGGTTCATGCGACGTCCCTCAAACATAGAACTTTGTTATAATGTAAAATATGTTACTCTTAAAATAAATAATATTTAGCCATTGATGAAGTAGTAGCATGATTCCAATAAATTTGCCAAAGAAACAATGTAATTTACGAAATACTTGCATATTAAATGATCATGTTTACCAGTATAAAAAATACAATGATTTGAAAATTTGGTTATTACAAAGTTAGTAAGGATTGACTATTTATTTGTTGATTTGAATAATGCCTATCTCCTCTGGCAAAAGCCAAGGTCCATCAAAAAAAAATTAATTGTTTAGACAAAAAAATCTGCTGCAATTGCATCGGCAAACACTTTGCCTTTATTAGTCAAAGTAATGGCGTCACCATCTAACTTCAACAAAGCTTCTTGCAAATGCTTTTCTAACACATTTTCAAAATTCTGATTGTAGAAACCCATGCTTTTAATGGTTTCCAAATTAATCCCCCACTGGGTTCTCAATCCTGTCATCACATATTCATTTATTTTATTTTCTGGTGTTAACAATTCTTTTTCCGAAGGCAATTTCGACTGCTGTATGGCCTCCACATAAGCATTGTTATCTGCCACATTCCATGAGCGTTCCTTCCCATTAAATGAATGTGCCGAAGGACCAAATCCCAAATAGGGCTTTTGTTGCCAATAGGATGTATTGTGCTTGGCCTTATAGCCGGGCTGGCAGTAATTACTAATCTCGTAATGTTCCCAACCATAACGGCTCAGAAACTCCATGGTCCATTCAAATTGTGCGGTGGTTTTATTTTCATCTGCAGCCTTGTAAGTACCGCGATCAATTAATTTTTTCCACGGTGTATTTTCTTCTAATGTAAGGCCGTAACAAGATAAATGATGTACCCCTAAAGCCTGGGCTTTAATCAAATTAAATCGCCATTGTTCGTCCCTACTTTCGGGCAATCCAAAAATTAAATCTATGCTCACTTCAAACCCAAGTGCCAAAGCAAGTTGAATAGATTCCTCCGCTTCTTGGGCATTGTGGGCGCGGTTCATCCATTTTAAATCACTGTTATAAAAACTTTGAACCCCTATGCTCAAGCGTGTTACACCAGCGGCCTTCCATTGCTTCAAAATAGATTCATTAATATCATCCGGATTGGCCTCAAGGGTGAGCTCTTTGATTTCAGAAACTGTAAAATTTTCTTTCACACATTTTATAATTTTATCAATTGCTTGTGGCGGAATAAAAGAAGGTGTACCTCCCCCAAAATAAATGGTTTCAACCGCTTCTTTCAATTCATTTTTGCGCAATTCAATTTCTTTACAAATGGCTTCTACTAACATTTCTGTTTGCGATGTGCCTGTCTTAAAATAGAAATTACAATACACACATGCTTGCCTGCAAAAAGGAATATGAATATAAATACCGGACATTAAACTTCAAACTTAAACCTTTTCTTTTAAATACTGTCAAGCAATTCTGCTAATTCATGGTCTTTTTGTGTAATCGTATTTCCTGCATCATGTGTGGTCAAAACAACTTTTACTTTGTTGTAAACATTGGTCCATTCCGGATGGTGATCCATGGCATCAATTAATGGTACAGCCTTTATCATCCATGCCATCGCAAGCGCGAAGGTTTCAAATTCAAAAGTTTTGTGCAAGGCATTTTGTGAGATTATCCAATTTTTGTGCATTCATTTATAACAGATTATAACTAAATTTGGTTTTATCAATTATTTTTTACTTAATTTGTTTAAAATAAAATAATTAACCACTATGCATACCCTTAACAACATTTTAGTTCCATTCGTAGTATCTCCATCGGCCAAGGGCGCTCTTAATACTGCTATTTCATTTTGCAAGGTTTTCAATGCCAAATTACATGTTGCGCACGTGGTTACCGAAAAAACAACTCCAGATGTTCTTGAAACCATTAAAGAAATTTGCAATAGCAACAATATGCCTTTTAGCTACATCGAGAGGAAAGGGGTGGTTCATAAAGAAATTATAAAATTAGAACAAGAATTAAACATAGATTTAATTGTGATAGGGGCTTATGGTGTAACAGGATTTCAGCAATTTTGGGTAGGTAGCAATGCTTTCAAAGTGGTAAGTACTTCGCATTGCCCCGTTATTACTTTACAAAATGAAAATGAGACTTTCTCTGGCTTCCACAAAATTTTATTACCCATAGATGATAGCGATGAAACCAGACAAAAGGTAAACTGGGTTGCCAAAATAGCAAAAGGTTTTGATGCCGAAGTTTTAATTTTCTGTGTTAGCAAAATAAAAACAGAGGAATCCAGAATTAAATTAGCCAGATACGCAGCACAGGTTGAGAATTTACTAAAAGAAGAGGGTATTAAAACCAGTTTCGATGAAAGTTATGGCAATAATATTGCGGATGACTGTATCAAATTTGCAACCCTTCACCATTGCGATTTAATAGCCATTATGACCGAAATGGAGAGCACCAATAGTTTCTTTATGGGCACTTATGCTCAGCAATTGGTAAGCACTTCACCTATTCCTGTGTTCTCTATGCACTCGCGCTCCACCAAGCTCTCGGCAAACGTCGCTTAAACTTCTTCCAACAGCGTGCGAAAAGCCAATACTTTATCGCCATAACGCGCATAGGTTTTTGCTTTTAAAGCTGGAGCATACAAGTCTACATACTCGTTAAAATCTTCGATGGTATTGCAGTAATACTGAATGGCGTAATTGACCCCCTCATTATCTTCTACCACCGTTAGCAATTTCAGTATTTTAAAACTTGTAAATTTTTCTGTGGCAATAACCTCCGGAATATGAACATGCTTCATCCAATGAATCCACTCGGTTTCTATTTCCTCCGGTATATTGCATGTTACATTGTATATGATCATAATAAGTAAATTTGAATGCTTCAAACTTATTCCAAAAAAAGCATTTATGAAAATGCAAATCCATTTCGTGCTCCTAATTCATTTACTTTGCAAAGGGTATGGACACTTTTCAGAATAGCCGGGTTGATTCTCTGAATTTTCGCGAATTCAATACAATTAAACATATTGACATTTTGCGTGATGATTTAATTCATCCCGTTGTGTGTGGCAATAAATGGCGAAAATTAAAATACCCTTTTCAATATCTACTGGCAAATAAGTTAAACACCTTGGTAACTTTTGGTGGTGCTTATAGTAACCACGTAGTAGCCACCGCCTTTGCAGGCAAGGCATTTGGCATCAAAACCTTTGCCTTTATTCGTGGCGATGAAGCTCGTGACCCCAATCATTACGAAAAATTATGCATAGAATGCGGCATGACACTTATCCATTCGGACAGACAATCTTATAAAAACAAACAAGCGTTATTCAACTCACATTTTGGAACAGATGAGAAAGCATTTTTTTTGGATGAAGGTGGCAACCATCCACTGGCAATCAAAGGTTGTTCAGAAATATTGGACGAACTGGGTTTAGAATACGACTACATCCTATTGGCATTAGGCACTGGCACTACCATGGAGGGACTGGTGAAAGGCATAGTAGAAAGAACCATGAAAACAAAAGTATTGGGCATTAGTTCCTTAAAAAATAATTTCGATTTAGATAAGCGAATGATGGCTTACCCGAAGGAACATTGGCAAGTTTTTCATGAATACCATCGGGGCAAATATGCAAAATCCGATGAGGCACTTCTTCAATTTAATCGCAATTTTTTAAATGAAACCGGCATCCCCATCGAACCAGTTTACACAGGCAAAATGATGATGGGATTTTCGGATTTATTGAACCATCATTTTTTCAAAGCAGACGATAAAGTTTTGCTCATTCACACAGGTGGACTTTTGAACCAAGGTTATAACTAACTCCACTTGCATGATGCCATCACATATCATGTCATAACCACCAATTATAAAATATATTTTAGTTAGTTAATCCTTATCAACTCATTATCCAACATTTGATTAAATCTATTTCTTATTCCTAACTTACACATGATTAAATGTTTTAAATTATTTCTACCTTTTTTTCATTGCCAAAAAAGGTAGCCAAAAAAGCTAGTCGCAGCAACCAACCTTCTTTTTCTAAGGAAAAAGATTTTTTAAGATTTGTTTTTTTTACCTCTGCGGGTGATTTCTGTTCGTTCCTCACAGAACTTCCCTTGAGGTACCAAAAAAAACCACATCTCAAAAAACCGGCCGGTTCATGCGACGTCCCTCAAACATAGAACTTTATTATAATATCAAATATGTTACTCTTTAAATAAATAATATTTAGACATTGTTAAAGTAGTTGCATGATTCCAATAAATTTGCCAAAGAAACAATGTAATTTACGAAATACTTGCATATTAAATGATCATTTTTACCAGTATAAAAAATACAATAATTTGAAAATATGTTTATTACAAAGTTAGTAAGGATTGACTAATTAGTAGTCAACTTAGTTGACCAATAAAATAAAAATCCCAGACCGAAGCCTAGGACTTTTATTAACTTATGAATCAAAAAAAGAAAGTGTAATTTAACTGAGTGCTGCTATGCTTTTAGGGTTGATCTGTTTAGCTTTTTTCATTAATTCATCGCCTCTTTTCTGATTGCCATTGGCCAATTCTATCTTAGCAGCTTTCATCAACAATTCGGCATTTTGTTTACCCGTTTTCAATGCGGTATCCATGTATCTTTTCGCCTCGGTTGGATTACCAGATTTATACAAAACCCAAGCCATCGTAGTATTCACATCAATGTTTAAAGGGCGTCTGTCGTATTCTATTTTAGCGTGCTTCAAGGCATTGTTATAATCTTCCAATTTCACATATACTAAAGCCAATTCCATATCAGCATAATGCCCACTTTTAGCATCCTCGTTTAACATGGTTAAAACATTGGTGTAAATTTCTTTGGCTTTTGCTGCATCACCCTTAGCTGTGTAAGCTTCGGCCATGTTCTCATAAAAAGAAAACTCTGGCATTACTTTAATAGCATCATTGAACAATTGTATAGCTTTGTCATAATTGCCTTTTGCCATTTCAATCCTGCCCAAGGCATCGGTGGCGAATGCATAAGAAGGACGTTGTTCTAGAACAATTTTTGAAACTTCTTCGGCATGCACTAAATCACCCGTATTTTCAAGTAAATGACACATGGTATTACCCGCCCAAGAAGCTTCTTCGGAACCCGGCAATCCCGCTTGAAAAGCCAACTTCATGGCTTCAATAGCACCAACATTTTGTCCGTATATTTCACGTAAATAGGAGGCACGCGAGTAGGATTCCAAACCAGGACGAATGGCCTGCATTTTATCCGACATTTTAACGGCCTCCTCATAATGCCCTAGTTCTACATTGGCATCACACAATACCCCATAAATGAATCCATTATTGGCATTAATGGCAATGGCTTTTTTACCGACGGCTAATGCCTCTTCAAAATGGTGCAAAGAGAGTAATACCGAGGCTTTAAAGGCCAATGCTTCAAAATGGTTTTCATCTTGTTTTAATACATCATTCAAAATAACAAGTGTGGCTGGATAATAGTAAGGATGTTCACCGGTAATTCGGGCTTCTTGCATGTATATTTGAGCGAGCTGAATTTTCGATTTCAAATCCTTAGGGTTTTGTTTAATTTTAGCAAACAGGTCGGTAACTTTATTTTGTATACTCACCCAATCGCCCGATTTAGCTAACATTTCGTTGCGCGGTTTTAATGGGGCAACTTCAGATGTGGAAGTTGATTCTGTTTTTGGTTGGGCAGATTGATTGCATGCCGTCAGGGCAATTATCAATGCCAAAAATAAGCTGTAGTTTATATTCGATTTCATTTGATTGTTATATAATGGAATCTACGAGCCTAATGTTAATTTGGTTTTAAATTTACAAAATAAAAATGCGAGCCTTTCTCAAGGCTCGCATCATCTACATAAACAATTAAACGAATCGGGGACTACAAAACCCTAATTGATATTAATTTTATCTTTTATTTACCGACAACCATTTTCACTACTGCATTGCCATAATCGGAAGTAATATTGGCAAAATAAATACCAGTGGTAAGATTGACTGAATTAAAGGCTATGGTTTGAACACCCGCATTTTGTTTTTCGTTGTTCAATAAGGTGGCAACTATTTTACCATTGATATCGACTATTTGAATACTAACATTTGAAGAAGAAACCAGGTTGTACTTCAAGGTGGTTGTGCCATTAAATGGATTTGGATAATTGCTTGCCACGATGCCATTTCTGCTACCAATGTTTAAACTCTTGATACTTGTTGGTAATTTAGGAGCGGCATAAGAGTTACCTCTGAAACTTGCCCAAGGTTGTTGCACATAAGGAAAAGCAGATTGGAAAGTGGTGTCATTTTTGGTTACACCAGCATTGAATCCAAGCACTTTGCCCAATTGCGCAGTTACCGGACTGCCCGTTCCACTGTAATCGTCGTACCACAAGCCGATAGCTGCTAAAGCTACTCCACTTACTGCTTGCAATTCAATGGTTGTTACATCATCTTCCAGTCTTCTGCCATTTGGAAAGCCATCCATGTTTGGAATCATTTCTAAATTTTTGTTGGTATTGAATCTCGCATCAGTTAAACCTAAAACTGCTGCAGAAACTATTCCTAATGAACTAAAGTCGGCACTGTTTCTTGGCGTTGGAGGCACTGCCATGTTCAATCTCAACATATCACCAAGCGTTGGTAAAAAATTGTTGATGAAGGGTTTTCCTGCTGCCAATGGATTGCCATTTTTACCTGTTGCCAGTTGATAAGGAATCATGTTAGGCACACCTGTATAAAAAATAGGCAAAATATCTACTGCTCTAGGGCTCATTGAATCCGGCAACAAAATAGTTCCGAAAACTGCATCATCTAAAGCTGTTCCCGCAACTGCAGGAGAACCTTTTAAACCATACAAACCTTTATGACCATTTCTAAAATCGAAACTACCTAGAGACTTAGATTGTATTCTTAAATCTGCAAGACCAGGAACCGCTCCGCCAAATTGAGAATCATCCATGTATAACGCCAATTCTGGATTGCTGAAATATTTGGCAAACTGTAAATCGTTGGCAGGTGTTGTAGCATTCCACTTATCTTTATCGCCAATGGCTATGACTGCTTCGTTGGTTAAAGGCATACCCAATCTTGAAACTTGAATCCAATTACCGCTGTATGTTGGATTGGCTCCTGTAGTGCTCAAAGTTTGAATTTGTGGACGACTGGCCGCTGCCCAAACACCTATTACAAAATCAGGATCTAAAATATTAGTAGCCATGCTAACATCTTTACCACTTTTTTGTAGTGTTGAAATTGGAATTTGAAGTGCAATGGTATGACAGTTGAATTTAGCAACACCATCTCTGGCACCTGTTTTTCTAAAGCCACCTAAGTCGAAAGCCCCACCTAAGTCTACAAAGAAAGGATCATCAATAGGTCCGCAAAATACTTTCTCACCAGATGAGGAAGTTGTAATGGCTGCTGTCATCAAAGCTTTATAATTGGCAGCACCAAGTCCTGCACCACCTTCGATTGAACGAGGTCCGATGTTTGGAGGAGGCACTATACCGGTTGCAACTACAGTGGTAAAAGAAACACCACCATTGATACTGCGTTCTAATTTATAGGTTGTTTTTAAATTCTGTTTACCCAAACGGATGTTAAAAAATGTTGTTGCATCTTCGTTTACTTTCGAAAAAGTAAAACGGTAAACTATTTCTGCACCTGCTTTGCTGGCATCATTGTCTACATATATTTCGTAGCGAACATTTTCACCAAAGCTGCTCCAGTTTGGACCACCTTGAGGCAATTCAAATGGAATATAATTTGCGATGATGGTTATCATATTCGGATTATCTGGACTTCTGAAAGCATACAAATCGGTATTGTCTGCTACGGGGTCTCTCGAAATGAGAGGCGCTTCTCTATGACTGGAAGCTATCATAATGTTGGTGCTGATTAATAAGGCAGCAGCCATTATGGTTTTAACTATTTTATTGTTTTTCATTTTTGATTATTATTAATAAATTAAAGGATGGATTAAAAACGAGATTGTTCAGTATAATCAGTACCTCTCCATGGCTCTGCCACGTAAGGGAAAGTTGTTTTAAAATCAACATCATTTTTGGTTGGGCCAGCTGTAAAGCTTAACACTTTAACCAAACGGTTGGTTACCGGACTGCCTGTTCCACTGTAATCGTCGTACCACAAGCCGATAGCTGCTAAAGCTACTCCACTTACTGCTTGCAATTCAATGGTTGTTACATCATCTTCCAGTCTTCTACCATTTGGAAAGCCATCCATGTTTGGAATCATTTCTAAATTTTTGTTGGTATTGAATCTCGCATCAGTTAAACCTAAAACTGCTGCAGAAACTATTCCTAATGAACTAAAGTCGGCACTGTTTCTTGGCGTTGGAGGTACTGCCATGTTCAATCTCAACATATCACCAAGCGTTGGTAAAAAATTGTTGATGAAGGGTTTTCCTGCTGCCAATGGATTGCCATTTTTACCTGTTGCCAGTTGATAGGGAATCATGTTAGGCACACCTGTATAAAAAATAGGCAACAAGTCAACAGCGCGGGGGCTCATAGAATCTGGCAATAGAATAGTACCAAAAATAGCATCGTCTAATGCAGTTCCCATAACAGCGGCAGAGCCTTTTAATCCGTATAATCCTTTATGACCATTTCTAAAATCGAAACCGCCCAATGATTTGGATTGAATGCGCAACTCATTCAATGAAGGTACAGCACTTCCAAATTGTGAATCGTCCATGTATAAAGCCAATTCCGGATTGCTAAAATATTTGGCAAACTGTAAATCATTGGCAGGTGTTGTAGCGTTCCATTTGTCTTTATCTCCAATTGGAATAATGGCCTCGTTGGTTAAAGGCATACCCAATCTTGAAACTTGTACCCAGCTACCAGAAACTGATGGTTCAGTTCCATTGGTGTTTAGAGTTGTTATTTGTGGACGGCTGGCAGCGGCCCATACACCAATTACAAAATCAGCATCTAGAATATTGGTAGCCATGCTAACATCTTTACCACTTTTTTGTAAGGTTGAAATTGGTATTTGCAAAACAATAGAGTGCACGTTAAAACGGGCCACACCATCTTTTGGAGCATTGGCACTATTGCCATTTGGGCGGAAATTACCTAAATCAAAGGCACCGGCTAAATCCACAAAGAAGGGGTCATCTGCAGGTCCACAAAAAACTTTTTCGCTTGTAGAGGCGGTTGTAATAGCACCTGACACCAAAGCTGAGTAGGTTGTATTTAATCCCGCGGCACCTGTAATAGAGCGGGCCCCAATATTTGGTGGAGGCACAATACCGGCTGCAACTATTGTTGTAAAACTTGAACCGCTGTTGGTACTGCGCTCTAATTTATAAACTGTTTTTAAATTTTGTTTACCTAAACGAATGTTAAAAAATGTAGTGCCGTCTTGGTTTACTTGAGAAAATGTAAAACGGTAAATAATTTCAGCTCCAGGTTTGCTAGCGTCGTTGTCTACATAAATTTCGTAGCGAATGTTTTGACCAAAAGTACTCCAGTTCGGTCCGCCTTCTGGCAATTGAAATGGAATGTAGTTGGCAATAATAGTAATCGTGTTAGGATTATCAGGACTCCTAAAGGCATACAAATCTGTATTGTCTGCCAAAGGGTCGTTAGAAATGAGTGGTGCCTCGCGGTGACTGGAGGCATAACTTGTACTCCACATGAGCACAGAAAAGCCTAATACTGTAAAGGCTTTTCTCGCAATGTTTTTGAAAATTGTTTTTTGCATTGTATTTAACTTTTTAATGGTTAAAGGGACATACGAGAGAAAATGTAGGATGGTTTTTGAAGATTGAAATATTTTTGTAGAATAAAAAACATACCAAGTGGTATGTAGTTAAAATTATTTGTTTGAATAATAATCAAACTATAAATTTGAGTATAGCCTTTAAATGAATCGTGTCAACATCTAATAACAAAATGAACAGATATATCATATCAACTATTATGATAGTATTAGCCATGGCCTGCAAAAGCTGCAGCATGAACAGGGTGGTATCTGATTATTATTTAAAAGATGATGAAAGTGTTTATGACACTCTTGGCTTTTATAAACTACCCGAATTGATTTCCAATTTAGAACTCAATGATACCCTGAATGGTAAATATAATTTCCCCATTTTATCTGGATTTGATGGATAAAGTTTAAATTTAAAAAACAATCACAAATTCACTTCTTACCATTGGTCGGATGTACCATCACCTTTTAGGCATCACCGATTGAGAGGCAGATGGCATTTAGGCAAAGGAGAATTGATTTTAAAAAGTAATTGGGGCAGGTCCTATCTATTTATTCCTTATAAGCACGGCTTATTTATCTTTTTAGTACCACGAGAAAAATCAAAGCATTTTTTAAATGAGTACACAAAAAATAAAAACAGGATAGATAGTTTATCAAAAAACTACTATAACAATTCAAATACTAGTCTTGATGATGAATTTAGATGTTTTAGTTTTATTTGCTTTTATATTAAGCCTGTTAAAAAGAAATAAACCAACAGCATACAATAGTTCCCCCATAGATTTAAATGCTTCTTATAATATTATTGCAATTAATTAACAAATGATTAAATTCGTTTATAATTTAAATCAATTCAGTTATGAAATGTATATTTTTTACAATTACGATTTTGTTTTTACAATTTACCCTAACAGCGCAGAACAACCGCTACCAATGGGTTAAACAATTCACCGAAAATGAGGTAAGCACCGAAAGAGCTAGCAAAATTGTGGTAGATAAGAATCGCAATGTTTTTACCATTGGGTATTTCGATGGTTCAGTAGATTTTGATCCAGGACCCAATCAATACTTTTTGAAATCTCTATACCATTCTATCTATGTTTCAAAACTAGATATCAATGGTGATTTTTGTTGGGCTAAAATAATTAAAGGCGATGTAATTTTTGAGCCTAAACTTTTGTTAGACAATTTAGGCAACCTTATTATCTCGGCATCATTTGACGACACAATTGATTTAGATCCAAATGCCGCCATTAAAAATGTAATACCCGTTGGCTCAGTAGATGTATTTATTGCTAAATGGGATACCGATGGCAATTATTTATGGAGTAAAAGTTTTGGCGGTTCAGGAGAAGAATATGTACTCGCAACAGCTATGGATAATACGAATAACTTATACATTACAGGCATATATGAGAGCCCATGTGATTTTGATCCAGGCCCAAGAGAAAAAAAAATACATACACCTATTGACGGTGCACAAACTTACATTCTAAAGTTGGATCAAAATGGTAATTTTATATTTGTAAAAGCATTGGATTGTGAAAATAGTTTAAACCACCCAAATTCAATAGCGGTTGACTCATCTCAAAATATTTTTATTACGGGTGTATACACAGGTACAGTTGATTTTGACCCAGATAGCATAGGTATATTCAAAAGAAAAGGACCATTAGCATATACTAGCGCATTCATACTTAAGTTAATGGCCGAAGGCTCATTTGCTTGGGTAGTTGTTTATGAGGGAGATTACTATAGTAATTTAGGACAAAATATCATTACAGATAAGATTGGTGATGTTATTATAACTGGGAATGTTGTAAACAAATTGGATTTTGACCCTGGACCAGATACATTTTATATGCAACCTGGACCAAAAGCAACATTTATTCTTAAATTAAACAACAACGGTAATTTTGTATGGGCCAAAAAATTCGGAAATTCCGAATTAGGCCCAGATGGAGGAATTGCATTGGATAATTCTAACAATATCTACTTAACAAGCTACTTCTTTGATATCATTGATTTCGATCCAGGTGTGGGCACACATATCTTAAGAGATTCCACTGGAAGTATCTACATCCTAAAATTAAATCCGGATGGTCATTTTATATGGGTGAACACTTATGGAAAAAGGTCAACTGGAGGAGGTACCGACATTTATATCGATTATAAAGACAATGTGTATGTAACAGGTTTATTTTCAAATCGCGTAGATTTTAATCCAATTGGCACTAAGCAAGAACTATATGCAACAGGTTTGAGTGATATTTTTATACTTAAATTAGGCGCCTTTGCGGATGTGGCTGTAAATAAAATCAACAATAAGCCTACCCGATATACCATCTCACCAAATCCTACCAATGATTTAATTAATATTCAATCAAAAGACCCATCAACTATCACAGCAATTGAAATTTACAACGAATTAGGTGTTCAAGTTTTGAAATTAGAAGATAAGAATTCATTTGCCACGATTCATCTCAGCGATTTTGCAAACGGTATTTACTTTATTAAAATTATTAACAAAGACCTAAGCAGTGAGACACACAAGTTGGTAAAACTTGAATAGCTGCGTCAATCTTATTAATAAAATCATATAAAAAAATACCAATTGGTAGGTTTTCATTAGCATTGCCACTTTAAAGAATGTACTTTTTCAATTGTAAAATTTACATACATAAAATGGTTTGTAAATGTTAATTGGCTATATTTGTTAATAATAGTGATTCAATAGAATGCGATTTATTAAGTCAATACTGCACTGGAACCAATATAGCCAAGCTATCAGGTTATGTATTACTGCCTTATTCTTTGTCATACTTATTAACAGCAATGCCCAAAACAGCATGCAAGGCGATGGATTTGGTGGCCGACTTTGGTATAAATCCTATAATTACACTGTTGGCTCTTATTCGGCTTATACTGTTTGTGGTGACTCAGCCCAACTATACGGCTGGGGCAGCAACACCAACGGGCAATTGGGCGATGGCACAAGCAATAGCACCACAAACCCTGTAAAGTCATTAGGCATGATCAATGTCCGTTACTACTCTACTGGGTATAACATGGGCGCCATTAAGCAAGATAATTCAGGATGGGTATGGGGAGCTGGCTTGGGGAGTATCCCTAAAAAAGTATTAGACAGTGCCTATTTTTTAGATGCCGGTATCAACAATGTTGTTTTTGTTAAAATGAATGGCACTGTGTGGTCTGTTGGCTCCAATACTTCTGGATCATTTGGAAATGACACCATAGCACCTGTTTCAAGTTTGGTACCAAAAAAAATGAAATTAATTAACAATGCCGTGAGGGTGGCCAATGGATATGTGAATTTTATCATTTTATTAGAAAACGGCACCTGCATGGCTACAGGAAATAACAATGCTGGAGGGTTAGGCAATGGCAGTTCAAGTAGTACTATATCGTTAAAACCTACTGCTGTAAGTGTTCTTAAAGGAATTGTAGACATAAAAGCGAACACCTATACCAATATTGCATTAGATAGTCTTGGAGATGTTTATACATGGGGAAACGGTAGTTTTGGTTGCATAGGCAATGGCACTAATATTAGTGCATTCACCCCTGTTAAGGTGTCGGGGTTAAAGGATATTGTCGCCATATCGGGTTCCAGCGATGGCTATCATTTTATGGCATTAGATGCCAATCACAATTGCTATACTTGGGGATACAATGGCTGGGGGAATCTTGGCACAGGAAGTAATAATCAGAGTAATGTACCAGTGCTTATAGCAACAGATGTTGCAGATATTATGGCAGGAGAAACTTTCTCCTACTTGGTAAAAATAGATGGCACTTTGTGGGCCTCAGGCAGAAGCGCAAGCGGCTCTATTTGGATGAATATCAAGGATAGTGCAAGAAAAGTTTTTACACAAATAGATCCTACTATTGCCCCTTTGAATCTGTGTAAGCTTTCCAAATTTGCCGCTAATTTTTTCTCCATTTTAAGTTCTACCTGTGTATATGATTCAACCCATTTTAAAGCATACAAAAATGATAGTTTCAATAATTATCATTGGGATTTTGGAGATGGCTCGAGCATTGTATATGGCAAAAGTCCTATTCATAAATATGCTGTAACTGGCAAATATAAAGTCAAAATGTTTTCGACCCATATTTATTCAGGAAAGAAAGATACAGTGACGCTTGGCGTTAATATTAATGATGCCTCTTATAAGAAAATATTAAATGGCGATACCAGTATTTGCGGGAAAGTTTCTTTTTTAAAAGTGCCTAATTACTACGATGATGAATTTCATTATGAATGGAGCAATGGCAATAATGGATTTACTGCACAAATAAATGACCCTGGCACCTACTCACTTAAAATAACAGATGAAAATGGCTGTTACTATAGTGATACTTTTAAAGTAACTCAACATCCTTTGCCCAAAGCCTTGTTTAAAGCTAATAATTACAAAATGTGTGTGAATGATCAACGCAGCATTAAATTTACCAACCTCTCCACTTCTAAAGATTCTATTGCAAAATGCATTTGGGACTTTACTGAGAAAAGTTTAATTTCTAGCGATTCGGTGGTGTACTATAAATTTAAGAAGGCCGATGTGATTCCTGTTTTTCTTTCCGTATTTACAAAATATGGTTGTAAAAATGATACCTTAGATGTGTTCGATATTTTACCCGCTCCTAAAGCCCAATTTACATTGAAACTGAACGACTCTTGCTTAAATGGCAACAGCATTACATTAAAAAATAATTCTGTGAACGATAGTTTGCAAAGTCCTAAATTCAAATGGTATTTTAGCGAAGGATTTATATTGAGCAATAGAAATCCCAATGCCGCCCGCTCCTATTCCGATAGCGGCAAATATTATGTTGATTTGATTTATTCCTATGCCAATAAATGCATAGATACCTTGCGACAAGATGTGCATATTTATCCGCACCCAAAAGCTGTTTACAACTTTGCGCAGGTGGCTTGTTCGGGCAGGGCCGTTACTTTTAACGCTGCCAGTCAATCCGATTATCTACCATTGAGTGCCAGTTGGAAATTTGGAGATAAAACCAATGGTAATGGCACTTCTATTGCACATGCCTATGCCAAAAAAGGAAATTACTTCGTAACCCTCACGAGTACTTCTCCTCAAGGTTGCAAGGATAGTATCACCAAAAACTTAGTCGTTTACAATCCTCCTACAGCCAATTTTTCTATCAACGATTCCGTACAATGTCTCGTCAACAATTCATTTCAGTTTAAGTCACTTTCCAAAGCCGATAGTGGTCAACTTAGTTTACTAAATTGGAATTTTGGAAATGGCAATAAAGATACTGGATCAAATCCTGCTGTAGTAGTTTACAATCAACCTAAATTCTATTTCATTTCGCACAAGGTTACAGATGCCTTTGGCTGCAGCGATAGTATAGTTAAAAAAGTTGAGGTTAAAAATGGGCCTACTGCCATTTTCAATATCAATGATGCTTCGCAATGCGAGAATTTACAACATTTTGCTTTCAAATACCTCCCTGTTGTGGGTAATGACAGTATTATTAAAATGGAATGGCGGGTGCTTGGCAATAATTACAATTCGAATCCGCTCAACATCAATTTACTACCTTTGGGTAAAACCAATATCGATTTAATTTTAACCACCCAGCAAGGTTGCCCTGGTTTAACAACCCAATCGGTGTTTGTTAATCCTCAACCAAAAGCTAACTTTAATATTAATAACGCAATTCAATGTTTCGATGGTCATCAGTTTATTTTTACCAATACTTCCAACATTGGTTCGGGTAAAATAACCCTTAATGAGTGGTTGTTTGGCGACAATACAAATTCCAATTTATGGGCACCTCCTAATAAAACTTATTCTGCTACTGGCACGTTTAAAATTCAACTCAATATTCTATCGGACAGCACTTGTGTAGATACTTTTAGAAGTTCGGTTGAACTCAATCCAAATCCAATTGTAGATATGGATATAGTGAATCCAGTATGTTTAACAGCTCCCTCCATTTTCAAAAATAAAAGCACCATTTCTTCAGGTAATATTGTTAGTTATGATTGGGATTTTGGAGATCAAAGCAGCAGTAATTTAGCAAATCCAATGCATACTTATTTGCAAGCACTTAATTACGACATAACCCTCAAAGCTACCAGTGACAGGGCGTGCAGCACCAGTGCAACATTTTATCAAGCAGTTGTTGTTTATCCATTGCCCATTGCTTCTTTTATTTATTCGGTTAAAGAAGGTGAGCGCAACGATAATTTATTCATGTTTAAAAATACCAGCAACCCTTCTGCTTTAAACACCTATTGGGATTTTTATAAAATTGGAAAAGCCTTGCATGATAGCAGTATTTCTATTCAGGATACCCTTTCTATGAAGACTACTTTGATGGTGGTTGATCAAAATGGCTGCAGAGATACCATTGTTAAAACCATATTGGGATACGGGCCATTGCGTGTATTTTTTCCAACGGCATTTACACCCAATGACAATGAACTGAATGAAACCTTTGGACCCAATGGTGTGATTGCTTTCCAGTCTTTCGACTTTGGCATTTTCAACCGATGGGGTGAGAAAATATTCCAATCTAACCAATACAACAAAGGTTGGGATGGCCGTTATCAAGGTGAAATATGTGAAGAAGGAGTTTACACCTATGCATTAAAATTGATAGACGATAAGGGCGTTTTGAAAATTTACAGAGGTGCTTTTACTTTGTTGAGATAAGGGATTTTTGGATTTTTATTCCCCATTAATATGTTTTCAATTATTTTCTAGATAACCTCCAACGGTATAAAATCAATCTTCTGCGATCCTCAATATCATTTAAGCGAATGGAGGTAATGTCTTCCAGTTTATAAATGGACTTGCCTTCGTCTTGACCATCCTTGCCAATTAAATTGAGCATGACATGACCGGCACTTACATCCAATAACAAGCCTGTATAAAAGGAATCACTATTAATTTGAATGGCAGCCATTAAATCATCTTTTTTAGATAAGGGTGCTAAAAACTCGTGTGCCCAATTCTCCGAATCATTCAGAGCAACATGCACATTATCTTCAAAATCAAGCAAAATATTATTTTCTATGATATAGGCCATGGCACGTGTATACTCATCCTCAAACTCAATGCTAACAATGTTCTCTAACTTTTCTATCATTAAACCATCGTGCTTACCAAACTTTGTAAAATGCTGCAATATCACAAAGCTCTCGTTAAAATCTTTTACATAGCCACAATAAAAACCATCCGAATCAGTCCCTAAACGAATACTGATAATTTTAATTTCTTCTTTTGATCTTCTTAATATTTCCTGAATCATGTTGGTGGCAAAGATAAGCTGTAGGAATTTGTTCTCTGTAATTGGTTAATTGTTATTTGTTGTATTTTCTTAGTTAGTAGAATTAACTTAATAACCCTAAACACAATAACTCACTTTAACCCAAAATCGCCGTCTGGACCTTGTAAATATTCCTTTTCGCTTTTTGCGATGACAATGGTGGCTACGCCATTTCCAATTAGATTGGTGATGGCCCGCGCTTCGCTCATAAATTTATCTACTCCTAATAAAAAGGCAAGTCCTTCTACCGGAATTTTATGAATGGCGGTTAAAGTGGATGCTAATACGATAAATCCGCTCCCAGTGACCCCTGCAGCTCCCTTAGAGGTAATCATTAAAATACCAATAATACTTAGTAGCTCCCAAATACTTAAATTAATGCCATACAATTGTGCCAGAAAAATAATGGCCATTGATAAATAAATGGAAGTACCATCTAAATTAAAACTATAGCCTGTTGGCACCACCAAACCCACTACAGATTTACTGCAACCCATTTGCTCTAACTTGATCATTAAAGTTGGTAAAGCAGTTTCGCTTGAAGAGGTTCCTAACACCAATAACAATTCCTGTTTAATGTATTTTAAAAACTTAAAAATGCTGATTTTGTAATATTTTAAAATGGAGCCGAGTACAAAAAAAATAAAAACAAACATGGTAAGATACATGGTGCTCATTAGCTTTGCCAAAGGCACCAAGGTGTGTAGCCCAAACTTACCAATGGTAAAGGCCATACCACCAAAGGCCCCTAAAGGAGCTAGGTACATGACATATTTTAAACCTTTAAATACAATTTTAGAAAGCGTGTTTAAATAATGTACTGCTGTTTCTCGTTGCTTTAAAAAATTCAGTACAACACCCGTAATAATAGCGATAATAAGAATTTGAAGCGTGGTATTATTCATAAAAAACTGCGCCCAATCGAATGCCTTGGCAGTGTATTTAGCTGGGTCCTGTATATTCAAACCTTGCTTGTCTATTTGGCCAGGTTTTACCAATAGGGCAATAATAATTCCCAATGCCAAAGCAAAGGTGGTTACAATTTCGAAATAAATAAGTGATTTTAAACCAATGCGACCTACCTTTTTCAAGTCGCCCATACCACTAATGCCCAAAACGATGGTAAGAAAAATAATGGGAGCGATGAATAATTTAACAATAGCTATAAAATCCTTGCCAATGAATTCCATCCGAATGGCTGTATCTGGCGCAAAATGGCCTAATAGAATGCCAACTATAATGGCTATCAGTACCCAAAAAGTTAGATTGGTGGCCAAACGCAAAAATAAACTCCTTTTATATTTTAATTTAATTATTGGATTTGGAATTTCCATTTGATTTGGTTTTAGCAAAGTGTAAAAGTACGGCTTTATTGAATTTGAATATTGAACAAATTGTATACATCATTGATTAAGTTTACAAAATACAAACTCCTTAACTTCGCAACATGGAACTGGATCAGTTAACAGAATTTAAATCATCTCCAGAAATAAGAGAGAAACTGGCGATATATGGCACCTCTAAATCTTTTTCGGAAGGAGATGTTATCATTAATGAAAATGCCTACACCAATGCCATCCCATTAGTTACCAAAGGAAGTATAAGAGTGATGCGCAGCGATGAAGATGGACGTGAAATATTATTGTATTATATTCAAGCGGGCGAAGCGTGCATCATGTCTTTTCTTGGAGGTTTGCATAACGACACAAGTAAATTAAGCGCCATTGCCGAAGAGGATACAGAAATCTTATTTATACCAATTGATAAGGTTAGTTTACTGATTAAAGAATATCCTGCATGGCTGGATTATATTTTCCGTTTATACCACAAACGATTCGAAGAATTACTAGAAGTAGTAAACGCAGTAGCCTTTAAAAAAATGGATGAACGCATTCTTAACTTCATTCAAAAAAAATCTGAGCTTACAAATTCATCCACCATTCAGTTAACCCACGAGCAATTGGCAACAGAGTTAGGCACCGCAAGGGTGGTTGTTTCCAGATTACTAAAGCAAATGGAATACGAGGGCTTGGTAAAACTTGGGCGCAATAAAATTACCCTTCTTAGCAAACTATAGTCAATGGCACTGGGTATTTGGTATATGATATTGGTCATAATCTACACCTATTTTGTATTATTACTATGATATTAATCTTTGTGTAACAAATGTTGCATTGGGTGGCACTTCTTTTACGGAATTTTGCATTCAATTTAATTTAAATCACATGAAAAAAAACATGGGTTCGGTAGACAAAGCGGTTAGGATACTAGCAGCAGTCATTATTGCAATTTTGTATTTCCTGAATTTTATTTCTGGTACTTTGGCTATTGTTTTACTAGCAGTAGCTGCCATTTTTATTGTTACAAGTTTTATGAGTTTTTGTCCTTTATATTATCCTTTCGGTATTTCCACTCGCAAAAAAGAGTAATATTTTTCACCTACTAAATATTGCTTTCATTATTTTACAAAGGGTGTTGTGTAACAAAAGTAGCTGTGCACTTTTTTGAGCAATTGTAACTTTGCACAACTATTTGGAACCACTATGAAAAAATTAAAACAGTATACTTGGACCTTCCTGGGTATCGGACTTGGTGCCCTTGGCGGATATTTGTACTACGCTTACGTTGGTTGCGAAAGCGGCTCTTGCGCCATCACTTCAAAACCACTCAATAGCAGTACCTATGGTGCATTTATGGGGGCTTTGCTTTTTAGCCTGTTTCAAAAAGAAAAAACAAAAAATTAAATTAAAATCAAATGAAAACAGAACGAATAATAGTTGCCAACTTAAAATGCAATGGATGCGCATCCACGATTAAAAAAGAATTGCAAAAAATAGAAGGTGTTCAACAGGCAGATGTAAACCTAGAGGAAGATAAGGTTATGGTATCTTTTGAGGGCAATTTGCACAATTCTATTGTGGAAAAACTACTCGCTTTGGGCTACCCGGAAGCAACAGAAAAAAACGGCTTATTACTTCAATTAAAAAGCTATACGAGTTGCATGATTGGACGAATTAACAATTTATAAATAGAGACAAAATGAACATAGAACAAATCATAAAAGAAAAAAAAGGCTGCATTGTTGATGTGCGAACCCCTGAGGAATTTAGAGGTGGTCATGTAGCAGGATCCATCAATATTCCATTACCAGAGATTAATTCAAAAATAGAAGTACTACAAGCCATGCATGGCCCATTGATATTGTGTTGCGCATCAGGCGGCAGAAGTGGAATGGCCCATTCATTTCTCTCCCGTTTAGGAGTTGAATGCTACAATGGTGGCTCATGGATGGATGTTAATTATTTACAAACACTCACAACAGATACAAAATGATACAAGCAATAAAAAAAATGCTGGGTCTTGCACCTACAATCAACTTCAAAGAAATCGTTCAACAAGGCGGTGCTATTATCGATGTACGCACAAAAGCTGAATACGAACAAGGACATATCAAAGGTTCTATGAATATCCCTCTTAACAACTTGTCTAACCATTATGCCAAACTTAAAAAAGACAAGCCTATCATTACCTGCTGTGCTTCTGGTATGCGCAGCGCTCAAGCCAAAAATATTTTAAAAGCCAATGGTTTTAATGAGGTATACAATGGCGGAGGATGGAGCGGTTTGCAAAACAAAATACGATGAATTTAAAATCACTACTCACAGGTTGGCATTTCATGCGTTGGGTGCGTTTAACGCTCAGCATCATAATTAGCATTCAAGCCTTTCAATCTCACGATTATTTTCTTGGATTTTTGTCCAGCGTATTATGGCTACAAGTTATCACCAATGCTGGATGTTGTGGCCCTGCAGGCTGTAATGTATCCACCCAGAATTCCAACAACAGCAAAACAGAGGATATAGAATTCGAAGAAATAAAATAATATGGATCCACATTATTACAAGGTTGATTTGCAATGGATATCAGAAAGAAAAGGTGAAATATATTCGACTGAATTAGATAAACACATTGCCGTAGCCACTCCTCCGCAATTTAATAAAGGCGTTGCCGGCATTTGGTCGCCAGAGCATTTACTCACTGCTGCCGTCAATAGTTGTTACATGACTACCTTCTTAGCCATTGCAGAAAACTCAAAATTAGAATTCATCAGTTTTGATTGCCATGCAGAAGGCAAATTGGAACAAATAGAGGGTCATTTTTTAATGACAGAAATATCTTTGGAGCCTACACTCGTGCTTAAAAATATTGAAGACAAAGTGCGAGCGGAAAGAATTCTTCAGAAATCTGAAATAGCTTGTTTAGTTTCCAATTCTATAAAATCGAAAGTACATTTGAAAACACATATTGAATAAATTATATGTCATCCAAATTTTCCGATATCATACAAAGTGAAACCCCTACCCTTGTAGATTTTTTTGCGGAGTGGTGTGGACCATGCAAAACAATGAAACCCATTCTCGAATCCCTTAAAATAAAAATGGGCGAAACCGTTAAAATCTTAAAAATAGATGTCGATAAAAGTCCGCAAGCTGCTCAAGTATACAAAATACAGGGCGTCCCTACACTTATTCTTTTTAAAAACGGTAAAATATTGTGGCGACAGGCTGGTGTGGTATCCGTAACAGATTTAGAAAAAATCATTCAAAGCTTTTCGTAATTCTACTGAAATGAAACCTTATTAAGTATTACTTTATGGTATTTGCAAAAGATTTTGTCCAGATTTTGTTTGCAGAATTTTAATGTATTAAGTATAAATTTTGTTTGAGGCAGGTTTCTTGAAATTATGATTTTGAAATCATATCATTGAATTAAAGCTACATTTGTATTGCAATTTTTATGCATCACAAATGGACAACAAAGTTGAAAATAGTTTTTGGAACCGCGATATTTCTTATTGGTACACCCAATT
This sequence comes from Bacteroidota bacterium, assembly GCA_025354385.1. Taxonomy (GTDB): domain Bacteria; phylum Bacteroidota; class Bacteroidia; order NS11-12g; family UBA955; genus JABMMZ01. Next base: position 22,244 of record JANXMZ010000043.1, read on the forward strand.
AAAAACCAGTGCGGAAGGATTAAGTCAAGCTAATGCCGCTAGTATATTTGCAGCAAACAATCGACATCAAAAATCGCAATCTGCCTTTCAAAAGGATGTCATCCTTTTTTTCAGTCAGTTTAAAAGTCCGCTCATGCTATTGCTAATTGGTGCTGTGATTTTATCTGCATTTTTGGGAGACAACACCGATGTTTTTATCATACTTTTTATTGTTCTTTCTACTGGTCTGCTCAGCTTTTTCCAAGAGCGCAATGCTAGTAAGGTGGTAGAAAAATTGCAGTCTATGATTGCCTTAAAAAGCATGGTAAAGCGAGATGGTGTGGCAAAAGAAATTTCTTCTTCTGAAATTGTAGAAGGTGATATACTAATATTAAAAGCAGGCGATATGATTCCTGCAGATTGCTTATTAATAGAAGCCAATGAAGTGCATACCAACGAGGCCAGCTTAACTGGCGAATCCTATCCGGTTGCCAAAGAAATTGGCGTACTTGATGCCAGCACAGAACTAGGAAAACGCAGCAACTGTATATGGGAAGGTACCAGCATTGTGAGTGGCACTGCCGCTGCATTAGTAGTGTATTCAGGTGCCGATACTATTTTTGGTAGCATTGCCCAAAGTGCAAACAAAAAAACAGAAACCACTTTCGAAAAAGGCATCAAAGACTTCGGCTATTTTTTAATGAAAATAACCTTGGTGTTATCTGTATTTATTTTAGTAGTAAACTTATTGAATCACAAAGGCATTATGGAATCGGCCTTATTCGCATTGGCTTTGGCAGTTGGCATGGCGCCCGAACTATTGCCAGCCATTACCACCATTGCCATGAGTGCGGGGGCTAAGCGCTTGCTGAATAAAAAAGTAATTGTCAAAAAATTATCGTCTATTCAAAATTTGGGTGAAGTTAATTTATTATGTACTGATAAAACAGGTACTATTACTGAGGGAAGTATTACTATTAAGGGATTAATGGATATAAATGGTAAGGAGAGCGAATTTGTAAAACAATTGGCTTGCTGGAATGCCCAATTAGAAAGCGGTTATTCCAATCCTATTGACGAGGCCTTGCGAAAAATAAACATGGACATGGGCAGTGTTAAAAAAACAGGCGAAGTACCTTATGATTTTATCCGCAAAAGATTGAGCATTGCAGCGCAAACCGCCACCGATAAATTGATGATTAGCAAGGGCGCTTTTACAGAAATTATGAGCATTTGCACCAAAGTAAAAATTGACGAAAACGAAGAAGAAAGCATTGAAAAACACCGTGCAGACTTAGAAAATAAATTTGCACAATTTGGTATTGATGGTTGGCGAGCTATAGGCATTTGTTACAAAAAAATCAATCAAGATAAAATTGTAAAGGAAGATGAAATCGATATGGTATTTGCAGGTTTTATATTACTACAAGACCCCGTAAAGGAGGGCATAATAGCTACTATAGAAGAATTAAAAAAACTAAAAGTTAATTTAAAAATTATAACAGGAGACAATAAAAATGTAGCCAAATCCATAGCCTTAGGTATAGGCATTTTAAACCCTGTTGTAATGACTGGAGATGAATTGCTAAATACAAGCCCCGAGGCATTGGTTCAAAAAGTAAAACACACCCATATTTTTGCCGAAGTAGAACCTCAGCAAAAAGAACGCATCATAATGGCATTGCGCAAAACTTATACGGTTGCTTATATGGGCGATGGCATTAACGACGTGGCGGCTATAAATGCTGCAGATGTAGGCATTTCTGTTGAGAATGCAGTGGATGTTGCGCGCGAGGCTGCCGACTTTGTATTGATGGAAAAAAACTTAATGGTTTTGGTAGATGGCATACGCGAAGGGCGCAAAACTTTTTCGAACACCTTAAAATATATCTTCATCAATACTGGTTCCACCTTTGGCAATATGTTCAGTGTGGCCATTGCCTCTTTGTTGTTGCCTTTTTTACCCATGCTACCGAAGCAAATATTACTCACCAATTTCATTACAGATTTTCCTTATCTTACCATTGCTTCTGACAATGTGGATGAAGAACAATTAGAAAGACCGGGCAAGTGGGATTTAAAATTTATACGCAACTACATGTTGATTTTTGGCATACACAGTTCTTTATTTGATGTCATTACATTCATCACTTTGTTATTTGTTTTAAAGGTAAAAGAATCTGCCTTTCAAACAGGCTGGTTTATCGAATCTATCCTTACAGAGTTATTTATATTATTCATTATCCGCACGCACAAAAATTTCTTTAAAAGCAAGCCCGGCAAATACCTGTTTATTTTGAGCGTATTTGGACTAATTCTTACCCTTGGATTACCGTATACACCATTTGCCAATGACATTGGCTTATCTCCTTTGCCACTCATCAACCTGGGGGCTATGTTAATCATTGTGGCATTCTATATTATTACCGCTGATTTGTTAAAAGTATGGTTCTTTAAAAAATATCACAGCCATTGAACAAGCGTAAATTTTACAAGACTCACTATTTAATCTGTAACATTTTTCACCCATACAATATGAACTTTGCAAGGCTTGTGAAATTATTAAATTGATAACTCACAATCTATAATAATTGAAATCAGAAAAAATTGTATTGGGATTATTGGCTGGCTTTGCCCTTGGCGCATTATCAGGCATTCTATTGGCGCCAGATAAAGGCCGTATTACCCGTAAAAAAATTTTCAGCAAGGCTAATCATTACTCCAATAACTTAAAAGTTGAATTTGAAGAATTGGTGAATCATATTCTTGTAAAATATGGATGCACAAGAGAAGAGGCAGAGTACCTTGTTTCGAGAGGAGAATCAGAATTTACTTCCGACAAAAAAGAAGCGTCTCTTTAATCCATATTTCTTTGATGCATTAATACTTTATAACTAACACAAGCTTGAAATAGCATTTTACCTTGCTCAAAAATTTTGGCACACTCCAGAAAGTGTGAATTGTGTAAATACAGAATAGCTTTGTGTAACACTTAATAATAGCAAGTGATACATCTTTGCACCATCAAGTCAGAATCCTTCAAATTTTAAATCTATAACATGAATAACTTAACAGAACTTAAAGGCCATTGGAACGAAACCAAAGGTAAACTTAAACAAAAATTCGCTTCTTTAACAGATGATGATGTATTGTTAGTTGAAGGTAAGCAAGATGAGATGTTAGGTCGCCTACAAACCAAACTTGGCAAAACCAAAGATGAGTTACACAAATTGATTTCAGAATTATAAAATTAAACACAAAACACCATGTCAAACAATAAGAATCAACTATTCCAATTACTAAAACTAGGCAGCTATAGCGCACTGTGCATAGCTTTATTAGCAGCCTGCAATAGTCCAGCAGAAAAAGTTGAAAACGCTAAAGAAAATGTTGTAGAAGCCAATGCTGAATTAGACAAAGCCAACTTGGATTATCAGCAAGACATTGCAGATTATAGAAAAACAACTGCGGAGAGAATTGCTGCCAACAATAAAAGCATTGCAGAATTTAAAGCAAGGGTAGAAACAGAGAAAAAAGAAGCAAAAGCGGATTACAAACTGAAAATAGCCGAGCTTGAAAAAAAGAATACAGACATGCAGAAAAAGATGGACGATTACAAAGAAAATGGCAAAGACAATTGGGAATCTTTTAAAACAGAATTTAACCATGACATGGATGAATTAGGCAATGCCTTTAAAGATTTAACTGTTAAAAATGTCAAATAATTTTTCAATATTAAAAACCAACAATAAGATGTACAAAAAATCAATATTCACACTCGTTATCTTAGCCATGGGTTTTCAACTCAATGCACAAGAGAAGACAGAAGATACCCGCGATATGGCCATATTCGGTGTTAAAGCAGGAGGCAATATTTCTAACGTTTACGATGCAAGCGGAGATGCCTTTGTGGCCAATCCTAAACTTGGTTTCGCAGGGGGTGCGTTTCTTTCGTTACCATTAAGTACCACTCTAGGATTTCAACCAGAGGTTTTGTTTTCTCAAAAAGGTTTTAAAGCCACTGGTCAGTTATTAGGCAGTGGATACATTATTACACGCACTTCTAATTTTTTGGATATACCCTTATTGTTTGCCTTAAAACCTAGTAAGTACTTAACAGTGCTTGTTGGTCCACAATATTCTTATTTAATGAAACAAACCGATGTGATTGCCAATGGCCCTAATAGCTATATGCAAGAACAAGCCTTTAAAAACGATAATATCCACAAAAACACCTTGTGTTTTACTGGTGGTTTGGACATTCACCAAGACCAAATGATATTTAGTTTAAGAGCTGGTTGGGATGTTCAAAAAAACAATGGTGATGGCACTTCGAGCACACCGCGTTATAAGAATGTTTGGTACCAAGCTACCATAGGATTTCGCATTAATTAAACCCTCATTATTTTACAAAAAAAACATGTACTCAATTAAAAAAACAAACATTTTATTGCTACTTATTATTAGTAGCATTGCGCTCATTAGCACTCAAAGTTGCAAAAAATATCCCGAAAACAATGGTATCAGTTTAAGATCAAAATCTGAAAGGGTGGCCAATACTTGGCAGGTTGAAAACTACAAAATCAACGGTACTGATTTTACATCTTTGGTGAGCAATTACAACGAAACATTTACCAAAAATGGTGCATACTCTTACAGCTGGGGTAACAAGGATGGCTCAGGTGCTTGGACTTTTCAAAACGATTACAAAGAAATTAAATTGAATGGCAACGACGACCAAGCGAATCGCACGATATATATATTAAAATTAGAAGAAAAAGCCTTCTGGTATTATTATATGGATGGCAATGATAGACACGATTTGCATTTAATTAGTAAGTAGAGGAAGGCTGAAGGCACCCCACACTTCGGCTCCTCAGTATAAACTAAACTCAAGATGGCTAGCAGGAAGTTGGAAGAACGAATTTAGTAAAATTAGTTGACTATATTAAGAAAACCAATACTACTAAAAAAACAGTAAGAACCTAGCACAAATTATAAAGACAAAGAACAAACAAAAACAAACAAATTTACAACCCATGAATAAAAAAATTACAATACCTACCCTCCTGCTCATTATGTTGTGCAGCATTTCGTTATCTGCTCAGAATAAATCATCAGAAAAATATGGTAACACCTTAAACTTAGGTTTAGGATTGGGCTATTATAGCTATGCAGGCTATTCCATGCCAGTATTGCATGCCGACTTCGAATTCGATGTGGCCCGCAATTTTACCTTAGCCCCATCCATTAGTTATTATGCTTATCACAGCAATTATTACTGGGGCAATAAAAATTATCCTTACCGTTATTATAACTACACCCAAACAGTAATTCCAATTGGTGTAAAAGGCACTTATTATTTAGACAATGCATTGAAACTAAATTCTAAATGGGATTTATACTTAGCAGGTTCGTTGGGTGTGGCCATTGTGCGCTCCACTTGGGACGACGGTTATTATGGCGACCGAAATATTTACCGCAATTCATATCGCAGTACAACCCCAATTTATTTAGATATACACGCTGGTGCAGAATATCATATCAGCCAAAAAGCAGGCATCTTTTTAGATTTATCTACTGGTGTATCTACAATAGGATTGGCCGTACACTTTTAATCAATTAACAATTTAAAAAAAATCAAAAAAAATGGGAAATTTACTTTACGCAGTAGCAGTCATCCTTATCATTGCATGGCTCATCGGTTTTGTTGGCTATAACGCCGGCGGCATTATTCACATACTTTTAGTAATTGCAGTTATTGCTGTTATATTAAGAGTTATTCAGGGCAGACGTCCACTTTAAAAAACAATCATAAATTAATCATACATTATTATGTCTAACAAAAAAACCGGTCTTTTTTTAATGATAGCTTTGCTATCTTTTAGTACCCTGCCATTAAGCACTATGGCTTCTCCACTTCCTTCACCCACCGCTCAAAGTAACGAAGTGCCTGAAACGCCTGCCAATGTTAAAATACTTCTAACGCGTTTGGATCAAATTAAGGATATGGATAAATCCAAATTAAGTGGTTCAGAAAAAAAAGCATTGCGCAAAGAAGTACGTGCTATTAAAAGCGAATTAAACTCTGCTGGCAGTGGTGGTATTTACTTATCTGCTGGTGCTGTTATCATCATCATTATTTTACTTATTATATTATTATAAATGAGCAATCAGAATGGCGGAAAAATAGTTGGTGCATTATTAATTGGTGCCGCATTAGGTGCCGCATTAGGCATCTTATTCGCACCTGAAAAAGGCAGCGAAACACGCAAAAAATTAATCGCTAAAAGCGATGATCTAACAGATGGCTTGAAAGACAAATTCAAAGACCTTTTGGCTGAAGCAAAAAGAGAAGTTGAAACCATTAAAGCGAAGGCTCAGGAAATGATTGAAACAGGTCAGACCAAGGCTGAATCCGTTCGCTCTAAATAACCATCTTACTATTTTAACATACACAGATGCAACCTAAAAAGCCGGGAAATTAAACTTCCGGCTTTTATCGGTCATTTAACATTCGAATTATTTATGGAAGAAACCAACACCAATATCTTAGATCCTTTAATAAAAAAAGCCGAGCAATTTGGTAAAATTAGTTGGGACCTTACCAAACTAAAAACCGTTGACAAATTATCTGATATCAGCGCACATATTTTGTCGCGCTTGTTTGTATTTGTATTTGCATTCTTCTTTTTGTTAACCCTTAATATTGCAGCAGCTTTAGGCTTGGGGTTAATATTAGGTGCCAACTACTGGGGCTTTTTAGTTGTAGCAGGTTTTTACGGCTTGCTGGCATTGCTCTTTATGGCCTTGCAAAACAATATTAAAACTAAAATTTACAATAGTCTTCTCACCATTTTGCTCAACTAAATCCAATGACAAAAATTAATAATTTGGAAGCCATCAAAAAGGCCATATCGGAATTAGAAACTCTAAAAAAAGAAGAAAGTGCTTTGTTGAAAATTGAATTTTTAAAATTATCGGAAAGCCTAAAACCAATCAATATGATTAAAAGGAGTATCAAAGAAACCTTTGGTTCTACCGAAACAAAAGATCAATTGTTGGGCAGCGTCGCTGGCATTGCTACCGGCTACCTTTCCAAAGCATTGGTGGTAGGCACTTCGCACAATCCAATCAAAAAAATAGCAGGCTCCTTGTTACAATTGGTGGTTACCAATAGCATTTCCAGACATCCGGAGATGGTGGTATCCATTACCAATAGAGTTTCGCAATGGTTAAGTAAAAAAGAAAAAACCGAATTGCCATAAGAATGGGCCCCAACTTTAAAACACCTCTCTATGTAAAAGCCTGCTTAATTCCGCTCGGGTTTATCGCATTTACACTGGTTTTGTATATCACCCAAGGCATACTGGTGCCTTTTATTTACGCCACCATCATTGCCATTGTGCTCAGTCCGGTGGTTAATTATTTGGTGCGCAAAAAAATAAATCGCATTGTAGCCATTGCCATTACGATTGTATTGCTCATTGTTATTACCATTGCCATCATAGGTTTACTAATGTCTCAAGCCAGCCTTTTCAGTGAGGCATTTCCACAATTGTTAAGCAAATTTCACTCACTTTTGCACCAGAGCGAAAGCTGGGCTTCCGAGCATTTCCATATCAGCACCAAGCAAATCAAAAGTTGGATTGACGAAACCAATGCCGAAATTTTAAAAGGCAGCAGAGCACTCATCGGCAAAACACTTATTAATATTGGCAGTTTATTGGTAATTGTGTTTTTAATACCCGTTTATATTTTTATGATTTTGTATTATCAGGATCATATTCTCATTTTTATTCACCGCCTTTTTAGCGCCAATAAAATGGAGGCCTTAAACGAAGTACTGAGCACCTCTAAAAAAATCATACAAAGTTATTTAGTAGGTTTAATGTTGGAGGCGCTTATTGTGGCCACACTCAACTCTTGCAGCCTATTATTATTAGGCATAGATTACGCCATATTATTGGGTGTAATGGGTGCTTTGGTAAATGTAATACCTTATGTTGGCGGTATTGTAGCAGTAGCCATGCCCATGATTATTGCCTTGGCAACACACTCCCCTTCTCATGCCTTAATGGTATTAGCTGCGTACATTATCATTCAATTTATAGACAATCATTACATCATCCCAAAAGTAGTTGCCTCTAAAGTAAAAATCAATGCCTTGGTATCCATGATGGTGGTTTTGGCTGGTGGTGCTTTATGGGGACTACCCGGTATGTTTCTTTCTATACCCCTTACAGCCATCTTAAAAGTTATTTTTGATCGCGTGGAAGGATTAAAACCCTGGGGCTATTTATTGGGCAATGTGGTTCCCAGCAAACCAGCAGCGCTTTTCAAACCCTCGCGGGCCAAACGCCAATAGGCTTTTTGGCTGGTCCTCCTTTTGAGGTGGATCTTCCTATTTTTTATCCTTTTATTTGAGTTGAGTTCTGCTTTCCGGTTGACCCATTGGTTGGACCCTGTTTTGAGATAGAACAAGGCGTTGCCCCAATCCATAGGCGGAGGCAGGGCCTTTTGAATAAGGATAGGTATTACTTTTTGAAGACCGCTTTCTCCGAATAAAAATATAGCTTGCTTGCCGAGTTAATCACCTTCCAACAAGTACAATTCACTCACAAAACCTTAAAAAATTATTAACAACCTTACGAATGGTAAAATAATTGATTATAATTGCATAAAAGGATTCAAAACCTTTTATGGAAAGTGAGCACTTAATATGTGAGTGAAGAGCACGAAGTGCATTTAAAAACAAAAACTAGTATGAAATGGAAAGCACAATTGATTCAACACAAAGGAGAAAAAAGGATTGCTATTTATTTTGAAAGCAGTCCTGAATTGAATGGCAGAATTAAAAAACTGGTAGGTGTAAAATGGAGTCAGACTTTAAAGGCATGGCATGTGCCCGACACCCTCGCCTACCGGCAACAATTTAAAATTGAAAGCCCTGAAATAAAAACGATTTCTGATGACAAGTTAAAACGCATGCTTGCTTTTAAGCAATGGTTACAATCCAAACGCTACAGCGACAACACGGTTAAAACGTATTCGGAAGCATTGAAAACCTTCTTACATTTTTTTGCAGAAAAACCACTTGAGCAAATTGACAACCAAGACATTGTTGAATTTAACAATGCCTATATTTTAAAAAACAAATTATCGGCAGCCTATCAAAACCAAGTGGTGAATGCGCTAAAATTATTTTTTAAAACAATAGAGAACAAAGCCATTGATGTTAGCTTGGTGCACCGCCCAAGGCGCGAGCATACCTTACCGAATGTGTTGAGTAAGGAGGAAGTAAAAATGATATTAGAGGCCTTAACAAATATTAAACATAAAACCATGCTAAGTTTAATTTACAGTTGTGGTTTAAGATGTGGCGAATTATTGGCGCTTAGACCCTTACATATTGACTCCAATCGTCATTTAATAATAATAAAAAACGGCAAGGGCAAAAAAGACAGAGTGGTTCCACTAAGCGTTAAAATTTTAGACATGTTAAGGGACTATTATAAATCATTTACCCCTAAAAATTATTTATTCGAAGGACAACAAATTGGCGAGCCTTATGATGCCAGAAGTTTACAACAGGTATTGAAACAAGCGGTTAAAAAAACAGGTATCACCAAGCCCGTTACTCTGCATTGGTTGAGGCATAGTTATGCCACGCATCTTTTAGAAAGCGGCACTGACTTAAGATACATTCAGGAATTGCTTGGTCATAAGAGCAGTAAAACCACGGAGATATATACGCATGTGAGCACCAAGGCCATTCAAAATATTCAATCACCGTTTGATAGTTTATAAATTCACTTACATTTGAAAAATAAAGCGATACATTACAGCGCATACCCTATCCAAAATTGGAGTATACACGCTATTTTGTAGCGGGTATAAACAAGTTATGTGATATTTTAGGGCGACCGTGCAACGACAAACATTTGTGCTAGAAACTGACATCAAACCGACATCAAAATTGTAACTTAGCGACCTAAATAAATGACAGAATATTAAATGGCAAAATCTTTAAACAATAATCTTAAAAAAGCGAAAGCAGGTAAAAACGATGAGTTTTATACCGAGCTGACCGACATTGAAAAAGAGCTACGACATTACAAAGACCATTTTAAAGGCAAGACCGTTTTTTGCAACTGTGACGACCCAAGAATTAGTAATTTTTTTCACTACTTCTCACATAAATTTGAAGATTTAGAACTCAAACGACTAATTACAACTTGCTACAAAAACCAAGAAAGAGATTTGTTCAGTAAACACAAATCTGAAAAAGCAATTTGGCTTGAATATACTGGCGACAAAAATGGCGACAGAGTTCCAAACCCCGAAGAAATTGGAATACATAAATTAAAAGGCGATGGAGATTTTAGAAGTCCAGAAAGTATCAGCTTGCTAACGCAAGCCGATATTATCGTTACTAATCCGCCTTTTTCTCTTTTTCGTGAGTATGTGGCTCAACTCATAGAACACGACAAAAAATTTCTAATCATTGGCAATCAAAACAATTTTACCTACAAAGAAATTTTCAAACTTGTAAAAGAAAATAAAATTTGGGCAGGCGTTGATAATGGTGGCACAAAATGGTTTAAAGTTCCTGAACATTACGACATACAAACAGAAACAAGAATAAAAACTGTTGATGGTCAAAAGTATTTTAGTATGGGTAGTGTTTATTGGTTTACCAATTTGGACACAAGAAAAAGACACGAAGATTTAATTCTTTACAAAACATACAACGAAACTGAATATCCTACTTACGACAATTACGATGCAATCAACGTAAACAAAGTAGCTGACATTCCAATGGACTTTAAAGGTTTAATGGGTGTTCCAATTACGTTTATTGACAAATACAATCCCGACCAATTTGAAATTTTGGGAATTGATAGAGTTTTAGTTGAAGAAGCAACAGGAAAAGTAAGCCGCTTTCGCATAGACAATAAAGAAATTTATGCTCGGGTAATTATTAGAAACAAAAGAATATGAAAATTGAACTTAAAGAAATAACTATAAGAGAAGTTTCAAACGGCTACTTAAACGACAACGAAGAAGGCGTTGTTGGCTTTGGTGGCAAACTAAACATACGACCAAAATATCAACGTGAATTTGTTTACAAAGACAAACAACGTGATGCAGTAATTGAAACTGTAAAAAAGCAGTTTCCATTAAACGTAATGTATTGGGTTAAAAATGCTGACGACACATACGAAGTGTTGGACGGACAACAAAGAACAATAAGTATTTGTGAATACGTTTCGGGCAGTTTTTCATTAAACGCAATGTATTTCAAAAACCTTACAGACGTTGAACAAAACCAAATTTTGGAATACAAACTAATGGTTTATTTCTGTGAAGGCAACGACAAAGAAAAACTTGACTGGTTCAAAACCATAAACATTGCAGGCGAAAAACTAACAACACAAGAATTAAGAAATGCAATTTATACAGGCACTTGGTTGACAGATGCTAAAAAGTATTTCAGTAAGACAAGTTGCCCAGCTTACAACATAGGAAACGATTATTTGACAGGCACACCAATACGACAAGATTATTTAGAAACTGCAATAAGTTGGTTAAGCAACGACAACATTGAGCAGTATATGGCAGAGAACCAAGACAAGCCAAACGCAAACGAACTGTGGTTGTATTTCAACAGCTTGATAAATTGGATTAAAGTTGTATTTCCAAACTACCGCAAGGAAATGAAAGGCATTAATTACGGTTTTCTATACAACACTTTCAAGGACAAACAATTTGACGCAAAGAAACTTGAAATAGAAATAACGACCTTAATGCAAGACGAAGACGTAACTAAAAAGTCAGGCATTTACGAATACGTTTTGACACGACAAGAAAAGTATTTAAGTATTCGTGCATTTACCGACAAACAAAAACGTGAAGCATTTGAAAGACAAAAAGGAATTTGCCCAAAATGCAAAGTAGAATTTGCAATAAACGAAATGGAAGCCGACCACATTACACCTTGGCACAGTGGCGGTAAAACGACAGCAGAAAATTGCCAAATGTTATGCAAACACGACAACAGAATTAAAAGCGGAATATAGCGGTGGAAAGAAAAACATCACATAACAGCTAGGGTTTCGTGGTGGCTGTAGGCCAAACCATGAAACACCCGTTGAGCGAAACCGACTTGTTACTTACCCACTTATGGGTTTATCGTTTGATGGATGGATTGAATTTTTAGATGATTAATATTCATCCTTGTTATTTGTGTTCTCTTAGTTGGTTTCTACTGTGTTTTCCTTCACATTACTACATAAGTGCCCCTACCCATTCTTCAATCAATAGAACAGGAAACTGAATTTTGACGAGCGCCCAAATAACGGATAGGTGGTCCGCGGTAATTAAACACTAACAAGGTATGTAAGTTGCCAATTTTGCAGCATGGACATTTGGGCAATACATTTTGCCTAGCTTCTTTTGCGATGGGTTGTAGTCCTAAATGTTGTTGTAAGTTTTTAAGTTTTTTGCGTTTCCATGTACTGCTCAAAAAACCATAATGTCTTATTTTTACAAAGCGCTTGGGCAATATATGTAAAGCAAATCTTCTTATAAACTCTTGATGTGTTAATGTCATTTGCTTTTTTACTCCTTGATGCTTGTAGTCTTTATAATCAAATGATACAGTATGTTGGTCGATAGAATTTATTCTGTGATTACTGATGGCTATTTTATGCGAGTATCTGCCCAAATATTCTACCACTGCATTGGAATTTCCAAAGGGCCGTTTGGCAAATACTACCCAGTTTTTCTCCCATAAGGCCGCGCGTATGTTTTGATATTGTAACGCATCTTTTTGTTTAAGATGGTCGCAGTATTTGGCTCTGAACACTTTTGATAATGCCTTTACCGGAAATAAAAATTTGCCATCAGTTCTTACGTTGCGCCAATTGCCTTGCTTTTCTACACCACCACCTGGCACGATACAATGTAAGTGTGGATGCAAGGATAAGTTTTGACCCCATGTGTGCAACACTCCTATCATACCCATTTGTAACCCTATGGTTTTACCAAATTGTTGCAAGGTGCCCCAGGCTGCTTCAAATAATGTATCATATACTAGCTTCGGATGATGAATAGCCAACGAATTAATGCTATCGGGTAATGTAAATACAACATGGAAATATGGCACAGGAAGCAGCTCATACGCGCGCGCCTGTATCCAATCTTCTTTGTTTTTACCTTGGCACTTAGGGCAATGTCTATTGCGACACGAATTATAACTGATTTGAATAGTCCCGCAACCATCACAAGCATCAATGTGCCCGCCCATTGCTGCCGTGCGACATCTTTTGATGGATGAAAGTGTATGAAGTTGCCAAGTACTTAATCCAATATTCTCTATTTGCTTTCCTAAGCAAGTGAGAACATCGGCTACTTCCCAACTTGGCTGCATTGTGCAAACAGGGTATCGATGGGACTAAAAACTCTTTGAGTTGGCAGTTGCGCTATTTGTAAATACTCAATGGTGGTTTCTATGTTCTCATGTCCTAAAAGATTCTTTAGAGTGATGATGTCCATACCATCCTCCAATAAATGGGTAGCATACGTATGTCTTAAAGTATGAACATGTACATCTTTACTTATTCCTGCCAATTTGCAGGCTTGCTTTACTGCCCATTGAACGCCTTTTTGACTATACCGACTATCAAAATCACCTCCAGCTCGATTGGCAAGTGGCTGTCCATTGAATAACCAATCATTAGGTTTCTCGGCATTGATATAGGTCTTTAAGCCGCGTATTAAATGTTCTGAAAGTGGTACATAACGGTCTTTCTTACCTTTGCCTTGCACCACTCGCAACTGTTTGCGATCGAAGTCCAAGTCTTGCAAGCGAACACTTCTGGCTTCTAAACAGCGAAGACCACAACCGTATAGAAGACCTATCAGTATTTTATGTTTGAGCAATTGACAGCTTTTGAGTAAACGCCAAACTTCTTCTTTGCTCAAAACGATTTGTACTTTTTTTTCGTGTTTAATCTCTGGAAGTTTGAGATATTCATAAGGCAAACCTTCGCTCTTGAGCAAGAATCGCAAACCATAAACAGTGTGTTTAAAATAGGTTTGTGAAGGCGTTTTGGATTGCTTTTGAAGATAAAATAAGTAGTCATGTACTTGCTCTGGATCCAGTTCAGTAGGAAGTTTACCAAAGTAAAGTGACAAGGCTGCAACATGTCGTGAATAACAAGAAAATGTACTTTTACTTCGTCCTAATACAGAAATAGTGCGCTCAAATCGATATAATAAATCAGTGAATCCTGGTACTTCTCGTTTGGCTTTGTTAATGAATTTATCTTCTCTTAATTCATCTGATGGCTTTTTTTTGTAGTCATATCATTTATTTATTTTACTTTTGAAATGTAGGACATTTTTAGCTAAAAGATACCGAAGGTTTAGTTCAACAGCACCTACCCAAAAGGCGGGGTTTCGTGTTCCAAAGACAGTTTTGTGGTTAATGGAAGTATAGTTTTTCAAATCAAGTTTTGTGGTAAAAGCCCCGCCCTTCGGGTAGCTGCGGAACGTTAGCGGAAATGGCAGGGCGACCCGTTCTAACATCAAACATTTGTGCTGACATCGAACGACTAAATGCCAACGCTTCACAAAATAAAAAGAGAAGCAACTCCACCCACAAACCAGTCCCAAGTTGCTTCACTTTTTATTTTACCCAACCCAACCCAACCTATGTGATATTTTCACTTAAATGACAAATAATTTACTTCAAAATGTTGTTTGAATTTATAAAATCATTACATTTGCGTGAAAATTTCACGATAAATGTTGATTAGATTTACATTAAAGAACTTGTTTTCCTTCAAAGAGGAAACAGAATTCAATCTCTTACCAGGAAGGGTGAAGCGTTTGAATCATCATAAATACGAGAGAAACGGAGTTGAAATTTTAAAGCTGACAGCATTGTATGGGGCAAACGGTTCAGGGAAATCAAATTTGATTCGTTCAATTTCGTTATTAAAAATGATGCTCTTGAATGGAGTTATTCCAAACTCTCTATCAAGTCAAAAATTCAAACTTGCAAAAGCTACATTAAATGAACCAACAGAATTAGCGATAGAATTTTTTGCAAATAATTCAATTTACTACTACTCCATTTCAATCAATGATGGAATGATATTAGACGAGTATTTTAGTTCTAATGGGAAAACTCAAGAAGATGAATTGATATTTCACAGAAAATTTGATGGTAAAAAAACTACTATTACATTTTTTAAGGAGTTCGAAGAGGTAACCGAAAATCAAACTTTGAAAAAAGTTATTGAAACGGACTTACTTAAACCATATCAACCACTTTTTACTTTACTGAACTCTATAAGCAACGATGCTTTCATTGATATTAGAGTAGCTTACGAATGGTTTAACAGAGGACTTACGGTAATATACCCATTCACAAAGCCCAATAGTTTAGCACATCAGATTGACGCGAAAATTGGATTCAAAGAATTTGCAAATGAACTTATGTGTTCATTTAACACAGGTATTGCCAACTTAAAAGTTGAAGTAAAAAGTATTGAGGATTTTTTTGGAGAAGACAATCAAACCGATATTGATGAAATAAAATCTGAATTGAAAAACAATCCTGAAAAAATAATTTTAAGGAGAATTAAAACCGAAAATGAGGAAATTGTAATTGTAAATGATGACGGAAAAATCATAGCAAAAAGGTTATTCTTTGAGCACAGAGGTGAGAAAAATGAAAATGTAGAATTCAAACTTAATGAGGAATCAGATGGCACAAGACGCCTATTGGAATACCTACCAGCTTGGAATGACTTAATCAATTTTACCCCCACATTCATAATTGACGAAATTGAAAGAAGTATTCATCCATTGATAATAAAAGAACTTATTGAAAAATTTTCAAAAGATGAAGCAACAAAAGGACAATTGATTTTCTCTACTCACGAATCAAACTTATTAGACCAAGAAGTTTTTAGAACTGACGAAATTTGGTTTACAGAAAAAAACACTTTAGGTTCAACAAAACTTTATTCGTTGAGTGACTTCAAAGAACATAACACTATTGACATTAGAAAAGGTTATTTGAACGGCAGGTATGGTGCTATTCCTTTCTTAGGAAATTTACAAGACTTAAACTGGAATAAATATCATGCTGACGAGGAATAAACTTTACACCAAACGAGAACCTGATAGAGAAGGTAAACTGTACTTTATCTTTTGTGAAGGAGAAAAAAGAGAAACGACTTATTTCTATTTTTTCAACCGAATTGCTTCACAAATCATTATTCAAATAGTTCCCCTTATTGACGGCAAGAACTCTCCAATGGGATTATACAATAACGCTTGTCAAAGTTTATTGAAAAGCGAAGAGAATCCAAACCCATCTTATGTGATAAATGACATTGACGAAGTTTGGTTTATCATTGACACAGACAAATGGGGTAAAGAAGTTGATAAACTTAGATCCAGTGTTGTCGAACATCAAAATTGGTTTGTGGGGCAGAGCAATCCTTCTTTTGAAGTTTGGTTATATTATCATTTTCAAAAAGAAAAGCCAGCCAAGGCAATTACAGATTGGAAAAATTATTTAGGTGAAATTGTAGTCGGTGGATTTGATAACAGAAAACACCCAGTTCATATTCAAACAGCAATTGCAAATTCTGAGACAAATTTTTCATCATCAAACAATCAACCCAATCCTATTACAACAGAGGTTTACATTTTAGCAAAAAAGATTCTTCCACTTGTTAAGACAGACATTGACGCAATTCTATCTAACGAAATATAGCCGAACGCATTTGTAAGCACATTTTATTTTTCGCATCGCACTATACAAACGCATCAAAAAATAAAAAGAGCTTACAAGCCAACGCACAAGGACAGTGCAAACTTGACATTACAGTGCTTCGACTGAAAAGAGCCACATCCGCTAACAGCAGCTACAAGAAATTGGCGGTTCAGTGGTTAAATGAAGCTTTGTGCTTCGTATCAAGTTCAGTTGTAGCAGACAGTTTTGTGCTTCGAAATCGCCAACTTCTTGTAGCTGCAAAACGTTATGCGGCATTCTAAAAGGACACAGAAAAAGACAAAATGAGTAGAAAAAATTGGACTGACGAAAAATTATTATCTCGACTTATAAATAATAAGACGGACAAATCTCGTTGGGACAATATCAGTGTAGTAAGAAAACGACCAAGTCAAGAACTGTTTGCAAAGTGTGCCGAATTAATCAAATCAAATAACCCGAAAATTAGAAAAATCGGTATTGACATTTTAGCCCAATTAGGTTTACCGCCAAGACCGTTTTTGAAAGACACTTTAAAAATATATTTTGACTTAATTGAAGTTGAAACCGCCCCAGATGTTTTAATGTCGTTGCTATATTCCATCGGGCACAATAACGACAAACTTGACAATGAGCAAATTGAAAAAATATGTTCATTCATAGACAGCGAAAATAGTTGGGTTAAAGAAGGTTTAGTTTCTGCGTTGCTTGGAATTGACAACCTAAATGCAATTGAAACCTTAATAAAACTTTCTTCTGACAAATTAAGCCATATTAGAAACTGGGCAACTTTTGGACTTGGAACTCAAATTGAAAGAAATAATACGAACATACGTGAAGCCTTGTGGGAAAGAGTTAACGACAAACATCAAGAAACGAAACTTGAAGCGATTGTAGGATTAGCAAAACGAAAAGACAAACGAGTAAATGACATTATAAAACGAGAAATAATTGGTGGCGAATACGGAACATTACTTTTCGAGGCCATTATCGAAACTCAAGATAAAGAGTTTTTACCTTTGCTCAAACAGAATTTAAAGACAATCAAGGGCGACAAAACAATAAATCCCGAATGGGAAAAAGATTTGAAGAACTGTATTGACGAACTAACTAAACGGACGAATGAAAGAAGAACGACCGCATAACAGCCGTTTTGCAAAAGCGGGGGTTTCGTGCTTCTATGAAAGTGAAGTGCTAAATTCAAGTTTTGTACATCTAATGAAGTTTAGTGCTAAAAATCCCCGCCTTCGCAAAGCGGCAAAACGATAGGACGCAACCCGACTCCGAAAAGCAGACCCTTCGGGATCTCTTTTCCCTCTGCTTCGTTCCGTCCTATCGGGCAGGCTTGGCGTTCCGTATATCCGAACCCTTCGGGCTTCGTCTATCAATGGCTTGGCGCCATTGAAACGGAACGCCAAGCCTGCCCGTTATGCGCAAGTTTTAGAACGACACTAATATGAAATTTGAATTAATAGAATACAATAAAAATACTCCTGACTCAGAACTTATCGCTGACGTTATTTCAGTTTCTAAAATAACTGGAAAGGACACCGTGACAATGTCTGACTACTCTAAACATGGCAAATACCATCCTTCGACCTTGACGCGAAGATTTAAATCTTGGTTTACCGTATTAGAAAAAGCAGAACTAAATCCTGCAAGGTCGCTTTTTGACATTGAGGACGAATTGTTATTTAAAAATCTTGCCGCTGTTTGGATAAAACTTGGTAGACAACCTGGTCACAGAGACATGAAAGCTCCTTTATCAAAACATGGTGGCAATACTTATATCAGACACTTTGGCACTTGGATGGACGCACTTAGAAAATTTATCGAATATGAGAACACAGACTTTTCAGAGGAAGAAGAAATTCAAAAAGAGGAAATTATTATTACGACAGACGATAAAATAGAAGAGCCAAAAAAAATTGAAAAAGACACAAGGTCTATTTCACTTCGACTTCGATTTAGCGTTTTTCTTAGAGACGGATTTCGTTGTACTGCTTGTGGCAAAAGTCCTGTGACACACCCTGGAGTTGAATTGCATTGTGACCACATTGCACCTTGGTCGAAAGGCGGAAAAACTAATATTGACAATTTAAAGACCTTATGTTCTCAATGCAATCTCGGAAAAGGAAACATGACAGAGACGAAATAAAAACCATGCGCATAACAGCACCTACAAGAAATTGGCGGTTCAGTGGTTAAATGAAGCTTTGTGCTTCGTATCATGTTCGGCGGTGGCAGACAGTTTTCGTCTCCGAAATCGCCAACTTCTTGTAGCTGCAAAACGTTATAGGCTATTTAAACGTCCAATGAAAAAGATTGCTTTCATATTAACAATAATACTTCTAAGCTCGTTTAAATTGCTTAATGACAAATCTGACACTGGATTTTTAACTACTTGCCAAAAGCTTGCAGACACGTTTAGTAAATATGATCACGGACATTTAGTTTACAATAAAAGTGACAACAAGTACATTCAATCGAAAGACTTTGCGGACATATTACTAGGTCTTAGCAGAAACGACCTGAGAAATCTCGACTCTTATCAAATTGAAAGAAAAGATTCTGGAAGCATTAAACGAATCATCTGGACAAATAGGATGTCAGAAAATGTTATTAGACTCGAAAAAAGGGTCTTTGTAGCAACCGGAGACAAGTGTAAAGGAATAACAATAACCGACTATTCTATCAATAGAAAACTTGAACCAACTTACATTCACCTGAGACTTATTGAGAATGAATTTGAAGAATTAACTATTGGTCAAACTTATTATCATTCCTTTTTTGAAGAGAGACTAGTTGGTGCAGACGAAGCAATCAAGGAATTAAAGTCGACAGAAAAATAAACAGCCTATAACACACAACTGCCGGCAAGTGGCGCTATTGTGCTAAGTTGTTGTTTTCAATTACGCATTTTTCTTATCTTAGGCTGACAATTAAACGTTCCGCAAGTGCCACCTGCGGCAGTTGCGGGAACGATAGGACGCAACCCGACTCCGAAAAGCAGGCTCTTCGAGACCTCTTTTCCCTCTGCTTCGTTCCGTCCTATCGGGCAGGACAACCTATTCGCAAACCGTTAGTGGCAACACTAAAACGTCAGTGCTTAGTTGACAGGCTTTTTTGACTACAACAAAAGTAGATTTGGCTACATCCACCATTTTTTTGTTGCTCACCTTTGCAGAAACAAAAAATAAACAAAAATGAAAATCGTAATTACAGGTTCGTTAGGAAACATCAGCAAGCCACTCACAAAAGAGTTGGTGCAAAAAGGGCATTCTGTTACAGTTATCAGCAGCAAATCAGCAAAACAAAAAGACATTGAAGCTTTTGGTGCAAAAGCAGCTATTGGCACAATGGAAGATGTTGCTTTTCTCACAAAGACATTTACAGGTGCCGACCTTGTTTATACAATGATAACTGGCGATTCAAGTGCTTTCTTCGACCACAATCTTGACATCATTTCATATAATAATCAAATCGGCAAAAATTACAAACAAGCTATTGAAACTTCTGGTGTAAAACGTGTAGTGCATTTGAGCAGCATTGGTGCTCATACCGATGCAGGCAATGGTATTCTTCGCTTTCATTACGATGTAGAAAACATTCTGAAGCAACTGCCTAATGATGTTGCCATAAAATTTATGCGACCAGTTGGTTTTTACTACAACATGCTTGCGTTTATACAAACAATAAAAAAACAAAACGCAATTGTTTCCAACTATGGCGGTGATGAAAAAGAACCTTGGGTTTCGCCATTAGATATTGCAAGTGTTATTGCCGAGGAAATTGAAAAACCTTTTGAAGGCAGAAAATTTCGTTACATAGCAAGTGATGAAATTTCGCCAAATGAAGTGGCAAAAATTTTGGGTAAGGCAATCGGAAAACCTGATTTGAAATGGTTAGCAATTTCCGATGAACAAATGCTAAACGGAATGATGGCAGCAGAGTTTAACCCACAAACAGCAAAAGGTTTTGTAGAGATGAATGCAAGCAGGCGTGGTGGTGTGTTGTATGAAGATTATAATTTGAATAAGCCAATATTGGGAAGAATAAAATTAACAGATTTCGCAAACGATTTTGCGATAACATACAACAAATAACATTGTAAATTGCACCATGCAAAACACAACTCTTCACAAAATTAATACGATAAGTGAATACCATAAATTGATGGGATTACCCAAGCCCCAACATCCATTAATTAGCATGGTAAATTATGAAGATATTGTTCGCCCATGTGAGGGACAAATGAGTATGATGTTCGACTTTTATTCCATTTCGCTGAAGCAGAATTTTAAAGGCAAAATGAAATATGGGCAACAACAATGCGATTTTGATGAAGGCATTTTATTTTTTATGTCGCCCGGACAAGTATTTGCCATTGATGCAGGCAATGGACGGTCAATCAATCATTCGGGATGTATGTTACTCATCCATCCCGATTTTTTATGGAATACGCCATTGGCTAAAACCATCAAGCAGTATGAGTTTTTCAACTATTCGTTGTATGAAGGATTATTTCTTTCTGATAAAGAAGAAACAACCATCATCAGCATGCTACAAAATGTGGAGCAAGAATATCGTGCTAACATTGATAAATTTAGTCAACCAGTAATTATAGCACAATTGGAATTGTTGCTCACTTATGCTGATAGATTTTATCATCGTCAATTTATTACACGAAAAATAAGCAATCATACAATTCTGAATCGCTTAGAAGATTTGCTAAATAAATATTTCAGCAGCCATGCTATTTCAAAACAAGGATTGCCAACTGTTCAACACATTGCCGAAGTATTAAACACATCGCCAAACTATTTAAGCGGTGTGCTAAAAACATTAACAGGACAAAGCACACAGCAACACATCCACAACAAGTTAATTGAAAAGGCAAAAGAAAAATTGTCAACTACCGAATTATCAGTTAGCGAAATTGCTTATGAACTTGGCTTTGAACATTCGCAATCATTCAGTAAATTATTCAAAACAAAAACAAATTTTTCGCCATTGGAATTTCGTCATTCCTTCAACTGATAACGGACGGGACAAAGCCACATACCGTGAAGACGGGTTTAGCCTTAGGCGGGGTGACATGCAAACTTGTAGCTTTGTGTTTCTATTCAAGTTTGGTGTTGGTTGACAGTTTTGTGCTCCGAATTGAAAATCAGCGAAGCTAAACCCGCCCGAACTCAAACCCCCGAAACGTCAGACTGTCTAAAAACTCAATATTCTGATTAACTTGTTAATTAGTTGCTTTGACTAAAATTGAATGAAATAAATTCAGTTTTTATCTTTACATCATGAAATTTATTGAGGGACAAAATGAAAACCCTAATTAATATCCAATAACAAAACATACCGAATGGTATTTTTTTTGTCAATCATTTATCAATTCAAAAAATGGCTGCCTAATAAGTCATTTAAATCAGCTATTTTTGAGTTTTAAATTGAGTATTTAGACAAACTGCCGTTATGTGTAATGCTACGAGCGACTGCAAACACTCAATAATCCAATTGGCAGTAAGACCTTTTTGACTATCTTTGTGTTGACAAAAAATAAATGAAACAGAAAATTTATATAGACACATCGGTAGTTGGCGGTTACTTTGACGAAGAGTTTAAGGAAGCTACAATTAAGCTGTTTGACAGACTCGACAACAACGAAATAATATTTGTAATTTCAGACCTTCTTGACCTTGAATTATTAAAAGCACCGCAACAAGTTCGACAACTTTTGCACAACTACTCGGCTGACAAATTTCAACGAGTAGAACTGACCGAGGAGGCAATAAAATTGGCAGACACATACATTAGCGAAAAAGTAGTTGGCAAAACAAGTTTAGAGGACTGCCGACACATTGCAATGGCGACCATTCACAAAGTGGACGTTCTCGCAAGTTGGAATTTTAAACATATCGTAAACCTTGACAGAATTAAGGGCTACAATTCTGTAAATATGCGACTTGGTTATTCAATAATAGAAATAAGAAGCCCTAAAGACCTTGTAAATTATGGAAACGATTAAAAAAGAAAAACAATTTGACGCTGTAAAAATGATGAGAGACATCAGAGATAAAATAAGCTCTGACACTCAAAATATGACTTTTGACGAGTTGAAAGCATACATCAAACAACAACTTGCCGATAGTAAGACCAAACTCATTGGACAGTAACAATGACGGAAGAAAGCCTACACATAACATCACATTTGCAATAGGCGGGGGTTAGCTTCGCTGGCTTTCAGTTCGTGCTCCGCAGACAGTTTAGTGGTAGCCTAAAGTTTTGTGCTCCGCATAAAGTTTTGTGGTAAAAATCCCGCCCATCGCAAATCTGCAAACCGATATAGGGCATTTTAAAAGACGACAATGAAACAAACAATTTACATATTGACATTAGCATTTGGACTTTGGAGTTGCAATGACAAGACAGCAGAAAAAACGGCTGACCAAAACTCGGTAGATACTTTACAAACTGTTTCGGCTGACAAACATCAACAGGAAACTACAATTAAAGATAAATCGCAATATGACCAGTCGTTTATTGAAGGACTTTCCGAATATAACGAGCCACTAAAGCTTATTGAAAATTATATTTTAGTCGGACAAGACACAGTTTATTTTCCTGAAGATTTACAACTTAATAAAGAAACAATTTTCAAAGGAACTAAGGACAAAAAAAACTTTGTACTAAGCGTAACAAGAACCAACTTGACAAGTTTGAATTACACTTTTCAAATTTTAGACAAAGACTCTAAAGCTATAAATAACAAATCAGGCAGAGCAACATTGGGTTCATTGTTTTTTTTAGGTTCTGAAACTGACGATGACGATGAGACAGGCGATGGATATTTAAGTGTTGAATATTGGGACAATTCAGCCGACTGTTCTTTTGCAATTAGAATTGGAGAAAAAGATGACAACGGAAAACTTAGAGCTAAAATTAAACTTTACTGTAAAGATGATAAATTAAAAAATATAGGCTTGGACGACAATCCAACCTTACGAACAGAATAAAAACGCCCTATAACAGGCGTTTGGCAAAAAAGCGGGTTCAGTGGTTAAATGAAGCCTTGTGCTTCGTATCAAGTGTAGTGCTGGCAGACAGTTTTGTGCTCCGCATAAAGTTCAGTGGTAAAAATCCCGCCCATCGCAAATCTGCAAACCGTCAGTCTGTCTAAAAACTCAATATTCTGATTAACTTGTTAATTAGTTGCTTTAACTAAAATTGAATAAAATAAATTCAGTTTTTATCTTTACATCATGAAATTTATTGAGAGACAAAATGAAAACCCTAATTAATATCCAATAACAAAACATACCGAATGGTATTTTTTTTGTCAATCAGTCATCAATTCAAAAAATGGCTGCCTAATAAATCATTTAAATTAGCTATTTTTGAGTTTTAAATTGAGTATTTAGACAAACTGACGTTAGCGGTAATGCCATTGTCGAAAATAACTTAAAACATGTTTCCCGTTTTGGGAACAATTGCTTATCTTTGTCAAAAGATTTAATTAGTGAGAGTTATTGCTAAGAAAATATTACGCGATTTTTGGGAGAAACACTCTGATTGTGAACAACAACTAAAATCATGGTTTCAAGAAGCTAGTAATGCAGACTGGAAAAATCCTAATCAAATAAAGAAAGAATATCCAAGTGCAAGCATTTTGAATGAGAACAGAATTGTCTTTAATATAAAAGGAAACAACTACCGATTAATTGTAAAGATTAACTATGATTATCAAATGATTTGGATTCGGTTTATAGGAACTCACGCTGAATATGATAAGATCAACGCAAACGAAATTTAAACTATCATGGAAATTAGACCAATAAAAACAAAAAAGGATTACAACCAAGCACTAGAAAGACTTGATGTAATTTTCGATGCTAAAAAGGGTTCTCCTGAAGGCGATGAGCTTGAAATACTCGGAATTTTGGTGGAACAATACGAAAATGACCACTTCCCTATTGACTTACCGGATCCAATCGAAGCAATAAAATTCCGAATGGAACAAATGGGGTACAATCAATCTGATTTGGCAAATATCGTGGGACTAAAAAGCCGTGCTAGCGAAATTTTAAATAAGAAAAGAAAACTATCTCTTGAAATGATTCGTCAATTGCATGACAGATTAAACATTCCAACAGATGTTCTCATACAAACATACTGAGAATTGCTAGTACTCGTGCCGTTGATTTCTTAGCATTGAGCCTTTCGTTTTCAATTAAATTCTTACATGAGGGAAATAATATCCTCTCCGTGGCCCGTCACCAGAGCAAGGCCAAAGTTGGTTAGTCTGTTTAAACACTCTTTATTGATTCACTTGTTATTTAATTGCTTTGACTAAAATTGAATGTAATAAATTCAGTTTTTACATTCACATCATGAAATTTATTGAGGGACAAAATGAAAACCCTAATTAATATCCATTAACAAAACATACCGAATGGTATTTTTTCTGTCAGTCATTTTTTACTCAAAAAATGGCTGCCTAATAAGTCATTTAAATAAGCTATTTTTGAGTATTAAATTGAGTATTTAACCAAACTGACGTTACAAGTAATTCAAAAGAAACTATGAGAATTAAGAAAATAGCACTTTATGTATTCGGCATAAATTTATTGATGACGTTGTCATCCGGTATCATACGAGACGATGTTAGTGAAACAAAATATTTGGAATTGGCAAATCAGAAACAGTTTGATTGTGTTGGACAAATATTCCATGACTCATTGTCCGCTGGCTCAATCGTGCTTTTTTCTGAAAAATATGCACTAACTGCTGCACATGTGCTTCTGGTCAATGATATCCGAATGGATACAATTCGAATAAAAGGAAAAACTATTGTTAGTTATACACCTATAAACATTCGAATTATTGATGTAAAGAAACTTAATTTACAATTTAAAGGGCAAATAGTAAAAGCTAAAAATATAATAATCCATCCAAATTTTCTTAAAAATATTGAAAAAGGTAATTGTGACATTGCAATAATAGAATTTGAAAAACCGGTATTAAAGATACAGCCAGTTAAAATCTATTCCTATTTTGATGAATTAAATTCTAGAGTAGTTGGAGTTGGATTTGGTGCATCAGGCAAAGCAAATAGACCAGATTCCATAAACTTTGCGAATAAAAAAATTGCTGGCGAGAATATAATTGACCAAATTTCAGGACCTAAATATTTAACAAATAAGACAATTCTTTCATGTGACTTTGATTCGGAATCACTAAAGAATTGTAATAAAATGGGAAGCGCAAAACCACAGCCATTAGAATATATTAGTGCAAGCGGAGACAGTGGTGGCGGGTTATTTAAACAAAATGGAAATGAATGGTTACTTGTTGGCTTAAGTTCAGGGGTTGATATGAATCTTAAACAATTAAACAAAACTGGTTACTACGGACAGATTATGAATTGGACAAGAATTTCAGCTTTTGCAAATTGGATTAATTCAGTGACAAAAAATTAAACAACTTTTAACAGCAACTACCCAAAGAGGCGTTTCAATGGCTAAATCAAGCTTTGCACTTCTATCTAAGTTGGTACTTGGTGACAGTGAAGTGCTACGAAATCGCCACCTTCGGGTAGCCACTAAAACGTTAGCAGCAAAACATGAAGACCATCAACAAACGAAGACTTTTATACTGTATCATTATTTCAGTTATTACAAACGGGATCTTCTTTATTACACAATTATCAAGTCATCGACTTTTTGAAAAGGACGGAATTATTAAAGAACTTTATGTTAAAAGCTTAACTAAGGATGAATCGACATTATTGCAGAAAGCCAAATACACAAGGGTTGCCAAAACTTTTTTCATCACCTTACAAGGAGATTCTATATACGACATAAGAAAGAATACTTGGGCAATGCAGGCGGACATTTTAGAAGAAATAAATTTCTATATACCTTTAGATTCGGTAATTTATAACAGCAACAACCCAAAGGACTACCAGTTGATTTCTGAATTCAAAAATTATTCGACAAGATATAGTGTGATATCTTATTTTATTATTGGACCAATTATTTTTACGATTTGGTTGTATTTTTTGACACTCATAATTGCAAAAGGACTTGAAAGACTTAGAAAGAGATAATTCTGCTGCTTACAGCACCTTTTCAATAGGCGGGTTTATCACGTCAAGGCGCGACAGTCTTTTCTCCACGAATAGTTTTTGGTCACCGAAAAGTTTGGAACTCCTCATAAAAATATTCTGTAAAAATTTCACCCTTCGCAAAGCCGCGAAAAGTTACACTTTCGAAAAATAATCCAAATTGCATTTCAAATTCAAAGGCCTAACTTTGAAAAAACTCCTACAAATACTTTTAGAAGTACTCGTTTGAGTTTTTAGACACGCTCACCAAATGCATCTACAACGGTGAAGGCTAATCTGAAAATTACTACAATCTATAAACTTATAAAAATGTGCTACAATGTTGAATACTTAGAAAGCCGAGGAAAAAAGTATGCAGAACGCTTCAATGATATTCTGCCTCGAACTTGGGACAGACAATCACTTTCGGATGAGTTGCCTACCTATTATTTTGTGAGTGGTTTTTCGCATCCCCTCCTACCTATTGTTAAACATGACGGAATATTCTTGTTTGAATGGGGACTCATCCCATCTTGGGTTAAAGACCCTTCTATCGCCAAAGACATTCGGACGAAAACTTTAAACGCTGTTGGTGAAACAGTTTTCGAAAAACCTTCATTTAGAAAAAGTATCTCATCACAACGTTGCTTGTTCGGAGTAAATGGTTTTTTTGAGTGGCAACATTTTAACAAAGCGAAGTATCCGCATCTCATTCAAACAAAGCGCAACAAAATATTTTCGCTTGGCTGTATTTACGAAACCTGGCTTGACCAATCAACAGGCGAAATCAAAAACACTTTCAGCATTTTAACAACGCCAGCAAATCCATTGATGGAAAAAATACACAATCTAAAAAAAAGAATGCCACTTATTCTTAATCAACAAGACGAACAAAGGTGGATTGAACCTTCCTTGAACACAGAGCAAATTAAAGCGTTGATAAAACCGTATGATCAAGCAGACATGACATCTTACACTGTTTCTAAAATTGCAAACACCACTAAAATGGATCGCAACATTCCAGAAATAATTGAACCTTTTAATTTTGTTGAACTGATAGATAAAAACAATTCAATTTAATCTTGAACCATGACTTAAAGGTGAATTGCGGCCTGTTAAAAGATTTGGCGAACACATTACAAATTGGCTAGCACCATGGCGAGAAAAACATTTCTATGAACTAAGCTATATATTCATTTTCTAAATTTTAATTATCTACAAAAACTATAAATGTATTTTGTGTAAAATGGATAAATTAATTTCCATACATTCGTCCTTATTCAACCAATATTTTAATCACTAAAGCATATTAAACATTGGTTTCCTTTAACAAATTACGAAGACAACATAATAAAAATACAACAATATGGACAATATTAAAAATGGCAAATGCCCAGTAGCACATGGTGCAAATACAGAGACTAAAAATTCTGTGACCAGTTGGTGGCCGCATACGCTCAATTTAGACATCTTGCATCAGCATGATACAAAAACAAATCCATTAGGACAGCATTTCAATTATCGAGAGGCATTTGATAAACTTGATTTTGAAGCCCTTAAAAATGACCTCAAATTATTAATGACAGACAGTCAAGACTGGTGGCCTGCAGATTGGGGACATTACGGAGGATTGATGATTCGCATGGCATGGCACAGCGCAGGAACCTACCGCACTGCCGACGGACGCGGCGGCAGCAATACCGGCAACCAGCGTTTCGCTCCACTTAATAGTTGGCCAGACAATGTGAATCTCGACAAAGCAAGAAGATTGTTATGGCCCATTAAGAAAAAATACGGTAACAATATCTCGTGGGCAGATTTGATTATTTTGGCTGGCAACATGGCCTATGAATCCATGGGCTTTTCTACATTTGGATTCGCAGGTGGTAGAGAAGATATATGGCATCCAGAAAAAGACATTTACTGGGGTTCAGAAAAAGAATGGCTAACAAAATCGCGTTACTCCAATAGTGCCGATAGCGAGTCGCTTGAAAACCCATTAGCTGCTGTACAAATGGGATTGATTTATGTAAACCCTGAAGGCGTAGATGGCCATCCTGACCCATTAAAAACGGCCAATGATATGCGCACAACATTTAAGCGCATGGCCATGAAAGATGAAGAAACAGTTGCTTTAACTGCCGGTGGACACACGGTTGGAAAAGCACATGGCAACGGAGATGCCTCTTTATTAGGACCTAAACCAGAAGGTGCTAATATAGAAACACAAGGTTTTGGCTGGATGAATCCTAAAGGTAAAGGCAATGCAGAAGACACTGTTTCCAGCGGATTAGAAGGTGCATGGACCACGCACCCTAACCAATGGAATCATGATTATTTCCGTCTTTTATTTACTTATGAGTGGGAAACTAAAAAGAGCCCTGCAGGTGCTTACCAATGGGAGCCAATTAATATCATAGAAGAAGATCAACCAATGGATGCTCACATAACAGGCATTCGTAAAAATCCTATTATGACGGATGCGGATATGGCCTTGAAAATGGATCCAGCATATAGAACAATAGCGGAACGATTTTACAAGGAGCCTGCCTACTTTGAATCTGTTTTTGCAAAAGCATGGTTTAAATTAACGCATCGCGATTTGGGACCCAAAAGCCGTCACCTGGGTCCAGATGTACCAAAAGAAGATTTGATTTGGCAAGATCCAGTTCCATCAGTTGATTACCAATTAACCGATGTAGAAATTGAAGAATTGAAAACAAAAATTCTTGAAAGTGGCTTATCTAGAATCGAACTCATCAATACTGCTTGGGATAGTGCCAGAACCTTTCGCAATTCTGATTTCAGGGGTGGAGCCAATGGAGCGAGAATTCGTCTTTCGCCTCAAAATGAATGGGAAGGAAATGAACCTAAGCGTCTTGAAAAAGTACTAAGCAAACTTCAAGAAATCCAGTCTAGCTTTACCAAAAAAGTGAGCATTGCAGATTTGATTGTTTTAGGCGGAAGTGCGGCCGTTGAAAAAGCGGCTCAAGCATTTGGTTTCAATATTTCAGTACCTTTCATAGCCGGACGTGGCGATGCATCGCAAGAAATGACAGATATAGAATCGTTCGCGGTGCTTGAACCTATTCATGATGGATATAGAAACTGGCTTAAAAAAGATTATGTTGTAAAACCCGAAGAACTGCTGCTAGACAGAACACAATTGATGGGATTAAGCGCACCAGAAATGACCGTACTAATGGGTGGCATGCGTGTTTTAGGCACCAATTATGGCGCAACAAAACACGGCGTTTTCACCGAAAGAGAAGGTGTATTGAGTAACGACTTTTTTGTCAACATTACAGACATGAATTATTCCTGGAAACCAGTATCTGAAAACTCATACCAATTGATCGATCGAAAAACAGAAACTATAAAATGGACTGCTACCAGAGTTGATTTAATTTTTGGTTCAAATTCTGTGTTGCGCGCTTATTCTGAATTCTACGCGCAAGATGACAACAAAGAGAAGTTTGTAAAAGACTTTGTACGCGCTTGGGCAAAGGTTATGAATGCAGACCGTTACGATTTAATTCAATAAAACCTGCAAAAGCAATTGATAAATATCATTAACTGTTTTAAGATTACATGAAACTGCTGACGTCAAAAAATAAAACCAGAAAATGATAACCCCACAAATTATAACCTTAAGCGAAAAAAAATTAGTAGGGTTGAACTTAAGCATGAGTTTATCCAGCAACAAGACTGCAGAACTCTGGAAAAGTTTTATACCTAGGTGCAAGGAAATAGAAAATCGAATAACAAGCGATTTAATTTCTATGCAAGTCTATCCTGACGCGCATTTTACTAACTTTAGTCCGCACAATCTATTTATAAAATGGGCCACCGCAGAGGTTGCAGACTTTGCAAATATTCCAGAGGGTATGCAGCCATTTACGCTTGCAACTGGGCTGTATGCCGTTTTCCACTACCAAGGATTAAGTACAGATAACACCATTTTTCGGACCATTTTTGAAACATGGTTACCCAACTCTGAATATATTTTAGACAACAGACCCCATTTTGAAATATTAGGTGAAAAATACAAGAACAACGACCCAGCATCGGAAGAAGAAATTTGGATACCGATAGCATTGAAATAATATTTTTTATTAAAGTACACTAACCCACTAAAAGCATATTTTTATTAACAGAGTTTTGTCCTATTTTACAGCAAGTAATCGTTCGTTGGCAATGGCAGAAGTGGCAGTTCACCTAAACTTAGCCACATGGCAAAATGATAATAGAATAATTGAAATTCATTTTCTAGTTACCAAACATTTTAAGACCATTAATGAAAGTGATTTGCCTTTAGGTTGGAATGAATTTCCTCACCCCTCCGCTACCCAAAAATTTGGCAATGATTTTGTATTTGAGAACAAATATTGCGCATTGATGATTCCCTCGGTTGTAACCAAGGGTGACTGCCATGTACTCATTAACTCCAACCATCATGACTTCGATAAAATTAAAATTAAGTCAACTGAAAAATTCCCGTTTGATAAGCGAATATTTAAATAACATAAATTGTATACATGCAACCACAAACAACAGCGCGATTAAATATTGCCCCATTAGACACAACTGATGCCTCCTTTATATTTGAACTCCTTAATTCTGAAGGCTGGTTAAAATTTATAGGCGATAGAAACGTTCACTCAGAAAATGATGCTGTTGCCTACATTCAAAAAATAATGGCGAATCTAAAATGTCAATATTGGGTTTTTCGAATACAAGAAACAAATACTCCTATTGGAATTATAACTCTCATTAAAAGGGATCACTTTGAACATCCTGATATTGGCTTTGCCATGCTGCCACAATATGAAAACCTAGGATATACATTTGAAGCGAGTAAACATATTTTAAATAAACTTTTAAAAAATCGCGCTTATTCCCAAATTATAGCGATCACATTAAAAGATAATGTTAAATCAATTCGATTATTAGAAAAGTTGGGCCTTACTTTCGGAAAAATTGTTAAAGATGGGGAAGAAGAATTGATGCTTTACAGCATTTCTTTAGCTTAAACTCAAACGCAGAACATACAACAACTTTTTGATTAATATCTATGAACAAAGAAGCCATCATTCAACTTGAATACCATCTTTTAGAAGCCATTAAAAAAAGTGATTTAACTTTTTTAGACCATATTTTGCACGATGATTTATTGTTCATGATTCCCAATGGTAGTATCATTACAAAAGCCATGGATATGGACTCGCACAGGGCAGGCGACATGAAAGTTGATGAATTAATACCCAATATAGAAACTGTTAAAATAATTAAAGATACCGCCATTGTTATTGTGGTATACGAAACCAAAGGCAGTATGATGGGACAAGCAATTGAAGGTAAATTTCGCTACATCAGGGTTTGGAAAAAATTTAATCATGACATCAAGATTATTGGAGGTAGTTGTTCTCAAATTGCGTAACAATAGAACAAATAATATAAATGTCCAAGTATGCAGAATAACTGAAGGCAAATAAATTCAGTATACTATTCCGAACAGTAAATTCGCAAAAAATTTAACCTAATCAAAATTAAAACCTTCGTCAATGGATACTATTCCTGACCTTTCGGAAATATTGATATATTTTTGCTATTATTGTTTGAGAGAACAAATCCAAATAAAAAACAATACATCTATTTATGGGAGCTATTATACTCATTTTGATAGTGGTGATTATTACGGTAAATTTAATTATCAATTTATCCAACTTAGCAATTATAATCACGCATTGTAACCGGTCCAATTCCGTTCAACCATTTTGGTCGCTTTATTACGAGCATTGCGTTAGTGGGAGGGCCATATATTCAACCATAATCAGTTTCATTGTATCTCTATTTCTTTTCATAGCACTTTCTATATTTATTTTTATAAGAAGAGATATTCTTAAAAAACAAGCTAACCCACACATATTAGAGGATATTGCAGGAAGAAGTCCAATTTACAATGATATCATAGTAAATGAAAAAGAAATATTTTACACCAATTTAGAAGAAATTGGACTTTCAGAGGTAAATGTTGAAGTAAGCGGAAAGTTGCGGGTAGATTGTATAATGGCTATGATGGAAATTGAAGATAAAAATAAGTTAGCTAAGCTGCCAATTAAAATGGATATTTTGCAGAATTACGGTGTTATGAATGGCTCTCTCAATGTGCCATTAACCATTGCCATAAACAATGTACAATATCCTGTTTATTTTATTTATTCAAATGAACAATTACAACAATTCAAGGATTTTTCTACAGAATTAATTGACATGGGAATCCCTAAAGTACTTTATTTTTCGAGGTTAAAAATTTAACAACTTTATTTCAATTTAAACACCATGTACATTCCTTCATTTTTCAAAAGCGATAATTCAGAAGACATTAAAAACTTCATACACCATAATGGGTTTGCCATTTTAATTAACGAAGTAAATGCGAGACCTTGGGGCACTCACCTGCCTCTTGTATTAAGTACAAATACAGAAGGTAATGATATTTTATTCGGGCATATTTCTAAAGCGAATAATCAATGGAAGGCATTTGATTCCGAAAAAGAAGTGATGGCCATATTCAACGGACCACATGCTTATATTTCATCCTCATGGTACAACCATGAGAATGTGCCCACTTGGAACTACCTAGCTGTGCATGTATATGGAAAGTTGCGATTGGTAGAAGGTGATGAATTAAAAAACCAGTTGAGCAAATTGGTAGACAAATATGAACATGGGCTGCCTAACCCTATTAAAATTGAAAAAATGAATCAGGAATTGATAGCAAAAGAAATAAAAGGCATTGTTGGATTTGAAATTTTAATTACAGAAATACATGCCGCCAATAAAATGTCGCAGAACAGAGATGCAAAAAACAAAGAATTGATTGTTGAAGGTTTAAATAAAAAAGGAGATGAAGCATCCATGCAAATTGCTTCTATCATTTCTGAAACACCAATAATAAAACTGTAAATGTTATGAAAGCAATCGCCAATGCTGTCTGCACCCCACCCTATCCCAAATATTATTTATACAAACGTATTGTTGACTCTAAACTATACATAGACAGCAACTACTCTGCATCTATTCATCTCAATCAATTGAGCGATGAGGCCCTTTTCTCTAAATACCATTTTATCCGACTCTTTAAAAAAATTGTAGGATTGACGCCTCACCTATACCTAACAAAAGTGAGAATAGAACACGCAAAAAACTTACTCAAAGAAAATATATCTGTTGCCGAAACATGCGAAGCAATTGGCTTTGAAAGTATCAGCTCCTTTAGTGGTTTGTTCAAGCGCGCAGTTGGAAAATCACCGGCAGCCTATCTTGCATTTCATCAAACCTTAAAATCTAAAATTCAAGAAACTCCTTTAAATTATATTCCAGGTTGCTTTGCTGCAAAAATGAAAGAATCGCAATTTTAGAGAAGGCGGTCAAACATTTTTGTATTTTCTTTGCCTCAACAAAATACAAATAAAGTATGATTAAAAAATTATCGCACATGTGCGTTTATGTCCTCAATCAAGAGAGTGCCTACGATTTCTACGTCAACAAACTTGGCTTCAAAGTGCATACCGATGCACCCATGGGCCCCGGCAATCGTTGGCTAACAGTTACTCCTCCTGAGCAACCTGAATTAGAAATAACTTTGTTTCTTGTGGCAGAAGGTGGTATGTTTGACAAAGAAACCGTGCAAACCATGACCAACCTGATTAAAAAAGGCATATTTGGCCCAGGGGTTTTTGAATGTAATGATATTTATGCCACCTACGAAGAATTAAAAAACAAAGGTGTAGAATTTAAGAAGGCGCCCAAGCAAGAATTTTATGGCATAGAGGCCTTGTTTAAAGACGACTCTGGCAATTGGTTTTCACTAGGACAAAAAATATGAAAACGGTATTAGACCCAAACGTAAGAGTTGAATTGATTCAGAGAATTCAATCACTCAGCCACCATCACAAAGCGCAATGGGGTCGCATGAACCTATGGCAAATGTTAAGGCATTGTACCTTGGCAGAGGAAATGTATTTGGGCAACAAAGAACATCCAAGAAATTTCATTGGTCGCTTAATAGGACAAATGGCTATTAAAGGTATTTTAAAAGATGAGCAGCCGTTAGGCAAAAATTCACCCACAGCCCCTGCATTTAAAGTGAAGGAAACCAATGGCGATATTGAAGTTGAAAAATCAAAATGGATAAGCCTCATTGAATCCTATGACAATTATAACAATGCCGATTTCAACCATTGGTTTTTCGGCAAAATGAGTCATGAACAAGTAGGTCATTTTGCATACAAACACATTGATCATCACTTGCGCCAATTCAATGTTTAAAGTGTAATTTTGTAAAGGTCATTGTCAATTCTATGCAAAAAACGAATCTACTTTTAATTTTTCTTTTTCCGCTATTGTTTAATTGCACCCCTTCAAAAAAACAGACTTCATTTGAAGGCACCCTCACTTATAAAATAACGGTTACACCTCATACCAATGATGAGGATTTTAACGAACGTCAAATTCAGAAATACGGCAAATTATCCAAAGTGCAAATTACCAAAAATGGAAGTTTGAGGAGAGAATTTATGGTAAGTGGACCTAAAGGTTTTGATTACCTTTTATACAATGCCGCAACAGGCAAAGGTTATACAAAATATAGGAATATGGATACCATTATTGAATCGAATAGCAATGAAAATAGCTTGCATTTTGTGAGCGAAAAAGACCTGCCAGCAAAAATAATTCATGGCGAATCTTGCAAAGGCTACTCTATTTTATGTAATGAACCTCGCTCAAATCAGAGCATCCTTCTCACCTATTATTACCCGAGCAATAAAGAATATTTGAACCCCGAATTTTACAAATTGTATAAGGATGGATTTTATGACAAGGCCATGCAAAAAATGCAAGCCCCTTTTTATCAACTCATGATGGAAATGCCAACCCATACTGTAATTTTTGAAATAGAAAACATTGAACCAGGCACTGTAAAAGATGAGGTATTGACCATACCTTCTGACATTCCTATGGTAGGTCTTTAATTTATATCTTCTAACGCAAGCGTCCTTTAAAACAATTTAGCATTTAGAAATCAACTCCCTCCAGACAATGAAGTACTCTATCTTCTTAATTTTTCTTATTGGTATAGGTTGCAATCAGTATACAACGCAAGAATCGGCCTCCATTTCTACGATAAGCATCACGCATTTTAAAAACATACCCGAAGATGTAGATGGTTGTGCTTGCTATTTTAGTGGCAGCAGAAAGCAATTTGACAGCAGTGAATTTCTTTTTGCCGCAGGCATGGATAGCTTGGGCTATATTTCCATAAATGACGAAATATTGCCTATTCACCTCGTAAAAACTAATCGCGAACAAGATGTATTTTTTGATGAAGGCAAACATATTGACGTTTATGAAGCCGATGGTTATACTATCACCATTGATTACCAATATACTAAAAAGATAGGCGATGAAAGTAATTGGTACAAGGGCATTCTTAAGGTAGAAGACAATAATCGGAATATATCTAAGTCTGAATTTGTTGGAGAATGTGGTTGTTAAAAGTTATAAAAAATAGAATTGAAAATTTATCAGCATTTGCAGAGCTCGCCTTTAGTTGTGATATGAACTACAAAAGATTCATTAAAGCAGAGCCAATGTTGCGCTTTGAAATTACCACACCATTCAATGGTTTTTTTAAAACGATATCCATATTCTTCAGGATTGGATTTAGTGTTTATTCCCACCTACTACGCAATAAAATATAAGCATTGGAACATTCTTCACTTCCATCTACCACTTGTTTTATCCCGTTTAACACAACCACAATTGTTAACGAAACTCCTCTTCATTTCCCCAATCCATTTCAAAACAATCCCCACCCTTTATGCTTGCAAGCTGCTTTGCAATTACAAACCTTTTTAAAGAAGCCACAAACATGGTTGCATAATTTTGGTTTAAATTTAAAACAAGAAGGCCCTATTATTGGTAAAATGTTTGGCGTCTTGGTAGTAAAAACAACCAATAATGAGATCGGTTTTCTAGCAGCATTTTCCGGCAAATTGGCCGGCAGTTATAATCATACACCATTTGTTCCTCCCCTATTCGACAGCTTAACGGAGAATAGTTTTTTAAACAATGGCATGCTGGAACTCACGCGCATTAATTCAAATATAAATGCATTAGCGGAACAGAATAAAAAAGAAAATGAGATTGAAATTCAGCATTTGCAAAATTTAAGAAAATCAAATTCAATGGTATTACAGTCCATGCTTTTTGATGAATACCATTTCTTAAACCAAGCAGGCGAAACAAAAAGTTTAAGACTTATTTTTGAGCAAATAGGTTATCAAAATCCTCCTGCTGGTGCGGGCGATTGTGCCGGGCCCAAATTATTGCAATACGCTTTTAAAAATAATTTAAAACCATTGGCCATGTCGGAGTTTTGGTGGGGGCAATCGCCAAAAAGCCACCAATGGGTGCATGGCTTATTTTATGCTGCCTGCCAAGAAAAATGTGCACCCATTTTTAAGCACATGTTAGGGGGTATATATGAATTTAAAAACCTTATAGGTTCCCTTTAAATTGCAATACAATCGACAACTCAACTCTATTGCGAACGTCATTATAACGAATAGGATTCTGTCCGTTTTTAAATTTCAACTCAAAAAATAAAAACAAACCGATTGGTATGTTTTTTTTAACTTCTAACAAATTTCCTCCTTAAAATCTATTAAGGGATAGTTTCCTATAGATACACCCACATTGAATAATATTACTACCAATCCAACCATTTTATAATTACTTTCGTACCAATTAAAATGGAAATAGGAATTGATAGTTTTGCAGCCGCCAAGGTTAATCATTATAACGATAGTAAAGCGAGTGCCAAGGCTATTGCAGAGTTATTAGAACGCATAGAGATGGCGGACCGCTCTGGCCTTAATTTTTTTGGCATTGGCGAACACCACAGAAAAGAATTTTTAGATTCGGCACCCACTGTCTTATTAGCGGCCGCTGCTGCCCGTACCAATCGCATTCGTTTGGGGAGTGCCGTTACCGTTTTAAGTGCTGCCGATCCAGTGCGTGTGTTTCAAAATTTCGCCACATTGGATTTGCTTTCTAATGGCAGAGCAGAGATGGTGGTTGGTCGAGGTTCATTTATAGAGGCGTTTCCACTTTTTGGTTACGAACTGAATGATTATGATGCTTTGTTTACAGAAAAACTAGACCTTCTATTGAACATTCAAAAAAACGAAACCGTTACATGGTCGGGTAAATTCAGAGCCCCCTTGCACCAACAAGCCATTTACCCACGCCCCCTGCAAAACCCCTTACCAATTTGGCTAGGCGTTGGAGGCACTCCTGCTTCATTTGCTAGAGCAGGCACTTTAGGATTACCGCTAATGGTAGCCGTAATTGGTGGCGAAACTCATAGGTTTAGACCATTGATAGATTTATACCGAGAAGCTGGCAGAAAAGCAGGCCATGCTCCTGAACAATTAAAAGTAGGCTTGCATTCTCTTGGTTACGTTGGTCCAACACCCGAAACAGCCATTGCCGATTTTTATCCTGGGTATGCAGAAACATTTACCCGTATTGGCAAAGAACGCGGTTGGCCTCCTGTTACCAAATCACATTTTGATGCTCAATCTGGTGCTCTCGGAGCCTTGATTGTAGGCAGTCCCGAAGAGGTTGCTGCCAAAATACTCAGACACAGTGAAGCGCTTGGCGGAATAAGTCGTTTTACCTTCCAAATGGACAATGCTTCTCTCTCTCATGAAAAATTGTTGCAATCTATACAATTGATAGGGAGTAAAGTTGCTCCGTTGGTGAATCACTAGAAGAATTATTTAGTCAACTATATTGACCATTTTGCAACAAATTTTATAGAGTGCGTCTTGAATTTAAATGCCCGTTTTTACGAATACATTTCTACTGGACTTAAACTAGATTTAACTGCCCATAAAATTGATCAATGTTAAGCATTATTTACCACTAAAGCATCAAGCCTCCCATTTTCGACAAAAAACACTTACAATGCGCTCGCATGTATGAGAATTCCCTATTTTGCACACGAAAGGATTTATTACTAAAATCGCCAAAATAATTAAAGTACAATGGTTAAAAAATTACCGGGCATCAATGGACTAAGGGCCATCAGTGTAATATTGGTGATAATCCACCATTTATTTCGACAATACCCCATAGTTCCGGATATTCAATTTCCATTCTATTTAAAGCCATTTATTTCATTTATTCAGGATGGACACTTAGGCGTTAATGTATTTTTCGTCATCTCAGGTTATCTCATCACTTCTCTCTTGCTTGATGAGGAAAAAGCAAGTGGGAGTATCTCAATTAAAAACTTTTATATGAGAAGGATACTTAGAATTTTCCCAGCCTATTATTTTCTATTGTTATTTTATTTTGTATTGCAGTTATGCGGTCATTTACAGTTAACAAACGCTTCTTGGCTAACGGCGCTAACCTATACCAAATACATCAATTGGAAAGCCGATTGGTATACTGCACATGCATGGTCACTTAGCATTGAGGAGCAATTTTATTTGTGTTGGCCGTTTGTATTTATGAGTGGTCCAATGTTGCGCAAAATATTTGCCATATTTTTAATATTATTTGTACCAATGATGCGAATTTATTTACACCTCCATCCTTTAGAATGGATAACGGAATTGCACATTCTTATGCGAATAGATGCTATTGCGATGGGTTGCTTTTTCGCCTTATATAAAGATAGAATATTAACCGTATTAAGTAGAAATTGGCGTTTGTATTTCTTTATTTCTATTTCGCTCTTATTTGTTTTGCGTGCCTTACCAATACTATTTGAAAAAGTGCATCTTGGTTTTATATGGGTTC
Source organism: Bacteroidota bacterium (assembly GCA_025354385.1). GTDB lineage: Bacteria > Bacteroidota > Bacteroidia > NS11-12g > UBA955 > JABMMZ01. The sequence goes on from JANXMZ010000043.1 coordinate 62,011, forward strand.
CGTTGGGAAGCACCCATGGCAGTGTAGCCAATTTTTTAAATGGATGCATTTTAATGTATACCATATTTGCACCGCAAGCCCAATGGGCAAGGTTCTTGAACAGCAAAATAATGAATGCAATTGGTGTGCTTTCCTACAGTATTTACCTTTGGCAAGAATTCTTTATTGTTGAATCCGATTATTGGTACAATAAAATGCCACTTAATCTTCTTTTAATTATAGTCATGTCAGTACTTTCTTATTATTGCATTGAGCAACCTTTCTTAAAGTTAAAAAATAAATTTCAACCCAATAAATGACGCATCTAACCCTTCATTTGACGCAATTAGCACACGTTAATTAAATTCAATTTTTTAGCTTTGTACATGATGCAAACAGATATAAAAGATGTCGACAGTTTCATAAAAAGCTTTCCGCCTGCTACTCAAAAATTAATGAACCAACTTAGGGCCACCATTACCAAAGCAGCACCAATGGCAAAAGAGGTGATTAGTTATGCTATGCCTGCTTATAAACAACATGGTATTCTAGTTTATTTTTCCGCATATCAACACCATATTGGCTTTTACCCTGGTGCCTCTGGTATTGCCAATTTTATAAATGAAATAAAAATATACAAGTGGGCCAAAGGCTCTGTTCAATTTCCTTTAGACCAATCTCTTCCACTCGATTTAGTTAAGCGGATTGTAAAATTTAGAATAGAGGAAGACAAAGCAAAAGCACAAAGCAAACAGACTAAAAATATTATCAAAAAAGAAAATTATATTAGCCCCAATAAAAACAGATCGATAATGACAAATGAACAAGGCACTAAAGAAAATCCATGGGAATTAAAAACACCACCGCTTTCCTCTGATTTTACGATGCACAAAGATGAAAAAGACGGAAAGCCGATATTGGTGTGCACGGTTGGTAAAACCATTTTACATTATGATTATAACTGCCTATCCGATTTACATACCATGCTCAAAAAGCATGGCGATTGGATGGAGTTAGGCAGTGCCGATGAGCAGAAACCGGCCAAGGAAGGCACCGTAGAGGCCTGGGGCCGTTCCGAAAACAATCCAGTGGGTGGTTGGTATGGTATGAAAAAGGGATTGCGCGGTCGCTTTGGCATGTATGTGCCACCGCTGATGGAAAAATTGGGATTAGCAGAAGTTACCCACGATGCCAAAGGCAACAAGATGAGAGCAATTTAAATTTTATTCGACATCGCAAAATCTGAAAAATTATCGGACCAGGAACAAGTGGAAGCTCACATTCAAAAATTGGATGTAGAGGTAGCGAACATTGTTCAATTTGTTAGATCCATTATTTTAAAAACCGATATGCAGGTTGGCGAGCGCATTAAATGGAACAACCCCAGTTTTTATTACACAGGAGAAATGGCGACCTTTGCCCCCAAGGAATACAAGCGAGAAATAGCTGTTTTCAATTTATTTAAAAATCGCATCATGCTTGTATTGCCAAGTGGTTCTAAATTAAAAGACCCTTCAAGAATTTTGGAAGGCGATTACAAAGATGGAAGAAGACTGATTGTTTTTAAAGACTTGAAAGATGCAAAAACAAAAGAGAAGGCATTGCAAAACATTATTAAAGAATGGTTGAGTTTAGTTGAAAAATAATTAAAGAATAATTTCTTTATTAGCTCCTTCGCTGAAAACTGTCTTGAATATGAGCTTCGGTTATTTCCATTATATTTGAATCTTTCATAAAAGTTTTTAAATCGTGCTATTATGAATAAAGTAAAACATGTTATTCAATTCCATCCATTTTGCCTTGTTTTTGCCAGTGGTTTGGTTGCTATATTGGTTTGCTGCAAAAAATAAATTGCAACGCCAAAACAGACTTTTACTTTTGGCCAGTTTATATTTTTATGCCTCCTGGGACTGGCGTTTTTTATTGCTATTAAGTTTTTCAATTTTGCTCGACTATGCCTCGGGCATTCAGATTGAGAGGGTTCAAAAAAAATCTTCTAAGAAAATATGGTTAATTCTTAGCATCGGTATCAACTTAGGATTTTTGGGGATTTTTAAATATTTTAATTTTTTTTCGGAAACATTTGCTGATGCTTGTCATTTAATGGGATTTAAAACACACCCATTATTACTCAACGTTGTTCTGCCCGTTGGAATTTCATTTTACACGTTCCATGGCCTTTCTTATGTCATAGATATTTATTATCAACGCATAAAAGCAGAGAAAAATCTTGTAGACTATGCACTATTTGTTAGCTTCTTTCCTTTACTAGTAGCAGGGCCAATAGAAAGAGCTACCCATTTATTGCCCCAATTAAAAAAAGTAAGAACCTTTGATTATAAAAATTCTGTAAATGGTTTAAGACAAATACTTTGGGGCTTGTTTAAGAAGATGGTTATTGCAGATCAATGCGCAGATTTTGCAGATACTATTTTCAATCATTATGCAGGATTTTCTGGCAGCACACGCATGGTAGGAGCATTTTTCTTTACCATTCAAATTTATTGTGACTTCTCTGGATACTCAGATATGGCCTTGGGCATTGCCCGCTTGTTGGGAATAGATTTATTGCGAAATTTTGCTTTCCCTTATTTCTCTCGCAATATGGCTGAATTTTGGAGACGTTGGCACATCTCACTCTCCTCTTGGTTCCGCGATTACGTTTACATTCCTTTAGGAGGTAGCAAGGGCAATACATTTACTAAAATTCGCAATGTATTCATCATTTTTCTACTGAGTGGTTTTTGGCATGGCGCCAATTTTACATTTATCTTTTGGGGATTACTCAACGCCCTTTTTATTTTACCTTCTGTTATTTTCAAGTCGAATAGAAATTACATGGAAATTGTAGCCAAAGGTCGCACATGGCCAACATTAGGCGAATTTACAAGCATGTTCATCACATTCTGCTTGGCAATATTTGCGTGGATTTTCTTTCGCTCTCCCAATCTCAATAGTGCATTTAATTATTTGAATGGAATTTTCTCCTCATCTTTATTCTCTAAACCCGAAATTTTTCCAAAATTATTATTGCTTCAAGTTGGTATTATGATATTTATAGAGTGGCTGGGACGCGAGCAACAGTATGGCATAGAGAGATTCGCTTCAAAATGGCCAAGAATACTCCGTTGGGGTTTTTATTATGTATTGATTCTAACCTGTATATACTACGCTGGTGTCGAAAAACAATTTATTTATTTTCAGTTTTAAGTATGAAACAATTTATAAAATATTGCCTGAGATTCCTACTCCCATTGACAATTGTGGCCGTTTTTTTTGAAATTGCTTTGCGTAAAATCCCCAATGATTATCAATATAAAAATACCTATTTGAACCAGCATTCCAATGAACTGGAAGTATTGTTTCTTGGCAGCTCGCATATTTTTTATGGCATCAATCCTGATTATATTAGGTGCCGAAGCTTTAATGCCGCTCATGTTTCTCAAACCTTAGACCTTGATTACAAAATTTTAATAAGTCATGAAAACAATTGGAAATCCTTAAAATACATCGTCATCCCAGTTGACTATTTTTCATTTTACAGTCAGTTGGCGCAAACTGCAGAGGATTGGCGTTTAAAAAACTATATTATCTACGATGGCATTTACAGTTCATTCAACCCCAATTATTATTCAGAATTATCCTCAAACAATATGCATGACAATATTGAACGATATAAAAAATACTATTTTCACTCTACCTCCGATATTACCTGCAACAGCCTGGGTTGGGGCAATAATTACCAATCAAACCATGGCAAAAATTTAGATACTACAGGCAAATTTGCCGCCCGCAGTCATTTGGCAAAAAACAATGAATTATTTGAAGAGAATGTGAGCATTCTTGGAAATATCATCGCCTTTGCCAAAGCAAAAAATATTGCAATAATTTTAATTTCATGTCCTGCATATTACACCTACACACAAAATTTGAACACCTCACAATATCAAAAAACCAAAGAAACGGCCATTCAATTATGTAACGCTTATTCGCGCTGTCATTATTACAATTTCTTTGAAGACGCCCGCTTTTTAAACACCGATTTTTACGATGCCAATCATTTAAACGAAATTGGAGCGCGCAAGTTCAGCCTTCAACTGGACAGTATTATTAAACTAAAGGAAAATCAATTCAACTAACTTTCATCTAAAAATAAAACCTTTTATAGAACTTCATTTTCAATTTACATACGGTCTTTTCAGAACCTATATTTTTGTATAAATTTTAATCATTATGAAATTAAAACCTGAGGAACTTGAAAGCAGCAACTATGTTTTATTAGACACATTGGGGCACAAGGAAATAATACCCTTCATCAAAATTTATTTGAAGAAAAAAAACTACTTTTCTAGGCTTTATAATTTTGCAAATGTATTCAATTTAATATTTTTAGCATTCTGTTTTTCTTTGTATAAAATCAATGGAAATTATGGATGGGACAATGGATTCACACACTTGTCTTACGGCATTTGCATGGCCTTTTTATTAATCCCAATTCATGAGTATATACATGCTTTGGCATACAAATCACAAGGCGCATTGCAGACATCATATGATGCCAATTTGAAAAAGTTTTATTTCATGGCCATGGCCGATCAATTTGTAGCTTCAAAAAAGGAGTTTCAAGTGGTTGCTTTGGCTCCATTTGTTACTATTAGCGCTACAATACTTCTAGCATTTATTTTTGTATCGCCTGTATGGCGCATTGCCTTGCTTGGCACTTTAACCACTCATACTGCTTTTTGCTCGGGCGATTTTGGGTTGCTTAGCTACTTCGAATTTCACAAAGACAAAACGGTGATTACATACGATGATAAAGCAAAAGGACTTTCTTATTTTTTAGAATTGAAAAAATAAAATATCGTGCGTTAATTTTTATTATTTTACTGAACTTCCTTTTTATTTCAGCAAGTTTCGGGTTTTCAGAAAACAAGTACCCAACTATTTTTGTCTATTAATTAATCATGCAATTATTTGCCGAAAGTCCCGATAAAAATTTATTGCCTCACAATGGCACAGTGCATTACTTTGGACCCATTTTACATGCCCAGAAAAGTGATTTTTATTTCGAGAAAATGATGAACTCCATTGAATGGAAAAACGATGAAGCCATTATTCATGGCAAGCATATTATTACTGCCCGAAAAGTGGCTTGGTATGCCAACGAGGCATTTCCCTATACTTACTCGCGCATTACGCGCAATGCATTGCCGTGGACCGCTGAACTATTGGCATTAAAAAGTCTTGTAGAGCAGATAAGTGGTGAAACCTTTAACGCCTGCCTTCTAAATTTATACCACAATGGCAGCGAAGGTATGGCCTGGCATAGCGACGATGAAAAGACTCTAAAAAATGGAGGTGCAATTGCATCATTCAGTTTAGGTGCCGAGAGAAAATTTGCCTTTAAGCACAAACAAACCAAGGAAATTGTTACATTACAATTGGCTCATGGCAGTTTGCTATTAATGAAAGGCGATACTCAAAAGAATTGGCTGCACCGCTTGCCTCCTACTACAAAGATTAGCAAACCAAGAATTAATTTAACATTTAGAAGTATGAAAATTGATGACTTTCAATAAATTCAAGTGATTAAAACCTCAAGGATATTAAAAAAATTTTACGATAAGCTCCAACTATTTATATTCTACCAGAAATCAGTATGATTCTTTCTGGAGTAGGTGCCTCAGCCCCGCCTTGCTTTTCTATACTCACCGCAAATAACTGCGCATTCAAATCAGTTTTAATAACTTTAAGAGAATCCGATGTTGGTTCTGCATCAAATACACCTGCACTGATAGGTTTACCATCTATCAAAGCCCAAACCTGATATTGCATGCCATCTGATCTTTTTTCAAGATTACCTTGATGAATTAATAATTCTTTAGCTTTTTTGTTATAGAAAAAAGTAGCAAAAACATTTTTAGTGGTGTCTGTACTTTTAAGTTTTACCTGCTGAACATCATTTTCATACAACTGATTCAACGTAGATTTTAAGGACGAAAATTGAGTATTGCGATCGGCTAGTTGCAAGTCATTCGCAGAAATCTTTGCACTGAGGTCGGCAATTTTTTGATTCTTTTGAACCAATGCATAGCTCAAGCCAACGCTAATCAACAATAAAACACTAGCAGCTAAACTATACCAATTAAAACTCCTTTTCAATTCACCAGAGGCCGCCTTTGCTGTCCCATTAGCGCTATTAAGATACTCTATATCTAACATCACCTTGCTTTTTAAGGAAGGTGGAGGTGTTGTGCTGAACTCATTGGCATATGCTAATAAGGCATCTTCATTCTCCTTAGTTTCAATTAGTAATTCTGGATATTGTAACAATAAATTTTCCACTTCCAGAGCTTCTTTCTCAGGCAATAACCCCATCAAATAGAGGTTCAATTGGTCGCTGTTCATTAATTCTTCTTTGGTCATGGCTTTTCCAGATAATGTTTTCGTAATTCTTCCAGTGCTTTTCTCATTTTAGTTTTCACAGTTCCCAATGGCATGTTCAATTCATCAGCTATATCCTGTTGGGTATAAGCTTTAAAATAAAACAAGTCTACCAATTGTTGTAATTCAGCATCAAGATATCCAACATGCTTCCTTACATCTAAGGTTTCCACCGCTACCTGTGTTTGTTTTTGTGTGTCAACTGTATTTACGACATCTTCGAGGTTTTGGTTTTTGGCCGATTGATTATAGTTCTTGGATTTTATAACATCGAGTGCAGTATTGCGCGCTACATTAATTAACCAAGTAGCAAAGCGTGCCTTACTTGCATCAAACTTTTCAATATTATTATAAATTTTAATAAATGTCTCTTGGGTGGCATCTTCTGCAAATTCTGTATTATTTACTATCTTATTGATAATACCATAAATTAAGGCTGAATAGCAGTCGTATAATATTTCGAAAGCAACAGTGCTTTTGCTTTTTAGGGCAAACACCAATTGCTCTTCCGATATTTCTATTTTCTTATTCAAAGATGCAAATCTACGCTATTTTTATTAACCCTAAACGATTCTAAATTATAAAAGCGTTCGCCATGTTAAAATTAAAGATGACTTAAAAATGACAATGTTATTTTAAAATCTGCGTTATGAATTTAAACAAACCAAATTCATGTTTCAATATTTACTTTTCACCCTTATTATGTATTCAACTTTAAATCAATTGTATTATAAAAATCAAAAAATGTTATGGAAAGTAAAATTAATTATCACGCCCTTACGATGGACGAAATTGTTTTTGACAACAGAAACAAAAACTACGGTGCCTTTGTGGTTAGGCAGGCCTGTGAAAAAAACCAACTCAAAGCCATTCTAATTTGCATCGGATTATTCGTTACTTTTATTTCGGCACCTGCAATTCTAAAATATTTTGGCTTATTGGCAGAACATCCTGTAATAGTCTCGATTGAGCAAGTTTTAGATTTCGATAAAGAAAAATACGAAGTAATTAAAAAAGAAACAAAGGCTGCTAACCCAAAAATCGCCCCCCCAAAGGCAAAAGTAACAACTCCTATCGATAATGAATATGAAGCAGTAAAACCCAATGAAGCAGAGGTACTTGAAAAAAAACCATCTGAAAATACAAATGAAAATCCCACAGGAAATTCAAATCCTTCAGGGCCTGGCAATTTAAATGGAACAGCGAGCACCGGTACTTCAAATAACCAAACTCAAGAGAAAAAGAAGTATTTAACGCCCGTGAAATGGGTGGAAGAAATGCCATCATTTATTGGAGGAAGGGAGGCTTTCGACAATTTTGTAGAAATAAACCTTATTCACCCTGACCCAGAATTAGAAGGCACAACAGAAATACAATTCGTGGTGAACGAAGATGGCAGTATTGACCAGATAGTTATTTTACACAGTTCAGGCAGCGATGTATTAGATAAAGCGGCTCTCAACCTTATCAAAAAGTTACCACACTACAACCCCGGCCGCCAAAATGGAATGGCCGTAAAAGTGCTGTGCGTGATTCCAATTACTTTTGAAACAGAGCAATAAAAAGCAATCATAAAAAAAGCCTCACAGAATCTGTGAGGCTTTTTTTATGATATGTTAATTTAGTTGATGGCGGCCGCTTTTGCTGCTTCACCTTCTGCTTTAGAAGCCATTAAACGATCGTATTCTTCTTGACTACCTACAATGATACCATCGTATGCGCGCATACCTGTACCTGCAGGAATTAAGTGACCAACGATAACGTTTTCTTTCAATCCACGCATTTCATCTACCTTACCTGCAATGGCTGCTTCGTTCAACACCTTGGTGGTTTCTTGGAACGAGGCCGCACTCATAAAGCTACGAGTGGCCAATGAAGCTCTGGTAATACCTTGCAATACTGAATCTGCAGTGGCAGTTACAGCATCGCGAACGAGTACTTGTTTTTTATCCTGACGTTTCAATGAACTATTCTCTTCTCTTAATTCTCTTAAAGAAATAATTTGTCCAATTTTTAATTTGTCAGAATCACCTGCATCTAATACCAATTTGCGATCGTATACCCAATCATTTTCTTTGAATAATTCAAACTTCTCTACAATTTCACCTTCTAAGAAATGAGTGTCACCTGGTTCAATAACCTCCATCTTTTGCATCATCTGTCTTACGATAATCTCAATATGTTTATCATTGATTTTAACACCTTGCAAACGATACACTTCCTGAATACCATTTAAAATATAACGCTGAACCGCTGTAGGTCCTTGTATTCTCAAAATATCTTGAGGTGTAATAGCACCATCAGACAGTGGTAAACCTGCTTTGATGAAATCGTTATCTTGAACAAAAATATGTTTAGATAGAGCTATCATATAATGCTTTTGCTCACCATCCTTGCTAGTAATTGTTACTTCTCTGTTACCACGTTTAATACCACCATAACTTACAACACCATCAATTTCAGATACTGTTGCTGGGTTAGAAGGATTACGTGCTTCGAACAACTCCGTTACACGTGGCAAACCACCTGTAATATCTCGTGTACCACGCGCAGAACGCGGGATCTTAGCAATAATATCACCTGCTTTGATAGCACCGCCATCTCCTACAGAAATGTGGGCACCTACTGGTAAGTTGATCTCTTTTAAAATTGTTTTGTCTTTCCCAACGATTTTAATAGATGGTGATTTGGTTTTATCTTTTGTTTCGATAATAACCTTTTCACCATAACCTGTAACCTCGTCATTCTCTTCTCTAAAAGTAATACCATCTATGATGTTCTCATAAGAGATTTTACCTGCAAGATCTGATAAGATAACCGCGTTATAAGGATCCCATGAACAAATTCTGGTTCCCTTTTTAACTTTATCGCCTTCTTTAACATATACAAACGAACCGTAAGGGATATTGAATGTAACCAAAATGTTTTTGGTTTTAGGCTCCAGAATTCTTACCTCAGCACTTCTACTCAAGTTTATTTCTGCAGCTACTTTATCTCCAGATTCTTCATCAACTTTCTCTACTGTAACCGTTTTTAACTCATCGAAGCTTAAAATACCTTCGAATTTAGAAATGATTTGAGATTCTGCTGCGATACTTGATGCAGTACCACCCACGTGGAATGTACGCAATGTTAACTGTGTACCTGGCTCCCCGATGGATTGGGCTGCAATAACACCAACGGCTTCTCCCATTTGCACCATGCGACCGTTTGCTAAGTTTCTGCCATAACATTTAGCACAAACACCGCTCTTAGTTTCGCAAGTTAAAACAGAACGAATTTCCATTTCTTCAATTCCAGATTTTTCAATTTCTTTGGCAAATTCTTCAGTTATTTCAGCGCCTGCCTCAACAATTAAATTACCTGTCTCAGGATTATATGTATCATAAAGTCCTGTTCTACCTAAAATACGTTCGTATAAACTCTCTACAACATCGTCATTGTCTTTCAATGCTGTTAAAGCTAAACCTCTTAAAGTTCCGCAATCAAATTCTGTAATAATAACGTCTTGTGCAACGTCGTGCAACCTACGTGTAAGGTAACCAGCATCAGCCGTTTTCAGAGCTGTATCCGCCAAACCTTTACGAGCACCGTGTGTAGAAATGAAATATTCTAATACAGATAATCCTTCTTTAAAGTTAGATAAAATTGGATTCTCGATAATCTCACCGACACCACCACCAATGTTCTTTTGTGGTTTTGCCATCAATCCCCTCATACCGCCTAACTGACGAATTTGCTCTTTAGAACCCCTTGCGCCAGAATCCAACATCATGTATACTGGATTGAAACCTTGGTTGTTTTCAGCCAATTCCTTCAATAGAATTTCACCCACTTGTGAGTTAATTCTGGTCCAGATATCAATTACTTGGTTATAACGTTCGTTATTGGTAATAAAACCATTTTCGTAGTTAAATTTAATCTCGTCAACTTCTTTTCTAGCTTGTTCAATTAATTTCACTTTAGCATCTGGAATGGCCACATAACTTAGGTTAAATGACAAACCACCTTTAAATGCATAGTGAAAACCTAAATCTTTAATATCATCTAAGAATTTAGAAGTACGTGCTACCCCTACCTCTTTTACGAAAATAGAAATAATATCTCTTAATGATTTCTTAGTCAATAATTGATTGATATACCCTACTCCATCTGGAACTACTTGGTTAAAAATAACTCTACCTACAGTAGTCTCAATAATTTTGTAAACGGTTTTACCATTCTCATCCAAATCTTTCAATCTACATTTAATAAAGGCGTTTAAATTAGCCTTGCCTTCATTGAAAGCAATGATAACCTCTTCCGGAGAATAGAAAGTAATACCTTCACCTGCAACATGTTGTTCTGGTGTAGATTTTCTTCCTTTGGTGATATAGTATAAACCAAGCACCATATCCTGAGAAGGTACAGTGATTGGAGAACCGTTAGCAGGATTTAAGATATTATGTGGCGCCAACATTAATAATTGTGCTTCCAAGATAGCAGCATTGCCCAATGGAACGTGCACAGCCATTTGGTCACCGTCAAAATCCGCGTTAAAACCTGTACAAGTCAAAGGGTGCAATTGGATTGCTTTTCCTTCGATTAATTTCGGTTGGAACGCTTGTATACCCAATCTGTGGAGTGTAGGAGCCCTGTTTAAAAGAACCGGATGGCCTTTCAAAATATTCTCTAAAATTTCCCAGATAATTGGTTCTTTTTTATCAACGATTTTCTTTGCAGATTTAACCGTTTTGACAATACCTCTCTCAATTAATTTACGGATAACAAATGGTTTGAATAATTCCGCAGCCATTGCTTTTGGTAATCCGCACTCACTTAATTTAAGTTTTGGACCTACCACAATTACCGAACGACCTGAATAATCAACCCTTTTACCCAAAAGGTTTAAACGGAAACGTCCTTGTTTACCTTTTAGCATATCACTTAAAGATTTCAATGGACGGTTACCTTCTGATTTAACAGCACTTGCTCTTCTAGTATTATCTAAAAGGGAGTCTACAGATTCCTGTAACATCCTTTTTTCGTTTCTTAGAATTACTTCTGGTGCTTTAATTTCTATTAACCTTTTCAGACGGTTGTTACGAATAATAACCCTTCTGTATAAATCATTTAAATCGGAAGTTGCAAATCTACCACCTTCCAATGGCACCAATGGGCGCAATTCTGGCGGAATAACTGGCAACATTTTTAAGATCATCCACTCAGGGCGGTTGATATGGTTATCTCTGTTCGCAGAACGGAAACTTTCAATCACTTTTAAACGTTTCAAAGCTTCAGCTTTACGTTGTTGTGAAGTTTCTGTTGCAGCTTGATTTCTTAAGCTATAACTCAAACCATCCAAATCTGTTCTGCTCAATAGTTCCCAAAGTGCTTCAGCACCCATTTTAGCTACAAACTTTTTAGGGTCTGTATCTTCTAGGTATTGATTTTCTTTTGGTAATTTATCTAAGATATCTAGGTACTCCTCTTCTGTTAATAAATCTAAATTATTGACAGTTTCGTGCTCACCTTTTTGAATTACAACATAGCGTTCGTAGTAAACAACCATGTCTAATTTCTTGGTACTCAAACCTAATAAATATCCGATTTTATTTGGCAATGAACGGAAATACCAGATATGAGCAACAGGCACCACTAATTTAATGTGACCCATGCGCTCGCGTCTTACTTTCTTTTCTGTTACCTCAACACCACATCTGTCACAAACTATCCCTTTGTAACGGATACGTTTGTACTTACCACAATGACATTCGTAGTCTTTGATTGGTCCAAAAATACGCTCGCAGAATAGTCCACCCATTTCAGGCTTATAACTTCTGTAATTGATGGTTTCCGGTTTTGTAACCTCTCCGAACGATTTTTGCAGAATATTTTCAGGCGAAGCTAAACCAATGCGAATTTTGGTAAAGTTGCTTTTAATTTTTTGACTCTTTTTTATAGTTGACATTTGATGTTTTTAATACTGTTTGTGAAACTTTATAATACCTGTTTAATTATTCTTCAAAACTCATTTCGATACCAAGTCCTCTTAATTCGTGTATCAATACATTGAATGATTCAGGAATACCGATTTGTGTGATATTATCTCCTTTAACAATGGCTTCGTAAGTTTTTGCTCTACCCATGATATCATCTGATTTAATGGTTAAGATTTCTCTCAAGATATTGGCTGCACCGAATGCTTCCAATGCCCAAACCTCCATCTCACCAAAACGCTGACCACCGAATTGAGCTTTACCACCCAAAGGCTGTTGAGTAATCATTGAATATGGTCCGATAGAACGCGCGTGCATCTTATCATCAACCATGTGACCGAGTTTCAACATATAAATAACACCGACTGTTGTTGGTTGGTGGAATTTTTCACCTGATAAACCATCATACAAGTATACTTGACCGTTCTTTGGTAATTTGGCTTCGTCAATGTATTGATCTATCTGAGCAGGAGATGCACCATCAAAAATTGGTGTTGCAAATTTCAATCCCAATTCAAGACCAGCCCAACCCAAAACAGTTTCATATATCTGACCCAAGTTCATCCTTGAAGGAACACCCAGTGGATTCAATACGATATCTACCGGAGTACCATCTTCTAAGAATGGCATATCCTCTTTACGAACGATTCTGGCCACAATACCTTTATTACCGTGACGACCAGCCATTTTATCACCCACTTTTAATTTACGTTTTTGAGCAACATAAACTTTAGCCATTTTCAATATACCTGTTGGTAATTCATCACCTACAGTAATTGCATAATACTCTCTTCTGTGAGTTGCATATATTTCTGTTGAAGCAGACTTGAAATTTTTCAATATTAGATTAACCACAGCATTCTTTTCCATATCAGAAGTCCAGTTTGCATAATTAACGTTGGTATAGTCTACAGAACCCAAGTTTTTTAAGGAGAATTTGGTTCCTTTAGGAATCATTTCCTCACCAAAAACACTGTGCACACCTGCAGAAGTTTTACCGTTTAATACTTTGAATAACTTTTGAACAAGGATTTCTTTTAATTTCTCCATATTCTTACCGTATTCAACTTCGCTTTTTACAAGTTTAGCTTTTTCATCAGCTTTTGCGCCTTTTTCTTTTTTGGTTCTGCTGAATAATTTTTTATCAATAACCACACCTTCAGTTGATGGTGGCGCTTTAAGTGATGCATCTTTAACATCACCAGCTTTATCACCAAAAATAGCTCTTAATAATTTTTCTTCAGGAGAAGGTTCAGTTTCACCTTTTGGAGTAATTTTACCAATGATGATATCTCCTTCTTTAATCTCTGCACCTATTCTTATTAAGCCATTTTCATCTAAATTTTTAGTAGCTTCTTCACTTACGTTAGGAATATCATTGGTTAATTCTTCTTCACCGCGTTTGGTGTCTCTAACTTCCAATTCAAATTCATCTACGTGTAATGAAGTATACCAATCATCACTCACCACTTTTTCAGAAATAACAATCGCATCCTCAAAGTTATAACCCTGCCATGGCATGAAGGCTACTTTCAAGTTTCTTCCCAATGCTAGTTCGCCACCTTCTGTAGCATAACCTTCGCAAAGAATTTCATTTTTGGCAACTCTTTGTCCCTTTTTAACAATAGGACGAAGATTAACACATGTGCTTTGGTTGGTTCTTAAGAATTTGGTTAGTTTATACGTTTTCATGTTACCTGCAAAACTTACCAATTCGTCATCTTCTGTAAAGTCGTAACGAATTCTGATTTCAGTTGCATCCACATAATCTACAATACCATTATTTTCTGCAGTCACCAATGTTCTTGAATCTCTAGCAATTCTTTCTTCCAGTCCAGTACCTACAATTGGTGCTTGTGGACGAAGCAAAGGAACTGCCTGACGTTGCATGTTAGATCCCATCAAGGCTCTATTCGCATCATCATGCTCAAGGAAAGGAATCAATGAAGCTGCAATAGACACAATCTGATTTGGCGCAACATCCATGAAGTTTAATTTCTCAGGAGATACAAGCGGGAAGTCACCTTCAAAACGGGCTTTAACCTCATTAGAAAGGAACTCACCTTTTTCGTTTGTTAATGAGTTAGACTGTGCAATAATTTTGCCATCTTCCTCTTCGGCACTTAAGTATACAACTCCTTTTAGAACATTTACTTTACCATTTTCAACTGGTCTGTAAGGTGTTTCAATAAAGCCCATACCATTGATTTTTGCATGCACACAAAGTGATGAAATCAAACCAATGTTAGGACCCTCTGGTGTTTCGATGGTACATAAACGACCGTAGTGTGTATAGTGAACATCCCTAACCTCAAAACCTGCTCTTTCACGAGAAAGACCACCTGGTCCAAGGGCAGACATTCTTCTTTTGTGTGTAATCTCTGCTAATGGATTTGTTTGATCCATAAACTGAGATAACTGGTTAGTACCAAAGAATGAATTAATAACTGAAGATAATGAACGCGCATTTATCAAATCTGTTGGCGTAAATACTTCGTTATCTCTAATATTCATTTTTTCGCGAATGGTTCTGGCCATACGGGCCAAACCAACACCAAATTGAGCGTATAATTGTTCACCAACTGTTCTAACACGTCTGTTGCTTAAGTGGTCAATATCATCCACTTCAGAACGGCTGTTACTTAATTCAATAAGGTATGTTATAATTTTAATGATATCCTGATTGGTTAACACCTTTGTTTCCATTGGGGTATTCAAATTCAGTTTTTTATTAATTCTATAACGACCAACATCACCTAGGTCATAGCGTTTATCAGAGAAGAATAATCTTTCTATAATACCACGCGCTGTTTCCTCATCTGGTGGATCAGTATTTCTTAATTGACGATAGATATGTTCTACCGCTTCTTTACCATTGTTTGAAGTATCCTTTTGAAGCGTGTTGTAAATGATAGTGAAATCATTTTTACCTTCTTCTTCTTTGTTTAGGATAATGGTTTTAACACCCGCTTCTACGATTTCATCTATGTGGTCGTTTTCCAATAAAGTATCACGCTCAATGATTACTTCATTACGTTCGATGGAAACTACCTCACCGGTGTCCTCATCCACGAAATCTTCAATCCAGGTGCGAAGTACCCTTGCGGATAATTTTCTACCAACATATTTTTTCAAGCCTGACTTGGAAACTTTCACTTCTTCAGCAAGGCCGAAAATATTTAATATATCTTTATCTGATTCGAAACCAATTGCACGTAGCAATGTGGTAACTGGGAATTTCTTTTTTCTGTCGATGTATGCATACATCACGTTGTTTACATCCGTAGCGAATTCAATCCATGATCCTTTGAATGGAATAACACGGGCCGAGTATAATTTGGTACCATTGGTATGGTAAGATTGTCCAAAGAATACGCCTGGTGAACGGTGTAATTGAGAAACAATAACCCTTTCGGCACCGTTAATAACAAAAGTACCACTAGGTGTCATGTATGGAATTGTGCCCAAGTATACGTCTTGCACGATGGTTTGAAAATCTTCGTGCTCAGGATCGTTACAGGATAATTTCAATTTAGCCTTAAGGGGTACCGAATAGGTTAAACCTCTTTCGATACATTCTTGTATAGAATAACGCGGGGGATCCACGAAATAATCCAGGAATTCAAGGTTAAAAATGTTTCTGGTATCATTGATAGGAAAATTTTCCTGAAACACTTTGAATAAGCCTTCATCTGTACGCTTATCTACGTGGGTTTCTAATTGAAAAAATTCTTTGAATGATTGTAATTGAATGTCAAGAAAATCTGGATAATCAATTACTTTATCAATTGATGCGAAATTGATTCTTTTTGGTTGTTTTACTTTTGTTGCCAATTTTATTAAAAATTAGTATTTTTTATGTCCGAGAAGAGAGAATGTTTAATTAAAACACCAATAGACCCACTCGGTTTCCCTGGGTCTATTGGTAAAATTTTTAGCGTAAAATGAGATTACTTAATCTCAACTTCTGCACCAGTTTCTGTAAGTTTAGCTTTCAATGCTTCAGCTTCATCTTTAGCAATGTTTTCTTTTACAGGTTTTGGAGCGCCATCAACTAAATCTTTAGCTTCTTTCAAGCCAAGACCAGTTAAATCTTTAACTACCTTAACAACGTTTAATTTGTTAGGACCGGCAGCTTTAAGTATTACAGTAAATTCTGTTTGAACAGCAGCAGCTTCGCCACCACCACCTGCAGCAGGAGCCGCAGCAACAGCCGCAGCAGCAGCTGGTTCGATACCATACTCATCTTTCAAAATTTGAGCTAATTCATTTACCTGTTTAACGGTAAGATTAACTAATTGTTCAGCAAATGCTTTTAAATCTGACATTTTTTTTAATTGTTTTTTTTGTTTGTTAATAAATTTTTAATTTGCTCTTTCTTGCAATGTTTTAACGATACCGGCAATTTTGCCACCACCGCTTTTCAAAGCAGAAATCACGTTTTTAGCTGGAGATTGTAATAATCCAACTATTTCTCCAATCATTTCCTCTTTTGATTTTAGAGTACTCAATGCCAATAATTGATTGTCGCCAACATAAATTGCACTATCAATATAAGCACCTTTTAATTCAGGTTTTGTACCTTTTTTTCTGAATTTCAAAATCGCTTGAGCCGGAGCCTTAGGATTTTCAGAAACCAAAATTGCGGTTGTTCCTTTTAGAATGTTCTCTAAATCGCCAAAATCTTTTCCGGAGTTGCGCATAGCTTTAAATATCAAAGTATTTTTTGCTACCTGCATTTGAATGCCACCTTTAAAAAGTTCTCTTCTTAAACTATTTGTTTCGTTCGCGGAGATACTAGAAGTATCGGCAAAGTACAAATTGTTGTTAGACTGAAGCTTTTCAGTTAATTGGGCAATTGCTGCGTTTTTGTCTTCTCTTTTCATTTTTAAATTCCTGGAATTGATTTGATATCAATGCATAAACTTGGGCTCATGGTAGAGCTTAAGTAAACGCTTTTAAAGTAAGTCCCCTTGGAAGAAGAGGGCTTTAGTTTGCTAAGAGTTTGCATTATTTCTACTGCGTTCTCAGCGATTTGATTGGGTTGAAAGCTAACTTTACCAATAGATGCATGAATAATCCCTGTTTTATCAACTTTAAAGTCAATTTTACCAGCTTTTACTTCAGTTACAGCTTTAGCAACATCAGGAGTAACAGTTCCTGACTTTGGATTTGGCATTAAGTTACGTGGCCCCAATATTTTACCTAATTTACCAAGCTTCGCCATTACAGCTGGCATGGTAATTATAATGTCAACATCCAACCAGCCTCCGCTGATTTTTTCGATATAATCGTCTAAACCTACATAATCCGCACCAGCTGCTTTAGCTTCTGCTTCTTTATCAGGCGTACACAATACCAAAACTTTAATGGTTTTACCAGTACCATGTGGTAATGTGGAAACCCCTCTCACCATTTGAGAAGCTTGCTTTGGATCTACACCTAAACGAACATCAATATCAACTGATGAATCGAATTTGGTGAAGGTTATATCTTTTAACATCTTAGAAGCTTCTTCTAAAGAATAAACTTTAGCGCTATCTACTTTTGTTATTACTTTCTTTCTATTTTTTGTAAGTGCCATTATTTATTCTTTTAAAATGGTTTATTTCCTGAAATTGTTACACCCATACTTCTTGCAGTACCAGCTACCATATTCATGGCAGATTCTACTTCGAAGCAATTTAAATCTGGCATTTTATCTTCTGCGATTTTTCTAACCTGTTCCCAAGTTAATTCACCTGATTTTTTACGGTTAGGTTCTGCGGAGCCCTTTGCTATTTTGGTAACCTCTAAAATTTGAACAGCTACCGGTGGCGTTTTAATGATGAATTCAAATGATTTATCTGAATACACTGTTAATACTACTGGTAACACTTTACCCATTTTATCTTGGGTACGTGCGTTAAATTGTTTACAAAACTCCATGATGTTTACACCTTTTGAGCCCAGAGCAGGTCCAATGGGAGGTGCGGGATTTGCCTGTCCGCCTTTTACTTGTAATTTTACGAATCCTGATACTTCTTTTGCCATGTTATGCTATTTATTTATTCTTTTTCTATTTGATTGTAGTTAAGTTCTAATGGTGTTCTTCTTCCAAAGATTTTTACCATTACCTTAACCTTTTTCTTCTCGTCATTTACCTCTTCAATTACACCGCTGAAACCACTGAAAGGACCATCTGTTACTTTAATTGGCTCTCCAACGATGAATGGTTCTGTTCCTTCTGGATCTATAGCGCCATGTTCATCCGCATTGCCCAAAATTCTATTCACTTCAGCTTGTCTAAGAGGCACTGGTCCTTCTTTGGAACCTAAGAACCCAACAACACCATTAATACCCTTTATGGTGGCTTCAACCTCGCCATAAAACTTCATTTGCACTAAAATATAACCAGGAAAATAATTTTTATCTTTAGCTATCTTTTTGCCATTTTTAATGGTATAAACTTTCTCCATTGGAATAAGAATCTGAGGTACATAATCTGTCAGTTTCGCTTTTTCAAGCTCACTTTCCAAATTGGCTTTCACCTTTTTTTCTTGACCGGAGATGGCTCTCACCACGTACCATTGAAGATCTGTAACTTCCATTTTTTGTTATTTAAACAAATTGTAAAAAAAGTTTAATCCTGTGCCTAATAGAGCATCTATTACCCACAGAATACTTGCAAAAATTACTGATGCTATAAGCACAATGATTGCACTTTCACGCAATTGGTCCCAAGTAGGCCAAGTTACTTTATTTAGTAATTCGTCCACTGTAAGATTCCACATATTCCTTAATTTTTCCATTTCGTTATTTCTTTTTTTGCACGGGAACAAGGATTCGAACCCTGATCAAAGGTTTTGGAGACCTCTATTCTACCATTGAACTATTCCCGTTTATAGACAATGGCCATTGATCATTATGGTGACAATGACCAATGGCTATGTATAATTATCTAGTTAGTCTAATATTTCAGTTACTTGACCAGCACCAATTGTTCTACCACCTTCACGGATTGCAAAACGCAATGATTTTTCCATGGCAATTGGTTGAATCAATTGTACAGTAATTGTAATATTATCACCTGGCATACACATTTCTACACCTTCTGGTAAGGTACACTCACCTGTCATATCAGTGGTACGGAAATAGAATTGTGGACGGTATTTGTTGAAAAATGGCGTATGTCTTCCACCTTCTTCTTTACTTAGAACATAAACCTCTGCTTTAAATTTAGTGTGAGGGGTTACAGAACCTGGTTTACAAATTACCATACCTCTTTTGATTTGTTCTTTATCAATACCACGCAAAAGCATACCAGCGTTGTCACCAGCTTCACCTCTGTCTAATAATTTACGGAACATCTCAACACCTGTAATAGTTGAAGTCATTTTAATATCACCTAAACCAATAATTTCTACTGGATCACCAACATTAATAACACCTCTTTCGATACGACCTGTTGCAACAGTACCACGACCTGTGATAGAGAACACGTCTTCAACTGGCATCAAGAATGGTTGATCAACCAATCTTGGAGGAATTGGAATCCAAGTATCAACAGCGTTCATTAATTCCATAATTTTTTCTACCCAAGCTGGGTCACCGTTTAATCCACCTAAGGCAGAACCACGGATAACTGGAGTATTATCACCATCGAAGTTATAAAAGCTCAATAATTCACGAACTTCCATTTCAACCAAGTCTAATAATTCTGGATCGTCAACACTGTCGCATTTGTTCATAAATACTACAAGACGAGGCACACCAACCTGACGCGCTAGCAAGATATGCTCGCGAGTTTGTGGCATTGGTCCGTCTGTAGCGGCAACAACTAGAATAGCACCGTCCATTTGAGCAGCACCTGTTACCATGTTTTTAACATAATCAGCGTGACCTGGGCAATCCACGTGTGCATAGTGACGCGTAGCTGTTGAATATTCTACGTGAGCAGTATTGATTGTAATACCGCGTTCTTTTTCTTCTGGAGCCGAATCAATTGATTCGAAAGAACGAGCTTCTGATAAACCTTTTTCAGCCAATACTTTTGTGATTGCTGCTGTTAACGTAGTTTTACCGTGGTCAACGTGACCGATGGTACCAATGTTAACGTGGGCTTTGGAGCGGTCAAATGTTTCTTTTGCCATGATTTAAATTTAATTTAATTGTTATTTTTATTTATATTTTAATTTCTATATATGCTACAAGGTTTTCACCTTGAACGTATTTCTTTTTTTCTAACCAACTGAGCCATTGAAGGGATTTGAACCCTTGGCCTCTTCCTTACCAAGGAAGTGCTCTACCCCTGAGCTACAACGGCTTGGTTATCTTTTTTGGGTCAATTGACGATGATTTCTTAACAATCAAAATCAATTTCACCAGAGTGTGGGAGACGACCCCGACAGTTATGAAGCCTAACCAGCAAACTATCTAAAATCTTCCCAAACTTTTCGAGCGGGAGACGAGGCTCGAACCCGCGACCTACAGCTTGGAAGGCTGTCGCTCTACCAACTGAGCTACTCCCGCAATTTTCATTTGCTCCTCTAAGCATATCTTGGAGATTTTACTACTCTTAAGATGCCGAGAATTTTATTTTTACACCCGATTCGTTTTTGATAATTGTACAAAATAAACCTAAAGCGTGGGGAGTGGTGGATTCGAACCACCGAAACCGAAGTAACAGATTTACAGTCTGTCCCATTTAGCCACTCTGGAAACTCCCCAATGCATTGCAATGAGCCACTTGTCGGGATCGAACCAACGACCTACTGATTACAAATCAGTTGCTCTACCAGCTGAGCTAAAGTGGCATGATAAAGAACGTATCTTTTTTACTAGAAAATGGGTATTTTCTGCTAAAAGGACTGCAAAAGTAGGCTAATGAATTGATAAAACAAAGCCTTTTTGTAAAAAAAATGTGATAATTCAAACTCCTTTTTTAATACTGGTTAAATCAACCTAGTTTGAAAACTCCGTAACCATTGCTATTACTCGTTTTTAGATTAATCAAATGACAAAATTTGAATGTCTTTTTTATTTTCAGTTTTACTGTCGAAGTATTTTTTTTTGATTCAAAAATTCAGTTTAATAAAACACTAAGAATTTACGCAAATCAAATTCTTTTAAAATTTGACCCTCCTAATAGAACTAGTTTATAATTTTCAACCACAATTATTTTGTCAAAAACAGAAAGTCTACTTTTTCTTTTTAAACTTCTTTTTTTTGTCATCCTCATTATCTGCAATCAATTCACGCCAATTGGTAGCACCTTCATCATTGGAATAATCGATGGTTTCTTCATAATCTTTTTTGAAAATAGTTAGTACTTCTATCGTATGTCCAATGTAATCTTCAATATCCTTTAAAAGTAATTTTTCTTCATTAGCACAAAATGAAACTGCAAAACCCTTGTTATGTGCCCTGCCAGTTCTTCCAACCCTGTGTACATAATTCTCTGCTTGATCAGGTAAATCATAATTCACCACATAATCCACGTTGGGTATATCAATTCCGCGGGCAGAGACATCTGTCGCTATCAGAACAGTAATGGCTCCTTGCTTAAATTCGTTTAAAACAGTTAATCTATCCGATTGTTCTTTATCACCATGTATGGTTTTTGTATTAATACCAACCCTTTCCATAGCCTTACACACGCGTTCTGCTCTCACTTTTGTTCTTACAAAAATTAAAATTTTTTTCCCTTCTTGTTCATTAATCAATCGCTCTAGAAAAAACCTTTTATCATCCATCTCGATAAAAGCAACCGTATGATGAATATTTTTATTGACTGGATTTTCAGGTGAGATTTGAATTCTTATAGCATTTCTCACTATTAAATAGGCTGTCTTTTTAATTCTATCATCAATAGTTGCCGAGAAAAAAAGAGTCTGCCTATTCTGCGGCAATTTGGAAACTATATCTTTTATATCTTTTATAAAGCCGAGGTTTAACATATGATCGGCTTCATCTAATACCAATATGCGAATTGAATTGACGTTGATATAACCTTGGGCTATCAAATCGAACATTCTTCCAGGCGTTGCAATTAAAATATCAATGCCCTTTTTTAACTTTGTAATTTGTGGATCTTGGTCGACTCCACCTGTAACACAGCCGATGCGCACCCCGGTACTTTTTGCAATTGTTTCAAAAACTTCTGTAATTTGAAAAGCCAGTTCGCGGGTAGGTACCATGATTAAACATTTTAAGTAATCATTGGATTTCTTAAATTTTTCTACTTGTAGTTTGTTGATAATCGGAATCGCAAATGCTGCTGTTTTGCCAGTTCCTGTTTGCGCAATGGCAAGCACATCCTCTCCTTTCAATATTGGGGGAATTGCCTTAAATTGAATATCTGTGGTTCTAAAAAATTTAAGTTTAATTAAATTATTTTTTACTTCAGTTGTTAGGTCAAACTTATCAAATTTCATGGGGTGATATTCTTTGGCAAAGGTAAGATTGCAGTTAGATATTCAGACACATGATTAAAAATATCTGAATTCAATTTTGAAACTAATTTCAAAAATCATACTTTTGCAGTCCTTTTAGGGCCCTTAGCTCATTCGGTTAGAGCGTCTGACTCATAATCAGAGGGTGGCTGGTTCGATTCCAGCAGGGCCCACCCCGTGTTAGAAAAAAGCCCGAAATCAAATTTTCGGGCTTTTTTCATAATTACTAGCGGGCTTTCACAACACGGGGTGTGACCCGTGATGTGACTGAAACGAAGTGGAAGTCTCTATCATGGGTCCACTTTTAATAATTTAAACTATCTTGGCTGAAATAAACCATGAAGCTATTACCCTATGCTGTGTATGTTCTTTTTAGCGAAAAAGATCATCTACTTTATGTCGGATTTACAACTGATATCAATAAAAGGATCATAAACCATAATAATGGAGATACAACCAGTACTAAACACCGGCGACCTTTAAAGTTGATTTTTGCTGAGTATTATCTTTTTAAAGAAGATGCCATGTACAGAGAAAAATATTTTAAATCTTCAAAAGGGAAACGGGCATTAAAATTAATGTTAAATTATACCTTGACATCATTAGGTTATAAAATATTTGAAGAACCTAAATCCTAAAAAAGTTCGACATCTCGCGCATTGCTTCCACCCAATCATATCAAGGGTTTCAATTTCTTGAAACCCTTTTTATTTCTCCATTTGCAAACAATCAATATTTAGATGAATAACGGGTCAAGTCTAAAAGTTATGGGCTATACAATTTAGCCTACCGGAATAGGAAGAAGCAGTGTTATACAATTTCTCAATTCTTCATATTCTTGTAATAATTTCCATATTTCTTCATAAAATTGTCATAATATAGTATTTATAAGCTTGATGATTATTGTTTTAAATTTTTAACACCTAGATTTGTTATCCAAATCAAACATATATGAACAAAATTTACCAATATAAACTACTGAAATTATTTTTTATTGCTTTTTTGGTCATTGGTTCATTTAAGCTTTATGCCCAGGTACCTATCGCAAAATTTGGTGCTAATAGACTTAAACTTGAAGTTTATGAAGGAATCAATTTAACCGATTCTTCCACCAATACCCCTATTCTATGGGAATGGAGTATTTACGATTCTACTACATTCAAAAAAGACCCTTATGACCCAGTATCAGATGAAAATAGTGGTTATGTAACCTTTGATCAAGGTACCAGCAAATCTTCTAAAAATCCCAAAGTTAGCTTTTATAGAGAAGGTAAATATACCATCGTTTTAAGATGTGCAAACAAAACAGGATGGTCGACCAAATTGATTAAAAAAGATTATATAATAATCAGTCCGTACACCACCTATTACTTGGGTTTTGGTACATATGGACCCCAAAGTGAAAATAAAGTAGAAACCGATTTTGGCAGTATCTATGATAATGGCGGCATTAACAGCAATTAAGATAATAACCAAGGAATTAGTACTAAATCTTACCTACTTATACACCCTTGTCGCGCTAAAAAAATTATTTTAAAAATGCAGCAACTAAAATTTAGTGATAACCAAGATATATTGTATGTGTATGATGATGACAAGGTAAATAGCTCGAAGCTACTTGCTGCGTGGACCAAAGGCAATACTTCCAACACAACAATTACAGCATTGAGTGGAAGCATGTATATCATTTTTAAATCAAGTGGTTCGGGAGTCGATTCAGGATTCATTGGTAATTACACTTCCATTTTAGATAGTTCCGCTTTTACGCCTTCAATTGATTTTACGCACGACTCTGTTTTATATAATGGAGTTCCTACCATCTTCAAAAGCGTCAATACAAGTTTTCCAGGAATTCCAAATTTCAAATGGAAAATTGACGGTACTTTAATTAGCGCACAAAAAAATTGCAGAACAACGCAGTATACAGATGCAACCTACCAAGTCTGCATGCAGACAATTGGTTGCGGTATCGATACCAACATTTGTAAATATGTTAAAGTGATAACACCAAACTCAAAGACTGCCATCAATTTTAGTAAAACTACATTCTCGAATAATTCAGATACCGCTTGGTTCAAACCGATTACAGACAAGGCCAATAAATTTACTTGGACGATTTCACCTTCAAGTTATGTATTATTGAATCCACCACCTAGCCCCTCAATTGTAAAACCAGGCAGCATACAATACCGATATATATATGGTGACAGCTTACCGACACCCCATATTTGGTTCCTTGATTCTACCTGCTACACTATTACTTTAAAGGCATGGAATGACTTAGACAGCTCCTCAACTGTATCTACACTAACGAAAAACAAATATATCTGTTCAAAGGATTTTAGACTAACCTATGGATTATTTGGAAAAGTATTTAATGATAACAATAATGATTGTGGATTCTCTTCAGGTGAAACATGCTTTAAAGACATCCCTGTAAAATTATATGATACTACGAACCAATTCCTCGGTCAAACATATACCCTTTCGAACGGTATGTTCTTCTTTGAAAAAACTAATGGGAAATACAAAGTAGTGTTGGATATTCATAATTTGCCATTAGAAGTTAAATGTCCAATTGGAACTGATTCTTTAATTTCTTTAAAATCTTCAATACTCTCTGGAGGGATTGATTTTCCTACCAATTGTGGACAATCTGATTTTGGAATAAAATCTATTGCCCCGCGTGGCTATGTTTTTCCTGGACAAACCCATTACCTCAGTTTGAAGGCTGGCTTATTTGGAAAAACAATGATTGAAAATTGCCAATCAAATAGTGACAGTGGAACCATACGCTTAACCGTTACAGGTAAAGTGAAGTACAAATCTGCTAATCTAACTCCAAATAGTATCTCAGGAAATACTTATACGTGGAAAATCAAAGATTTTTTAAAGTTCAATAACGCCATTCAACTCCAATTTAAAACCGATACAACCGCAACTTATGGAGATACTGTTCTGGCTTTTGCTGAAATAATTTTATTAAAAAAAGACAAGGATAGTAGCAATAACAAAATGAAGTACTCCTATAAAGTAATGAATTCTTATGACCCTAATAAAAAAGAAACTTATCCTGAAGTAGTTTTACCAGGTTATAAAGATTGGATGGTATATACCATCCATTTTCAAAATACAGGAAAGGCACCTGCATTCAATATTCGCCTAGAAGACACCATAGATAATAGAATGGATTTAGAATCTTTCGAAGTCATGGATTACAGTCACGATAACCGAGTAGCATTGAATGGCAATAAACTCAAATTATTTTTTGATGATATCATGTTACCAGACAGTTTTTCTGACAGCAAAGCCTCGAATGGATATGTTCAGTATAGAATCAAACCTAAGCAAGGTTATAATGAAGGCACATCAATAGCTAATACCGCATATATCTATTTTGATTATAACAGTCCTGTTGCCACGAACACAACCATCAATGCCTACAAAAAACCATCCTATCTAATAAAGGTAACAAGTGGGCTAAATGGCAGTGCTAGTGGAAGTGGAACTTATAAAAAAGATTCAATTGTAAAAGCTATTGCCACTCCTAATAGTTGCTCAAAATTTAAACGTTGGACCGAAGCTGGCAATGAAGTTTCTACAGATAGCATTTATACATTTGTAGCTTCTGCCAATAGAACACTCATCGCAGAATTTACAAGAAATACCTATACAATTATAGGAAGCATTTTACCAAAACTATCGGCAGGTACTATCAATGGACTTGGGGTTTATGCATGTTCGGATACTTTAAAAACACTGACTGCTGTTCCATCTTCATGCTATCAATTTAAAGAATGGCAAGAAAATAATGTCGTAGTTTCAACCAATGCTAACTATTCATTTTTACCAAACCAAAAAAGAATAGTAAAGGCTATTTTCGAACCCATTAAATATTCTATCAATGCAAGTGCATCGCCTTTAAATAGTGGAACTATAAAAGGAACAGGTAATTTTAATTGCTCAGATACTTCTATTTCACTTTCTGCAAGTGCTTCGCATTGTTATCAGTTCAAGGAATGGAGAGAAAACAACTCAGTAGTTTCTACCAATGCTACCTATACCCTATCGCCAAAACAAGCGCGTAACCTTGTGGCCATTTTCGAACCTATCAGTTATACAATAAACACCGTTGTTACACCAACTAATAGTGGAACCGTGATGGGTGATGGCATTTACAATTGTGATTCATCTGTAATTCTAAAGGCAAAAGCTAATAGTGGTTATAAGTTCAGTGCTTGGACCGAAAATAGTGTTCAAATTTCTACTGATAGTAACTATGCATTTACTTCGGCTAAAGACCACATGCTTACAGCCGTATTCACTAAATCAAGTAAAGTATCTTCTATTGATGCATCTCAATTCATTTACCCCAATCCTGCCAATCAATTCTTATATATTAAAGGAATTGATTTGCCTTTGTTTGTAATTTATAATGCGCAAGGTGCTATGGTTTATAGTGGAATTGTAAATGATGGTCGTATCTCAATCAACATTTTATCAAGTGGCATTTATTTTCTTGAGATGCATTCAACAGATGGTGAATTAAGAATGACAACCAAATTTGTAAAAGAATAAGTCTGTTATTTACTGAATTATTTTTTAACACCATATTAAAATCTGCTTCAGTAATCAAAAAAAAACCTGAGACTTCTGTGGAAGTCTCAGGTTTTTTTCTTTAAAGATACTGTTTATCAATTATCCAGCAATATTCTGTAACCCAAATTGAATTGTATCGTTGTAGGTATTTGAACCTCCACTGCTGTACCATCACTATTGCTATTGCCAGGAATACAGATTACGGGTTCAAAATACAATAAGCCACTTGACATTTGAATTTGTGCACCTAGGCCTAAATTAAATGTGAAATTACTGCCCTTTTCGCTTTCATATTGACTGCGCTCAAAATTGCCATAAGTGCCTTCATCATAATTATCTAATTTAGATTTTATGGAGAAAGCAGAATAACCAATTCCAGCCAACCCGTACAAACCAAAGCCTTCTTCATCATATTCGTTTACAAAGAACCTTTTAGCAAAAATACCCAACTGAAATCCTGTTAATTTATCTTTAGAATTAATTGTTATACTTTGAGGCTGTGCAGCACTGCTTCTGGCATTTAAAGTTAACTCCGAATTACTGGTATGAGGCAAAAAATAACCCAAAGATGCTACAACACCAGTTTTTTCATCGAACATGTATTCACCACTGGCATGCAATCCAAAATTCTTAATAATAGAGCCCCCAGAGATTCTTGATAAATGACCACCAACACTGTAGAATTGTGCTGAAACTGTTTTGATTCCCAGTGTAAAAATAACTAGGAAAAGGATTGATTTAAAATTCTTTTTCATTTTAATAATTGATTTAAGTTAAACAATTATAAAACGATTAAGACCAAATAACTAACAAAAAAACAACCGATTAATAAAAGAAGAAGTCGGCACGATTATGTTATTAATTTTTAAGTAATTAATTAAATGAGTCTATTTAAACAAATCTATCGTTTGTTTGAATTTATAATCAAGAGGCCTACCATTCGAAAAGCTTTTTAAAAGCAGAAAAATTTCGAATTGAAACAACCAAAAAATTCGGCTTCCAATTGCTTCTATTTATTCATTTTATTTCAAGGAAAAGTATCTATCAAACTTAAAACGAGTATTTCAAATATAAATTGGAGGGAAATGCATAAGTGCGGGCGTCGTAATGAACGGGTCGTGAATTATTGAGAGAAGGTGTTAGCGGGTAATCTTCAAAATATTCATTTCTTATTTTAGTAAAAAACAAGGCTGTTTCCAATTCTATGCTTAAATGTCTTCTCAATCTATAATTAACCCTCAGAAAAACGCTAGAACCCTCTTCGATGGTCGTATTGCTTTTGGTAATGGTTTCTATGGGTGATTGTATGGTAAACAATGTTTGGTCGTATCCACGCAAATACGAAAAGCCTCCATAATATTTCCACCTTTTTTCTGAATGCAATAAATAGCAGTAGGTTGGTGCGAAAAAATATCGACTTCTTTTGGTATGATATGGCAAACCGTTTGTTAGCGTGGTATATAAATTATATCCACCATTTAATCCAATTCCTATGGTATGACGTTTAAAACTAAATTGTAATTCAAGTTGTACTTTGGAGTAAAAAAAATGATCCGTACTGTCTGTTTTGCCTAACCAATTTACGATAGGTTTTGTTGATAACATCAAATGAAAACCAAACTTCCTTTTAAGAGTATCCGCTTTGATTGAGCCGGCCGTTAAATTTTGTCCAGCAAAAAAAAGGATGGTTGTAAGCCCAATAAAATATCTCTTCATGCCTATTTAAAAGGTGACGAGAATTTAACATCGCTTGCAAGAACTTCATCATCCAAGGTTTTAAGAAAGGCAATAAGGTCGTGCTTTTCTTGTGCATCAAAATTAAACTTCATCGGAGTGCCATCGTTGTTTCTTAATAAGAAGGATAAATTGGGATTATTTTGAATACCATTGCTATAATGATCAATAACTTCTTCAAGTGTTTTAATACTACCATCGTGCATGTAGGGAGCAGTTTTAGAAATATTGCGCAAGCGAGGTATTTTAAAATTTCCCGAAATACCATCATCCATATCCTTAATTGCCAAACCATTATTAGCAAATGTTATTCCTCCATTGCCATACGATGTTTGAAAATTATCGCTTATAAGATGGCAGGTATTGCATTTTCTTTCTGAGAATATACGCAAACCATTTACTTCTGCCGCAGAAAAATCTGAACTGCCAGTTAACTCATGTAGATTGAATTTACTATTGCTACTTACAATTGAAAATAAAAAATTTCCCAAGCTTTCTCTTACACGTTCTTCGGTTATAACATCCGAACCATAATATTTTTGAAATAAAGGTTTGTAATAGGATAAATGACTAAGTTTTTCAACAATTAAATCTGTGCGCTCAAATCCCATTTCGATGTGATTGGCTATGGGCGCAAAAACCATGCTTTCAATGGTTCTTTCTCTCCCATCCCAAAAATATCCGCTTACCAATTCATCTCTTAAATTACCTATTCCAATCGAGTTTCTTAATGTTTTGCTTTCTTCAAAACCTATACTCAATGCCTTTGTGTCTGCAAAAGCATTCTCTTGTTTATGACAAGAGGCGCATGAGACAGAGTTATTAAGAGATAAAGCCTTGTCGTAAAATAAAACCCTTCCTATCGTTGCTTTACCGTTATCAACTGTACTACCATCTTCGTATAATACTGGATCGGATCCAACAATTGTAGTAATCGTGGAATAATCATAAGCAGTGGCCGGCAAGTTTAATTCTGGGGTCTTGCGCACCATTTCTGATTTCTTGCAATTGTAACTTACTACCAAAGCAAGAATGAATAGACTGAGAAATAACAATTTTTTCATGATTTGAAGGATTTGGTTAAACGAATGTATACCATATCAATCTAAAAACAAAGAATTTATTTTACCAAAATCAATTTATGACCGATTTATGATACTTTTTGTAAAAAATTTAAACAACTATTTTCATCTTAGGGTTTCTATAACGATTTGTAGGCATTAAAGTAACGTTTTGCCAATTCTCTTTGCCCTTTACTATCGTAATGAATGGTGTCAAAATTATTATCTTTCTTATCAATTACAAAAGGTAAATAAGGGTTTGCAAAAGCAGTTCTTGTATGGTTTAATGATAAATTTTGAATTGTTTTCTGCGCAGCAATTCTATTTTGGTTTAATGCCACCCAATAAGGCACCATTCCACCTGCGATTAAACAATAATCCAAATTATACATTTTAAACTCGTCTAAAATATCATTGGTAAATTTATTTAAACTACTTGCATAATCTGTATTCAATAATAATAAATCTCTTTCGCCCTGTTGCCATAAAATACCTTTCAATTTTGCGCCCCTAAAATTATCCAACACATACTTTATCCTTTGCACTGCATCTTGATAACAGACATCCCCTTTATTCCATTGGTTATCCATAAAACCAGTATTGCCTTTACCGCAAGGAATTAATAACACTTTTCTACCGCTCTCTATACAACTGTCTTGATAAATTTTGGCAAATGCCAACCCAAACCCATTTCTATCTTTTCGAGGATCCCAATGCTGCAATGGATCCGTTGCAGGCATTAGTTGAAAGTTGTCATTCCCTGCTCTACCCAATTGCAAAACACCTTGACTAATCTTATCGATTGATGAATCAATTAGGTAACCATTTTCAGTATTGGATTGTCCCATGATGACAAAAATATCTACCAACAATTCTGGTTTTAATTCAGCATCCTTATGGCAAGCAACTAAAAATAATAGACCATAGAAATATTTAAAATTCTTTAAACGCATTTTTTGTGATAACTTTAAAATGCCGGATTTATTGCTGGAGATACATTCATCTGTTTAAATTCAATTTTATATAAACTTAATTGGTTGAATTCAAAGTAGGGATTACCCTATTAAATCTTAACAATTTGAATAAAAAATATATCGGATTCGTATTTAAAATCCGTCAGTCATTTTATTTCTTTTAAAATAAGCAAAAATATAAATACACATGGATGCGAATAAACCTGAACTCCAAGCCATACTAGCACCCATCAATCCAAATTGAGGTATAAACCAAATACCAAAACTTACGCCAACAAGCAGTCCAGTAATATTGCAAATGGCTATTGTTTTAAATTTATTTTTTGCGTGGAAATAATGGTTCAGAATATTTGATATACTAAAACAAATTATGCCTAATGCCATGTAAAAAAACAATGGTTTAATTCCAGAGAAATCTTTGGAGAATAGCCATTCCCAGAAAGTTGATGGCAATAACAAAAGCACCATGAGCATTAAAAATGTTCCCGCAAAATTGTAAAACAACATTTTGTTAGTGATGGTTCTGTGTTCAGAATCACTAGTAGAATTCAGAATTTTCATATGCATAATTTGCCCTACACTATGCCCGAGAATCCACAGCGATTCTGCAATTACAATAGCATTGTTATAAATACCTAGAGCAGCATTTCCCATGAAAAAAACAATGATGAAAAAATTAATTCTATAATTTAAAAATTGAATAGCATGTCCACTTTGCGCCCAAAATCCAGCTTTTATTACTTGAGCTTCAAATTTAAACCCTAGTAAAGACTCTTTTTTAGAACCTCTTAATGTAGGCAAGAGCATCTGATAGGAGACCATTCCAGCTATTAAAAGGGCCATTAAAAATGCAATGGGATAAGCCTGAACAGTATTTGTATAAAAGAATATGACAACAAAAAACAATAGTAACAAAAATGGCTGCAATACCAATAAAACATTCCTTTGAAAAACTTTTTGATTTCCCATTAAAAGCAAGCCATTAATATTTAAAAAAGAAAACAAAAATGCAGCAGCAGGAACCCAATACACAAAATCAAAATTTGTAAATCCGAGCAAAAATAAGGTTCCCAAAATACATATACCTAATACCCATAGAATGGCACTTAACCATAGTATATAAGACCTGTATGTATATGATAAATTAATTAATGCAGAACTGCTACCAAAGTCGCAAAACAATTGCAACAACGCAACAGAGGACGTAAAAAAACTGACCATTCCTCTTCCCTCTGCACCCAAATACCTAGAGGCAATAACCACCGTTATCAACCCAATAAAAGCCACCAAAACTTTGGTAATAAAAACACTGATGACACCTTTCCTGATGGATAACATGGTTTGATTTAGCGAATAGGGACAAATATAAGTTACGAAACGGATAAATTTGTAGCTTTATATTTTTGCGCACCTGTATGAATTCCCAAGGCCATAAAGAAAACAAAGGGTATTACGTTTGACTGACTTTCTAGTATACTTTCGAAACAAGAGGCCGTGAATAATAGCATTGAAAAAGCAATCAGGGGAAAATTAAAACGACCTTCCGTCATAATAAATGACATAAAAATAATTGTCAAAAATAAGAACGCACAAATCAAACCACTTTGAACAGCTGTTTCTAAAAATTGAAAATGCGGGTTTTTCCTATTTTCCGGAGCAAGAGTTGCATCTATATGCGAAAAATTATTATAAAGTACTTTTTCTGCATCACCTATTCCTACACCGGTAATAGGATGTTGCTTTATCACATCTGCTGCATTGTACCAAGCTCTAACACGCATTGCAAATGAGTAGTCGTTGGCATCTTTATTTTCAACAACGACATGAAGGTCATCCATAGTATTCTTAATTCTGTTTTGTAAAGAGGACGAGGTAAATACCATAAAAGTAGGAACCACGACTATTGCCAATAGTATCCATTTCGTTCGTTTAAATGGCCAAGCTGAAAATAAGGATAAACAAAATACGCCCAAACCTACATATAGGGCCAATAAACCTGTTCTTGCACTCAAAATATGAATAAATACAAAGTTCAATACTATCAATCCCAATAAAGTATAAAATGGTAAACCTAGTTGACCATTTGAATATGCTTTAAAAAGTTGAATGAGACCAAAAAGTATAGCACAGGCCATTAAAATAGAAAATTGAATGTGCAATATACCATAGCCAAACTCTATTGGCAGAGGCTTAGATTGCAATATCAAATCATCAAACAATTCTTTATTGATAAGATAATTATATACACTTATAACCGCTGGCAAATACAAGGCGTAATTAATTATTAATGCCAGATTAAAGTTTTGCTTCTCGGACAATTCCTTAACTGCCAAGTATACCATAGGATACAGCAGTAATGGCACTTTGAGGGATAAAATTCTGAGAGCTTCCTGTTGATTTTCTGAATTGAAGAAAGATAAAATGGTTACTGCATAAAACAAAATAAAAGCAAGATTTAAGCATCTGGCTTGAAATGAAGTTTCTTTTTCCCTTACATAAAAAAGCCCCAACACACATATCAGAGCAAATGATATACTGATGAGTGCTTTGGATAAAGTAAATGAAAAGAAAAGAAGACCAGTTAATATTAAAAATAATACAGAATGGTATTTCTTTATTAAGGCAATGATAAGTTTATCTGGCGTAATTAATTTTAACTTTAGTATCTTCGGTGATACCTAATTTATCCGCAACAGTTTTACTCATTTTAAGAATAATTCCATTACCAGGTTTACAATTACCTACCACTCTAGCAAATACCGCATTGTTATTTGCAGGATTTGTGATCATGATGATGGTGCCAATTTTAGCAGTCGGATGAAGGATAAAGCTTCTGTCTTGACCAAGGTCTCCCTCAGTAGAAATAATAGCAACACCATCCTCACTAATTTCGTCACCATCATCTACCGAATAGGTTTTAGTAACAATGGCTTCGGGGTGATTGCTATTTTTATCTGCCACTACTTTATCCGTTACTACCACGACATTGTCTGGCGTTGCAGCTTCTGTTTTCTGAGCAATTTTTGTTTCTTGCTTAACTTCTTCAACAATCTCTGGCGTTTCTTCTACTTTTTCAACCAATTTCTCTGCTTGTTTAACCTGAGTAGATTGCTGAACTGCAGTAGTTGTTTCACCTACCACTAATTTCTGCCCTAACATGATATTGGTCGATTTTAGATTGTTAAGGGTTTTAATTTCCTCAATGGTTTTATTGTATTTCTTTGCAATGAATGAAAGCGTTTGACCGGCAGTAACAACATGGTAAATTTTTTCTTTTTTGATTACAGCATTTGTAACTGTTGTGGTAGTAGGTTTGGTGACCACTGGACTAGCACTTGATGCAACGCCTGTTGATTTTCCTCTCGGAATTAATAATACCTGATCAATTTTAATGCCTTGATCGGAACCTGAATTAGCTGCAAAAACATCAGCAGAAGGCACTCCATATTTTTTACTAATTCCATATATACCCTCTCCTTTGGTAACCTTATGCATAATATATTGTTTACCATTGACCGTTTTTACTCCAATTGAATCCAATGGCATTGCGAGGACGTTAAGACTTACAAAAGCAAACAGTCCAAAAATTATTTTTATCATAGTGTGGCGTATCTTATTGATTAATTATTACAAAGTAAGCGTGGATTAGGGACTGTACCTATAAATGACCTAAATGCTTTTCAACATATGCTTTTTTTATCATACACTTCAATGCATGGAGCTAGCCTTTACTTCTTCTATTAATACTTCTTTATCTGTATTCAAATTTAGAATCCTAAGCAATTTGCCTTTCCCCTTCTCGGCAAGTACACTCAGAAAAGTGAGGGCCTTTGCTGTTTTTCCAAAAGCAATAGTTGTTAATCTTATCTGATTTTTATTGGCCTCATGTTTCACCATTTTAAACAAGTCGTTTTCATTAAAATGATTGCCATTAAACAAACCATCGGTTGCTAAAAATATTTGATTATTACCGCCAATTATAAAATGTTGATGTGCCATATCGTAGGCTAAATTAACCCCTTCGGCCCCAAGACTAGCGCCACGTGCCGTTAATGTATCGATAGCGTAAAGTAAAGCTGATTTAGATTGTCCATTCACATTTTCGAATACCACTCTCACCTTACTTGAATAGGTAATAAGCGTAATATAATCTTGTGGTCGCAATACTTCAATTAAAGCTTTCATTGAGGCTTTGAGATACGGTAATTTTGTAGAGTCTTTCATACTACCAGATACATCTATTACGAATATTAAATGGTTCGGTTTATAAGCTGGAGAATTAAATCCATTGTCTACCGTTGAAGCTGGCACATATACAACAGGAGGTTCAATGGCAGTATCTTTTTTAACTACAATTTGAGGTTTATAGACAGATCTTAATGTATCGGGTTCTCGTATAGGCAATGGTTCGATATAGATGAGGCAAGTATTATTCTCTTGGTTATAATCGAACACCATACTATTGGGTAGATATCCTTCCTTTTCGGCATTCACTTTAATTCTACCATATTCGCAATTGCATTGAAAGGCAATATTCCTGAAGCCAGGAACACAATTAATAGTCTTATGATTCTGCACCACATTTACCTTAGGATTTTTAATTTGCTCATTGGTTACCTTATCTCTCACCACAATATTTAGTGGGACTCTATTATTCAATGGTTTGCTATTCTCTATTGATGGGCATACAGTGAGTGCATTGGGGTGTATCGATTTAATTTGACCTGATAATTTAATTTTAATGGGTTCGAAACTACTGCTAAAATTAAGTGGTACTTCAATGCTAAATCGACCTCTTTTCTCGGTGTAATAGATCAGTCCTATTGTAAAAACTTCGCCAGGTTCTATTGTTTTTTTACTGCATAA
This sequence comes from Bacteroidota bacterium, assembly GCA_025354385.1. Lineage (GTDB taxonomy): Bacteria > Bacteroidota > Bacteroidia > NS11-12g > UBA955 > JABMMZ01. Next base: position 98,079 of record JANXMZ010000043.1, read on the forward strand.
AACTTGATAGTCTTCACCAGGTTGCACTGGCAGAAAATAAACGGTTTTACTTCCTGTATTTGTAAAATAAAAATAGACAGTATCATTGTTATAATTTTCTATAGCCCCTAAATCCATACTGGTTTTATCTCCCACCATTTGTGCTTTCAGTTGCACGATACAACTCAGAAATAATCCTATGATTAAAATTTTAAACCTCATTCTTTTTATGATGAACGAAAACTGTACCAAATAAATTGTGGTATTAAAATTATAACAAATGAATGAGAATGAGAGACTGGGATGTTAAGACTTTTTTAATCCTTTAATTTTACATATCCTTGTACAATAAGTAACAATTCAAAATAGTTAATTATGGATTGAAACTTGCAACCACTAATGGTAGAACACGATTTTTACAAGTTAATGCAGATTCCCTTATACAGTGCTTTTTCGGAGGTAAAAAAACGCTATTATGAATTAGCATTAATCTATCATCCAGACAAAAACCCCAACAATAAAGATGCAGAGGAGTATTTTAAAATTGTTACACAGGGTTATAATTTATTGGGCGATGTCGATAAAAAATCACAGTATGATTTACTTCTAAGAAATTATTACAATACCCAAGATTCTGACAAAACGCGCGTGCAAACTCCTAAACGCGACATGGCCGAGCGCTTGTTTCAAATAAGAGAAAATAAAAGGCAAGACATTATCACTGATTATTTAAATACAGAGAATACCTTCTCCCACAAAAACCGTTTGTGGGCGGCCATTTTATTATCCGTATCTGGATTTTTAATGACCTACAACCATTGGTTTATTAATTATACAAGTCTTGATATTATTTATAATTTTGGAGGATTCTTAATCACTTATTTTGGCGTTTATCTCATCGCCAACAATGTTTACAGAAGAGATTCTTATCGCAACGCTATTAAGCTAGTGGAGGACAAAAGTGATCGCAAAGCCATTCGATTATTTTTAACACTTTTTTTCTCACTGCCTTTTATTTTCTGGACCATTGTACAAACCTCTGCTGCTATTCAATTGCATTATTTTGCCGATTACACCACCGTAGAAAATATTACTGTTCAAAGCGAAGTTATTTACTATGAATATACTGTAAACGATGAAAAAATTGTGCGCAGCATGACGCCAGAATTTGACGAAAAACTTATAACACCCCATAATACAAGGGTAAAATTTTCTAGAATCAATCCGAATATAAGCGAGATTATTTTAATTAATCCATAAAAAATCCCGGTCTACTTTCGCAGCCGGGATTAATATATTTGAAGAAGATTAAGCTTCTTTCTTTTTTGCTGGTGCTTTTTTAACAGCAGGTTTTTCGGCTTTTGGTTCAGTGGCTTTAGCAACTTTTTTAACTTTAGCTACTTTCTCTGGTTTTGCAGGTGCTGCAAGGGCTTTGGCCTTTGCTTTAGCTTTTGCAGTAGGACGACTAACGCCATAACTGGCCATTGTTCTTTTTCCTTTTTTTGTTTTTTTATCTCCTCTTCCCATATTAATTTTATTTGGTTATATGATTATTGAGTGGCAAAAGTAATTAATTTTCAGCGAATATTTCCAAATCTTAAGTACTACTGATTAAATTAGTGGTATACCGACATTAACATTGTTGTCAATCGACCTTCGATTATAATGTTTAGTGTATAGATACCAGAATTCAAATGCTCTGTATTAATAACCATACTTGTACCATTAATTGGCATCGTCTGAATTTTCAAACCTGTACTATTATAAATTTCCAGAATGCCATTAACATCAAAATTATAACCCAATAAATTGAGATAGGTTTGCGTATTTGTAGGATTAGGACTTAATAGCAATGATTGTTTATTATCTGATAAATGTTTCAATGCAACAATTCCTTCTTGTTTCTTCAAACCATATTGATTGATTGAATAAAGATAATATAGATAGATACCAGATGGGTATTCAGACAAATCATCTTTATATTCGTATTGTGGGAACCCAACTTCCTTAACAGTGGTAATGGAAACAATAACTTGTCCATTAATATATCTGCGCCCTAGTTCATAACTAACAATATCTTTGGGTGTGAAACAATACCAATCTATCACCGCCACATGGTTTTCCATTTTTCCTTTCAAAAGAATTTGAATTGGCAAAGGGGTTAAATAATTAATTAGGTAAGTAGCAGAAGGCCCTGCTTTACCAGCATTATCAATGTAGGTGTATTGAAATGAGGTAGTCGCTTGATTAGCTTTCTTTACATAAATTGTCAAACTATCTGGCTTGAAATTCGGAATTTCATAGCGACCATTGGTTGCGTTCCAATAAACATAAGCGGGTGAGCCTATGGCAGGGTTCGGAAACAACAATTTACCATTGTAAACTAAAACACCATTGGTTGCAGTATCCGGCAACACTGTGAATGCCAGTTTAGAATTGATACCCGTACTTCCTTTAAATCTTCCATCCTCATAATCGGAACCAGATAATTTACCGGGCATAATAGTTGTAGAAATTGAATTAACAGTTGTATCCGAAGTTCCGCTGGCATTGAACAATCTAATTAATTGGGTAAATCTGCTATTACCTGAACTTCTGTAAATCACCGAATCAGGATCTACTTGATATGTTTTATTATGTGCGAAAGGAGTTCTTTCAATACCGAAATTAACATTTGTAATATTAACAGTAGTAAATGTAACTTTTATATTGCCATTAGCAGCCCCTGCCTCAATCCCTGCCCCTGCAGCATTGCTCGAACCAAATTGCTCGCCTGTATTGGCATAATTAGTAGGTAAACTTGCTGAAGGTGCACTAGCACCAATGGCTACAGATGAAGTGGATAATCTGATAGTATAAGATGAATTACGAACACCCGTTAAAGTATAAGTGCCGTTAGGTTTAACCCTGGCACTGTCTATCACCACTCCTAAATTATTTATCATGTAACTGTAAATTTGTGTACTGGCGTAAACTCCTCTTGCAATACCATCAATTGCGCCATTCACCAAACCATTAGCATCATTATAAATGGTTCCGGACACATCCAAAATACAACCTGTGGTGCGTGCATACAACACGGCTCTAACGCTTAAGCTTCTGCAGTTGGCATCCTTTACTTTTATAAGATACGAACCTGGTTCTAGGTTAAGTATTGTAAACGAATCTTTATTTGTGTTAAATTTATTAAACGTATTGGTTAATTCATTGTACCAAAAAACTTTATAGGGAGCAGTGCCTCCTTTGTAAATAACCTTAATACTATCTGTATTATTTCCCGAGCAAATTGAATCCGAAGACTTAATAACCCTATCTTTAATATCCGTTTGAATATTTGGCACTGTATAACCCGCATCTATATTAGGAGCACCACCAGGTCCACCGTTTTGACCCCAAACTAAAACAATATTTTTGCCTGTATTGCCAATATTATTGGCCGCAGATTTAGTCCAAAAATTTGCACCATTTAAATTACCCGAGGTTGACCCTACTGAAATTGTTTGATAAGCGCTCATTAAAATACCTGCATCGCTGGTAGTTTCGTTGTAATTTATTCCTCCAATTGTAACGGCTGCATCTGCTGCATCTACATCACCATTGAATGAAACCTTGTCAGGGGTACCGTCTCCGTTTACATCTGCGTATAAATAAGTTGCGCTATCTACTGTAATTAAAGCCATCTCGTCATTCTCTGTACCATATAAAGCATTCAAAGGGTCGCAACCCGCTCCAATACTCATTAAAACTTTTGAAGTTAGATTGGAAGTTGGAACTGGAGTAAATCCCCAATCAGAGGTTGCTGCATTATAATCTACTGTGGTTAACATTGTAAATCCAACTGATGAGCAATAGCGATATCCTAATCCAGAAGAATTTACATCTTCAAAATTGCTTGAATTGGCATTTACTGAAATTGTTGAGGTGGCTCCGCTAGCGGTTGTTCTGGTGATAGTAATATTTGAAGCAGTGGGATTATAAAAAAACACACGCATTGTTTCATTAGGAACTGCGGGCATGTAATAACAAGTTGAAAACTGGCTTGTTGGGGTTAATGCATATGTTCTACCTTGATAAGAGGAATTAAAATCTGCTGTTAATAAATGAACCATGATTGGCTTATTGGCACTAATTGTGGCACCTTGATTTACAGTAATAACAGTAGCCCCTTGCCTACTGTCAAGATAATAAGTTTCGCCTTGATTAAGACTCACTGTGATATCTGTTGAACCATTGGCATCCCTATCTATATTAACAGTTGTAGAATTTTGTGTTGCTAAAATGGATACACTTGTCACTTCAAATTGAACACCACCACCGGTCGTATTTTGACCAACAGGTAAAATATAATTTGTTCCAATTTTTTTCTCAGAAGGCACAGTAGCGCCCGACATACTTACAGTTCCATTCGGCTTACCCCATGCAAATTTAGAAAAGGCCCCAATCCCGCCAATAAATATTTTATCCTTACCATCATAATCTATAACAGCTTGCAAGACTGCATCATTCCCAGAGGCATTGGGATCGTAGGTATTAGAAGTACTGTGACCTGAAAAAAGAATATTATTGAGAACAATGGCTTTACCTGCATCCAATAAATCTGTAGGAAAACCGGGTGCCACACCATTTGTTAAATCACCATCACCCCAAATTTGTGTAGTAGCTTGCGATGGCGCATTAATATTGCTCTCATATCCATCTTCCCAGTGGTCATAAATAACAATTGCATCACTCGATACAGCAATTCCAGCATAAAACACAGTGGAATCTCCATTTGAAGTATTAATATCTCTTAAAAAATCGATGGCCTCATTTTCAGGAATTGGAACAAAAAATTGTGTAGTATCACAGTTGAATAATGCCCTAAGCGAGACAATTGCTGTATCGCAGGTATTATCTGCGGAATTATAATATTTGCGATCCGGACCAGCATCACAAACGCGGTATGAAAAATAATCAACGCCTTCGAAAGATGCATTGGGTTTATAGGTATAGACACCAGCCGAATTAAATGTTAAAGTACCATTTGCTACATGCACAAAACCCAATGAGTATATCACCGAATCATTATCGTAATTAATGTCATTACTTACAACTGATCCTTTGGCTGTCCCTGGATTTAAAAATACACGGGTATCTGCAAAAGCATTTACAGGATAAAAACAAGTGTGCGTATAACCAATTCCATCTGTATATGCACCACCAGCTGTTAAAGTAATTTTAACAAAACGCAATCCTCCAGCAGGTACCGAGAAGGTAGCATAGGCAGAGGTAGCAGGTGTTGAAGAAGTACCTGTTAAGTTTCCTAAACTAGCATAGGTGATGTTATCGTTTGAAATTTGAACCGTAGCGCCTGGGGTGCCCGAAATACGTTGCCATGCAACTGTTAAGGTGGAACCTTGAGCAACCCAGCGATTAAGATCTACTACCAAAGGAATAGTAGTACTTAAAGTAGCCGAATTGGCCGCTGAAAGTGTGGACCCCGATGCCAAAATTGCACCAGTAGCATTTGCTGCTCCAGCATTTCCACCAGTGGCTGTAACGCCATAACCAGTAGCTGCTGTAGCTGAGCCAAATGGGCATGTTTGGGCAATAGAAGATAGATTGAAATTAAGCATTAGAAGCACTAATCCAATGCATTTTGTACATAATTGTTGAAATTTGCCTGTTAAGAAACATGCAAACATTTCAGAATAAATTGAAGTCATTTTGCTGTATGTTAAAAATAATCAGATTTGTTAGCTAAACTGAGTCTAATTATTTTAATTGTGCAAAAGAAAGTAATTTTAACAACTTAAAAAACTTGTACCAACAAACATTTTCAACATTGTATTTGCATAATGTACAGAATTACAAACACTTAAAGTTGATAAAAATCAATTTTTTATCCTATGCTTACTTAAAATTTTCAATTTACAAAAATAAAAAAGGGTCAAACTTTAACAGTTTGACCCTTTTACAACAACTGAATGTTATTATTTTTTAATACTTACCAATTCCAATTCGAAAATGAGAGTTTGGTAAGGCTCCATCATCATTTCGCCAGTGTAAGGATTTTGCATACCTTGTTTACCGTAAGCTAATTCATAAGGAATTACAACTTCTGCTTTAGAACCAACATCCATTAAACTTAATGCTTCCAAGAAACCTTTTACAGCACCACTATTCATAGCAGTTTTCAATGGCTCTTTTTTATCTACGCTTGAATCAAATATTTTTCCATCAATAAATTTACCAGTGTAATGAACGAAAACAGTATCCACGATGGATGGTTTAACACCAGTACCTTTAGCAATCGATTTAAACAACAAACCACTTGGCGTTACAGTATAACCACCTTGCTTTTTCATTTTGGCAATAAACTCTTCGCCCTTTTTTCTGGCTTCACCATATTTGCACTCTGTTAAATAGGTCATGGCCACTTCGCGTTCCAAATCTTGACTTAACAATAAATTGCTATCGCCTTTTTCCATTACCTGTTCTACGGCTGCTTTAAACACTTCCCAATTCAACTCTTTCACATTGTATTTACTAAGAATTCTGCCTGTGTTTGCGCCAAAAGCATAAGCAAATGAATCTTTTTGATTTGCTAATTTAACCTTACCTGATTTTGCCTTGTTGTTACAAGCAGTCATAAATAACACTGCCAAAACGATTAAAATAATTTGTTTCATTTTTATAAAATTGGTGCAAATGTAAGTTAAATTTACATGATTTACCACGCTATTTATACAGATTATAAAAACCTAAAATATTTAGGAACCAAAGCAACCTAATTTTATACATAGCGTCTAATAAGAAACGGAAAACACTATGAAAAATTTATCAAAAGACCAACAACCCAAGAATTTGAGAACACTCTGTATAGCATTTGGCTTGTGTTTTTATTCTTGGAACAATTAGACCTGAGCATTCAGTAATTAGAGGAAAGGGGAAGAGTAAAGAGGGATACCTTCATTACTTAAAGGGACTGTCCTTTTCTTTAGCAACTTTATTATAAACCAATTTATCCAACAAACGTGGAAAGAATTTACTGAGGAATACAGTTGCTTTGCCTTCGAAAGTTAAATATAAATAGGGTTTGCGATTTGCAATGCTTTTAAATATTGCTTTTGCAACAGTCTCTGGCTGCATCAATTTACTTTCATCTAAAGGACTTTCAGATTGAGATTCCCCATTTTTATTCAATGCTGCATTTCGAGTATTAGAGGCTGTGTAACCAGGACAAGCGACTAAGACATGTAAACCAGTTTTCATGTTTTCCAATCTCAATGATTCCAAAAATCCGAAAATGGCAAATTTGGAGGCCGAATAACCTGTTCGTGCAGGTAAGCCCTTAACACCTGCGATAGATGACACACCAACCACACTGCCTTTTGATTTAAGAAGATAGGGAATTGCGAATTTTGTGCAATAAACGGTTCCCCAGAAATTAACCCCCATGACCCTTTCGATGACTGATAAATCACAATCTGCAAACAAAGCTCGCATTGTAATTCCAGCATTGTTAATTAAAATATCAATGGCTCCAAATTCCTTTATGGTGGCATTAATAAGGTGTTCACAATCATTTTGCAAACTTACATCGCAAGGAACAATCAAAGTGTTTCCACCAATACCATCACAATTCAATTTTACCTTCTCTAGCTTTTCTTTACTTCGGGCTGCAATTACAATATTATAATTTGCTTTAGCTGCACAATACGCCAAGGCCTCTCCAATTCCGGAGGATGCACCGGTAATAACAACCGTTTTTTTCATTTATTATTTTTTCCAAATAATATTACAACCAGGACCCGGCATTTCAGGGTAATCAATATCTACGCCATCTAAACAGTATTCAATGGCATCTTCTAAATATGCCATCATTACTTGGGTATCATTTTCCCAATTATCATCTATAATCCCTTTGTATACCAATTCTCTTTTAGAATTGAATAAAAATATTTCTGGTGTTTTTTCTGCACCCAGATTCTTAACCAAAGACTGATCAATATCGTGAAGATATACAAAACTTTCGTGGTTGTGCTTTTTCAACAAGGCTTTCATATTTTCAAAAGATTCCTGCTCATCTTGCTCCGCATCATTCGCATTTACAGCTATAACGGCTAAACTATCTTCTTCATATTGATCGCTTAATTTCAAAATTCGCTTCCAATAGGCTTCTGCATATTTGCAATGATTGCTGGTAATGATAATACAAAGTGCGTATTTATCTGCGAATGCAAAATTGCTGAACCACTCGCCATTAGTAGCTTGTAGCTTAAAGTTTAAAAGTTTATCTCCTATATTCATTTACTAAAATATTATTAGGCGAATATCTTAAATTTTGTTTATTTTGTTAGCATAAATTTATAAATAAAAAAAATGTCTCAAGTCTTAACCACCCTTGTCATAGGCGCTTCAGAAAAACCAGAACGCTATTCGAATAAAGCCATTCGACTTTTAAGGCATAAAAACAACGACGTGAGAGCACTTGGTTTGCGCCCAGGCAAAGTACTAGATGTTACGATAGAAACAAGCATAGAAGTCTTTAAAGACAGTAACATTGACACAATTACGCTTTACATCAATTCAAATTTACAATCCGCATTTTACGATGCTATTTTAAATATAAGACCGAGAAGAGTGATATTCAATCCTGGCACTGAAAATCCTGAGTTTGAAAACCTATTAACCGAGCACCACATTGAATCTGAAGAAGCTTGCACACTGGTGCTTTTAAATACCGGTCAATACTAAAACCGTCTAAAATGCCAAAAACCGTACTCTTTTGGAATACGGCTTTTGACAAAAACTAAAACTATGAAAACACAAGGGCAAAATTAGCAAAGTTTTTTACATTAAATATATTATTTGAAATTATTTAACTTTAAAAAAATATTTGCCGTATATGTGATTGTTTTTCAGCATATTAAATTCGATTTCATTTTCTTTCTTTCTTGATTAATATTTTATTCTTTACTGAATTATTAAAACAATAATTTTTCGAAATAATGGCTAAGACCTTTTGATACCAATATAATTAGAAAATATTTGTTCAAACAAACATCCTTTTTGAAATTTGCAAGAAACACATAATTTTAAGTGCTTATACCTATAAAACTAGCTTTTAGGAGGTTTTGTGACATTTGTAAGGCTCCTTAATATGCAATTGGGTATTTTTACTCAGAGTTTGAGTCGATTCAAATCACCTTTACCAAAATGCATTTTAGGCATCAAAATTTAGATATTAAAACTCCCTATAGAATTTCTAGCGTTTGTTTAATGTAATAAACTTTACCAGAGAAGTCTTTTACGGTCATTACAAGAAGGTAAGTACCTTTAATTAAAGGATCTCCTTTAGTGTCCAATGCCTTAAATGAAGGACCAGAGTTACTTGATTCAAAAACCTTCTCGCCCCATCTGTTAAAGATACTGTAATCATATTTTTTAGCACCTCGTCCTATGATTTGCAATTCATCATTTAACCCATCACTGTTAACAGAGATGGCTGTTGGGATGTATAATGCATATACATCTTTGATATTGACATAAGCTTCATAAACGTCTATACAACCTAAACTATTCACCACCGTTAATTTAACTTTATATCTACCAGTATCAGGATAGGTGTGCATTGGACTCAGCAAACTATTCTCCGTTTTACCATCACCAAAATCCCAAAGAAAAGACGTGTAATCTGCAGATTGATTTGTAAATGTAATATCTGGATTTAAATAAGTGGCATCATCTGGGGTAAAAACAAATTTACCACTGGCCAGTTTAACGACATTTATAAAACTACTCTTACTTAAAACAGCTTTACAACCTGCGGATGAAGTGGCGCTTAATGTCACATCAAAAACCCCCGTTTGGCGATACGTAAAATTAGGGGACACTATGATACTTTTATCGTTAGCACTAAATTTCCAAGCATAAACACTAGCGCCAGTAGTATTATTAATAAATTGAACAGTCTCATACTGACAAATGGATTTCTTATCTGCATCAAAATCAACAATGGGCAAAGGATTTACCACAATATCAAAACCAGTAGTATCCGATTCTGAACAATTATCATTTAATTTCAGGTCGTAGTGCGTTTTGATATTTGGCTTTAAATAAACACTATTGCCAATGCCATTGCTGCCATTTATGGTCCAATTGTATTGCGCTGCAATGCCACCTGTGAGCAATAGTGACAATTGCACCGAGTCGCCATTACAAATGGTATTGGAGGACAATGTTTTACTAATTTTTAAGGGTGGTCTAACAAAAACAGTTAGGGAAATAGAATCGTAAGGATTGGTACAATTGTCTCTCACCGCCATTTTATACACAGTCCTTGTTTTTGGACTTGCCTGTTGCTGAGGGTTATTACCCAAACCTTGACTCCACTGATAAGTATATTGGGAAGATTTTCCGCCACTTACCACAGGATTAAAAGAGGCTGTTCCTCCGAAACAGATAGTAGTATCTACCAAACCCTTAATTGAAAGGCCAGGAAGTACATCAACTATTATTGAATCCTTTGCATCATCGGAACAATTATCCTTTAGTGTAACAAAATACTTTGTTAAAATAGAAGGATTAACTGTGTTGTTTGAAAGGGCTGGCAAAGCAGGTGACCATGCATAGACATAATTAGCAACATTACCACCTTTGGCACTCGCCAAAAGGTTTATAAAAGTACCCTTGCAGATTGTAGAATCATTGTTTAAAGAAACCATCAAAGGGGTTCGCACTTTTATCAAAATGGAATCTGAGGCTGGTAATACTGTGCAAGCATCTGTCACTGTTACCTTCAGCCAGGCATTATTAGTCAACTGTATTGACTTATTTGCGCCAACTCCTAATGCATTATTCCAAGTGAATGTATAATTTCCATTACCTCCTTTGGCAATGGCATTCAATGAAGCCATTTTATTGTAACAAATAACTGTATCTATTGAATTTAATTGAATCGTAAGGGGGCTGTTTACAATAATTTTAATAAAGCTGGTATCATTAATAACCGTACAGCCATCAGATAAAATGACTCTGTAAATAGTTGTATTTGCCGGACTCACCAATTGACTACTGCTATTGCTTAAACCATTGGACCATGTATATCTATAATTGGCCATCTTGCCGCCAGAAACAATTGTATTGAGGGTTACAGATTGACCTTGGCAAATGGTTGAATCTTTAACGCCTTTGATTTTTAAAGCTTGTAAAACGTCTACCGTTATTGAATCTGTTGCATCATCGGAACAATTATCTTTTAGAGTTACAAAATATTTTGTCTTAACCAAAGGCTTTACCAAATTGCTGGAAAGTGAGGGCAAACCTTGGTTCCATGTGTAAGTATAATTTTTAACCACTCCCCCATTACTGCTGGCATTTAAGGCAATGTTGCTCCCTTTACATATAGTTGAATCGTTGTTGAGGTTAACAACCAATTTAGAACTTACTTTTACAAAAACGGAATCTGTTGCAGGTTTTACCGTACAGCCATCTGTAACGGTTACCTTCATCAAGGTGCCAACTAATAAATTGATTGACTTATTGCTCCCAGTACCCAGTGCATTGTTCCATGTATAAACATAATTATTGACACCTCCACTTGCAGACGCCGTGAATGAGGCCGTTTTATTGTAACATATTTGAGTATCATTGGTCGCAATTTTTACTTTTAAAGGGCTTTTTACTGTGATGGTAACAAAAGCTGTATCAGATTTTGGAGAACATCCATCTTTGAGAATTACACGGTAAGTTGTAGTAACAAGCGGTGTCACTATATAAGAACTATTGCTACCTAAACCATTGTTCCATACGTACTGATAAGTGGTGTTTTTACCGCCCGATGGTGTGGCTTTAATGTTTACAGCCTGGCCAGCACAAATAATGGTATCTTTAGTAACACTTACCTTTAGAGGACTGCGAACCGTAACAGTTACTTGAGCCGAATCTTTAGATTTAGTGCATACATCCGTTAAGTAAGATTTATAAGTGGTTAAAACAACAGGTGCAACAATGACGGAATCTTTGTTCACCAAGTTTTTCCACTGAAAAAAATAATCCCCAACATAGCCTCCTTTACCTTTGGAATACAAAAGGGTTGAATTGCCATAGCAAATAGTTGTATCTGCGTAGGCCTTTATAGTTACTGCCTTTTTGAAAGCCGTATAATACATTTTAAAACCGCGGCCCGTCTCCAATTGGTCTGAGACATGACGAAGCGTAATCATGCTTCCCACCACCGTATAATTTTTCCCAGCAAAAGGCAATGTACTGCCTGTAAATCCACCTAATTTGGTACCTCCTGGATACTTTCCTTTATAAACGTAAAGACTATCATAGTTCAACTCATAATCAAAATCAAGAAATTTAATTCGTATGGAGTCCGCACCCGGTGCGCTGATTCTATAATTTGTAATATTTTGAGTTTTATAAGTTCCTTCGCCTCCGTCATCGTATACAAAAGAGAAACATTTATGAGTGCTATCATTGCCAGATTGAGGCATTAATACTGCATTGCATATATCGGCAGTGGAATCAATTTTCACATAAGCCGTTTTAGTAAGACTATCCTTTTTATTTTTAAAACAGCTTGTAGATACCAGTTTTATTGTGAATGACCCAAAATTAGAATAAGTATAGGTTGGATTAAATGTAGTAGATGTATTTCCATCTCCAAAATACCAATTGGCACTTACCACATTGGTACTCATATTGGTAAAATTAACTTGTTTAGATTTAGAGCAAACTACTGTATCCGCTATAAATGCGGCTTTTACGAAACTGCTGTCATATTTGGCACCTACATTGCAAGCATACCAAGCATTGGTAACGGCGATTACTTCTTTACTACAAGCACCATACAAATCTGTTGCGGCCCTGATTGAGTAAAATCTAGCATCGGCATACTGAGAAGTAGATGTTAAATAAACGGTTAGGTTTCTATAAGCAATTTGCTCAGCCTTTAAGATTCCGAGACTATCCACGGCATATACATTGCCTAAATCATTGGTACCTTTTCCGCCTTCGCTAATTAAATAAAACCACCAGTTTTGCACACCACTATTTGTATGAACCCCTCCATTATCGCCTGCGCCAGTGTACCAATATGTACTTTTATAACAACGTGGCTGCCCTAGTATTGTGGGATTTAACATATTTCTTAAACCATTGCCACTGTATGTTATCTCTTCTCCAATTTTCCAACTGTAATTATTAGGCTTACCATAACGCTCAATGGCATTGCCAAACATATCGGAAAAAGATTCGTTTAGAGCGCCAGATTCGTAACTATAATTGAGATTCGCAGAATTACTGGTGACTGCATGCGTAATTTCATGGCCACACACATCTAAAGAGGTGAGGGGTTTAAAGGTATTACCATCGCCATAGGTCATGCATACGCCATTCCAAAAAGCATTGTCGTAGCTGGAGGAATAATGTACATAGCTCGTGATCTTAGCATTGTTATTATCGTAACTATTTCGATTAAAACGGACCTTGTAAAAATCATATGTTTTTCCAGCACCCCAATGACAATCTGTTGCTACCTCATCTTTCGCAGCATTCACATTGTTCCATTTATTATCCGCATCTGTAAAATCTACTGCTGTTCCATAATTGGTAGAGGTTTTAAGATTTAGGGTGGTTACACCATTGCCTCTTACGGTTTCTCTTAATCTATAATTTCCAGGCGCGGTACTATCTGTATTAATGGCTTGTGAACCACTGTATTTTGTAGTAGCTTGTCCATTCACATTGGTGGTGTGTATGCGATTTTCACGAGCTATTACCTGGCCATTTATTGGACTTACAAATATCAATTCTCCAATAAGTGGTTCATTGGCATATACAGAATACTGAAAGGCTAATTGAAAGGCAGGTTGGTTATAATTTAAGTTTGTTGGGCAATACACCAATTCACCTTTTGGAAACCATGTGGCGTTTAGATCGTTTTTTATTTCTTTCAAAAAACTTTCTTCTTCCGACAATTGCCATTTATAGACCTTGCCTTTTAATGTATCAAGTGCTATGCGTAAACACTCATTTTCACTTAAAGTAGAATTGTCAGCTCCTGCAACAATTTTATATATCTCACCATTGAACGAATGTAATTGCTTGTTTTTGATATGGGCAATCAATGTGCCACCAATTACTCGTTTACCGTTGTAAAATTGCTGATACCGCAAATGCACGAAACCCATTTCATCTTTTTCTTCTCTAATCAATCCAAAAGTATAGGCAGCATCTAGGTTATATACTTTGTTAAAATAAGGCAATACTTGGTTTTGAGGAATGATAAAATCAGTTTTAAGCAAGGCATATTGCACCTGTAAATTATGCTCATTTAATTTTATTAGTTCTGAACCCCTCAAACGTTTTTCAGCATCTGCCCCTTCAAATACTTGGGCTTTAATAGAAAAAAAAGAGAGAAGAATACAGCAACCAAAAAGATGTTTCATTTGATAGAATCTCTTCATAGTTAGCGTTAGTTTAGGGTGCAATTTAGCCAAACTCCCTTAAATATAATATGAGTAACTAAAAACTGGCTCTATACCTCTGGTAATTAAGTATATAAAAGCATTCCAAAAACCATTTTAATGTAAACTGAGTCTGATTTCCACAGCAAAATGATTATTGTCAATATTTGCAAGTTTACTCTACAATAATTTTTATACCTTTTCCATAGGCATTAACAATGATATAAATGCCTTTGGCCCAGCTTAACGTTGAAATGGTATTGAGTTCTCTTTCTTCTAATATTAACTCATTCATTTTAGCGCCTTTGGCATCGTATATGGTGAGATATTGAATATAACTGCTCTGGTTTTGAAAATGTAAATAATTCTGGGTAGGATTAGGAAAAACTTTTACCGAGTTGACAATTGATAAATCTTTAGAACCATCATCACCTAAATCTACCAAAACGGTTGCCTTTCCAGTAAAAATAGGTGCATTATAATCAAAATAAATGGCTGCTTTATTAAATATACTATCACCATTTCTCAAAGCCTTTCTCAGTTTGGCCTCAAAAACAACAAATCCTTTACTAAGCGCATCATTTACTCCTTTGGGTTTTAGATTAATATTTTCGAACACCCATGTAACCACATTGCCCCTTAATGAAACTGAATACGTGTGACTGCAGCCTATCATTTGAAACTCATATACCGGCAATTTCAAATTTAAAGTATCAATAATTGTTACACGCCTTGCATCATCATTTCCTTCATTTTGAAAATCAATTCTGTAACGAATACTCTTTAAATCCTTGGTAACCCGCCCTTCGGGAATACTGTGCTTGGCATTGGGATCGCGACTATACACCATCACCTGAACTATGCTATCCGCATTATCCATTGTGTCTTCCGCAAATGCGGTAAACAACTTTACATGATGCCTTACTTTTTGACCGATGCTATATTTTCCATACGGGTATGCAACATTTAATTTAATATTTTCTACATTGTTATAAGGCTCAATATTATTCAAATTATAAGTTAAAACATTCCCTTGTCTACTTGTGAAAGCGGGATTTGAAGAAACAAAATTGGTGTTGGTATCCAATGTAACATTTACAATTACAGAAGCCGTATTATAATCGCAGTCTCTATTAAAAATTCTTATTCTTAAGGGGGTAGTATCGCCTATTCTTTCATTAAAATAGCCATAACTCCGCAAAATTAGATTTCGATTCTGTAGAGACGTTCTTCGCAATGGAAATTCTAACTTATCTTTATTTTTTGAGGATTTATAGCAGGTGGAGGATAATCCCCCTGAAAAATAGGTTTTAAAACACGAATCCTGTACAGATTCCGACACAAAATAAATCTTCATATCTTCATTGTCCAATGGATAAAGCGTGTAAACACCATTGGCATCCGTGTTAAATACAAATGAATTATAAGAAAAATTGCAATAAGGCGAGAGAGGCTCCTTATTGTCCATCACATTATTTTTATTGTGGTCGCGATAAGCTTTAACAATTACTGTATCAAAACTTGTTTCTTTTAACGAATCGGTTATTATTTCTGCAATATTGTGAAAATCGGTTCCGTTATAAAATACCCCATTTTTGCTATGGTAATACAACTTAGAATTATTGTCATTAAGAAACTCAAACTTATTAGTAGTATCTATACCTGAAATATTGAGAAGAGGATTTAATTCCTTTAATCCCTTCAAACAATATAATATGCCATAATCTTTTACATAAATCCTATCTTTATATTTGAACATCTTATTTCGCGAGTAATAGAATGCATTCCCAGGCTGTGAATAACTGAAACTATCTATACGAACGCCATTGCTTACAACATCGAATGTGCGACCATACAAAATGTATAAAAGCGAACCACTACCCGCTATATTTCCAATATTTAATTGGTTAATTGAAGTGTAATAAATACCCCATTTATTTGGGTACACATGGTAATAAACATATGGACCCGAGGAAATTAAGAGTGTATCAGAAATTGTTTCAAAAGTGGGTCCCATTCCTGTAACAGTGGATATACCACTAAAAAAATAATTTATTGGTAAACTTGTTGAAGCGAAATTGACCCCATCATAAACAGCAGCCTTCCCAGGCATATTTAAACTCCCTAGAGTGTCAAACGACCCAATGAAATACAATTGATTATTATATTTATAAGTAGAAACACTTCCTACGTTATATCCATTGAATTCTGTCATCAGGCTCCATGTACCACTCAAAGTTATGGTATATAATACCGTTCTAAATTCGGTATTAGAAAAATAATAATCGTAAAAATTACTGGTAAAATACAATTTTCCTTTTAGTAGGTTGCAAAAGCTTTTGTATGGGAAAAAACCAGCCCTAGCACCAAGGCTTGAGTATACCTTCCCAAGACTAGAAATCAATGACCATTTTTGCAATTGTACATTAAAGAAAAACAATGCCATTGAATCTGACTCATCTTCAATAGATGTTCTTGTAATTGCGTAAATATTTCCATTTGAATCAGCACAACTGCATTCCACCTGATAATTCAAACCAATATCTAAACCTTTAACAGGAGCTTGCGCATGCAGGCGAATAACCAATGAAAAAAAGACGCCAATTGTTAAAAAAAACTTATGCATTATATTCAATTAAAATTTTTATATTTTCTCCATACATAATCAAATATAACCCTTTTATCCAAGCACTGGTATACTTTGCTTTAAGTTCTAAAATGTGTTCCATTATCAAGGTTAAACAAGCAGTAAAATCTATTCCTCTATAAAACAATTTATCATTTAAAAAATCACATGAACTTATTTTATAAGAATTAACATCATATCCTTTTAAATAGTTACCAACGCTCCGTGAATTTGCAGAGGAATTCCATTTTCGAAAAAACACAGTATCACTTCCATTTAGTCCTTTTGCAACATACAAATTACCGAGAGAATCTGTCCCAGAGCAATCGTATTTGTCACTAAAATTACCACCCAATCCGTTTAAGAAATTTTGAGCATTTAAACGATAGCTAAAAAAAGTAAAAACCTCTGTAGGTGTTAGCTTCAGAAAATGTTTCTTTTGTATGTTTCGATTCATGTTTTTATCTTAAAATTTATACCGCAGGCAAATATTGTAATTGGCAATATTTATTTTACTCTTAATGACGCCATAACCGGCATTATAGTTGTATCGATTTTGTTGCCATTGTGCTTCTAGCCCAAACCACCAGGGGCCACGAATTAGACGACCATATTGCAACCCACCAATTAGTCCCGCATTAATTTTATTTTCATAAAACGTACTTAAAGGTCTGAATTCTGCATCTTTAAAAGAAAATCCCTCTCCTTTGGCTTTAGTCATGATGGATAAATTGAGCCCTGATGTCAAAATTATTTCACTTTTCTTGTTAATAGGAATGGTATACCCAAATTTAAGCGGTATATTCACATAATTCAAAGTATTGAGACCATGTATGTGATAGATGACGGGATTTGCCGAGTCATCCACATGAAGATACCCTGTAATGGAATTATCTACTCCAGTAAAGGGAATTTCATTGAATTTATAATCAATGTTTACTTGCTGCTGTATTTGTCTGAATTGAATGCCAGTGTTAAAACTTAAACTAAAATTTTTTAGTAGATACCAGTCAAAATTAAGATTGGCATAAAAAGAACCTGAATTGGAATTGGCTTGGTCAAACAAAGTACGTGCATCTTTGTGCACTTTATTACTATTTTCTATACCTGCCACTTTAACATTAACTGGCGAAATACCTGAAGAAAATCCGATGGCAAATTTTTTGCGTTGTGTTACTTCATTGTCATTGTTTTTACCTTTCGAATTTTTATTTAATGAATCCTTATTAGTAACCGCCACTGAATTATTACCTACACCAGAATTTACAGAGAGGTCTTGCCCTGTCTTAATATATACGCTGCTATCATTGGAGTTTTTTGCCATTTTGTTAGAAGCAGTTTTAGAAGTTTTAATTTCACTTTGTTGTTGTGTATTGGTATCTTTCGATTTACCTTGATGTTCAGCATTCTTCTGTTCATTGTCTGTTCCATTATCATTGAATGTAATGATAGGTAAAGGTTGATTTTTATTATTGACAGATTCAGGAACATCATACTTTATTATAACAATTGGGATTGGGCCATTACCCAATTCATAAGAAGTGGTATTGCCATTGGATAAGGAATTAGGCCTTTTATTAGCCAATGGTTTTGGCCCCTTATTGGCTTGCGCTAAAGTTTGGTTGCCATTTTTTGACACAACCGTATTTTTTAATATTGAATCTTGAACAGGATTTTGAATTGGGGCGTTTAAAGACGGTTTGGCTGTGGTATCAGCGATGTCAGTTTGGGAATTTACTGACATTTTTGAAGAACCTAAATTTTCTTTAACTAACGCGGTGTTATTTTTTCCAAACCAATAGCCAAAAACAAGGGCGATTAAAATGACCCCAAGGGAACTAAAAAACCATGGAAGAAAGCGCCTCCGTTCCGGCTTTTCTTTGTCTAAAGCCGCGCTCAGCCTATCCCATTGGGCTTCGCGCAAAGGCTCGTTATGTTCTTCGAAGGCCTTTTTAAGCGACTTTCGAAGATTACTGTCTTTGTTCATTCTTGTTTAATTTAGTTTTTAATAGGTCCGTTAAAGCTCTTTTTGCTCTGCTGTATTGCGATCGCGATGCTTCCTCACTAATGTTTAACTGAGTGGCAATTTCCTTATGGCTCAACTCATCAATCACAAATAAATTGATAATGATTTGCTGGTTCAATGGCATTTTATGCATCAAATGCATGGCCACTTCTGCCTCTATGCTCACTTCCTTTTCTATTTCGCTATCCTTTAATTCATAAACTTGGTCGGAGATATGCTCCACCAACAAGGCATTTTTTTGTTTTCTTAAAAAATCAAGTGCAGTATTCACTCCAATTCGGTTTATCCAGGTTTTAAGACTGCTGTTACCCTGAAAACCGGGCAAATTATGAAACACTTTCATTAAACTGTCATGAAATACTTCCTCTGCATCCTCTCTCAAGCCCGTATAACGCATGCACAAGCCCATTAAATTTGGACCGAATTGATCATAAAGCATGCGTTGTGCATTGGTGTCGCCCTTGATACACGCCCTTATAAGTTCTTTTTCAATCAACTGGAGACTTTGTTTTATAGGATAGACGCAACTTATCAAAAAAACGTGACATGTAATTGAAAAAAAAATAAAAGATATTTTTAAGATATTACACAATATTCCATTTTCAATTGCGTTATAACCGTAACCATTCAATAAAACCTATGCAACAAAATTTTACGCAAAATGACATTCTTCTCTACATTTATAATGAACTTGAATCGGAAAAGGTACCTGCTCTTATAAAAGCTGTAGCTGAAGATAAAGAACTCCTCACTTTTTATCAGGAGACTTTAAAGACCATGAATGATTTGGATAATATTAAATTAGATCCAACGCCATCCATCGTTAATATTTTAAACGAAGAATCGCGTTCTAGTTCACTTGAAATTCACTAGTCGCAGACTTAAGTCAGTATTTTTTCAAATAGTTATGGTGCAATTTCATGCTGCACTATAAGGGTTTTGTTTTTCTCAAAACAATTTTGCCATTATACTGTTTACTTAACAATCATAAAGTTGATTGTCCCTTGATTCTTTACTCAAAATGGCTCTTTCTCTGAGTTATTTCAATTTCTAAAGCTTGTTCAAGCAATATCTCTATTTATGTATCTTTGTAAAAAAATTAAATGAGTCGTAAAAAAATAATTACGGAACTGACGGAAAACAACATCATTCAAATTCTAACGGACAACAAAGGGAAAATCCTTAACCACAAACAGATTTTTTCTAAATTAAACGAAGAAAACCAGCCTTTAAATGCGGAAAGTTTATTGCCAATTCTTTATAAATTGGCTGAAAATGGCAGTATAGAAAAAAGAGATTCCTATAAATTTTATAAACTCATGGCCCCTAAAGTATTACAGGGTACCATCGATATTTCAAAAAGTGGCAGGGTATTTTTAAGAGTTGAAGACAAGGAAGAAGACTATCAGGTAGAATTCTCTTCCATTAAATTATTGCCTTTCGATTACGTTGAAGTGGAAATTGTAAAGCAGGGCAACAAAAACCCCAAAGCCAATGTGCTAAAGCTACTTAAGCATTCCGACAAAACATATACTGGCATTTTGGTTCATAAAAATAATCAATGGTATATAGAACCAGACAATGTGCGCTTTCAGATGCCATTCATGACCCGTCCATTGGATTTTTTTAAGCCCGGTTACAAGGTGGCTTTTAATATCCTGGAGTGGCGCAACGAGAGCAAATTACCGAAAGCAAGTGTGAGTGAGTTGCTTGGCAAACCAGGCGAACATAAAACCGAAATGCACTCCATCTTAACCGAGTTTGGCTTGCCTGAGGCTTTCGATGCCGAAGTTCAGAAATTTTCGGACGGTATTTCAGAAACTATTACAGCCAAAGATATAGAAGGACGAGAAGACTTTAGAAAGGTACTTACTTTTACCATAGATCCAGAAACTGCCAAAGATTTTGACGATGCTATCTCCTACCAAACCCTTACCAATGGCAACTTTGAAGTAGGTGTTCACATTGCAGATGTTAGTCATTATGTAAAACCAGGCACCATACTCGACCAAGAAGCCTTAAAGCGCGCCACCTCGGTGTATTTAGTAGACAGGGTAGTGCCAATGTTACCGTTTAAATTATCGGATGTTATTTGTTCATTGGTGCCGCATCAAGACCGTTTGACCTTTTCGGCAATATTTGAAATTACACCTAGCTTCGCCATTGATAAAATCCGTTTTGCAAAAACCATTATCTATTCAGATAAAAGATTCAGTTACGAAGAAGCTCAAAAAATATTAGATGATGGCGAAGGCATGCATTACAAAGAATTACTGCATTTAAACACTTTTGCTAAATTTCTTGCCAAACGCAGATTCGAGAATGGTGCCATTAATTTTGAGTCCAACGAATTTAAGTTTGTGTTGGATGAAAATTTCAAACCGGTAACCATGCAGTTAAAATTAAGGCAAGATACCAATAAACTGATTGAGGAACTGATGCTTTTGGCGAATAAATCTGTGGCTGAGTTTGTTGAAAAAATGAAGCCAAAAAAACCCTTTATTTTTAGAACGCACGATGAACCCTCCGACACCAAGTTGCAAGATTTAAAAAGATTTGTTGCCAAATTTGGATACACCTTGAACATTGACAATGAGAAATCATTGCGAAAATCCATGAATGAAATTTCAGCTGCTGTAGAAGGCAAACCCGAGCAGGATGTGGTTAGAACCATGTGTATACGCAGTATGGCCAAGGCTGTATATACCCCTAATAAACCTAGTCATTTTGGGTTAGACTTTTTATATTATTCTCATTTTACTTCGCCCATCAGAAGATACCCAGATGTGATTGCGCACCGATTATTGTATGGTTATTTGCATAATCAAACCATGGAGCAAATATGCAATTGGAATATGAGTCAGTTGGATGCTGCCTGCAAACAAAGTTCTAAAATGGAGCAACAGGCTAGTGATGCGGAACGCGCCTCTATTAAATATAAACAAGCTGAGTGGATGGAATCTAAAATTGGTCAGCAGTTCGAAGGTGTTATCAGTGGTTTAACCGATTGGGGTATGTTTGTTGAAATAAAAGAATACAAATGCGAAGGCCTTATTCGTTTAAATACTATCAGCGACGACCATTACACTTATGATGCCCATTTAATGGTAATAATGGGTTCTAGGTTTTTCAAACAATTTAAAATGGGAGATGTTGTACAAGTAATTGTGGCGGCTTCGAACAAAATCAGTCGCACCATTGATTTAAAATTAGTTTCCAACGAAAGGCCAACACGACATCAAAAAAATGACAGAGCAACCAAAAGAAGACGATAGTTTTGAGTTTTACCTAAGGCAAAATACCTTTGAAGGTATGCCGCAAACCCTTTACGCTCCTATGAATTATATCATGCAATTGGGAGGTAAACGCATGCGTCCTCAATTATTGTTGATGGCATTTGAAAGTATCAATGGGAAAATAAATGAAGATGCCTTTAAGCTTGCTTTGGCTATTGAAACATTTCATAACTTTAGTCTGGTGCACGATGATATCATGGATCATGCTACCTTAAGAAGAGGGAAGCAGACGGTACACGAGAAATGGAATAACGCTACCGCAATTTTGGCTGGCGATAATTTATTAACCAAATGCTATGCTTTGATACTGGACACTCAGGTACCTAACAAAGAGCAAATCTTGAAAATATTTACAGATACAGCCACTCAGGTTTGTGAAGGACAGCAAATGGACATGGATTTACCCCTTCAAAAAGTGGTTAATGAATCGGATTACCTGCAAATGATTACCTATAAAACAGCTGTTTTGCCCGCAGCAGCTTTGCAAATTGGAGCATTGGCCAACAATTCAGATGACACCATTTCAAAGGCTTTTTATGAATACGGATTAAATTTGGGTATGGCCTTTCAATTGCAAGATGATTATTTGGATACCTTTGGCACCACCGCAGCCCTTGGCAAGCAGGTAGGTGGCGATATTTTAGAAAATAAAAAGACCATTTTGTACTTACATGCACAACAGCACTTGGATACCGAAAATAAAAACATTCTTCAAAATTGGTTCACACAAAAGGTGCATGACAATAAGGTGAAAATAGAGGCTGTAAAAAATCTTTACAAACTTGCAGGAAGCGATATTTATTTATTGCAACTAAAAACAAAATATGAAACGCTAGCGCTAAAGAAGCTTGAAGAAGCTTGCACCAATGACGGTTCCAAAGCACAATTTATACAATTATTTGAATTGATTAAAGACCGGATTAACTAAATTTTTTCGCATTTAGTTTCGTGTATCTTTAGCCCACTAAATTTTGGTATATAAAAAAAACTCCGACCATTGGCCGGAGCTTTTTTAATATCTTATTGTAGATTAATTCAGGTTAACTTTAATTAATTTGTAATCACTAGTAAGGTTATCATAACCGTAAAGCCAAACATCAACTCCATTGGTGGATAATACGTATGGGGAGAAATTTGCTTTTCCTTGATAAACAGAAAGCACCTGATAGCTTGGAGAAATTTTAACTCTCACGATACAATCGTTTCTTAATGCAAGAAATTCATCATTTTTGTAGTAAAGTACATTGTAAATACCGGTTGAATTGAAGTCGAACAATTGATTAAAGGTAGATCCCTCAGTACCAGAATACATGCTTCCATTGCTCACGAAGGCATATATAACTCCAGAATTCGGATTGGCGGAAATAGTGTTTGTGTAGTTAAGTTGATTAGTGGAAATTGTGGAACCCCCAGTTAAACCCGTTGTTTTCCATAAAAAATTGTTATTGTTAAACCCATAATAGATCAACGGAGATTTGAAATATGTCGACGCATTTATTGCAATCGAACCACTATCAGTGTATTGTTGTGAAACAGTATTGTATTTGTATACGTAGTAAGCAGAGCCATTATAACCAGTTGGATAAATATTATCCCCATCAATTCCGAAAGGTTTTAAATAAGAAGAATTCATTGCGCGAGGTGGTGTCAAAGTTTTTGCATAAGTGAAACTGCCCATCCAATTATCTGGTGTGAAACTAGGATTGGTTACTTTGGTAAATGTTGAATAATTGCTTGGGGTATTGTATAAAGTTAAAGTATCATTAGATACGGTATAATTATATAGATAGTAGTAAAAATTCACCTGATTCTCTGTTGCTTTGTAGGCATAAGCTTGTCTACTTTTGAAGCCATCTTTCTCTAAAGTTAGCAAATAAGCGTAGTTTTTTCCATCGTTAGGGAAAACATAATATGTAGTGGTGGTAACGCTAGGATTCGTATTTACAACTTGCCAAGTACCGTATAATTTTGGTTGTGGTGGATTGTATTCCTCTTTTATTGTGGTTTCTTTCTTACAAGAGGCTATCAGGAGGATAACTGATAAACTGAAGATTAATTTTATTTTATTCATTTCGTGTAAATTTTTACAAAAATAAATGTAAATCAGCACTTAAGCAAATGTTCATAAATTAAGCAAGTCTGTAAATAACAGATAGTATTTTGACGCTATTTTCGCCTTTTGAGTTTATGGCATTACAAGACACTAGTTATACAGATGATAGTATTCGGTCGTTAGACTGGAAAGAACACATACGCATGCGTCCCGGCATGTACATTGGAAAACTTGGAGACGGAGCCTCAGCAGATGATGGCATTTATGTACTTGTAAAGGAAATTGTGGACAATAGTATCGATGAGCACATGATGGGACATGGCAAACGCATTGATATTACTATTTCCGACAATAAAGTAATTGTTAGAGATTATGGTCGTGGTATTCCATTGGGTAAAGTGATAGATTGTGTTAGTAAAATTAATACTGGTGGCAAATACGATTCTGGGGCTTTTCAAAAATCTGTTGGTTTGAATGGAGTCGGTACAAAAGCGGTGAACGCCCTCTCCTCTTATTTCTGTGTGCAATCTTTTAGAGATGGCAAAACCAAAAAAGTAGAATTCAGTAAAGGTGAAATTACCAAAGACCATAAAGAAACAACCAGCACCGACAAAGATGGAACCCTTATGATTTTTGAACCCGATAATACCATCTTTAAAAACTATCGGTATATTCCTGAGTTTTTAACAGAGCAAGTTTGGAATTACGCATTCTTAAATTCAGGATTAACCATCAATTTCAATGGCCAAAATTATTTATCAAAAAACGGTTTAAAAGATTTATTAGAACACAAGGCAGATGTAGAGAATATCCTCTATCCTATCATGCATTTTCGCGAAGAGGATTTTGAAGTTGCCCTCACCCATGGTCAACAATACGGTGAAGAATATTACTCTTTTGTAAACGGGCAATACACCACACAAGGTGGCACTCACCTTGGGGCGTTTAAAGAAGCGGTTGTGAAAACATTAAGAGAATTTTATAAAAAAGATTTTGATGCTTCTGATGTTAGAACCTCCATCACCGCAGCTATTGCTGTGAGGGTTCAGGAACCTGTATTTGAATCGCAAACTAAAACCAAGTTAGGCAGTACCGAAATTGCACCTGGTGGTCAAGGCATGCGCTCATTTGTAAGCGAAAACCTCATGAAGGTTCTTGATAATTACCTGCACAAAAACCCTACCACTGCAGATGCTTTATTAAAGAAAATATTGCAGAATGAACGTGAACGAAAAGACATGGCAGGTGTTAGAAAATTGGCACAACAACGCGCTAAGAAAGCCAATCTTCACAATAAAAAATTAAGAGATTGTCGCATACATTTAACTGATACCAGAGATGAGAAATTTGATACCACTATTTTTATTACCGAGGGTGACAGTGCTAGTGGAAGCATAACCAAGAGTAGGAATGTTGAGCTGCAAGCGGTATTCAGCCTTAGAGGAAAACCATTGAATTGCTATGGTTTGAAAAAAAAAGTGGTTTACGAAAACGAAGAATTTAATTTATTGCAGCATGCTTTAGACATAGAGGAAGGATTGGATAATTTGCGTTTTAATAAAGTAGTAGTGGCTACCGATGCCGATGTAGATGGCATGCATATTCGCTTATTATTGCTTACATTCTTCTTGCAATTTTTTCCCGATTTGGTAAGAAACGGCCACGTGTATATTTTGCAAACGCCACTTTTCCGCGTTCGCAACAAGAAAGAAACCATCTATTGTTATAGCGATGAAGAGCGTCAACGTGCCATTGCAAAATTAGGTCATAAGCCAGAGATTACCCGTTTTAAAGGTTTGGGTGAAATTTCACCGGGTGAGTTTGAAGCCTTTATTGGTGAGAACATGCGCCTAGAACCCATTATACTGAATAAAGAAACCAGTATAGAAAAAATATTGAAATATTACATGGGTAAGAACACCCCTGAAAGGCAGGAATTTATTATCGACAATCTTTATATCGAGAAGGATATTACCACAGAAGAAAAAATAGTGGAGCTTGAAGAGGAAGAAGAAGCCGCCTAGATTTTTTCATTAACATGGAACCTAAAGGGGTTAAATACATTTTTTGGAGTCTAGTTGGCTTATTAATTTTTCAAAAAATTTACTATCTTTTTAATTTTAATTTCCAATATGTTGATATCGATCAGTTGGTATATTGGAACATGCTTCAAGATTATAGCAAAGGTATTTTTCATGAACCTTTTTTTTACGGTCAGGATTACAATTTTCCACTTGAAGTTTATGGTGCTTTGCTGCCATACTGGCTAGGCATGCCGGCCAATATTGCCTTGCCTTTAGTAACCGTACTATTTACCTATACCCCATTTATGATTATTGCCACACAATGTTATAAAAGGCAACAATTCATTTCGGCCGTTGTAATGGTATTTGTACTGAATTGCATGTCCATTCAATACGATTTAATCGTTAGCATTTCTCGTGGATTTGTGCAAGGAATTTTCACAGCCTCCTTGGCTTTGCTACTTTTAAAAAACATTCAACCATGGAAACTAGGATTAATTGGTTTTTTGCTGGGTATGGGATTTTTCATCAATCCCAATTCATTGTTCCTAAGTATTTGTATTCTTTTTATTTTATGGGATGAGAATAAGCATTCAATTCGATCGCGCCAAGTACTTGTTTTATTTTTAGGCTTAATTATAAGCTTCGTTATTAATTATCAAATGAACTTATTTTATGTGGTAAATCCCAATTTCAATCTGCATTTTAAAGAGCCAATGAGATATGACATAAGCGACATTAAAAGATTGTTCGCATTGGATGCGCATTGGGTAGGACTTACCCCATTTATTTGGCATTTTGCAAGTTTATTACTCCTAATTTGGCTCGTTGCTATTTTTTATTTCGTGCGAATAAAACAAAAATCATATGTTGTTTTTACGAGCCTTCTATTTTTACTAATACTGGTTTCATTACCGCTTTCTAAATGTGGCGATGGCACTGTGTCTTTCTTATTTCCTTATTCGCGTTTTTATTTGACTATTCCCATTGTCTTGGCATTATTATTAACCCGATTGAATGGGATTTATTTAATGCACAAGCATTTACCGGTGTTATTTTGGATGTCCATACTTTTTATTGCGTGTGGTTACACTGTTTATAAAGTTGTAACGTTGCCTTCGCATTTAAAAAAACAATTCTCCATTGATGCCCATATCCAAATAATAAAGGTAAGTGAATTAAAGAAAAAATGCAGTAGCTTGCAACAAAACATGCGAAAGCATAGCGTTTATTTGGCCATAGCATGCGACCGTGATGATAAATTAACTATGGTTGTCCTTGTATTTGGCAAAATGATTCTTTTGAAACAATGGGACCTGAATATGAACGTAGAACCTGGCGTATGGATAAAGAAAATGAAATTGTGCGCGAGCGCTTTTTAATTTATTTTTGGGATGATTATAAGGTATCGCGAATTGATTCTACCTGTATCCCCATAAATCATCATCAATTTTTAATAGAGCAACCTGGCATGCCAGCCATTGAGTGGCTAAGAGCCAAGCAGTATATTGTTAGACCTTACACTGCACCAAGTGTTCACAATTAAGAGTTTATAACTTTTGGAAAAATATAATCTCCATAACCTTACTTTCGTGGTAAATATCCGGGCATAATGGCTGACGAAATCAAAGATCCAAATACAGACGACTTAAAAAACGAGAACCGTGGCGATGATGGCATTGTGCATCACGGTCATAGAGATGGCAAGGAGATATTGCCTGTTTCGGGTTTGTATGAAAACTGGTTTTTGGAATATGCCAGTTATGTTATTTTGGAAAGAGCCGTTCCCAATTTATACGATGGATTAAAACCCGTGCAGCGGAGAATTCTGCATGTGATGAAAGAGATGGACGATGGTCGTTTTAATAAGGTAGCCAATATCATAGGTTCTGCAATGCAATACCATCCTCATGGAGATGCAGCCATTGGCGAAGCTATTGTCAATTTAGGTCAGAAAGATTTAATGATAGAAACCCAAGGTAACTGGGGTGATATGAGAACCGGCGACAGTGCAGCAGCTCCCCGTTATATTGAGGCTCGACTTTCAAAATTTGCATTAGAAGTAACATTCAACGAAGAGACTACTGTATGGCAAATTAGTTATGATGGTCGTAAGCGCGAACCGGTAACCCTTCCTGTCAAATTTCCATTGGTATTGGCACAAGGTGTTGAGGGTATTGCGGTAGGTTTAGCAACCAAAATAATGCCCCATAATTTCATAGAATTGTGCGAGGCAAGCATTGATATTTTAAAAGGTAAGCGCACCAATATTCTTCCCGATTTTGCAACGGGTGGTATGGCAGATTTTTCCAACTACAACGAAGGCAGAAGAGGCGGTAAAATAAGATGCAGAGCCAAAATAGAATCGGCCGATGGCAAAAAAGTATTGATTAAAGAAATTCCTTTTGGCACCACTACCGAGAGTTTAATTGATAGTATTTTAAAAGCCAACGAAAATGGCAAAATAAAAATAAAGAAGGTTATTGACAATACAGCCCGTGATGTAGAAGTGGAAGTACAACTTGCTCCTGGCGTTAGTACCGATATGACCATTGATGCCTTGTATGCATTTACAGATTGCGAAGTTAGTATATCACCTAACTCTTGCGTAATTGTGGAAGATAAACCTTTGTTTTTAGGGGTCAATGAGATGTTAAAAACATCTACAGACAATACCTTGCTATTGCTCAAAACAGAGCTGCAAAATGAACTAAAGCATTTGGAAGACAAATGGCATTTTAGCTCTTTAGAAAAAATATTTATTGAGAAAAAAATCTATCAAAACATTGAAGATTGTGAAACATGGGATGAGATTTTAGAAACCATTGATAAAAAATTAAAACCTTATAAAAAATTATTAAAGCGCGTGGTGACAATGGAAGACGTGGCTCGCTTGCCAGAAATAAAGATAAAACGAATTTCCAAATTTGATGCCTTTAAAGCAGATGAATACATCAAAGGATTGGAAAATCAAATTGAAGAAGTCAATAACCACTTAAATAATCTGACAGAATTTGCTATAGATTATTTTAAAAATTTGATTAAAAAATACGGCAAAGGCAAAGAGCGTAAAACCGAAATCCGTATGTTTGATAAAATTGAGACCAATGTGGTAGCAGTGGCCAACGAAAAATTATACGCCAATTATATGGAAGGTTTTGTAGGCTATGGATTGAAAAAGGACACCTATATCTGCGATTGTTCGGACATAGACGATGTAATTGCTTTCAGAAAAAATGGCACTTATGTGGTGAGTAAGGTTTCGGAAAAACAATTCATGGGTAAAGATTTGTTGTATGTAGATGTTTATCGCAAGAACGATGAGCGCAAGGTATACAACGTAGCCTATTATGACGGCAAAACAGGGGTGAGCTATGTTAAACGATTTAATGTATTAGGCGTCATACGCGACAAAGAATACAATGTAACCTTGGAAACCCCTGGCAGTAAAATGATTTATTTCTCGGCCAACAACAATAGCGAGGCTGAGAAAATTGCCATTCATTTAAGCAATATGGCCAGTGCTAAAGTAAAATATTTGGAGTACGACTTTACCAATCTTGAAATTAAAGGCAGAACTTCTAAAGGCAATACACTGACTAAGCATCCAATTCGCAAAATAGAATTAAAGGAAAAAGGCAAATCAACCTTTAAAGGCAGGGATATATGGTTCGATGCAGACATTGGCAGATTGAATGTAGATGGGCGCGGACAGTTTTTAGGTAATTTTACCAGTGAAGATAAAATCCTCTTGATATTGAATGATGGTAGCTATGAATTGACCGATAATGAACTCACCAATAGATACGAGCAACACGACTTGCACATCATTCAAAAGTTTCATGAGAAGCAGCCTATTAATTGTATACATTATGATGTAAGTTCAAGAAATTATTACGCCAAGCGTTTTTTGATAGAGACGACTACAACAGGCAAAAAATTCTTATTTATTAATGAACGCCCTAGCAGCAAATTGATATTGGCAAGTACACACGAGAATCCCGAAGTGGAAATAAAATCGGTGAATGCCAAAGGTGAAAAGAAAACCGAGAACATAAAATTGGCCGACTTTATTGAAGTAAAAGGTTGGAAAGCACTGGGCAATAAAATTACTTATGATACCTTTAAATCCGCAAAACTATTGAGCGATAAAATTGGCACATGGGTAACCGAAGAACCTGTTAAAGAAGAACCTGTATCTTCTGATGAAGCGAAGGTGATTGCTGATGAGTTGGATGGGCAGAAAACTTTGTTTTAAAACAAAAGCATTATTAATTGCTGCGGCTTACTAAACAATGTGCTACAAGTCATTGTTATTGTTATGTATTTTCAAATAAATTTATATGCAACTCAACAACAATAAAATCCTAATTACAGGCGGTGGTTCTGGTATTGGCCTAGGCCTTAGCGAACGCTTTTTAAACGAGGGCAACACTGTAATAATCTGTGGGCGAAGAGCCGATGTATTAGCAGAAGTCAAAGCTCAATATCCAGCCGTTATCACCTTTACATGCGACCTTGAATTAGAAAGTGGAAGAATGGCATTATACGAATGGGTGAGAGCAGAGCACAATGACTTAAACGTATTGATAAACAATGCTGGCGTCCAAAAATGGGTGGATGTAGCAGATGATCATTTTTATGAAAATGCCAAGCAAGAGATTGCCATCAATATAGAGGCACCCCTGCATTTAATTTTCTTATTTTTAAAACTAAATTCGCTTACTACTATCATCAATGTCTCTTCTGGCTTATCTTATGTACCCTTGGTAAAAGTACCCGTTTACTCGGCAACAAAATCTTTCATGCGATCATTCACCACTTCCATACAAAAGACATTGGCTGCAAGAAATATAGAAGTTATAGAAATGATACCACCTGCACTGAACACTGATTTAGGCGGCAAAGGGTTGCATGATGCTTACCCTCCAGTTTCAGAATTCATAGACAGTATATTTCAACAATTAAAAAACGGTGACAATAAGTTAACCTTTGGAATGAGTGCCATGATGGCCAAAGCAAGTGCTGATGATTTGCAAAATGTATTCAATAGAATGAATCCTTAAAGATTAGCAATCGAATTTTTCGACCTCACTTTTCAAATAATGAATCTGCTTTTTTACGCCATTCAACTCTTTAATTTTATCCCTTATTTGACCTAACTTAGCCTCGAGTATTTCCAATTTACGAGCCTTGGAAATACGCTTGCTGTACCAAGCATCTATCAACTCTTTGATTTCGGATAGTGTAAACCCAACAGACTTCGCATCCCTTATCAAATCGAGCTTTTCCGACACCTCATCGTCGTAATAAGTATAATTATTGGTGGTGTTGCCTTTCTTTTTCTGCCCTTTAAACAAGCCCGATTTTTCGTAAAAACGAATGGTAGCTATTGGCAAACCAGTTTCTTTAGAGAGTTGATTTATTAGCTTCATAATCTGATATTTAAAAAATAATTTAAAGTATGAAGTATACTTCATACTTTAAGGTTACAAAATTAAGAATTACTTTTGCAAATCTAATATCAAATATACAAAAAATGAACAAAACAATATTTATCACGGGTGCCTCTACAGGCATAGGCAAGGCCACCGCCATTTATTTTGCCGAGAAAGGCTGGAATGTGGCAGCTACTATGCGCACTACGAGTAAGGGTACCGACTTATTAAAGTATCCCAATGTAAAACTTTTATCGGTAGATGTTATGCAAACAGAGAGCATTGCAACAGCCATTGAACAAAGCATTGAGCATTTTGGTGGCATTGATGTGATGTTTAATAATGCTGGCTATGGTTTGGTTGGCGCCTTTGAAGCCATGAGCGATGCCCAAATAAGAAGACAATTCGATACCAATGTATTTGGAGTAATGAATGTAACACGCGCTATACTACCCTATTTTAGAGAGAAAAAAGTAGGCACTATTATTAATACCACCTCTATGGGCGGTATTATTACCTTTCCTCTATACAGCGTTTACCACAGTACCAAGTGGGCTTTAGAAGGTTTTATGGAAAGCTTGCAATTTGAATTGCGTTCACACAACATTAAAATTAAAAATATAGAACCAGGTGCTATAAAAACCGACTTTGAAAA
This sequence comes from Bacteroidota bacterium, assembly GCA_025354385.1. Taxonomy (GTDB): domain Bacteria; phylum Bacteroidota; class Bacteroidia; order NS11-12g; family UBA955; genus JABMMZ01. The sequence goes on from JANXMZ010000043.1 coordinate 130,635, forward strand.
TGCCATCGATTTTGTATCTACTGCATCTTATGACAACTATGCCATTAAAGTCCATCACAACATGTTAGAAAGTTATAAGCAAGCACCAGGACCGATTGTAGTGGCCAAAAAAGTATGGAAAGCAGCCAATGACAACAGTTACCGTTTGCGTTATCCTGTTGGCGGATTAGGACCCTTTTTGATTGTCATTCGGAAGTTATTACCCCTATCATGGTTTGTCAGTGTGGTTAGGTTGGCAACCGAAAAAGGCAGTAAATCCTGAACTTACTAATGGTGGTGACCGCCTTCGCCATGCACATGACCGTGGTCTTGTTCTTCGGCACTGGCTTCGCGAACAGCAATAATTTCACCTTGAAAATTTAATTTCTGATCGGCCAAAGGATGGTTAAAATCCAATTGCACTTCGGTATCATTAAAACCAATTATAACGCCATTCATAGGATTGCCGTGATTATCTTGCATGGGCACCATATTGCCAACTTTTAAAATATCTGCAGGCACATCAGGACCAGAGAAAACTTCGCGTGGTACATTGGCTTTGTAATCTTCATTGGACAAACCGTAAGCATGTTCTGCCTCGATATCAAAATTAAAGGCATCACCCGCTTTTAACCCAGCAAGATTAGCATCGAAATGGGGCAAGGTTTGACCGATGCCATGAATAAAAACAAATGGTGATTCATGAGTTGCTTTATCAGCTACTTCGCCATTCTGAAGGGTTAAAGTGTAGGTGAGAGACACCACTTTATTTTTGTCTACTTGCATTGCTTAAAATGATATTTAATTTAAAAAGTTGCAATTTCATTTCATTTATTGGGAATTCAAAAATAATTCAGTTTTATTTTGGAGAAGAAGAAAGTCACTGATTCGCAGATGAGATGAAAATTAAGAACGCAGATCAAACGGTAAACCATATTTAGGCATTGACAAACTTCCTACTGTTGACTGCCTACTTCCACTGTTCTGTCACCCTGCCTGTCGAAGGTCACCCTGAGCCTGTCGAAGGGCTGCCTCCGGCCCATTGTCTCCCTTTATATCTTTATCTAAAATCCTTATACACTCAAATCTCCTTAAAAAATATTCCACTTAAAAAATTACCTTCGCATTCTCATAAATTTAAAAAAATATGTTACAACAAATAAACAAACTGACCCTTGCATTGGCCTTTATAGCCATCAGCATTTTTACTACTCAAGCGCAAACGCTTAAAACCCCTGCTCCTAGTCCATTACAAACATTGAAACAAGCATTTGCTTTATCAGACATTGGCTTGGAATATTCTCGTCCGAGTGCCAAAGGCCGTCTTGTATTTGGCGATGTAGTGCCTTATGGTAAAATTTGGAGAACCGGTGCTAATGGTTCTACTAAAGTTACTTTTGGTGAAGATGTAAAAGTTGAAGGCGTTAAAATTGCCGCTGGCACTTATGCCATCTATAGTGTTCCAAATAAAGATAAATGGGAAATCATGTTATACAAAGATTTGAAATTGGGTGGCAATGTTTCTGAATATAAAACAGAAAATGAAGTATTGCGCGTTATTGTAAAATCAACAGCGATAACAGAAAAAGTAGAAACATTTACCATCAATATTGCCAATATTACCCCTACTACTTCTAGTTTAGAATTCTCATGGGAAAACACCCGTGTAGCTATGAATTTAGTGGCCGACATTGATTCTGCAATTATGAAAACCATTGATGCAACTGTTAATACAGATAACCGTCCTTATTTTAGTGCTGCTACCTATTACTACGAAAATGGCAAAGACCTTAAAGTGGCTCTGGGTTGGGCTAATAAAGCTTTAGAACAAAATCCAAAAGCTTATTGGGTAATGGCATTGATTACTAAAATAGACATTAAATTAAACGATAAAACCAATGCAATTGCCACTGCCGAAAAAGTAATTGCTGCTGCCAAAGAAGGTAAAAATGACGATTATGTAAAAATTGGTGAGAAGCTATTAGCAGAAGCTAAAGCTTTGAAATAAATTTCAAATAAAACGATTTTAAAAAGTCCTGCAGCTAATGGTTGCAGGACTTTTTTTTTGAAATAATGAATCTCAAGTTTTTAAGCAAGATTATCCTTCCATTGCTTGAAAATCCCATATATGGCAATTATTTTAGTCAGTACATTTGGGGGTAGAATCTTTATGAATTCACAACGAAACTAGCATCATTAAATTAATGCCAATTTTACAATTAAGTTTCTGTTTATTAAAATGCTATTAATGAAATAATAATAAATTTAGATTAATAAAATTACCGAAATTTATTTAACCATTTTTATAAAAATTCAGAATTAATTCAAAATTCAAAATCAATTTTGCTGATATTCAGATGACCAAATAAATTTATTATGTACTTACAATCATTTGTTTATGGAGTTCTTTTTGGTATTCCCTTCTGCTTGGCTGTTGGACCTGTATTTTTTTTTCTAATACAAGCTGGTGTTAACAAAGGGATAAAATTTGCCTTGGCAATTGCATTTGGAGTCATATTGGCCGATACCGTTTTAATTAATCTAACTTATTTCTTTGTCGAGCGCATTAATTTATTCATACTTAATAATTATTCCGCTATTCAAATTGGTGTTTCCATTATATTGCTAGTGCTTGGTTTAACATCAATTCTTAAGAAAAACCATGATTGCAATCGATCTTCATTCCTTTCAAATAACGGTCCCTTTTTATTCTTTATTAATGGCTTTATACTTGACGTTTTAAATCCTTCCAACATTTTTGTTTGGATTGGAGTCAACTCCGAAATAATAGTCTACAACAAAATTCAACATTTGTTATTCTATACATCTTCGCTCATTACTATTGCATTTTTAATGATAGGTATTGCCTTCCTTTGTCGAAAAATCCAACCCTATATCAATAATCAATTATTAAGACGAATTAATATTTCTCTCGGAGCCATTTATATTGGATTTTCTTTCTCACTTTTATTAGGAGGTAAGTATCTCCACCATTTATTTCTATAAGTTATGTTATCAATCAAAGAATATTTTACCAACATGCCAGATTTTCACCGTTTGCTTATTCTAGTGTTTAGCTTGTCGGCTTTCTGGTACATCGAAAAATTTAAATTTATAACCGTTAACTACAAAAAATGGAAACATATTTCTATTAATAGTTTATTCTCTCTTACTGCAATTCCAGTTCAGGTGGCATTAGGTTTAGTGATACTAAAAATTACAGATTTTAATCTTAAAATGAATTCGGGATTGGTTCATTTCAAAATTTTCGAAAACATTCATTCTCTCTTTTTTCAATGTCTATTGGTATTTATAGTTTTAGATTTTTTAGAATACATTTATCATTTGGCAATGCATAAATACAAAAGATTATGGATGATGCATGCCGTTCATCACAGTGATAAAGTGGTTAATGTTTCTACAACACTCAGGGAACATCCACTTGAAACTCTTACTAGACTGGCCTTTTTAGTATTATTTCTATATTTAACGGGCGCTGAATATTGGATGTTAATGGTAAGACAGGCTATACAAGTTATCTCAAATGTATTGTCACATGCCAATTTCAGAATCCCAGAAAGAATTAATAAGATTGTTGGTATTGTTTTTATCACCCCTAATATTCACCATATTCACCATCACCACGAACTGCCTTACACCAATAAAAATTATGGCGATGTCTTAAGTATTTGGGATAGAATTTTTGGCACATTTTCAAAATTTGATAAAAATAAAATTATTTTTGGGGTAGATACATTTAATGAAATTGAAGTAGATACTAAATTTAAACATTTACTTAAAATACCTTTTGAAAAATACCGACCAACTGTTAAAACAAAATAGATATGAAAAAAAATAGTTGTTTTTTATTGATTTCGTGTTTTCTTCTACTATCCAATACTACTATCACAAAACCTACACAAACGGCAAATGGGGATAGAATTTTAGGCAATTGGATAAGTAGTGAAAAGGATTTAATTGTTAATTGTTTTAAAGTGAACGGTAAATATTTCGGCAAATTGATTTGGTTTAAAAAATACAATGATAATGAGCACGGACCCAAAGAAGGTGGAATCCCTGAAGACAAATGGATAAATAGTATTATACTTAAAAACCTTACCTATGAAAACGAGAAATGGGTGAATGGCGAAATACTCGACTTGAATACCGGCAAGACCTATTCCAATGAAGTGAAAATGGAAGAAGAAAATAGTATCATTGTAACAGGTTATATCTTATTTCCGGTGTTCGGAAAATCTTTAACTTTTAAAAGAAATTAAATAAATCAAGGTTTCCAGCCGGGAGGTTTAAAAAGTATAAGCAACTTATTTTTCCAACTTTCTTCATTCCTAATATCCTTAATCAAATTCTCCCATTCATGGGTTACAATTTTAATTGGGTGGTAAGGTGTTTCTACATTTTTTGTTAGGCCGTATTGTATAACTGTTGTTTCATCTTCAGGCTCAAATGTATTAAATAACTTATCCCAAAATATAAATACCATGCCCATATTTTTATCGAGGTATTTAGGATTACTTGCATGGTGAACGCGATGATGTGATGGGGTGGCCATAAAATATTCTAAAAAACCCAGTTTATGAATTGTTTTAGTATGTATCAGTATTCCATAAATTTGAGTAACGGCATACATGAACATAATATTTGCAGCCGAGAAGCCAATCAAAGCCAAAGGGATAAAGTAAATAAATCTATACAAAGGTTGAAATACCGAAGATCTAAAACCCGTTGTTAAATTAAAATGTTGGCTACTATGATGGGTAACATGTACCGCCCAAAAAACCCTTACAAAATGATCTGTTCTATGTTCCCAATAATACATAAAATCTTCGGCAATTAAAAGGACTATCCAGTAAACCCAAACATTATGAATTTCAAAAATCCGGTATTGGAAAAAGAAAGCAAGTACTATAAAACCAATGGCTCTTACTAAAATATCAAGACTAAAATTCAAAGAAGTAAGGTATATATTTACAAGGGTATCCTTTGTCTTATAAAGCTGTTTGTTATTATAGATACTGAATCCAATTTCTAAAAGTATAAAAACTACATAAATCGGAGTAGATAACAATAACAAAAAAGACTCTTTGGTCTCCAATAAACTACTAAACATTATACAAATATAAATGATATAATTAGCATATTCAATTTACACTACTTAATCTTAAAATGAAAATAGAATGATTTTAAAAATAATATTAAAAGATTGGAATTAAGTGCGTTAAGGAGATTATATTTGTTACACTTATTGGCCTTAAAATTGACGATTTCAAAAAATCATAATAGCATTTCAACCCAATTATATGGTTTATTTTTACGCAGTGCTCTCTTGGTTTTTATCTTTTTTCAATTCGCAGTTTCATTTGCTCAAAAAGATACTTCTAAATCTATTAAGGAGCAAATTGATGATAAGGACATAGTGGATGTTTATTATGAAATTTTTAAACCCAAAAAGACATTAAAACCAGATACCGCTGGTTACGAAAGGGGCAAAATATACACCTCGGTATTACCCGGTTTCGGCTATTCAATTCTGACAGGATTTACAGCTGTTATTACTTCAAATTTTTCGTTTTATGTTAGTAAGCAGAAAAAAAATGCCAATATCTCTAGCATATTTCTTTCACCCGAATATGGTGTAAACAAGCAATTAACAATAACCTATCAGGCTGACATATTTACCAATGCCAATAAGTGGAACCTTGTTTCAGACTGGCGCTATTACCATTATTCAGCCTACATTTACCCTTTGGGTTTAAGTACTTACAAGCCTACCAAAGAACTTGTCTATTATTCTTTAGCAAAATTTCATCAACTATTTTATAGGCAAGTTGAACCCGATTTTTTTATAGGTGCAGGTTATAAATTAGATTATCATTGGAATATAAAAACCAGTTACAACTCGAATAATCCAACCTTAGATGAATATAGAAAATATGGCGATTTACGCTCTACTACTTCATCAGGTTTTGTTGCAAGTATATTGTACGACAAAAGAAGAAATTCGAACAACCCCATAGGAGGCGGTGTATACGCCAATGTAGAATACCGAGACAATCTGAAACTAATTGGCAGTAACTTTAATTGGCGTTCGATATTCTATGATTTCAGAAAATATTATCCTTTGCCTGGACGGTCGAAAAACATTTTGGCATTTTGGCATTTCGCCACAATTACCTTGCACGGCAAGGTACCCTATTTCGACTTACCAAGTACAATGTGGGATGTTTACGACAACGCTGGCAGACCTTATATACAAGGCCGATTTAGAAGTAGGAACATGCTCTATTTTGAAACTGAATACAGGTTTAATTTAACCAAGAATGGTTTGTTGGGATCGTCCGTATTTGGGAACGTTCAAATGTTCTCCAAATGGCCACAAAATTCCTTTCACAAACCTATACCGGGCACTGGTGTTAGTTTACGCATTAAAGCCAATAAAAAAGCAAGTGTCAATTTTATTATTTCTTATGGCATAGGAATTCAGGGGTCTCGTGGTTTTTTCTTTAATGTGGGCGATGTTTTTTAGCGACTTATTGCTTACCAACTCTTAGTTGGCTAAGACTCTTATTTAAATCTATCATCCATTTTTTACACTTGTGTTTAGCTAAAAAAACATACCAAGTGGTATGTTTTCCTTTTTAAAGGCCTCCCAAATCCGACCAAGGGGAGGTTGAGCAAGGGGATAACACCCATATTCTTTTTCATTTCGACTTTGCAAAAAAAGGTTTAACACTTCACAAGTGGCTTCGCTCTTATATCTCTTACTTTAGCTTCGCTACTACTGCGTTGCTTGCATTATTGATTCCTTAATTGATTATTAAGACATCAATGCTGAAATTGGCGATCAAAATAATATACAAATCTGGCAATGTGAACTAGAGCTAAGTTTCTGGGTATTGCAAAATTAGTGTTAATTTTCATTTATCATTAAATTTTCAAAGTTAGCCTGTAGCCAAAAAACAATCTGAATTATTTAAGAATCCCATCTATAAAAAGACTAGATTCTTTTTTAAAAAACTAAAAAATTGTAAATCAAAAACATAAACGTTTAACAATAAAATAATATCAATAATTTAAAACTACAATTTACATTCGCTACCTATTTTAAATAAATACATTATGATACAAAAAATCAAAAAAACGTTTAGAGTGCTTACTTTGCTAGCTTTATCGTTAAAATGGGGGGGGCTTATGCCTCAATTACGCTAAGTTTCCCTAGTTCGAATGGATCTGGAACACTAGGTAATGGTATTGTTTGGCATTGCAATACTAATACCAGTGTGGACTTTCCAGTAACGATAACATTACAAAGTCCACTTACTGGTGGGGGTGCTCCAAATATTGCAGTACTGCAACCTACTTGGAGTGGATCTGCTCGAGGACCGCTTTTACAATCTTTTTCTGTGCCAAACGACGGTGCACCTCATACATATACGCCATCTTGGTCTATGGATAGAAAATTATTCGATTATGCTTCATTGTTTGCAATTAATTGCTACTGGTCTTTAAGTTCATCAGAACTTTCTAGTAGTTTTTATATTATTAATCAATCTTTAATTTCTAAAATTGCAGATAAACAAGAAAATGGTGCAATTGTGCTTGCAGGATGCACCTCTACGGTTCCTTTATTTAGCAAAGCATATGTGTGCATAGGTACTTCAGTAAATTATACATTAAATGTCACTAAATTGGATTTAAATGACAACCCAACAGGTGCAACCGCAACTAAGGCAATGAATTCAACAGAAATTAGTCAGTTAAATTCTGGCACTTTCTCATTAGCCACCTTCTGCTCAAGCGGTGTGGGAGGAACCGTTATAAACTTTACTAATAACACAAAATACCAAGTACAAGTTATTGCTAATAATGGTAGTGGACTTTGGATGAATACGGTACAAAATTTCATGTATAAAACGGGCAATTGGGATTTGATTATTAAAGATTACAATACTTTAAAGAGTTTGTGCTGCACTCCTTGGAGCCCAGATGACAACGGGCAAGAAAAGGATCAAACAACAGAAAATATTTTTAAAAGCCCGAGCGTTTGGAACAATGTATTCAACACTAGCGGATATGGAAATACTGTAACTTTCAAAGAAGATATAGTTGGGCCTTCTCTTCATAGAGACCCTGATTACTCTACTGGTAATATAAATCCTAATTACATGTTTACGCAAGTGGATAATATTGGGTGCGTAACTTCTCCAATCAATACTATGAACTTACGAATGTTTTGGACGAGAGCTAGATTAGGTGAATTGTGGACCAATCATTGGCTTTTTGATATGACTAACAATTCTGTATTTTATACCCCTGTAGGAACCTCTACCGCAGTCTCCGCCCCAGCAGGTTCAGAAATCACAATTTCAGGAGCAACTTCTTCCACTCCCTACAACACTGCATCATCTCCAATTACCTTGCCAGCAATTAGTAGTAATCCAAGCTTAAATTCTTACATAATTACACCAAAAACTTGGTATGCCCCAAATCCAATATGGTATACAGCAAATAACGGCAGCATGAGTGGCAATAACGAACCTGTATTGTGCTTATTAAGTCGGTTACAAGAGACCACTTCAACTGCAGATCCTGTGGTATGGGAACCTGCTTCTATCAATCAAGATATAGAACCATATGCAAGGCAGAATAACAACATAGCCACCAGAAATACTCACCTTGTAGATGGTCCTCAAAATTATACATGGGGAGGCAGCACTAGCACCAATGAAACAGAATTTGCAACTGTTGTTGCTAACAATCCAACCTCTCATCCTACAAGAATTTGTATAAGAAATATATCAGAAGTTAAATCTTCAACTGATAACCTATTAAATTATGGAGCACTAAGAATTGGTTTTACAAATTTAATTTGGAGTAATTGGGTAGCTTATGGAATGTCCGGAACTGGATTTTCGGTAATTTCACCGGGTTTATTGATGGCCACCAATCCAGATTCAATTTGCTTTGATAGCCTGAATATAGGCAATAATATGCAGGAACAAATTGGGGTAGAAATGGTTTGGAATGGTACCGCACCAAGCGCACCCATTGCTTTTGAATATGCCATACAGCAATCCAATGCTGCAAACCACCCACTATATAGAGGAAGTGATGTAGTACTGCAATTCCCAATAGAACCTTTTGAAACCACCGCACTTAAAAATGGTAACATTGGTGAAAATCAAAAACAAGAAAAAAATGGGAATTACGGAATCTCAACAGGTACACCAAACATAATTGATAATAGTAATATCCTTTTATTTCCAAATCCAGCAAGCAACAATGCAATTTTAAGTATTAGTGGCCTAAGTGGAAATGAACGAATAATCATTCAAATGAGAGACATAACTGGAAAACTTATTTACGATTCTGTTGATTATTCATTTAAAAATGGTTTAATTGCAGCATCATTCAACACTGAATCATTAAGTAAAGGTATTTATATGGTAAATATTAATATCAATGGCCAATTAAAAAGCCTCAAATTAATTATAGAATAATTATGATATCGAAGTTAGGAAGAGTAACGCTTTTGGGCGTTACTCTTTTTTGCCTTTTAACTTGCATGGCCCAAAAAAAAGTTGGGTTTAATTTAATTCCTGATAGTAGTTTTGAAAATCATGGATTACTATTCGACGGAAATTCTATCAATGCTGATTCTTTTAATAAGCTAAATAAGTTTTGGAGCGAACCGACGAATAACACGCCAGATTTATTATCTACAGAATATAAAAAAGGCACTAAGCTGCCAAAATTTTATTATCCTTTGAGAGATAATTATTTTAACACCATTTCTGATGACACCATATTACTTTATCCCCATTCAGGCAATTCGCTAGTTGGTTTTGTGATTTTCAGCACTGCCAATACCTTTGTGAAATATAAGTATTCGCGTGAATTCATTCAAACATCACTTTCTCAAAAAATAAAACCAAATGTAAAATATCATGTTTCCTTTTATTATATCAAAAAATCAAGTTTTGTTATACGCGATTCCACACCACCCTTGGGTTTTTTCTTTTCAGATACTGCTGTTAAGAATAGAGATTCAAAAGATTGCTATTTAAGAACCGATTGTACTTTTTTTAAAGAGCAATACAATCCACAATTACAATTTTATAATCTACCATTTTCATATAGTAAAACGCCTATCTGGGAACACATAACCTCAACATTTAAATCAAGAGATACGGGATTAAGCTACCTAACCATTGGGCATTTTTCAGATACAACATTTTTAGACAAACATTTTGCAAGAGATTACATACAAGAAATTGGTTATTTTATTGATGATATTTCAATTCACGAAACGCCCTGTATTGTGGCGCCAGATACATTGTGCTTCAATAGCATTACACCAATCACTACCACGCTAGGTATGCCCTATTTTTGGAGCAACAAACCCGATGGCAGTGATACTCTAAGTACCGATAGTATTTTTAACTATCAGGCCACACAAAGCAAAATGATTTATGCCTTTGGCCAATTTGGTAAAGATAGCCTGTATATAAATGTTTTGCGTGTTAAACGTCCACAATGGCAAGATACCATGCATTTTTGTTCAGATTCTGTATTAATTTTAAAAGCAGGTCCAAATAACTACAAATACATGTGGAACACGGGCAGTAATTTACCCTCAGTAAATATAAACAAAACAGGCCAATACAATGTAACTCTGAAGGATGGCAACTGCTCGGACAGCGCCAGCACCTATGTTATAAAAGAAAATTTACCCCTTATATCGTTAGAAAAAAATTACACTATTTGTCAGGCATACAGCGATATAATTGTACTCGATGCGGGAGACCATTATTATTGCAATTGGCAACCTATTCAATCCAATGATTGCCAAATATTTATTAGTTACTTCGTAGATTTAACACTTACTGTAAAAGATAAATATGGATGTACAAATACTCAAGAAATTAGTGTAAAAAACAATTGTTATCCTCGGATATTTATACCGAACGCGATGCATTTGGATGGGGTAAACAAAACTTTTGCGCCACAAATTATGTACGCAAAAACCATAGAATTGAAAATTTTTAGCCGTTGGGGTGAAATTTTATTTACACAAAACGGACAAAAAATAGAATGGGATGGAAAATATCAAGGTGAATATTGTATGCCAGGTTTATACTACTTTACTATAAGGGTAACCCCACTAGATGGCGAGGACATTATTGACAAAGGTTGCTTGCGTATATTTTAGTTAGTATACGATTATCGCTTCCAATCCAACACCAACTGCAACAAATACGCCACCACCATTACCAACAAACAGCCTATCACATTCAACCACAAGAAAGCAGTGAGCTCTATTTTCCAAGAGATGATAACAAATATTTCGACTAATACGGCTGCAATGAAGACAGCATGCCCCCCTACTTTTTTCATATAAAAAGCCACCATAAAGATGCCTAAGATGGTGCCGTAAAATAAGGAACCTAAAATATTTACTGCCTCTATTAAATTACCTAAGCGACTGGCATAAAAAGCAGCTGCAATGCAAAACAAACCCCAGGCCACTGTTATCCATCGCGAAGCAGATAAGTATTGATAATCGCTTTCGTTCTTCCTAAAAATGCGAATATAAAAATCGACCACTGTTGTTGAGGCCAATGAATTCAATCCGCTGGCGGTTGAACCCATGGCCGCTAAGAAAATAATGGCGATTAATAATCCTACTATGCCCACAGGCAATTGCTGTGTTACAAAGGTTAAAAAGATAAAATTCGAATCGTTGGTATCGGCCTTGGGATTGTTTTTCTCCATCAAGGTCTTTACTTTTTTGCGTATTTCTGTATTGGCATTATCAGCCGCTTGCACACGGGTACGCGCATTATCTATAGCTGCTTCATCATGACTGTGCATGGCCTTTATCAAGTGTTCAACTTCATTTTGTTTGGCAACATGGGCTTGCGCATAAGCAGTTTGCAACCCGTTGAATTCTCTTTTATAAGCGCTGTTTTCTAAATGCGTTACTTCTACTTTATTAAAAAAAATAGGTGCTTGATGAAACTGATAAAAGGTGAATACCAATACCCCAATTAACAATATAAAAAATTGCATGGGTATTTTTATCAGTCCGTTCATGATAAGTCCCATGCGACTTTGGGCCACCGACTTGCCCGTTAAGTATCGCCCCACCTGGGACTGGTCGGTGCCGAAATAAGACAATTGCAAAAAGAAACCACCGATAATGCCCGACCAAATATTGTACTTATTGTTCACATCGAAATGGGTATCGATGGTGTTCAACTTATTCATTTTACCAGCAATGTGCAAAGCATCGGCTAAACCGACATTGGCCGGCAACAAATGTACCACCATGTAAGCAGCTAAAAACAATCCCGCAAAGATGATACTCATTTGAAACAATTGGGTGTAAGAAACAGCCTTGGTACCGCCATACACCGTATACGCAATTACAATCATGCCATTGAATAAAATGGTATAGGTAATATCGACATTGAGAATGGTTGATAAAATAATAGCAGGTGCATAAATGGTAATACCTGTTGACAAACCGCGTTGAAACAAAAACAGAAATGCTGTAAGGGTGCGTGTTTTAAAATCAAACCGTTTTTCTAAATACTCATAAGCTGTATAGACATTCAATTTATGAAAAATAGGCACGAAGGTGATACACAAAACCACCATGGCCAAAGGCAAACCAAAATAAAATTGCACGAAACGCATGCCATCGCTGTAGCCCTGACCGGGTCCCGATAAAAAGGTGATGGCACTTGCTTGGGTAGCCATAACAGACAAACCGATATGGTACCATGGTAATTTGCGATCGGCCAACAAATAACCTTCAATATTTTTTGTACCTCGACTCTTCCATACGCCATACGTCACAATAGAAAACAAAGTCACAATGAGTACTACCCAATCAATTGCACTCATTTAAAATATTGCATAAAAAAGTACATACCAAAAATAAGAAGCACTAACACAATGATGACCAATGCATAAACATTGCCCCAAGATTTAAAAAAGGGATTGATTTCTTCTTTTTTCGACATTCCCTTCTTTGGACTTATGGATGAGGGGGCAAACTCAATAAATTAACGAATAAGCGATAAGCACCTGGTACACCAGCAGGCAATTCTCTGAAGAAAGCCAAGCCAGTGTACACAAAATTACCTTTGCCATATTGTGCAATAATTAAACTGCCCTCTTGTGGTTTTTCGTTCGGATCGTTCATACTAAAAACAGTTTGGTATTGAGGACCCAGTTCGGTTGCAAAATAAATACCGCGCTCTTGCACCCAACCAATAAAATCATATGGGGTAATTTTATTAGGATAATTCAACACCTTTAGGGTATCACTTTTAAAACGCACTTCTGCATTTTCGTTGGTCACGCGTTCGCGCGAAACGGTGAAAGGATAAGGTCCAATTTTGGCAACCATTGGTCCTACCCTGGAATTGGTATTGTACTGCACAATCAAATTGCCACCTTGCTTTACATAATCCATTAATTTATTGTAATAAACTTGTAATCTTTCATTCGTATTATATGCTCTAATACCGGTTACAATGGTTTTGTATTTTGATAGGTCTTCGGTCATTAGCAATTCATCTGTTAGCATTGTAACATTATAACCTATCTGTTTCAAACAGGCTGGCACATCATCTCCCGCACCTGGAATATAGGCAACTTGGTTGTCTATTTTTTTCAAGTCTATATTCACCAAAGTCGCTCTGGCATCGCTCAAAATAAATTGATACGGAATATGGTCGTATTCAATTCTGCTAATACTTTGATTGTACGAAATATTATTGATCATTAACGAAGCAGAAATCTGTCCATCTTTTGTGATTTTGGTGGGTGTCACAATGGCTTCCATCATTATTTCATCCCCTTTATTAACCAACTTGAATTTCGAATTTTTTATTTCAATTTTCCAATTCTCTTTAAAGGTTGTCAAATCGTAATTTGTAATTGGGGTTAACTCTTGTGTGGTGCTTTTAAATACAATATTTTCATAGGCTATTAATTGCAAATCGCCTTCAACATTATTGGCATTCGCCTTAATAGTAAATTGTATGGTTTTTGGTTTTGTATCTACAAATACAAATGCCTTATCAGAAATATTAACGGTAGCAGGTGGCAGTATTTCCAGCGGTCTGTATATTTCACCTTTAACAGGATCTGTGAACTTATAAACGACATCGCGCTGCACTCTTAGGTTCAACCCTTCAACGGTTATATCGAACAGAACTTTGGTGGCGGGATTATTTTCTGGCCGACCAATTAATAACTGGTCGCGCACTTCGTAGCGACCGGAGTTGCGAACGCCATTCAACCAATAGGGATTGGAATATTTAGCGTCAATAGATAGTTTTTCTTTGTGTTTAAAGGTATACATTTCATTTGCTTTTATTGCCAATGCAGTTACTGTGTCACTTTGATTGAGAAAAGAAAGTCCGTTTAATTTTGCAATAGTTTTGTTGCGAATAATGACTTGAGAGGTAATGTTTACATCTTGGCCCGGTATGGCCATATAATCGCTGGCAGTGGCCTCTAACCAAAGTCCGGAGCAGGCCAATATCAAACGCTCTGTTTCTTTCAATTTTAGTTCTTTCCAATAATTGAAAGACCCTTTTATATCTATTATTTTTAATTCGTTGTAAAATTTTACCAAGCCTGCTACACTTTTTTCAGGCGATTGAGCACGGTAAGTATTTATAATTTCGGTTAAACTTTTTTGCATTTTTTCCGTCCCTTTAAATTGGGTCCAAGCTGTGCTAATGCCATCAAATAAATCTGATTTTACAGTATCGCCTTTAAGCAATTTAAAATACTCGATGGTTGAACCTCTTTGTTTGGCCGAACCAAAGCCTTGGCTTTTGTGCATGGAGCGACTTTCGGCCATGATTTCTCCATACCCTTTTCCCAACAATGAATTATAAGCACCAACCTCTATTTTTAATTGATTAGGCGCGGTGGTGTTGGTAGAACCGAAATTAAAGGTGTTCCAAAAAATACGTTGGGCTTGCCACACTTGAACATATTTGAGTTGCTCTGGAAATTTAGTAGGATCTGCCGCCGCATCAAAAGCTTCTAAAGCCAAAATAGCGGAGGCCGTATGGTGACCATGCCCTCCTTCTCCTGTTGTAGGAAAACGACAAATAATAACACTTGGTTTGAATTTTCGAATCGTATAAACGACATCTGCTAAAATGCTATCCTTGTTCCAAAATGAAAAAGTTTCTTCAGGATTTTTTGAATATCCAAAATCGTTGGCACGCGTAAAAAACTGTTCAGCTCCATCAATTCTGCGCGCTGCTAATAATTCTTGAGTACGAATTAATCCCAGCATTTCGCCCTGTTCTTTACCTATCAAATTTTGCCCCCCATCACCTCTGGTGAGCGATAAATAACCGGTTCTTAATTGGCGTTCATTAGCCAAATAAGCGAGCAATCTTGTGTTCTCATCATCTGGGTGAGCCGCTATATATAACACAGCGCCCACAGTATTCAACTTTTGCATGGCATGCAAAATTTCAGCGGAATTAAGTTGGGAATTGGTTTGGGCAGAAAGCTGAGTGATTATGAAAAACGAAATCAGAAGAGATAAAATATTTTTTTGCATGTTATAATTGAAACAAGATTCAAAAATATCTCTTTTACTGTAATATTTATTTTTTTTGATTTGGCATATAGTTAATGGTTATATCTTAATTGGTAATGATGATGATTTACCATGAAGCCTGAAAGAAATGAAATGGAGTACTCTGCCAGTTTAACATGAAGCGTGAAATGAAATGAAATGCAGTTCTCTGCTTCATGGCTATTGGCACCTGCAAAAATCTTCCCCTTTTTTTGCAATATTAATTTTATTGCAGCATAAATTCATACTGCCGCTGTGAATAGAAATAATAGTGCAATGTACTTTAACCCCTCTATCGCTGCTAGGCGCAAATAATTCTTTTGAACTATTGAGTGCGATATTATCAAATCTTATCATTTCTGTTTGATAAACTTCATCATTGGCTTTCAAATAAATTACTTTTACCATGAGACTATCTATTAGATAAGGACTGTTATTTTTAACAATAATTTTTAGATCTTCAATACCTCCTAAATTCTTTTGCTTAAAATCATTTGGAATGGCAATTATAAATTTTTCCCAATTCAATCTATACGTTTTCATTTCTGCATCTGTACTTGCATTCTTTATAATTTCAGCTTCATTTGCTGCTAAAGTATCTGAACCAGCATCATTGTTACTAATCACAGGTACCATCATGTTGCCAGTATCTGGCTTACTATTTTTATTATAAAAATAGGCTATCAGGAAAAGCACCAAAAGTAAAACAACCAATATACTGTATTTATTTAAATTGTTAGTATGTTTAGCCACTACCTCTGTTAATGGAGGTGTTGAATTGGGCAATGATTGAGGTAAACCTGTATCGAGAGCGGGAGTAGACATGGTACCAATCAGGTGTTTTAATTCCTGACTATCGCCAATATTTATCCAACCTGCCAATCCTTCATACCAAATTAAAGTACTTTTGTAGTATCTGTTTTTGCTGAATTCTTCAACACTCACAGGCCCAAAAATGTCCATGCCGTTAGAATAAAATAAATCTTTCATAAGTGTTTGTTATAATAAGTCAAAGTTACGATTTAATATACGGGCCGCAATGAACCCATTCTATTATAGTTAACCACATTTCAACAAAAAATATTATTCGAAAATCAACACTTTGCTGCCAATGGGAAAATTATTGTACTGAACTTGGAAATATAAGCGATAAACCGAGTTGTAAATTTCCTGCCTCCTGTTTCCTGTTTCCCGCCTCCTGCCTCCCGCTTTCTGCCTCCTACCTCCTGTTCCCTGCCTCCTGTTTCCTGTTCCCTGCCTCCTGTTTCCTGCCTACCGCCTCCCACCTCCTGCCTCCCTCTAATGTGGAATAAAAGTAAACTCTACCACCACCGAGTATGCATTGCGAGCAGTATTGGGAATTTGCAACCCCAATGTAATTGGCAACCATTTTTTCGGATAATACATGGCCGCCACAGTGGTGTAACAATTTGCATTATTGCCCAACACCGATTCTATCATAGCATGAAATTTTTGTGTAATTGGCACCTGTGTTCCTGCCCAAATACCAAAGCGATTTCCCTGCCCACCATAATGCAGCGTATTGTAGTAAACACCTCCTACCAATTGACTATTCTCTCCAAAATAATTACTCCATGCAAAATTTGAGTAATATAAACCTGCCTTGTGTCCACTTCTATTTATATCTAAGTTAATGCCGTATTGAGCCCCAAAATTCAAACTGGTATTATTCGTTAATTGAAATTGTTTCAATGCATTTAAAGTTATTAAAGGACTATAGGGGTCGCGATCATTCGTATCATTTTTAAAAAAAGATTTACCTTTCTTACTATAATTTAACCCCAACACATTAAACCCTGCTTCAAAGCCTTTACTAAGGCCATAATCGAAAGTAGAATTAGCTTGAATTAACTCATTGAAATTAAATTGTTGTTGAAAAAAAACTTTGCCCTTTTTGGTGAGTTCAGAAGATGGCACATTGATGAAATTTTGTTGCGCCTGCAGGCTCAAAATACTTAATCCGGAAATTAAAAATACCAATTTTGCATGTCGCATATTTATGTTTTTCAATCCAGAATTATAATCTTTTTAAATTCCTTAAATCAGATTTTGTTTTATTTAATAATAACTCAGCTTATAAAATAAAACTTGTTTCGTTTATTATTCGTTTATAAAAAACTGAAGTAAGGCAAAAATAAACAAATAAATTGGTTGATTTTTGTACCTTGTAAATTAAATCAATGTCAAGCGTTACAGAAATACAACCCAACAAAATGTCTACAGCTAATGAATTAACACAAATTGCATCGCAAGTAAGACGAGATATCGTTCGCATGGTGCATGCCGTTCAAAGTGGTCACCCAGGTGGCTCCCTTGGATGTGCTGATTACCTAACTGCGCTTTACTTTCATATCATGGATCACCACCCAAATGCCTTTAGCATGGCAGGTAAAAATGAAGATGTATTTGTTTTATCTAACGGGCATATAAGTCCTGTTTTCTATAGCGTATTGGCCCGCAGTGGTTATTTTCCAATCAACGAATTGAATACTTTCCGCAAACTCAATAGCCGTTTACAAGGCCATCCTACCACACATGAAGGATTACCAGGTGTTAGAATTGCATCTGGTTCATTAGGTCAAGGTTTATCTGTAGCGGTTGGTTTAGCACTTGCGAAAAAAGCAGATAATGATACCCATATTGTTTATGTTAATACAGGTGATGGAGAATTACAGGAAGGACAAAATTGGGAAGCCATTATGTACGCTGGCCATCATGGCTTAGATAATATAATCGCCTCTGTAGATTACAACAAACAACAAATTGATGGTGGTGTTGTAGAAATTATGGGATTCGATACTCTGCGCAGCAAATTCGAAGCCTTTAAATGGACCGTTCTGGAAATGGATGGCAATAACATGCAGGATATTTTGGATACAAACATAAAGGCAAAAGCCTTACAAGGCAAAGGCCAACCAATTGTTATATTAATGAAAACCGAAATGGGTGCTGGTGTAGATTTTATGATGGGCAGTCATGAATGGCACGGCATTCCTCCTAACGATGATCAATTGGCAAAAGCGTTGGCTCAACTGCCCGAAACACTTGGCGATTATTAATGCCACACAATAGAAACATGCATAAAACGTTTGTTCACTATATGAAAACATTCATTTTACCAATACTGCTTTTATTGGCATTGGAGGGTGCTGCACAAACCACACAAAAAACACGCATACTTATTATTTTCGATGCTTCTGGTAGTATGACCTCCACCTTGGATAAATCTACCCGCATACAAGTGGCCAAAAGAATGGCCCTTAAAATGATAGATAGTTTTTCGAGTTTTAAAAATGTTGAGCTGGCTTTGAGAGTGTATGGCCATCAAAAAACAGTGGATCAAAAAGATTGTAAAGATTCCCGACTAGAGGTTCCTTTTTCTCCAAACAATCATATCATTCTTAAAAAGAAAGTCAATAGTTTAATTCCCAAAGGATGGACCCCCATTGCTTATTCACTGCAGGAAAGCGAAAAGGATTTTCCTCAAGAGGCAGGTGTCAGAAATTTAATTATTATTATTACAGATGGTTTAGAGGAATGCACTGGCGACCCTTGCGCAATTTCGCAAGCCCTTCAAAAGAAAGGCATTTTCTTAAAACCCTTCATTGTTGGTATTGGCTCTACGGATCAATTCAAATTGAGTTTTAATTGTGCGGGCACCTATTACGATGCCAATACCGAAAAAGACTTTAACAATGTGGTAGGTGTTGTCATATCGCAAGCCATGAATGCCACCAGTTGCCAAATTAATTTATTGGATAAACAAATTCGCCCTATCGAAACAGATGTGGCCATGAGCATTTACGATGCCAACACCAAAAAGCTATTGCATAATTTCGACCATACCATGAATGGCCGTGGAGTGCCCGATACCTTGTTTTTAGATCCAATGCGCAAGTATGATATCGTAGTGCACACCATGCCCCCCGTTACAAAATCAAATGTGGAATTGGTGGTGGGCAAACACAATATCATAGCCATAGATGTACCTCAAGGCAATATCGAATTAATTTCAAAAGGATTGACCAATTATTTAGAAGTAAAAGCAGTTGTAAAGGTTCACAAAAAAAGTAAAACCATCAATGCCCAAACTTTCAATACCAATAAAAGATATATTACCGGAGCCTACGATTTGGAAATATTAACCACACCTCGCATTTACATGGACAGTGTAGTGGTAGACCAAAACAAAACAACAGAAATTACAATCGCCCAACCAGGCAGATTACAAATCAATAAAAAACGCGATTTGGTAGCAGCTATCTATCAAATGCAAAACGGAAAAGTAGAATGGGTATGCGATATTTCCGATGCCTTTTTTCAAACCATTATTATGCAACCTGGCAAATACATTTTAATTGCCCGCAGCAAACCAGAAACCCGCACCATCTACACCTTCGAAAAAGAATTCATCATTACATCCGCAACAACATCAGAATTAAATTTATAATGCAAACCATAGAAATATTAGGCAATAACGACACGCGCTCCGGCTTTGGAGCAGGCTTGTTAGAAGCAGGTAAACAAAACAACAATATTGTAGCACTTTGTGCCGACCTAACAGGCTCACTAAAAATGGATGGATTCAAAAAAGAATTCCCCAACCGTTTTTATCAAATGGGCATTGCAGAGGCCAATATGATGGGCGTTGCAGCCGGTTTAGCTACAGGTGGGAAAATACCTTTCACCGGTACTTTTGCCAATTTTAGTACTGGCCGTGTGTACGATCAAATCCGCCAAAGCATAGCCTACAGCGGCAAAAATGTAAAAATATGCGCTTCGCATGCCGGTGTTACCTTGGGCGAAGATGGTGCTACTCACCAAATATTAGAAGACCTTGGTTTAATGAAAATGTTGCCAGGCATGGTGGTTATTAATCCTTGCGATTATAACCAAACCAAAGCCGCTACCATTGCTATCGCTAATCACGATGGTCCTTGTTACTTGCGTTTCGGCCGCCCTAAAGTAGCCATCTTTACCAAGCCCGATCAAGTTTTTGAAATTGGCAAAGCAGTTACCATCTACGAAGGTACAGATGTCTCTATTTTCTGCACTGGCCACTTGGTATGGAAAAGCATACAAGCTGCACAAGCATTGGCCGAAAAAGGCATCAGCGCAGAAGTCATCAATATACACACCATTAAACCATTGGATGATCAAGCTATTTTAAATTCAGCGCGTAAAACCAAATGTGTGGTAACTGCGGAAGAGCATATGATAAATGGCGGACTTGGCGATAGCATTTGTCAATTATTGGCCCGCAATTTACCTACGCCTGTGGAGATGGTAGGTGTTAATGATACCTTTGGCGAAAGTGGAACTCCAGATCAATTAATGGCTAAATACCATTTAGATGTTGTAGACGTAGTAGCTGCTGTAGAAAAGGCAATGACACGCAAATAACATATTTCAATATTTTAATTTTAAAGATGATTAAAATTTCTTTAATCATAGGGGCGTGCCCACTCGCCAAAGCGCGGTGGTCGGGCTATACGCTATAAGTCCTCTCCTATACCACCGCAAAGCAGTGGATAGGATTGCGGGCTTTCCGCTGCTATCCCTCACGCAAAATTCACCTCCGAAAAAAGCAAATTATCTCCTCTGAATGGGCATAAAAAAAGTCGCAACCCTTAATAGTTCGCGACTTTTTATAACAAATAATATTTTTATTCTCCTAGTTTGGCAACTACATCCATCAAATCGGTACTTATACCAGTATAGCTAAATCCACCGTCGTGAAATAAGTTTTGCATGGTTACATAACGTGTATAATCACTGAATAAACTCACTACATATTGCGCACAGGCCTCCGATGGGGCATTGCCCAAAGGACTCATTTTTTCGGCATAATTAAAAAAGGCATCAAAACCACCAACACCACTGCCAGCCGTGGTAGCTGTAGGACTTTGACTAATGGTATTGACCCTTACTTTTTTGGCTTTACCGTAATGGTAACCAAAGCTGCGGGCAAAGCTTTCTAACAATGATTTAGCATCGGCCATTTCGCTGTAATCTGGGAATACGCGCTGAGCAGCTATATAACTAAGAGCAACAATACTTCCCCACTCATTCATAGCATCTTTTTTCAATAAAGTTTGCATCAGTCTGTGAAACGAGATGGCAGAGATATCCAAAGTTTTATGCATAAAATCATAATTCAAATCCGTGTATGGAATTTTCTTTCTTACATTCAAACTCATACCAATACTGTGTAATACAAAATCTAATTTGCCATATTTGGCAACCGCTTTGTCTATCAGGTTATTCATATCCTCTTCCAAAGTTACATCGCAACCAATAACTTCAGAATTGGTTTTGGCAGCCAGTTCATTAATAGCACCCATTCTCAATGCAATTGGAGCATTGGAGAGTATAAATTCAGCACCTTCTGCATGGGCTAATTCTGCCACTTTCCATGCAATAGATTTGGTGTCTAATGCGCCAAAAATGATTCCTTTTTTACCTTTTAATATCATGATCTTTAATAAGTTTTTGTTGGTGCAATTTTAAGTAAATATATTTAATAAAGACAAAAAATAAGGTCGGGCTTTGCCCGACCTTATCAACATTTTTATAAAACTGCTATTTTACTCCACAATTAATTTCTTAACAGCCACACCATTTAAGGTATTTACCTTCACCAAATATATGCCTTTAGCCCAAGTAAATGTATTTAATTCATATTGGGCAACCCCCAAAGCAATAGCATTGAATATAATCTGACCATTCATATTCATTACTTCAATTTCATTTATTTGATTGGCCTCTATGAGCACTTGGCCTTTTGTTGGATTAGGATACAAATTAAATTCTGAACTCAACAAGGTATGTAAGCCTGTATTGGTACCACTTACACCAGTAGCTGTTGCCATGGTACCCAAACTTGTATTGTAATAACTTGCGGTATTGGAAGTTTCCAATTTTACAGCTTTCACCATATAATAATTGCTACCCGCATAGGGGTCGGTATCAGTAAAAGTTAATCCTGTTAAGGCCGTGTTCGTAATTCTGTAATAAATATCGTTGGTGTTTTTAGCTCTGTAAACATGGTAACCCATGATACCAGGTTCGTTGGAAGCCTGCCAGTCGAGTTTTACATCGGAGTTGCCATTCACATTAGCAGTAGTTAAACTTTTCGGCATGTCGTAATATTTCATTCTTAAAGAAGGATCTCCCATCAAAGTCATACTGATTCTTCTGTCTAAATAATTGCCATTAAAACTGCCAATATAACCAGAGGTAAGCGTTAAATCGGTGGCGTTGTTTTGAGACAAAACCTCAGAGTAACCAATTGGATAACCCAATGCCATGTGGTGAAAATACCAATGTGGACGAGCAGCCCAACAGGTCGTTAATGTAAAACCACTGCTGGCCAAACAACTTCTTAAAAAATTATCCGAATTATCCCAATCGCCAAAGTAACTGCCAAACTGTACATTGAAAACGGCCAGAATACTGTCTTTATAACTTGCAGAAGTATAGATACCATTGCAGGTAGTATAAGATCCACCACCCATTAAATCGGCAAAAATATAACTGTTAGCTTTAGTGCTATCCATAAAATTACCAGTATAATTAATATTGCTTGCACCAACCAAAGCAGACGCATTGTTCCAACCACTCCTCATTGGCATTTCGCCCCCTAAAAACCCGAAATTATCGCATATAAAAGCTTTATTTCTTGGTTTAATCAAGGCGGCCTTAAACTGGTGTAATTTTCTTAAATATTGTTTAATAAGTTGCAATTCGTTAAGTGGTTGAGAAGGCAAATTGCGCATATCCACCCTGCCTATTTGAATATCAACATCGCTAGGCAAAAAGTGCTGGTCAAATTTACCGTCATTGGGATTGTTCATATTCTCCGTTCTGCTAACGCCAGAAACCATGGTGTAATCATCCGTCCAATCGCCATCCATATCGGCATAGTAACTATCTGTAGGCCACGCACCACCGTGGTCGGTATGGGCATCCGGATTTAAATTAACAGTATTCGGAACTTGTAAACCCGAATATGGAACTGTTATTTTACCTATTAATAGACAATATTTATTGGTTGGAGCACTTTTATCGTACCAAGCTTTTATCTTAGCTTTTATGGCGGGTGCTTTGGCAGTTGGAGAAACGATGAGCATCTCTGCAAGGAAACCATCGCTGATATAATCATCCATCAATTGCTTTTTTTCTTGCGTACTCAATCCAAAATTGGTTATAGAATCTATCACTACTAGCATACTGTTTCTAAAATCTACCAAAGGCAATTGTATGCCAGCGCTTATATATCCAACCTGATAAACCTTATTGCAGATAATTTTCATAATGCGATAGTCATAGGCTTCGCCAATAACGGCAGTAGCATCGGTATAAGTTGATACGCTCACTGTTGCAAGTGGGTTGCCCCAGGCATCTGTACTTGGCAATTTTCTGTGAATTTGGTAGGAGGTACCGCCTTTCACAATCCAATTTAAAGTAATGCTATGATTGGCTGCATTCACCGTGGCAGATACCTGAAACGAGGAGTCCATCACATTTTGTGATTTTAGATGGCCAATTCCTGTTGATGCCAGAATTAGTAGAACCCATTTGACACTGGCCAAACGGTTCCTTTTCATGTTGTAGTTTGTGTTCATTTTATAGTGTGTGTGTGTTGTGTTTTATTCTTTAATCAATTGTTGTTGATAGATGTTGGTGTTGCCTTCTATCACTATAACATTGTATACGCCTAATGCCAAGTTGCTGCAATCAATGGATAAATCTTTCCCAATGATCTGCTCAAATACCAATTGCCCACTGGTGTTGAATATTCGGCACAATTGATTTTCGAAGGCAGGCGTATTGAAGAAAATATTATTTTTGGTAGGGTTGGGATAGAAAAAAACGTTGTTTTTGGCAACATCTTTAATTCCAGAACCATTGCTAATGGTAATCATATTGGTTGCTATGGAATCTTTAACCCCTGCTTGATTTGTAGCGCTTAATTTTATGGAATACACGCCAGTATTAGCAAACACCATGTAAGGGTTTTTTGTGGTAGGCGTGGTGCCTTTTACAAATAAAACACCTGTAGAGGGTATTACGCTCCACGTATAAGCAGTGCCAAATGCCGGAGTTGTTGTATTGGTAAATTTAAAAGTATCTATGGCCACTTTGCCACTGGCTTTATCTACGGTAAATTTAATCTTGGGGGTTAAAGGTGAAACAGGCGCTAACCTATAATGATCGCGATACTTAATGGTAGTCGGTGTAAATACCCCTGCCACTTCGGTTCCTACCACCTCTAATACTGGAATTTTTTCGGTAGTGCTTAGCCATTTGTATTCTACTTTAATGTTTGGAAACCCAACACTTAATGAGGCCGTCGGAATCACCAAACTATCAATTTCATTGATGTAGGATTTAACCTTTAAGCAACTGATGTTATTGCCATAAGGGGTGGTAATGGTGCCCCAACCTTCTACCGTATTAATTCTATAACCCTTTTGTTTGTAGTACCCCAAGCTAAAAAGTATATTACCCAACAAGGTTTTAACTGCAAAAGTGGTTGAGTCTTTATCATTGTAATTCAAAGGAAAACTATAAATTTCATCCTTATCGCTGTATACGCCTCCCGCAGGCAAACCCAATGCCGACAAGGTAAAACCGGTACCCACTGCATTCCATTTACTAGGGGCGTTGGTGCGTTTTTCATAAAAGTTATAAATATTTTTGAAAGCAGCTTGACCTTGTCCTATGCTATCTGCTATCTTTACTCCAATTGCGCCTGTTGGCATTCCAGTGAAAGCTAGAGTAGAGTATGGCGTTGAGGTTAAAGCTTGGTATTTGTCTACAGTTTGACTGTTAATGCCTAAAGTACTGTAATCCCAGCTATAGTTGGCGCCTGTTTTCACAAAATTAAAAGTCCCTGTAGGTGCCGTTGTATAGCGAATGGTATCACCTATTGATGGCATATTCGATGCTGTAATGGTAATTTGTGCACTTAGTTTCATTGCACTAAAAGATCCATAAAATTGTAAAGACTTTTTTCATATTATTTATACTACAAGGTGTAAAAATAATGTTAATTTTGAATTTTACCAATAGTATGACGAATATCAAAACCCTCATTGGCTTTGTCAGCCTTATTATTTCGGGTCATTTAATGGCGCTCAGAAGTGATTCACTTTCAATTACCAATACCGAAATACATTTGGACATTCGCAATTTTGGTGCAAAAAAAATTGGAGGACATTGCCTTCAAACCTTGCAATTCAAAACTGCTATGAACAAGGTGCGCCTAGACTTATCAAAACTAACAGTCGATTCCATTAAGCAAAATACTACAAAACTTAGCTTCACACAAACAGGTGAATCCTTAAACATTAATTTAAATAAAACTTATCAAGCCAATGAAATTACAGTGGTAGATATTTATTACAAAGGAACACCAGCAGCTGATCCTGGCGGATGGGGTGGATTTTATTTTACTGGCAACTATGCTTTTAATTTAGGGGTTGGATTTACGGTTGATCCGCATAGCTACGGTCGCGCATGGTATCCATGCATCGATGAGTTTACTATGAAAAGTACCTACGAATTTTATATTCAAACCGATACCAATTATGTAGCAGCTTGTAATGGCATTTTAAAAGATGTAACACTCAATGGCAACTCTAAAATTTGGCATTACCGCGAAAATAATATCATGAGCGCTTATTTAGCCTCTGTTTCGGTGAGTCAGTTCAGCATTTTAAAATCTAATTTCACTGGTGTGAATGCCAACTTCCCTATTTGGTTGTATTGTGCAGGGGTTGATAGTTTTAAAGTAAAAAGTTCTTTCGCCAATTTGCCATTTGCTATTGATGCATTCGAAAAAGCTTTTGGCCCCCAACCCTACGACAAAGTAGGCTATAACCTAGTGCCCTTTAATGCGGGTGCTATGGAGCATGCTGGCAATATCACCTTTCCTGGTCCGAGTGTGGATGGCACCAAGGGGCCCGAAACCACTATGGCCCACGAGTTGTCGCACCATTGGTGGGGCGATGCCGTAACCTGTGTAGATGCCAGCGAAATGTGGCTGAACGAAGGTTGGGCCAGCTATTGCGAACATTTTTTTACCGAGCAATTGTATGGCAAAAAAGCCTACCAACAATCCATTGCCGACAACCATTTGTTTGTATTGCGATTTGCGCATGTAAGAGACGGTGCTGTTTTCTCTATGATCAATATTCCAACAACACAAACGTATGGCTCGCATGTTTACAAAAAAGGGGCCGATGTTATTCATAGTTTAAGAGGTGTGATGGGCGATTCAGTTTTCTTGAAAGCATGCAAGGCTTATCAAAACACTTATCGTTATAAAAATGCCAGTTCACAAAATTTACAAGCCATGTTCGAACAGAATGGAGGCGGCACTAAGGCTACCGACTTTTTTAACAATTGGATTTTCGAGCCAGGCGCCCCCCATGTTATTATCAGTGAGCAAACACATAGTGGCAACGGACCCTTTCAACTAAAAATAAAAACAGAACAAAGGTCGCGTTTCACAAATAAATTGTACAAGAATTTGCCTATAGAAATTTTCTTTTTTAAGGATAGAAATACCTACGAAAAATACACCCTAATAATCAATAACGAAACCGATGTATTTAATTTTACTTTATCCTTTAAACCAGTTTATGTTTGTTTGGATTTCGATGAAAAATTGAGTGATGCCATTACAGATAAAGCCTTTTTAACAGCCACCAATACCACTTTCGATGTGCCCGAAATGATAGGCAAACTCATTACCAAAAATTTAAAAGATTCCGCTTTCATTCGCTTGGAACACCATTGGGTTGGACCAGAAAAATTTGTTACTACTCAACCAGCCATGAGCAATTACAGATATATAACCCTCGATGGTATTTGGAACAGCAATGACAGCATGGATATTGAAATGAGTTACGATGGGCGAATGCCGGGCGCTTCAGCTGCCTCTGGTTATTTAGATCACACCTTAATTTTTAACTCCGAAGATAGTTTAACAGTATTGTACCGTGGCTTTCCGGGGGATTATTGGCGACCATGGCCTCAACTGTTATTTACCACAGGTAATAAAAACGACAAGGCTGGAAAAGTAGTTATTAAGAATGCACAAAAAGGCGATTATGTGTTGGCTATATATGATAAAACCCTTGGTGTAAAAACAAATTGGAATGAGAGTATTGAACCGACCTGGTTTATTGATCCCAATCCAGTTGATACTGAATTGAGCATTTCATATTTAAAACCATGCGATACCGATGAATACATAGAAATTACTGATGCCACCGGGCAAAGAATATTCTTTGAATACCGGGCAGAAGAGGGCTGGAGCAATCTAATAAAAACTTCTGCATGGGCCTCTGGCAATTATACTGTTACCTGTGGTGGGAAGAATTTTATATCCACTAAAAAAATTGTGATTACACATTAAAAAGCTTTACAGAAAACAAGAGCAAGAAAAAAATCTAATCACAAAAATGTTAATTCAAAGAAAGCTGAGTTCAACAAATAAGTGCAACTCATATTTTCAATTGCAAAGCTATTTGATTTGGAGTTAAATATTTAAATTTTCTTACAGGTCTGTTATTAATTTTGTTTTCAACAGACTTTATTGTGCTTTGATGGATTTTAT
>JANXMZ010000044.1 GCA_025354385.1 Bacteroidota bacterium
CTTACTAGTTAATTTTGCTGTTATAACACCATATGACTGTCGTTTGGTTATGGTTAGAGATTATTTAAACTTAGACTAGGGCATGGTAAGTAGCCAATCCGCAATAATCAGATAATAATCGCTTATCCCGAACTCACATTATTTAGCATCAAGGTTCTCTCTATGCTTTTATCAGATGGTTTTATTTCATAAAAATCTAAGTGCACACTATCCGAAAGTGCTTCCTACAAATTAGCAATCTTATGTTTCACAATACTCAAATTTAAGGCAATCGAAATGTGTTAGTATAAGTGGAAGTCTTGAATGAAACCAAGCCTATCTATGCAGTCTTTATTTCATTCAACCCTTTAGTAAGATTATCATTACAAACAGCTGTCCAAAAAATCCTCTCATGTGTTTTTAGCGATTTCCAATAATCTACTTCATGTTTCAACTATAAATTTAACGCCATAAATTGATAGTTATTTGAATCATTAAAAAATCACGTTGCTCATAATAGCAAACCGCCAATTGCCAATTTCCCCATTATCAACTTGTGTCACCAAAAGCTTATGTTTACAATGAGGAGCCGAAGTGAAGAGTTGCATCTAGCCAACGGCCTCCTGCAATTTTCCGCCTTCTGCCCTCCGCCAATTGCAATGTCCTCCAAGAACTTGTCAATAGACCAACTCTCATAAAAAATCCCCTACTTAAATGATTAAATAGGGGATTCTTTTGTGTTAAATTTAATGGAGTTAATAACTCATGTATTTATTATAACGCGCGCTGTAATCTTTAAGAAAAGCGCTAACATTGTTATAAGTACGACTGTAATCTTCATCTAATAATTTATAACTGGCCAAAGCTTCAATTGATTTATCAAAGTCCTTAATCCAAATACTAGCTTCGGCAATATTAAGGTAAGTGGCCGCAGCAATATCTGCATTAATTCTCGCGTCTTTATTGTTTTTGTCTAATTCTTTCAGACTGTTTTCCCAAATGGTAATAGATTCTTTCAATTTGGTAACCATGTCAGCTTGTTTGCTAGCAACATTACAATATATAAATGCAGTTTTTACTTTTTCAAATGCTTCGTGGTATTCTGGATAAGTCATCTTTTTATCCTTAACATCAAAAAATGGACGCTCATCCTTTAATAGGTTAAAACCATAATTGTGTTTTAAGTATTCATTCAGATTTTTTATAGCCTGATTTTTGGCATCAGTTTCACAACCTTTTAAAGTAGAAAGGTAGCTGTTGCCAAGTGCAGTAGAACTTGTAGCAGTGTATACAATAGCAGTAATATTACTAGGTAAATCACCTTGAAAAGAAACCTCTCCTTTATCATTGGTTACTGTAAGTACAATTTTTAATGGGTAATAAGTAATTTTTGTTTGGGTTTGATCGAGCGAAAAACTCAGTTCGAAAAACATAACACTCACTGTTCCTTTGGCACCTGTTGCTTTAGTATATCCTGGGATATTAATAGAGCCTCTAACGCCATCTTCAGGAAATATGGTGGGTATGAAATTTTGATTAGAGAATTTACCTGAAGGTTTGCTTTCGCCCAACAATACTTTATTAGCCATTTTCTGACCTAAAGATTTTTTTTCGTAATCTTCTTTTTCTTTTGCTGCTGCATCTTTATTAGCCTGTACTTCGGCATTGGCTGCTTCTGTTTTTGCTTTATAATCGTATTCAATGATAACATCAAATTTCTTTTCTTTGGATATGATTTCTAGCGGTAACATCTCCACTTCAAAATCAATTTTGGTCTTGTCTGTTTTTTGTGCCGAAGCTCCAAATGTTCCTGCAAATGCAAGTGTTAAGAGTAAAATATTTTTCATGTTATATGGTTATTAATTTATTTAAAATATTATCCGAAATTAAAACAAATTATTTAATTACCTTGTTCAAAGTGTAGATTCCATTTCAAGTTCATGATTTTCAATAAATTATAGGTTTTTTTATTTTTGACTTGGTCAATTTATTGCTTCATTTTGAATAAATTGATAGATGTAAGCCCACAAAATATTTAGGTGCTTGATAATCAAATACTCTCTATAACCTATAGTCAGATTTCTAACTTACTGTTAAGTAGCTCCCACTTCTCATTCTCCCCTTGCCAACTGCCGTCATCCTGAGTTTAAATTTACATTGAGTAACCGAAGTGAAGGGTGCCAACTGCCAACTGCCCCTCAAATATTATTCGTCTTATACCCCAATCCTTGCAAAAAAGTCTTTACCTTTTGCACTTGGTCACCTTGTATTAATATCTCACCATCGGTAATGCTACCGCCAGTGCCACAATGGTTCTTTATCTTTTTGGAAAGTGCTTCTTTATCGTCTTCTGTTCCAATAAATCCTTTAATAAGGGTCGCTTTCTTACCACCTCTTTGTTTGGTTTCCAAACGAATCATGAGTTTCTGTTGCTGTGGAGGTAAGGTGGCTTGTTCTTCATTGTCATCGCTAAAATCAAAACCAGAATCGGTGCTATAAATCATGCCGCCATTGTCGCGTTTAATTTTCTTATTACTCATTGCTCAAAACTTTTAAACTTAAAGGTTCAATATTAATATTTATTTCTTTGCCTAACCATATAGGCTCACCATCGGCATGCACACTGCCTTCTTTTAGTCTTTCAATCTTAAAATCCGAGCCGCTAAATACCATGGTCTTATCGCTCAAATGCAATTTGCCATTTAAAATACTTGATAAAATGCGAGGTAGTTCCAATGCATTGAATTTTTTTAAAACGACTAAATTCATAAGACCATCATCAGGCAAAGCACCCGAATGCACTTTTACATTGTTACCCCATTGGGTGGCATTGGCTATACTTATCATAAAGGCTTTACCTTGCCAAATAAGTTGCTCATTCTGAAATATTTTATAAGCCTCGCTTTGATAGCCTAATTGTTTTAAGATGGTTTTAACATATCCTTGTAAACCGCGTTTCTTGTTGTTGGCAAATAAACTGCTAATATGAGCATCGAAACCTATGCCACCCACATTCACCATGCAATGGCGGTTAATCCAAATTGTATCAATCTCTTTTTCTTTAGCCAATAATAAGGTGGCAATAGCACTTTCAGTTTTTAAAGGGATATTAAAGTGTCGTGCAAAACCATTGCCTGAGCCTAAAGGAATTATGCCTAAACAAATGCCTGTATTTACAAGGCGAGAAGCTACTTGGTTTATTGTGCCATCGCCTCCAGCAGCAACTACTAAATCAGCCTTTTCTTTGATTGCTTTTTCTGTTAATAAAACAACATCACTTGCTTTTTCTGTTGGCCATACCATCACCTCATATAAAGAATCTTTTAAGATATGTAGTATCAATTGTGGCAATTGTTTTACCTTTCTTCTTCCCGAAAAGGGATTGTAAATAACAATCAGTTTAAGTTTTTCGGCCATTAAAAAGAACAACTAGCGGTTAAAGGCGTATTGAATAATATTAGCACCCATTTTCAAAGCCTGTTGCCTTTTTTCTTCAGGGTCGTTGTACATAGATTGGTCTTCCCAACCATTTCCAAGATCACATTCGTAAGTAAAAAAACAAATAAGTTTACCTTCATAAAATAATCCAAAACCTTGGGCTGGTTTGCCTTCATGTTCATGTATTTTTGGAAGACCACTGTTAAATTGATAAGCTTGGTGATAAATTTCATGAGAAAAGGGCAATTCAATAAAATCAAGTTCTGGAAATACTTTTTTCATTTGTGGAACTATAAAAGGTTTCAATCCATAATTGTCATCTATTAATAAAAAGCCGCCAGAAATTAGATATTTTCTAAGATTCTCTGCCTCTGCATCACTGAAAATAACATTGCCATGACCTGTTAAATAAAGCCAAGGGTAATTAAATAACTCTGGAGAACCAATGTCAATACTGACATCAGATGGGTCTATATTGGTTTTGATATTTTGATTGCAAAATCTCACCAGGTTAGGCAAGGCTGTCTTATTGGCATACCAGTCGCCACCACCTTTGTATTTAACCTTGGCAATTTGAAAACCATAGTCTTTGGTAGCCGATGAAGCGAGCATCCAAATAACGAGTAAAGAGATAATTATTTTGCGTGGCATGAATAAATAAAAGGGCATTACAATTTTAAAGATAATTTTATAAAATATTATGTTTTATTTTGAAACATCACTCATGTACGACAAAAAGAATTTTAAGATACTGTTTTTTGGCACGCCCGATTTTGCTGTTGAATCTTTAAAAGCCATTATAGAAAATGGTTTTAATGTTGTTGGAGTAGTTACAGCGCCTGATAAACCGGCTGGTCGTGGTTACGAATTGCAACAAAGTGCAGTAAAAAAATATGCTTTAGCACAAGGGCTTAATATTTTACAACCGCCCAATTTAAAGGCCGATGATTTCAATAATGCCATTAAAGTATTGCAGGCAGATTTACAAATCGTCATTGCTTTTCGCATGTTGCCAGAGAAAGTTTGGAGCATGCCACCCCTTGGGACTTTTAATCTGCATGCCAGTTATTTACCCAATTACAGGGGAGCGGCTCCTATCAATTGGGCGATTATCAATGGTGAAAAAGAAACGGGTGTTACCACATTTTTTCTCAAACACGAAATAGATACTGGTAGTATTTTATTACAAGAAACTACTCCAATTTTAGCAGAGGACAATGTAGGAACGCTCCATGATAAACTCATGCGGCAAGGTGCAGCATTGGTAATAAAATCATTGAATTTGATTTTGAATGGAGATTACAATTTAAAAGAACAGTTGAGTGGTGATTTTAAACATGCATCAAAAATTTTTACGGAACATTGTAAAATTAATTGGCAAAATAAGGCGGAGGAAGTGCATAATTTAGTGCGTGGCTTATCCCCTTTTCCAACGGCTTTTACCATTCTTCAGAATAAAAAATTAAAAATATTTGAGACCGAAATGACGGATATAGAAGCTTCTCAAATTGGGCTTGTAGAGATAATCGAAAAGGAACTGTTGATCAATTGTTCCGATAAAAAATTAAAATTGCTATCTGTGCAACCAGAAGGTAAAAAGAGAATGTCTATAGCTGATTTTCTTAACGGATTCAGAATTAATGAGCTAACGCTTGCTCAATCATAGCAATAATTTCTGGGGTATACCAATATATGCCTTCAATTTTCGATTCAAGCACTTTCCCATTCTTGTCGTATAGGTAAGTAGTTGGGTATTTTTTTACGCCAAGGTCGGGTTTTAAATGTGTAGAAGAATGATAAAAATTTAAATTAGATTGAAATTTATCTTTGAATCGAATCATCAAATCTGTTGGTTCATCGCTAATCATTAACACTTCTAATTGGTTGCCAAATTTTTCTTTCAGTTTCAACAGTTCTGGCTGCTCTTTCACACAATCGCTGCACCATGTTTGAAAATAGGAGATGATAACGACTTTATTTTTCAAAGCTTTTTTTTCGAGTTTAATGCCCCCTAAATCAGTCAATTCAGTTTTCTTAAAAACATCGCCCAATGGATTTTCCTTTTTCATTTTTTTAACAATAAAACCGGTAATTATAAATGCAAGAATAAGCGATACAATAATATTTATTTTAAGTTTCACGCTGCAAAGTTAAGTAAACTATACAATTTTTATGATGGATACTTTTTATAGAATTATAGTTAAAAAATTCGTTTATACACGACACTTGTTCATATTGACAATAAGCTAATGTTAAGCTAATGACCCAATAATAGGCCGTCACAATCTTTGTAATATGGAAAGAAGGAAAATGGAAATTGCAGTCTTGTCAGATATTCATCTTGGAACATATGGCTGCCATGCTCAGGAAGTACTAGCTTATCTCAATAGTATCAATCCTGGTATTTTGGTGCTCAATGGCGATATCATAGATATATGGCAATTCAGTAAAAGATATTGGCCTGCCTCGCACATGGCAGTACTGAATAAAATTTTAAAAATGGCTGCCAATGGTACCCAAGTGCATTACCTTACTGGCAATCATGATGAATTATTGCGAAAGTTTTCCGATTTTTCTATGGGCAATTTGCACCTTTCCGATAAGCTGGTGCTCACTTTACAAGATAAGAAGGCCTGGTTTTTTCATGGAGATATTTTTGATGTTACCATGAAACACAGCAAATGGTTGGCTAAATTGGGTGGCAAAGGATATGATTTATTAATTGTACTTAACCGTGCCATTAATTTTATGCTAACCAAAATGGGTAAAGAACGCATATCATTTTCAAAGAAAATTAAGAACTCTGTAAAAGAAGCCATTAAATTTATTTCAGATTTCGAACAAACGGCTACCGATTTGGCCATTAGCAATGGTTACGATTATGTAATATGCGGACACATACATCAGCCAATTATTAAAGAATATTGGAACGATGAGGGCAGTGTTGTTTATTTGAACAGTGGCGACTGGGTTGAGAATTTAACATGCTTGGAATACAATAAGGGTGAGTGGGAGTTGGTGCAGTTCGAAGCGTCTGCCTATAGTTTCGAAGCTAAAAAGGAAACCAAAGAACCCATTGCCATCAATTTTTTGGAAGAGTTGATTCTTCAAAAGAAAAAAATCATTTAATTCATTAATCGCACATTTTATGTGTGTCTAATTTTAAAGTATCGCAACTATCTTTTTGTAAAAAATAGGAAGTAAAAAACGGATTCAGCAAAATTTCCATACCAACTGAATTAAAATTATTAATCTGCAAAAAATTTATTTTCAATCAAACTATTAATATAGATTTGATACTTGGCCTTTAGTTCTCTCTCAAGTTTTATTTGCAATTGTTTTTCAGCTTCTGTCATTATATACCTGGCATTTTTAATTGGCACATCTTTGGCTTGAACATGAAAATTATATTTATTATTGGGCATAATTTCTAAGCAGTAAGGGTACTGCATGGTTTGTAAAATACCAACAGAATTATTAATAGTAGTGGCTGGTAAGGTATCTAACAAATGATGGCCAAAGCCAAATATTTTATTATTACAACCCGCAAAAGAGAGCAGGGTTGGCATTATATCACAATGTGAAACAGTCGCTGTGTCTATTTTACCTTGTTTAAAATATTTAGGAGAATATATTAGTAAGGGTATCTCATATCTGCCACTAGGGCCATAAAAATAAGCATCTGTGCTATGAGAAGGATGATCGGCAGTAATGATAAAGATGGTATTGTTGAACCAAGTTTCCTTTTTGGCTTTTGCGAAAAATTGTGATAAAGCATAGTCAGTATATTCAACAGATTTGTGTATTGGCAAGGGGCCTCCTTTAAATGTTTGTTGGTAGGCTGTTGGAATTTTATAAGGGTCGTGTGAGGTTAATGTAAACACTGTGCTGAAAAATGGTGTCTTGCGATGGCCCAACTGTTCTTCGAAATATTGAAGATAGGGTTCATCCCAAATACCCCAACTTCCATCATAATCACTTACTTTACTCGGATATTCATTTAATCCTACATAATCTATAGGACCATTAATTTTTAGGTAATTATCAAAGCCCATGGAACCATTATCTGCACCATAATAAAATGAACAATCGTACCCACGTTTATTCAAATAGTAATGAATGCCATGCAAAGTATTGTTCTGAAAATTACTGTTAATGAATGGTACCTCTAGTAAAGAAGGTAAAGATGTAAAAATTGCGGGAATGCTTTCCATGGAGGTTGTGCCACAACTGTAGGCATTGGTAAAAGAAATACAATGAGGAGCCAAACTATCTAAAAAAGTGGTAAACCGCGGCTTTTTATTCAAAAATCCACAATAGTCTCTACCAAAACTTTCGAGAATAATCAGAACAATATTAGGTTTCTCTTTGGGCTTAAAAGAAGGTGTAATGGTATGCACCGGATTATAAATTTTTATGACTTCCTCATCACTGAAATAGGTGATTTTTGAGAGCACCATGGTGTTATAAGAGGTTAATAATTGAGTAGGGGAGTTGATAGTGGCAGATACCCATTGGGCATCTACATAACGGGCGGCATCAAAACTTCTGATGGGTTTTTTATAAAAACCACCTCTAGCACCCAAAAAAAGAAATCCAAGTGCAAGTATTGTTATGAGTCCAAAATAAAGTGAAGGATTAAATAGTTGTTTTTGTTTATGTTTAGGGTAAAAATATAAAATTATGAATATAAAAATGAGAAATATCATCAACATCCACCAATAGTTGATTAAGTATTTACCAATAGAGTTTGCTGGGTCGGCAACCATTGTAAAAAGTTCAATGCCACTTCTTCGGGTTTTTATTTGGTAAAACTCGGTGTCTATACAATTCATTAATAGTATAAAACCCAGGCCTACAACATAAGTAGTTTTAACTATCGTTTGAAAATAGCGGTGATTGGTAAATTTAAAAGGTAGCAGGCTCAATATATGAAACAAACTAAGGGCATAAACCATGGCTTGAAAATCAAATAAAAGGCCAGTAAAAAAAACCAGTGGTAGGTCAGCAATTGGTGCATTTTTGAAATAATCGAACAGATAAATGATGAAAAAGGCTCTGCTTAATGATAAAATGAGCAAAGCAAAGAGGCATCTCTTTAACCATATTTTTAAATAATTGAACAATGTGTAGTCTTAATAGAAGGGCAAAAATGCACATCATAAGCCACATTATGAAAATAATTCGACTTTTTTTCAAACTATATTTGCTAATATCAAAAAAAGTCCTACTTTTGCAGTCCTTTTTACAAAAAAAGAAACTGTTTAATAAATTATGCCAACCATCCAACAACTGGTAAGAAAGGGGCGACAAACCTTAAAATTAAAGAGCAAATCTCCTGCTCTTGATTCTTGTCCGCAAAGGCGCGGTGTTTGCACTCGTGTATACACTACCACCCCTAAGAAACCTAATTCAGCAATGCGTAAAGTAGCGCGTGTACGTTTAACCAACGGTAAAGAAATTAATGCTTACATCCCAGGCGAAGGTCACAACCTTCAAGAGCACTCAATTGTATTGGTGCGTGGTGGTAGGGTCAAAGATTTACCAGGTGTTCGTTATCACATTGTACGCGGTGCTCTAGATACTGCGGGTGTGGAAGGTAGAAACCAAAGAAGAAGCAAATACGGTACCAAAAAACCAAAGGCAAAGGTAGCAGGCGCTCCGGATCCTAAGGCTAAAGGGAAAAAGAAATAAGAATCAATGAGAAAAGCAAAAGCAAAAAAAAGAATTTTGTTACCTGACCCTAAGTTCAACGAAACATTAGTAACCCGTTTCGTTAATAACATGATGTGGGATGGTAAAAAAAGTGTAGCATTCGGTATTTTTTATGATGCTATTGATTTAGTTGAAAAGAAAATTTCAGACGAAGCTGGTATTGATACTTGGAAAAAAGCATTGAGCAATGTAATGCCAATGGTAGAAGTGAAAGCCCGAAGAGTGGGTGGAGCTACTTTCCAAATACCAACAGAAATCGCACCTGAAAGAAGAGCGGCTATGGGAATGAAATGGTTAATTTCTTATTCTCGTAAACGCAACGAAAAATCAATGGCGGAAAAATTAGCAGCAGAAATTGTCGCAGCATCTAAAGGTGAAGGCGCAACTGTTAAGAAAAAAGATGATACTCACAAAATGGCAGAGTCTAACAAGGCATTTGCTCACTTTAAAGCTTAAGGAGAAAAAATGTCACGCGATTTAAAATACACGAGAAACATAGGCATAGCTGCTCACATTGATGCTGGTAAAACCACCACCACTGAGCGCATTCTATATTATGCCGGCGTTAACCATAAAATAGGTGAGGTGCACGATGGTGCTGCAACTATGGACTGGATGGCTCAAGAGCAAGAAAGAGGTATCACTATCACTTCTGCTGCCACCACAGTTTTTTGGAAATACAGAGATAACAATTATCACATCAATATCATTGACACCCCAGGTCACGTAGATTTTACCGTTGAGGTAAATCGTTCATTGCGTGTATTGGATGGCTTAGTTTTCTTATTCAGTGCAGTTGATGGTGTTGAACCTCAATCTGAAACTAACTGGAGATTAGCTAATAACTACAATGTTGCAAGAATAGGTTTCGTTAACAAAATGGACCGTTCAGGTGCCGATTTCTTAAATGTTGTAAAACAAGTAAGATCAATGTTAGGCAGTAATGCTGTGCCTTTGCAATTGCCTATTGGAGCAGAAGATAATTTCACAGGTGTTGTTGATTTAATCAACTTCAGAGGAATGGTTTGGAACGAAGAAGACAAAGGAATGACTTATAAAGTAATTCCAATTCCCGAAGACATGGTTGAAGAAGCTACTGAGTGGAGAGAAAAATTACTAGAAGCGGTTTCAGATTATGATGACAGATTAATGGAGAAATTCTTCGAAGATCCTAACTCAATTACTGAAAGAGAAATATTAGACGCCTTGAGAGCTGCTTGTTTGGATATGAAAATTGTACCTATGGTATGTGGTTCATCATTCAAAAACAAGGGTGTTCAAACCATGTTAGATTTGGTTATGGAATTAATGCCTAGCCCAATGGATAGAACAAGTGTTATAGGCACTAACCCTGACACAGGCGAACAAGTTGAGCGCAAACCAGATTACAAAGAACCGTTTACTGCATTAGCATTCAAAATCGCCACCGATCCTTTCGTAGGACGTTTAGCTTTCATGAGAGCATATGCTGGGAAGTTAGATGCAGGTTCTTATGTGTTAAATACAAGAAGCGGCAACAAAGAACGTATATCACGTATCTTCCAAATGCATGCTAATAAGCAAAATCCAATTGAATTTTTAGGTGCTGGTGACATTGGAGCAGCAGTTGGTTTTAAAGATATTAAAACAGGCGATACATTATGTGATGAAAAACATCCAATTGTATTAGAATCTATGGTTTTCCCTGAACCAGTTATCGGATTGGCAATTGAACCTAAAACGCAAGCCGATATGGATAGATTAGGTATAGGTCTTGGTAAATTAGCCGAGGAAGATCCTACTTTCAGAGTTAAAACAGATGAAGAAACTGGTCAGACAATTATCTCAGGAATGGGTGAGTTGCACTTGGAAATCATTGTTGATAGATTGAAAAGAGAGTTTAAAGTTGAAGTGAATCAAGGTGCTCCTCAAGTGGCTTATAAAGAAGCAATTAAAGGTACTGTAAAACACAGAGAGACTTTCAAAAAGCAATCAGGTGGTAAAGGTAAATTTGCGGATATTCAATTCGAAATGGGTCCTGCAGATGAGTCATTCGTAGGCGAAGGATTACAATTTATAAATGATGTTGTGGGTGGTTCAATTCCAAAAGAGTTTGTACCTGCAGTTCAAAAGGGATTTGCACAAGCTATGAAGAATGGTGTATTAGCTGGTTATGCAATTGATAGAATGAAAGTGAGATTATTTGATGGTTCATTTCACGCGGTTGACTCAGATTCACTATCATTCGAAATTTGTGCTAAAACAGCCTTTAGAGAAGCTGCCCCTAAAGCACAACCAATATTACTTGAACCAATCATGAAATTAGAGGTATTAACACCTGCAGATTACATGGGAGATGTTCAGGGTGATTTGAATAGAAGAAGAGGTATGTTGGAAGGTATAGATGAAAGAGCAGGTTCTCAAGTAATCAAAGCTAAAGTGCCACTTTCTGAAATGTTCGGTTATGTAACAAGTTTACGTACCATCACATCCGGTAGAGCAACTTCAACAATGGAATTTGACCATTACGAAGAAGTACCACGTTCTATGGCTGAAGAAGTAATCAAAAAAGTAAAAGGTCAAAAAGCAAACGCATAATATAATGGTAACACAGAAAATAAGAATCAAATTGCGTTCACACGATCATAATCTGATTGACAAATCAGCAGAGAAGATTGTAAAATCTGTTAAAGCAACAGGTGCCGTAGTAAGCGGTCCTATTCCTTTGCCGACAAACAAAAAAATCTTCACTGTATTAAGATCGCCACACGTCAACAAAAAAGCGAGAGAACAATTCCAATTGTGCTCATACAAACGTCTTTTAGATATTCACAGTTCAACTGCAAAAACTGTAGAAGCGCTAATGAAATTAGAACTTCCAAGTGGTGTAGATGTTGAAATTAAAGTATAACAGAATGGTAGGAATAATAGGAAAAAAAATCGGAATGACTAGCATCATTGATGCTAACGGAGCCAAAATTGCTTGTACAGTAATTCAGGCCCAGCCTAATGTTATCTCTCAAATAAAAACTGAAGAGAAAGAAGGTTATAATGCGCTTCAAATTTCTGGTATAGAAGTGAACGAAAAGCATTCTAACGCGCCGGCTATCGGACATTTTGCAAAAGCAAATTCAAAACCAATGTATTACTCTCATGAGTTCAGAGTTGATAAAGTTTCTGGAACTATTGGAGATAAAGTAGAGGTTACCATATTTGGCGAAGGTGATTTTGTAGACATCATCGGAACTACCAAAGGTAAAGGTTTTCAAGGTGTTGTAAGAAGACACGGTTTTGCGGGTGTTGGTCCTTCTACTCATGGACAACATGATAGAAAGAGAGCACCAGGTTCTGTAGGTTCATCTTCATATCCTTCAAAAGTATTTAAAGGTTTGAGAATGGCTGGTAGAATGGGTGGCAAAAGAATGAAGAGCATTAATTCAAAAATATTAAAAGTGGTACCTGAGCAACATTTACTAATAGTAAAAGGTTCGGTTAGTGGTCACAATGGAGCAATAGTAGTTATAGAAAAATAAAAATGGAAATCAAAGTACTTTCTACCAACGGCAGCGAAACAGGCAAAACAATAAGTTTACCATCAGAAATATTTGGTGTTACTCCTAACGATCATGCGATTTATTTAGATGTTAAACAATATCTAGCTAATCAAAGACAGGGTAACCACAAAACAAAAGTAAAAGCTGAAGTAAACTATAGTACCCGCAAAATTAAAAAGCAAAAGGGTACAGGCGGAGCTCGTGCAGGTAGTATAAAATCAGGTGTATTTGTAGGTGGAGGTAGAATACATGGTCCGCAACCAAGAGATTACAGTTTCAAGTTA
Organism: Bacteroidota bacterium; assembly: GCA_025354385.1. Lineage (GTDB taxonomy): Bacteria > Bacteroidota > Bacteroidia > NS11-12g > UBA955 > JABMMZ01. The sequence continues at coordinate 12,950 of JANXMZ010000044.1, forward strand.
AACAAGAAATTGAAAAGAGTTGCCCGTGTATCTGCATTGTCATACAAAGCATCAACCAATAAAATTATAGCTTTAGAAAGCTTAAATTTTGAAAAACCAAGCACAAAAATGTTCATTGAATTAATGAATAATTTGAAAGTGAATAATGAACGCGTCTTGTTGGTTACTCCAGATAATAACTCAAATGTTTATTTGAGCGGAAGAAACCTTCAAAAAGCAAAAACACTTCCTGCTGCTGAATTAAATACTTATCAAATATTAAAAGCAAAAACTTTAGTATTGGTAGATGGATCCATAGAAGCTATAAAACAAACATTGAATTAAGCGTATGTCAGTATTAATAAAACCATTAATCACCGAAAAGTTAACCATGTTAACTGATAAAAGAAAGCAATACGGTTTCGTATGCCAACGATCAGCTACAAGGTTAGAAATTAAATCTGAAATCGAAAAGGTTTATGGTGTGGAAGTGGAATGGATAAACACCATGGTTGCAGCTCCTAAACGTAAAAGAAACAGACGTACCGGACAAACCACAGGTAGAACAAACATTTATAAGAAAGCAATTTGTAAATTGAAAGAAGGTCAATCTATTGACTTTTACGAAAATATTTAAAGAAAATGCCAGTTAAAAGACTTAGACCGATAACGCCAGGCACTCGATTCAGAGTAGCTAATACATATGCAGAGCTTACTGCGTCAAAACCTGAAAAGAGTTTGACCGAAGCTTTAAGCAAATCTGGTGGAAGAAATAACCAAGGTAAAATGACCATGCGCTACATTGGTGGCGGTCACAAGAAAAAATACAGAATTGTAGATTTTCGCAGAGATAAAGCAGGTGTTGCTGCCGAGGTTAAAACAGTAGAATACGATCCAAATCGTTCTGCATTTATTTCACTTGTTGAATATGCAGATGGTGAAAAACGTTACATCATTTGTCCAAACGGATTAAAAGTTGGAACCAAAATTAACTCTGGTGCAGGTGCTGCCCCTGATTTGGGAAATACATTACCATTGTCTGAAATACCTTTGGGTTCTATCATACACAACATCGAAATGGCTCCTGGTCAAGGTGGAAAAATCTGCAGAAGTGCTGGTTCATACGCTCAACTAGCTGCAAGAGATGGTAAGTATGTAGTAGTAAAATTACCAAGTGGTGAAACAAGAATGATACTTGGTACTTGTTCAGCTACCATTGGTTCAGTCTCTAATCCTGATCACAGCCTTGAAGTAAAAGGTAAAGCAGGTAGAAGCAGATGGTTAGGCAGACGTCCTCGTACCCGTCCAGCAGCGATGAACCCTGTAGATCACCCGATGGGTGGTGGTGAGGGTCGTTCAAAAGGCGGACAACCAAGATCTCGTAATGGTATCTATTCTCAAGGTCAAAAAACCAGAGATACCAATAAGAGCTCGAATAAATTAATCATAGAACGTAGAAAAGGTATAAGAAATAAATAATGGCTAGATCACTAAAAAAAGGTCCCTTTATAGAATGGAAACTTGACGCAAAAGTTGCCACTATGAACGAAACTAAAAAGAAATCGGTAATTAAAACCTGGAGCAGGAAATCAATGATTGCCCCAGATTTTGTTGGACACACATTTGCTGTGCACAACGGAAATAAATTCATACCTGTTTATGTAACAGAAAACATGGTAGGTCATAAACTGGGTGAATTTGCGCCAACCAGAACATTTAAAGGACATGGAGGTAATAGTAAATAATAGTATGGAAGCAGTAGCAATATTAAGAAATTGTCCCTTATCACCTCAAAAAATGAGATTGGTAATTGATCAGATACGCGGTCAGAAAGTGGAGAGTGCTTTAAACATTCTTCAATTTAGTCAACGTAAATATTATGCAGTATATGTAGAGAAACTATTAAAGTCTGCTATCAGTAACTGGGAACAAAAAAATAATGGTAGCAAAGCCGATGAGAATAACTTAGTTGTTTCATCAGTATTTGTAGACGGTGCTTTTGTAGCGAAAAGAATGAGAACAGCTCCTCAGGGCCGTGCTTATAGAATTAGAAAACGTTACAATCACATTACTATTAAAGTGGATAGTATTAATAACAAAGAAACACAATTAGCTGAAGCATAATTAATGGGACAAAAAATAAATCCGATAGCGCTTAGACTTGGTATCATCAGAGGATGGGAAAGTAATTGGTATGGTGGAAAACACTTCGCTGATAAATTAGTTGAAGACGAAAAAATTCGCAAATACTTATTCGTTAGAATACCACGTGGTGGTATGTCTAAAATAGTCATCGAAAGAACCATCAAACGTATCATAATAACTATTCACACTGCAAAGCCAGGTATAGTAATTGGTAAAGGTGGAGCAGAGGTTGATAAGATTAAAGAGGAAATTAAGAAGATCACCAAAAAGGATGTTCAAATTAATATCTTCGAAATTAAAAGACCAGAATTGGATGCTAAGTTGGTTGCAGAAACCATTTGCCAGCAAATTGAAGGTCGTGTTAGCTACAAAAGAGCCACTAAGCAAGCCTTGGCTAATACCATGAGAATGGGTGCCGCTGGTATCAAAGTTAGCATCTCAGGTAGATTGAATGGAGCAGAGATAGCACGTGCTGAAAAATATAAAGAAGGAAGAACACCGTTACATACTTTGCGTTCTGATATTGACTACGCACTTGGCGAAGCACTTACAGTATATGGTAAAATTGGGGTAAAGGTTTGGATTTGCAGAGGTGAGATTTATGGTAAACGTGATTTATCTCTAAATGCAGGTTCAGATAGAGGTCCAAGACCAGAAGGTGGAAATGATAGAGGTGGCGATAGAAGAGGTAATACCAGAGGCGGTAATGATAGAAGAAGAAGCGGTGGACCTAATGCTGGTGGTGGAGATAGAAGAGATAATAATGGCCCAAGAAGTGGTGGTAACGATAGAAGAAATAAATAAGGAAAATTGACATGTTAAGTCCAAAAAGAACCAAATTCAGAAAGCAACATAAAGGAAGAGTTAAGGGATTAGCTACTAGAGGGCATCGCCTTAGTTTCGGTACTTTCGGTTTAAAAAGTATGGAAGCATCCTGGATAACAGCCAGACAAATAGAAGCTGCGAGGGTAGCTTTGACCAGATTCATGAAAAGAGAAGGTCAGGTTTGGATCCGTATATTTCCAGATAAACCAATCACCAAAAAACCTGCAGAGGTACGTATGGGTAAAGGTAAGGGAGCACCAGAATATTGGGTGGCTATCGTAAAACCAGGAACCATTATGTTTGAAGTAACCGGTGTATCTTTAGCTATTGCAGAAGAAGGTATGGCGCTTGCAGCACAAAAATTACCAGTAGCAACTAAATTTGTAGTTAAACCTGATTATACAGAATAGATATGAAAGCCAGGGAAATAAAAGATCTTCCAACTAAGGAATTGGTGGAAAGATACAAAGAAGAAAAATTGAGACTTACTAAAGTTAAGTTTAACAATGCGGTTTCTAAAATAGAGCAACCACATAAAATTGCAGAATCACGTAAGGTAGTAGCAAGATTGCTAACAGAAATGAATTCACGCAGAATAGATAACGAATTAAAAGCAGCTGAAAAAAGCGAAAATTAAAAATGGAATTAACCAGAAACGCAAGAAAAGAAATCATTGGTCGTGTTAGCAGCAGTGCTATGAACAAGTCAATAGTTGTAGAATTAGAGACTAAAGTTAAACACCCGAAATATGGTAAATATTTCAAAAAGACCAAGAAGTTTTATGCCCATGATGAAAAAAATGAGTGTAATCAGAATGATATTGTAAAGATTATGGAAACAAGACCATTGAGCAAATTGAAATGCTGGAGACTTGTAGAAATTATAGAAAAAGCCAAATAAAATGATACAAACAGAAAGTCGTTTAAAAGTAGCAGATAACAGCGGTGCAAAAGAAGTACTTTGCATACGTGTATTGGGCGGAACAAAAAGACGTTACGCATCTGTAGGTGATAAAATAGTTGTTGCAATTAAAACAGCTTTGCCTTCAGGTGGTGTTAAAGCCGGTACCGTATCTAAAGCAGTTATAGTAAGAGTTAAAAAAGAAATCAGAAGACCTGATGGATCATATATCCGATTCGATGAGAATTCATGTGTGTTGTTGAACGCATCAGATGAGCCAAGAGGAACAAGGATTTTTGGACCAGTAGCCCGCGAATTGCGCGATAAACAATTCATGAAAATCGTTTCATTAGCCCCAGAAGTATTATAATCAGATGAAAACAAACAAAAATTCACATATCACTAACAAAATTCACATCAAGAAAGGAGATAGCGTTAAAATGATCTCTGGTAAAACAATTGATGGAAAAAATACTGGTACTGTATTGAGAGTATACCCTAAAACCTATAAAGCAATTGTTGAGGGGTTGAATTTAGTGTCTCGACATACAAAACCAAATGCAGCTTTCCCTAATGGAGGTATCATCAAAAAAGAAGCACCAATTCACATTTCGAATTTGATGGTTCTTGAAAAAGGTGCTTCTACAAGAGTTGGCAGAAAAGCAAATGATAAAGGTAACTTACAAAGATTTTCAGTTAAAACTGGAGAGTTTATAAAATAATAAAATAGAAAATGTCGTATACAGCCAATTTAAGAAAGAAATATACTGATGTAGTAATCCCTCACATGCAGGAGAAATTCGCCTATAAAAATGTGATGGAGATTCCTAAATTAGAAAAAATATGTCTGAATCAAGGTGTAGGTGTAGCAGTTAATGATAAAAAAATAATTGATGCAGCCGTAGATGAAATGACCCGTATTTCTGGTCAGAAAGCGCAAGCTACCATGTCTAAAAAAGCAATCAGTAATTTTAAATTAAGAGAGAAAATGCCAATTGGAGCTAAAGTAACTCTTCGTTCAGATACTATGTATGAATTCCTTCACAGATTAATTTCAATCGCCATGCCAAGGGTGAGAGATTTCCAAGGTTTAGCAGTTAAAGGATTTGATGGAAGAGGTAATTATACCATGGGTATTACCGAGCAAATCATTTTTCCAGAAATTGACATTGACAAAACAAACAGAATTTCAGGTATGGATATAACATTCGTTACCACTGCTAAAACAGATGAAGAATGTTTAGAATTATTAAGATCATTTGGTTTACCTTTCAAAAAGAACTAACAAAATAAAATGGCAAGAGAAGCAATAAAAGCACGCGAACTCAAAAGAGAAAGAATGATCGCTAAATATGCTGATAGACGCAAAGCGTTGAAAGAAGCAGGCGATTTAATTGGGTTGCAAAAATTACCGCGCAGTTCATCTCCTGTTCGTTTACGCAACCGTTGTAAACTTACAGGCAAACCACGTGGTTATATCAGAATCTTTGGAATATGCAGAAATCAGTTCCGCGAACTGGCTTCGAATGGTAAAATTCCTGGCGTAACCAAAGCAAGCTGGTAAAATAGTATTAGAATAAAAACAAGATAATTTACAATTGATTTCAATTTGTAAACATCAAAAAATAAAAAATAACAAAAAATGACAGATCCAATAGCAGATTATCTAACCCGTTTAAGAAACGCATTAGCTGCAAAACACAGAATAGTTGAAATTCCTGCTTCAAATGTAAAAAAGGCAATTACTAAAGTATTATTCGAAAAAGGCTATATCCTCAACTATAAATTTGAAGAAACTGATAATAAACAAGGTGTTATTAAAGTAGCTTTAAAATATGATGCAGTAACTAAAATTCCTGCTATTAGAGAAATTAAAAGAGTAAGTAAACCTGGTTTGCGCAAATACGCCCCGGCTGATAATCTTCCAAGAGTTATAAACGGCTTGGGTATTGCCATCATTTCTACTTCTCATGGTGTAATCAGTGATAAAGAAGCAAGAACCTTGAACGTTGGTGGTGAGGTATTGTGCTTCGTTTCATAAATTTAAACAAAACAGAAAAATGTCAAGAATAGGAAAAGCTCCAATAAAAGTTCCAGCAGGTGTCGAGATCAAAATCTCTAACGATAATGTTGTTACCGTAAAAGGACCAAAAGGTGAACTTCATCAGGCCATTAAACCTGATTTTAAATTAGAATTGAACGAAGGTATTTTAACATTGGTTCGTCCTAATGAAGAAAAGCAAAATAAAGCGCTTCATGGATTGTACCGTTCTTTAATTAATAATAATGTTATTGGTGTTAAAGACGGACATACAACTAAGCAAGAATTGGTAGGGGTGGGTTACAAAGCATCTAACGTAGGTCAGATTTTGGATTTATCATTAGGGTTTTCACATAGAATTATGTTAGAAATTCCTCAAGAAGTAAAGTTAACCACGGTAACAGAAAAAGGTCAGAATCCAACCATCATTATGGAAAGTGCCGATAAACAGTTATTAGGTCAATTGGCTGCCAAAATTAGAGGATTCCGCAAGCCTGAGCCATATAAAGGAAAAGGTATCAGATTCGCTGGTGAGCAATTAAGAAGAAAAGCAGGTAAATCAGCATCTAAAAAATAATCAAGCTAGAAAATGAGCAACGTAAAAGAAAAAAGAAGATTAAAAATTAAACGCAGAGTAGCAGGTGCAATTGTGACTTCAGCAACCCGCCCACGTTTAGTAGTTTTTCGCAGCAATAGTGAAATATATGCACAGATAGTTGATATTACTAATAAAACCATCTGTTCTGCTTCCACTCGCGAAAAAGAAATAGCCGGTATAAAAGAAACCAAAACAGCGAAAGCTTCTTTGGTTGGTAAAAAAATTGCTGAGAAAGCAAAAGCCAACGGAATAGAAAGTGTAGTGTTTGATAGAAATGGCTTCTTGTATCACGGTAGAGTGAAAAGTTTAGCAGAAGGTGCCAGAGAAGGAGGACTTCAATTTTAATAATTAAAAGAAAATCATGACAAATAGCAATATAAAACGCGTAAGACAATCTGAACTTGAACTAAAAGAAAAGGTTGTAGCAATTAATCGCGTTGCAAAAGTTACAAAAGGTGGACGTACATTCAGTTTCACAGCTATTGTAGTAGTAGGTGATGGTAATGGTATTGTTGGTAACGGTTTAGGTAAAGCAGGTGAGGTAACCGATGCTATCACTAAGGCAATTGAAGACGCAAAGAAAAACCTTGTGAAAGTACCAGTTCTAAAAGGCACTATACCGCACGAGCAATATGGAAAATTTGGTGGTGGCAATGTATTCATTAAGCCTGCATCAAGTGGAACAGGTGTTATTGCAGGTGGTGCAATGCGTGCTGTACTAGAAAGCGCAGGAATTCATGATGTATTGGCAAAATCTAAAGGTTCTTCCAATCCTCATAACGTGGTAAAAGCAACTTTGGATGCATTGTCCAAATTGAGAGATCCTTACACCATCTCTAAACAAAGAAATATTAATTTAAAAAAGGTTTTTAACGGATAATCATTATGGCCAAAATAAAAATAACCAAAACACGCAGTACTATTGGTCAATCGGTAAGAGTTGAAAGAAATTTAGAAGCTCTCGGATTAAGAAAAATTAATAGTTCAAATGTGGTTGAAGAAACGCCACAAATAAAAGGTATATTAAGAAAAGTTAACCATTTAGTAAAAATAGAAAATATTTAACATGGATTTAAGTTCACTAAAACCTGCAGAAGGTTCGATAAAGAGTTCAAAACGTATTGGTCGTGGCCAAGGTTCTGGTAAGGGTGGTACATCCACAAAAGGACACAAAGGTGCACAGAGCAGAAGCGGTTACTCACGTAAAAAAGGTTTTGAAGGCGGTCAGATGCCATTGCAAAGACGTATTCCTAAAGGAGGATTTAAAAACTTCAATAGAGTTGAATATGCTTCAATCAATCTGGATGTTTTACAAAATTTAGCAGATGAGCACAAATTAACTGTCATCAACCACGAATCATTGGTAACTTACAATTTGGTTAACAAAAGAGAGGTATACAAAATTTTAGGTCGTGGCGAATTAAAAGCTAAATTAGAAGTTCATGCTCACCGTTTTTCTGAAACTGCTAAAAAAGCAATAGAAGGCAACGGAGGAAGCGCTAACCTTTTAGGAAAATAATAAAGAATGAAGAAATTTATTCAAAAATTAAAAGAAATCTGGAGCATAGAAGAGTTGAGAAGTAAAATTCTAAACACTCTTCTTTTCTTGCTTATATACAGAATCGGAACCTTCATTATATTGCCAGGTATAGACGGCAGTACTTTGATGGGTGCTTTACAAAAGCAAACCGACGGTATATTGGGATTGGTAAATATTTTTGCTGGTGGTGCCTTTGGAAGAGGTGCTATCTTCGCATTAGGTATTATGCCTTACATCTCTGCTTCAATCGTTATTCAATTGTTGAGCATAGCAGTTCCGTATTTCCAAAGAATACAAAAAGAAGGCGAAGAAGGCCGCAGAAAAATAAATCAGTATACAAGGGTTTTAACAATTGCTATTACAGCAGTACAAGCAGTTGGTTATTTATACAATATTACTTCTAAGAGTGATAATTGGGAGGCCCTATTGTTCAAAACCAACCCTGCAATTATGTCTGAATGGATGTTTATGGTGGTTAACGTTTGTATGTTAGTAGCCGGTACCATGTTTACAATGTGGTTAGGAGAAAAAATTACTGACAAAGGTTTGGGCAATGGTATTTCACTTATTATCATGGTAGGTATTATAGATAGATTGCCAGAAGCATTGGGTTTCGAATTAGATCAAAGATTCACAAAAGGTGGTTTACCGTTGTTTATTCTAGAGCTCATTTTCTGGTTAGTCGTAATTGTTTCAACTATTTTGCTAATTCAAGGTACTCGTAAAATTGCAGTGAATTATGCAAAGCGCGTAGAAGGTAACAGAATGTTAGGTGGAGCAAGACAGTACATTCCGTTGAAAGTAAATGCCGCAGGTGTTATGCCAATTATTTTTGCTCAGGCTATTATGTTCTTACCTCCAACCATCGCACAGAATGTTGAGAATCCTGGAGCGTTTTTAAGATCATTGAGTGATTACGGGTCCTTTGGGTACAATGCTGTATTTGCAACTTTAATTATCGCCTTTACCTATTTTTATACAGCAATTACGGTTAATCCTAACCAAATGGCAGATGATATGAAAAAGAATGGAGGCTTTATTCCGGGAGTTAAACCTGGTAAAAGTACAGCCGACTATATAGACAACGTGATGTCAAGAATTACTTTCCCTGGTTCATTGTTTTTAGCTGCTATCGCCATATTGCCTTCAATAGCAATGTTGTTTGGTATCAGTCAGAGCTTTGCACAATTCTACGGTGGCACTAGTTTGTTGATTATGGTAGGTGTGGTATTAGATACATTACAACAGATAGAGAGTTATTTATTGATGCGTCATTATGATGGATTAATGAAATCAGGCAGAATAAAAGGCAGATCAGGAGCGGTTTCAACACAATCAATTTGATAATTCAAAAAAAACAATTAATTTTGCACCCCCGTAAAAATGGCTAAACAAAGTTCGATAAAACAAGATGGTATCATTGAGGAAGCTTTATCTAACGCTATGTTTAGAGTAAAATTAGCCAATGGTCACGAGATAATAGCCACAATTTCTGGTAAAATGAGGATGAATTATATCAGAATATTACCGGGAGACAAAGTACAAGTAGAAATGAGTCCGTACGATTTGACAAGAGGACGGATCGCTTATAGATATAAATAATCAAAGATATGAAAGTTAGAACTTCAGTAAAAAAGCGCAGTGTAGACTGCAAATTAGTAAAACGCAAAGGCAAACTCTTTGTGATTTGCAAAAAGAACCCTAAATTTAAACAAAGACAAGGATAATGGCAAGAATAGCAGGTATTGATTTACCCAAAAATAAAAGAGGTGTTATCGGTTTAACCTATATATTTGGAATAGGTGCTAGCAGAGCTGGTAGTATTTTAGATAAAGCCGAAATCAACCACGACAAAAAAGTGGCTGAGTGGAATGATGAGGAATTAACTTCCATAAGAAATATCATTTCAAGTTCATTCAAAACTGAAGGTGAATTGCGTTCTGAAGTGCAATTAAACATCAAACGTTTAATGGATATCGGTTGCTATAGAGGTACTCGTCACCGTAAAGGTTTACCATTGCGCGGTCAAAGTACTAAAAATAATGCGCGTACTAGAAAAGGTAAACGTAAAACAGTTGCTAACAAGAAAAAAGTTACTAAATAATCAAACATGAGCACAGCTAAAAATACAAAGAAAAAGAAAGTTAAAGTTGACCCAATTGGTCAAGTTCATATAAGAGCATCTTTCAATAATATTATAGTGTCTGTTACCAATACCAATGGTGAGGTTATTTCTTGGTCTTCTGCAGGTAAAATGGGATTCAAAGGTTCTAAAAAGAATACCCCTTATGCTGCACAATTAGCCAGTCAGGACTGCGGTAAAGTAGCTTTTGATTTGGGCTTAAGAAAAGTTGATGTTTTCGTTAAAGGTCCTGGTTCAGGCAGAGATTCAGCTATCAGAAATTTAGCAGCCATCGGTTTGGAAGTAATGTCTATCAATGACAATACACCTCTTCCTCACAATGGATGCAGACCACCTAAACGCAGACGTATTTAATCAAATAGAAAATAAAAAATGGCAAGATATACAGGTCCTAAATCAAAAATTGCACGTAGATTCCGTGAGGCTATCTTTGGTCCGGATAAGGCTTTGGATAAAAAACCTTATGGTCCGGGAATGCATGGTAACTCTCGCAGAAGAGGCAAACAATCAGAGTATTCTATTCAGTTGGCAGAAAAGCAAAAAGCCAAATATACATACGGTTTATTAGAACGTCAATTTGCAAAAACCTTTAAAGTTGCTGCTGCAAAGCGCGGTGTTACTGGTGAAAATTTATTGAAATTCTTGGAATCAAGATTGGATAATGTAGTATACAGAATGGGCGTTTCTCCAACTCGTAGCGGAGCTCGTCAATTGGTGTTGCACAAACACATCTTGGTGAACGGAGAAATCGTTAATATTCCTTCTTATCACCTAAAAGCCGGCGATAAAATAGCAGTGAGAGAGAAATCCAAATCAATGGAAGTAATTACTGGCTCTTTGAGCAGTGGTAGAAAACGTTTTGGTTGGATTGAGTGGAATGATAAGGAAATGGAAGGCGTTTTTGTAAACATGCCAGACAGAGCAGACATTCCTGAAAACATCAAAGAACAATTGATCGTTGAATTGTATTCTAAATAATCATTAATTAAACAAAAAAAGTAAAATGCCAATATTAGCTTTCCAAAAACCTGAAAGAGTAATTATGCACAAAGACTCAGACTTTTATGGTCTGTTCGAATTTAGCCCTTTGGAAAAAGGGTATGGTATCACCATTGGAAATTCATTGCGCAGAATATTACTTTCTTCATTAGAAGGATACGCTATCACATCGGTTAGAATTCAAGGTGTAGACCATGAGTTCTCAACCATCAAAGGTGTGGTAGAAGACGTAACCGAAATCGTATTAAACTTAAAACAAGTTAGATTTAAAAAATTAGCTAAAACGGAGGATAACGAAAAAATATTTATCAGCATTAAAGGTAAAGAAGCCTTTACTGCAGGAGATATTTCTAGATATACCAACACTTTTGAAGTTTTAAATCCTGATTTAGTGATTTGCAACATGGAACCATTTGTAAATCTTGAATTAGAAATTACCATCGATAAAGGTAGAGGTTATGTTCAAGCCGACGAGAACAAACCAAAAGATGCTCAAATTGGTTTAATACCAATTGATGCTATCTATACGCCAATAAAAAATGTAAAATATTCAGTGGAAGATTTCAGGGTTGAACAAAAAACCGATTATGAGAAATTAATTATTGAATTACAAACTGATGGATCTATTCATCCTGAAAATGCATTGAAAGAAGCTGCGAATATTTTAATTCAACACTTTATTCTATTCAGTGATGAGAATATTTTATTGGATAGCCAAGTTAAAAAACCAGCTCAAGAAGTTGATGAGAACTACCTGCACATGCGCAAAATTCTTAAAACTAACTTAGCTGATTTGGATCTTTCCGTTAGAGCATACAATTGCTTGAAAGCGGCAGAAATTCGCACACTTGGTGAGTTGGTTAGTTTTGATATTGATGATTTATTGAAATTTAGAAATTTCGGTAAAAAATCATTGTCTGAGTTGGAAGAATTTGTTAGAGAAAAAGGAATGAATTTCGGAATGGATGTATCTAAATACCACCTTGACGAAGATTAAATAATAGTATAATGAGACACGGAAATAAAGTAAATAAATTAGGAAGAACCGCATCGCATAGACGTGCGTTACTTGCCAACTTAACCATATCGTTGATAAAGCACAAGCGAGTAACTACTACAGTTGCTAAAGCAAAGGCATTACGTATGTATGTAGAACCTATCATTACCAAATCTAAAAATGATACCATGCACTCTCGTAGAACTGTTTTCTCTTATTTAAGAGATAAAGACAGTATTAAAGAATTGTTTAGTACAGTAGCTGAAAAGGTTGCAAACCGCCCAGGAGGTTATACTAGAATTTTAAAGTTAGGTACTCGTATGGGTGATAATGCTGAAATGGCCATGATTGAATTGGTAGATTTTAACGAATACACCGATGGTATTGGCAAAAAAGATACTACTGCAAAAACCAAAACCAGAAGAAGTAGAGGTGCTAAAGGAGCGAAAGCTACAGAAGCTATTTCAGCTACTATAGTTGAGGAAACTCCTGCTGCTGAAGAATTATCTGCCCCAGAAGAAACTCCAGAAGCTTAATTGCTAATTAGACCATATTGAAACGCCCCATAAACATGGGGCGTTTTTTTTGTGAATTAAATTTCTATTATATTTACAAGATATTTATGGAAAACAAGAATTTGGGAATAGTTGCTATATTATTATGTATTATCGCTGGTACATTAATATTGTCTAAAGCATGGGTAACTGGTAAGCAGCAAAATCAAACCATTTCTGTCACTGGTTCTGCACAACAAGACTTTGTTTCAGATTTAATTGTTTGGAGTGGTTATTTTTCGAGAAATAATTCATCACTTCAAGAAGCCAATGCGCAATTGAAGGCCGATGCAGAAGTTATAAAAAAATATCTTTTAAAAAATGGCGTCAAAACAGAAGAAATTAAATTTTCCTCAATTAATATTCAAAAAACGTATAAGACCACTACCAATTCGGATTATTCCAGAACAGAGGTATTTGATGGATATAATTTATCGCAAACTGTTACGGTTGAATCTAAAAAGGTAGACAAGTTAGAGTCACTTTCAAGAGAAGTAACACAGCTCATTGACGAAGGCATAGAAGTAACATCGGAGACGCCTAGCTACCTGTACACCAAATTGGCTGATTTGAAGCACGTATTGATAGAAAATGCTACCAAAGATGCTAGGTTAAGAGCTGATAAAGTGGCTATCAATGCTGGTGCAGCTTTAGATGATTTGAAAAAAGCTGATTTAGGAATTTTTCAGATTACTGGTCAAAATAGTACAGAGGATTATTCTTATGGTGGAGCATACAATACTTCTTCCAAAAATAAAACCATTAGCGTAACTGTTAAGTTGCAATTTGGTATCAATTAATACGCATATAATTAATCCATTTTAATTACTGTAATCAATTAATAATGTGGATTTTTGCAGTATCGAAAAGGATATGAGCGAGAATTATAAAATGGTGGCCAAAACCATCTTCGGTTTTGAAGAGTTACTGGAAAATGAATTGAAAACTTTAGGCGCTTCTAATGTTGAGCGGGGCATGCGCATGGTGAGTTTCGAAGGCGATAAAGGTTTTATGTATAAAGTAAATTTAGCTGCACGCACCGCTATTAAAATTTTGAAACCTATTCATCAATTTGAAGCACTCAATGAATTTGAATTATATGCAGGTATTCGGGAAATTAATTGGGAACAATACATGGGGGTGAATCAAACGTTAGCGATAGACTCGGCCGTATTCTCCGACTTTTTCACCCATTCTCTATATGTTTCTCAAAAAGTAAAAGATGCCATAGCTGATCAGTTTCGAGATAAATACCAAGAAAGGCCGAGTGTAGATTTGGAATCGCCCGACTTAAGAATAAATATTCACATCCATCACAACAAGGTTTCTGTTGCTTTAGATAGTTCTGGAGAATCGTTGCACAAACGCGGTTATAGGCTAGCTACCAATGCAGCGCCAATTAACGAGGTGTTGGCGGCAGGACTTGTAATTCTCTCTGGCTGGGATGGGCAGTGCGATTTTTTGGATCCAATGTGTGGCAGTGGTACTATTTTAGCCGAAGCTGCTATGATCGCTCATAATATTCCTGCCAATATTAACAGAAGAGAATTTGGCTTTGAACTTTGGAAAGATTGGGATGCGAATTTGTTTAATACCATCAAAGAAAATTTATTAAAGAAAACAAAACCTTTTAACTACACAATAAAGGGCTTTGATATAGATGCCACCTCTGTAAGTAAGGCCAAGGAAAATATTCACAATGCAAACTTGGATGAGTATATTCATATTTATCAGCAAGACTTTTTTAATTCTCAAAAGGAGAGCACCGGACCACTTCATATATTATTCAATCCTCCCTACGATGAACGTATCAATATTGACACGGAGAATTTTTATAAGAGCATTGGCGATACGTTAAAGAAAAATTATCCAGGTACCAACGCCTGGTTTATAACAGCTAATTTGGATGCGCTAAAGTATGTTGGACTGAAAGCCTCGCGCAGAAAGGAAGTAGCCAATGGCGCTTTGGATGCCCGTTTAGTAAAGTATGAAATGTATGAAGGTACGCGCAGGACTAATTTTAAAACTAAAGAATCAAACTGATTTATTTAGTCAATTTAGTTGACTACTCTTTTTGCGATGAGTTGAGCCGCTCTTTGTGAAGCACCAAAATCACCCACTTTTATTTTAAGGGCTTTGTAACTTGTAAGCATTTCTTTCCGACCATCACCTTCAACTATTTTGTTCAGTTCATCAATCAGATTTTCCGTACTTAATTCTTCTTGAATTAATTCGGTTACTACTTTTTTATCCATAATTAAATTAACTAGAGAGATGTATGGAATTTTGATAACCATTTTTCCAATTTGATAACTTAAATTACTAAAGCGATAACAAACTACTTGAGGGCAGCCAATTAAAGCAGTTTCTAATGTAGCGGTTCCACTGCATACCAAAGCAGCATGGGCATTGGCCAGTACATCATATGTTTGATTTTTGATGATGCGAATGGGCGAATCTTTTAAATAGGATTGATAGGTGTCATCGTCAATGGCATGCGTGCCGGCTAAAATAAATTCGTAATCTTTAAAATGATTGACGACAGTAAGCATTGCAGGTAATACATATTTTAATTCAGCCAATCGGCTGCCGGGCAATAAAGCTATGATTGGCTTGTTAATCGAATGGGCCATTTTAAAATTGGGACTAAAGTCATATTGGTGTATGGCATCACATATTGGATTTCCGATGTAATCTACATTCATGCCAAAGCGTTTATAGAAAAGTGTTTCAAATGGAAGTATGGTATACATATACTTCACATCCCTTCTTATTTTATAAACTCTTCGGGTATTCCATGCCCATACTTTTGGACTGATGTAATAATGGACTGGAATTTTATGTTGTGTTGCAAATTTGGCAATTTTTAAATTGAATCCTGGATAGTCAATCAGAATCAGAGCATCTGGCTTATTAGCCAATATATCCTGTTTACACTGTTTTATAAATCCCAATATTTTGCCCAAGTTTTTTAATACTTCTGTAATACCCATAAAAGCCCTTTCACGGTAATGGTTCACAAGAGTGCCACCTTCGGCTTGCATTAAATCGCCTCCCCAAAAACGGAAGTTAGCCTTCGGGTCTAAAACTTTTATGTTTTTCATCAGATTGGCCCCATGCAAATCGCCACTGGCTTCACCTGCTATTAGGTAATAGTTCATTTTTATTAAGAACTACAAAGTAAGGTTAGTTTTGGTCAATATTTGAAATAAAGAAGAGAAAATAGGAGAAAAAAATCCTTATTTTTGCGCAACAATTAAAAAACGACACATGTCAAAAGAAGTATACATCGTATCAGCCGTTAGAACTGCAATGGGTTCATTTATGGGTTCACTATCTGGAATTCCAGCTACTAAACTTGGCGCGACTGCTATAAAAGGCGCTTTGGAAAAAGCTAATTTAAAAGGTGAAGAAGTACAAGAGGTTTATTTTGGAAGCGTATTGCAAGCTGGTTTAGGTCAGGCACCAGCCCGTCAGGCTGCTATGTATGCCGGTTTACCCAACACAGTTCAATGCACCACTATTAATAAAGTTTGTGCTAGTGGAATGAAATCTATTGCGTTAGGCGCCCAACAAATTATGACAGGTGTTGCGGATGTTGTAGTAGCAGGTGGAATGGAGAATATGAGTGCTGTGCCACATTATATGATGGGCAGCAGAACTGGTTATAAATATGGTAACTTTAACATGATAGACGGTTTGTCTAACGATGGATTAATGGATGCCTATAATCATCAAATGATGGGTTGGTGTTCCGACCTTTGTGCTACAGAATATAAAATTAGCAGAGAAGACCAGGATGCATTTGCCATTGATTCGTATAAAAAATCTGCTAAAGCATGGGCAGATGGTAAGTTCGATAATGAAATAGTGCCAGTGGAATTGGTAGATAAAAAAGGAAATATAACCTTGTTCAACCATGACGAAGAATACAAAAATGTATTTTTTGAAAAAATACCAGGGTTAAAACCAGCGTTCAATAAAGACGGAACCGCCACCGCAGCTAATTCAAGCACTATGAATGATGGTGCAGCAGCAGTGGTGTTAATGAGCAAAGAAAAAATGGAGGCATTGGGATTAAAACCAATTGCTAAAATAAGAAGTTTTGCAGATGCAGAGCATGCTCCAGAGTGGTTTACAACTGCTCCTAGTAAAGCATTGCCGAAAGCTTTGTCTCAAGCTGGATTAACCATTGCTGATATAGATAATTTTGAATTCAATGAAGCATTTGCTACAGTAGGTATTGTTAATACTCAGTTATTGAAAATTGATAGCAGTAAAGTAAATGTGAATGGTGGTGCTGTTGCTCTCGGTCATCCATTGGGGGCAAGTGGTGCACGCATTATTGTTACACTTATTAATGTATTGCAACAGAATGGAGGTAAAGTTGGTGCGGCAGCTATTTGTAATGGTGGTGGTGGTGCTAGTGCCATGGTGATTGAATTGGCATAAGCTAATTTAAAAGCCAATTGTTGTTTCTTCTATAATCCTATTAAAGTCTTATAAGTTTCATTAATCACTTTCGACATGCGGAAGAGGTCGAGGGTGGCCATGGTATCTGTTTCTTCGTGGTAATTTTTGTTGCGAAAGAATGAGGTATCTGTAATCATTAAGGCGCTGATTCCAAAGTTCCAATAGTTCATGTGGTCGGATAAATCGATGCCTAATTCAGGAACACCTGTGAATTTTTTTGTTTTCACACTTGCTCCACGATTGAATCTGCGAGAGAATTTACGTGCAAATTTGCCAGCTCCGAATTTCTTAACAAGGGTAATGTAGTTACCGCGTTTGCCATAAAAAAGCGTGAGTATTTTGATGGGGTATTCTTGAGAGTTTTTAGCATCGTTAAAGTACCCAATCATCTCCATCGAGATCATGCCATATACTTGCGTTTTGTTATCTACTAGAGATTTAGCATGGAAATAAGAGCCCATGGAATGGGTGTCGAAATAGGGAGGTTCTTCTAAACTATAAGCTACCAATTCTATTCTGTTGTTGAGTGTTTTGCCTTTTAATAATCGGCCCAATTCTAAAATGGAAACCACACCACTGGCATTATCATCGGCCCCTTCTTGGTCGCCACACACATCATAATGCGCGCCCACTACTACGGTCTTTTTATTTTTAGAACCAAATACTGCAATGACATTTTTATAGGTCAAACCTTTAACAATAAATGCTTGGTAGTATACTGTATCGGCATAAGGTTTCCAATGCTTGTAGATATAAGCGGCAATTGAATCGAGTTGTTCTACTTTTAAGTGGTTGCGAAATTGTTTGGTCTTGGTAATGACCACCATGTGCTGTCTTACAAGGGATGTATCGCTTTGGGCTGTGACCTTTGATAATGAAAGGCTACTTATTATGAATAGAAATATAAGTTGATTAATGGGTAGGGTTTTATGCATTATCTAGGAGAACGAATTTTGTAGAACTTTAGTATGTTTTAAAAAGTAATATCATTGAAACGGTAGTTCGGAATAAAAGAACGGAAACAAACGAGCCTTCTTCGCATTATAAATTGTATTTGCAAAGTAATGGATTGATTGTTAAAGTTGGGATTTGGTATTTTAGTTAGATTGAATTCATAACCATAACGCAATTGAAATTGATGAGTAGTAAATCCAATGGTACCTAATAAATAATTTCTTTCAGCATAAATAGAACGGTAATTATTGAATGAAAGTCCACCCATCCAATGTCTACTTTTTATTTGCGTTCCAATATTGAATAGTTTAGTGCTTACTTGTGTGCTCAAAAGTGATTTTGCATAGAACTCATATTTTTTGTGTGAAAAAAATCGATACTGTAAATGAAAAGTAGACTGCATTGATTTTTTTACAACAGCGTTTTCAGTGAACGCCCAATTCGGACGGTTGATATTTTGAAATGCTGCACCTGCTTCAAGAGTAGGTGTTTGTATTAAAATGCCCGAGCCTAATGTGAAATAAGCACTACTTCCTTTGTATGAAGAATTATTAAATACCCCATCGTAGTAGGTTGGATGAATACCTATGTCATCAGGACTTTGAAATAATAGAATCTTAGAAGCATCGAGTGATTTAGTTTCGAATCCAGGTTGAATGGCTGCTCGGATACTTAACTTTCTATTGATGGGAAGGACATAGGAATAAATACCTTTTAATGCTCGCAGTTGAATTAATCCATTGCCTACAAATTGTTGTTCATAAATGAATCCCAAGCCTCCACCTAAATTCCAACTTTTCCAATCTAAACTTATGAGTTGTGCATTGGTTTTTTGAATATCATTTTGTGATGTATTTATGAATAATCGACCTTCTGAGCCATGTCGGTTGTTGCCATTGCCAGCAAAAGCGGGGTTAAAGGAGAGTGGTGAGGCCGTATTTACATGGAATAACATTTCCTGAGCATCCATTTTGGTGAATGTAAAAAATAAAATGGTTATTACTAAATGTCGTAACATCATACTCAAATATATAAGTAAATTAGTAAATAGAAAAATGAGAGGCCTAAATGAATGTATTTGCCTTAGGTTTCATTTTTAGGTGCCCCAAAAAAACTTTAAGTTTGCAGACACAATAAAATTGGCACAATTTTGATTATAGTATAGATATGAGAACGAAAATGTATTTAACTGTGCTGTTGATTTTTTGCAAACTAAGTGGTTTGCATGCACAGGAATATCATCCACTATTAAAAAAATATTCGGATAGTTTGCGTTTTTCTAAAGTTGAAGCTTGGCGTATTCAATACAATGATTCTTTTAAAACTTTGCTGAAGACATTACTGGATGAGGAGAATGCTTTTAACTACAATCTGGATTCTATTAAAAGCACCATTTCCGTTTTGGAATCGTCCGATAAAAAATTAAAAACTATTACTTGGGTAATTACCAACGATAGAGAGGAGTTTTCTAATTTTGGTGTAGTTCTTTATAGAAAAAATGCGGGAGCAGAAACCAAGGTATTTTGGTTGCGCGATTACATTTCAAATAAATCCGATTCTCTTTACGAAGACTTTGCAGCCGATTATTGGCCAGGTGCTTTGTATTACCAAATTTACCAATTCAAAAAAAAGAAAACAGATTGTTATTGTGTGCTGGGTTTGAATGGTAAGAGTAGTTTTATGAACCGCAAGGTGATTGATGTATTATGGATAGATAAGGAGGGGGAATTGCACATTGGAGCACCAGTGTTTTATCAATCGGAAAGCGATTATACACCACAGTTCAGAGTTTTCTTTGATCATGCCGACCAGACCAGTATGGTGCTGCGTTTTGAGCCATTAAAAAGAATGATTACATTTTCTAATCTCGCACCTTCAAATCCTCAAATGATTGGACAAAGGCAATACTATATTCCAGATGGCCGCGTTGATTTTTATATTCTCAATAAAAAAGGAAAGTGGATTAAGCATGAGGGCTTAACCGAGTTTGATTTGATAGGGCAGTAATTGCACACTTCGGCTCCGCTCAGTGTTCGATGGGGCTCCGCTCAGTGTGCTACAGCTCCGCTTAGTGTGTGTGAAGAACAAGGCACCGCTCAGTACTTTTGGAGAGTGCGGCTGAGTTCAGTGCGTCTGAACAGTGCGGATGCTGCCAAGTGTAAGTAAATTTTTGTAATTGTCGGATTACAAAATTAAGCTTAATGTGATTGTAATTAAAAGTACCATAACCGCAAGTACCCTGAACGTAAGTGCCCTGATTCCAAGTACCCAGAGCTTAGACGAAGGATACTTCTACCCGTTTGCTTTCTTATGGTCAGCTAAGAACTTCGCTAAACCAATATCGGTCAGTGGGTGGTTCAATAAGCCCATAATCGCATCTAAGGGACAAGTAACCACATGTGCGCCACACTCTGCTGCTTTTACAATGTGCAATGGATTGCGAATGGAAGCCGCTAAAATTTGTGTATCGAAATCTTGAATAGCGTAGATGTCTGAAATTTGAGAAATCAAATCCATACCGTCCCAGCTAATATCGTCTAAGCGACCGATAAATGGTGATAGGTAAGTAGCACCTGCTTTTGCTGCAAGTATAGCTTGGCCAGCAGAGAATACCAAAGTGCAATTGGTTCTAATGCCATTGGCTGTAAACCAAGAAATGGCTTTGATACCGTCTTTAATCATTGGCACTTTAACAACGATATTAGAATCGATAGCGGCTAATTTTTTACCTTCTTCTACCATGCCTGCAAAATCGGTTGAAATAACTTCGGCACTTACATCACCTTTGCCCACTATGTCGCAAATGTCTTTGTAGTGCTTCATTACGTTCTCAGCACCTGTAATGCCTTCTTTAGCCATCAATGATGGGTTCGTCGTTACACCGTCAAGAATACCGAATTCTTTGGCTTCTTTAATCTGTGCAAGATTAGCTGTATCAATAAAAAATTTCATTGCTACAAAAGTACAGCGCGCAACTGGGAGAGTAGCCACAAGTTTTTAACAAAAAACCCGTAGGCATCCTTCGTCCGATAACAATCGGACAGGCTCAAGATAAAAGTTTGCAGTTTGCTTATAAGCAACATTGCTTAGTGAACGTCTCTTGTTAATTTTTTAATCATAGGGCTAATAATAATAAGCAAAATACCAGCACCTAATGATATATAGCCTATCAATTGATAACCTTCGGTATAAAGGTTTAATTTTTCTAAATTGGTTAAGTCGCCCGAAGAACCATTGGAAGCCATTTCAGCACCTATTATTCCCGCGCCATATTGGCCATAAGCACTGGCTAAAAACCAAGTGCCCATCATCATACCCACCATTCGCTTAGGCGATAATTTTGTTATCATCGATAAGCCAATTGGAGAAAGACAAAGTTCCCCCAATGTAATCACTAAATAGGCTAAACAAAAAATTAATAACGGTGTTTTGCCATCGGCATCTGCAAAATTTTTACTGATATAAAAAGTTAAAAACCCTAGTCCTAAAAAAACAAAACCTAATCCAAATTTAACAACTGTATTTGGTTCCATTTTTCTTTTCGCCAACCATACCCATAGTAAACCAATGAGTGGACTGAAAAGGACAACCCAAAGAGCATTAATGGAATTGTTAACAGAGGTCATGTTTAAACCATTACTTCTAACATTACCTACTGCAAAGAAATTTAAAGAGCCACCACCTTGTTCGAAAAACGACCAAAATAAAACAGAAAAGATGATGAGTATAACTGCAGCTAACATTTTGCCAAATTCTTCTTTTGCTAATTTTATTAAGGAGGCAACTAGATAAATTAAGATTACTGCTGCCAAACTAATCATAAAAATGTCTGAGAACTGAACCATGTTAGGTTGTAATGTGCCATTTGCTTCAACTTGTCCTAATAAAAAACTTAAATCAACTTCGAATGGAAAATAAATTAATAAAAAGAAAAATGGAATAAAGAGCAATGTGGCAGTCATTGTTAACCATCCCCTTTTTATACCAAAAATAGGAGCATTGAATTTTTCTTCATCTTGTGTTTTTCCAATTGGCCCAAGTGTCTTTTGAGTAAATGCAAATAAGCCCAAGCCACTTAACATACATACACCTGCTAAGGCAAAGCCGAGCGACCAACTTACCGAGGTTCCGATATAGGCAATTGTTAAACCACTTAGCAATGCACCAATATTAATCCCAGCGTAAAATAAGCCATAGCCAGCATCTCTTCTTGGGTCGTCTGGACGGTATAAGTCACCAATCATTGTAGAAATATTTGGTTTGAAAAAACCGTTGCCAACAATTAAAATACTAACGCCTAAATAAAAAGTTAAACTGCCAGGTATGGCCATTAAGAAAGTTCCTGCCACCATTAATAAGCCACCCCAAAAGATGGATTTTCTAAAGCCAAATAATTTGTCAGCAAATAATCCACCAATAAAGGCCATGGCATAAATAAAAGCTTGAATAAGCCCATAACGTTTATTTGAAATTACTTCCGCTTCGTCACGGTTACTTTGTGGTGAGGTTTCAATATAATAGCGGGGATGAGATGGAGTTAACTCTTCTTTATTTTCGTTATAGAAAGTCGTTTTCTTTATTGCTAATGCATCCTCTGTTAATGGTTTGTAATTAACTGAAAGTATAAGGTGCGAAATGTATAAACCTAGTAAGGCTCTCATTCCATAAAAGCAAAATCGCTCCCACATTTCTACTAAAAACAGAATCCAAAGTTGTTTAGGATAGGTGCCTTTAAATCCTTGTATCGATTCAAGTGTATACTCTTTTTGCATAGAGACAATATTAAATAAAAAAAGCCTTGTAAAAAAATTACAAGGCTTTTTGAAATATGTTAAATTGATTTTATTTTACACCGTGCATACGTTTTATTAACCATCTATACATTGAAAGTAATAGAATTGCCGCAGATCCACTTAGTACGATAAATACACAAAAGAAAATAAATAGATTGTTAATCTCTATTCCTAAAAATGATGGAATTTTTGCACCTGCTTCCGCGGGTGCTTCACCTGCACCAGGAGGTATTAGTGCAGATAAGGTTCCTGCAAATTTATTTGCAACAGCATTTGCAAGGAACCAAGTTCCCATTAACAATGAGGACAAGCGTAAAGGGGCTAATTTGCTTACCATACTTAAACCAATTGGGGATAAACAAAGTTCTCCCATTGTATGAACAATATATAACGCGAATAACCAGAACATTGCAATTTTAGTTTGAGAGTCAACACCATGCACTGCATAGGCAATTATCACATAGCCTATTGCAACTAATGAAAGCCCCATAACCATTTTAATTGGTGATGATGGTTCCATATTTACTTTTGCTAATTTACCCCATAATACAGTGAAAACAGGGGCAAGCAAAATAATGGCAAGTGGGTTAATCGACTGAAACCATGAAGCTGGAAACTCAATCATGTTAAAGTCATTTAAATGCCCAGTAAATGTTAATGCAACCAAGATAACTATTATTATAACTTGTAAAGTTAAAATGAGTGATTTGCTCCACTCAAAAAACCAACCAAATGCTTTCATTAAGAAATAGAATAGAATTGAACCAATAGCTAGTACAAAATATTTACTAATATTAATACTTACAGCTCTGTCAACTTGAGCATCTGCAAATAAAGTTAAGGATGCTCCTGCTTGTTCAAAACACGCCCAAAAGAAAATAACAAAAAATGCTAATATGAAAATTACAATGATTCGCTCTCTTTCATCTTTTGTTAGTGTCTTATTACTCAATAAAAGTATTGGCATAATTACTATTGATGCATAAATTAAATATGCTATAATA
Organism: Bacteroidota bacterium; assembly: GCA_025354385.1. Lineage (GTDB taxonomy): Bacteria > Bacteroidota > Bacteroidia > NS11-12g > UBA955 > JABMMZ01. The sequence continues at coordinate 36,895 of JANXMZ010000044.1, forward strand.
TCAATATTTGCAATTGTATTTGCGATTGTGCCTTCTAAAGCCACTTCCGATGCCCCAAAGATAGCTGTTACAATAAATTTAAAATTTAAGAGTCCGAAAATGAAAACAATTGAACCTATAATAACCCCATAAGTTTTTAAATCCATTTTAGCTTTAGGCATTCCAATAGGAGTCCCATCCGGGCCCTTTAAATGTTTGTTTTTTAATAATTCAAAGGATATGGTACTTAGGATCATCCCAATTGCCGCTGCTAAAAATCCCCAACGGTAATCATGGATACTACCTCCAATTGGTTGTGCTAAAGTTCCGCAAATAAGTGGTGAGAAAAACGCACCCATATTGATCCCCATGTAGAAAATTGTAAATGCACCATCTACACGAGAGTCATTTTTTGGATATAATTGACCTACCATGGTAGAAATATTTGGTTTAAAAAAACCATTTCCAACAATTAATAAGGTCAATCCCGCCCACATAAAGGTTATTGCCGATGGGCTTTGGACTCCATCTGTAACGGCACTTCCGCTCATGAATAATAAGAACTGACCTAAAGCCATTAGTAGTCCACCAACTAAAATGCTTCTTCTGTTTCCCCAAAATTTATCAGCAATATAACCACCAAGCAATGGGGTTAAATAGACTAAGCCAGTAAAACTTCCAAAAATATTTGAAGCAGTTGCTCCACTCATGAATAGGGCTTTTGTCATGAATAAAACGAAGATTGCTCTCATTCCATAATAACTGAACCTTTCCCACATTTCAGTAAAAAACAGCAGGTATAATCCTCTTGGGTGCCCTTTATCCGAGGCATTTACTTTGTTCTGATCTTCTACAATTACATCCATAAATTTATTATTTTTTAATATTAATAGGCAATAATATCCATTTTTATTTACAAATCAATTCACTCCTATAAATTCTTTTCGAAGTAGGAACTGATTTTACTGAATAAATGCAATCTGATTTTACCTCCTCTAATACCATGATTGGTGTTTGGATAGTATGCGGCATCGTAAGGAATATTTTTCTCGTTCATGGTTCTTACCATTTCAACAGCGTTCTGAAAATGGACATTGTCATCGGCTGTACCATGTATCAGCAGGTAATTACCTTTTATTTTTTCAACATGGTTAATTGGTGAATTCAAATCGTAGCCATCTGCATTCTCTTGAGGGGTTCGCATGTAACGCTCTGTATAAATATTGTCATAATAACGCCAGTTGGTAACCGGTGCTACTGCCACTGCGGTTTTAAAATAATCGGCCCCTAGCGTAATGCAATTGCTGGCCATAAAACCACCATAGCTCCAACCAAAAATGCCAATTCTGTTTTTGTTAATGTAGGCTTTAGATCCAAAATATTTTGCGGCTTCAATATAGTCCATTGTTTCGTATTTGCCCAATTGTAGGTAGGTCATTTTTTTGAATTCCTCACCTCGTCCACCACTACCGCGATTGTCAATAGAAATAATGATGTAGCCTTTAGCTGCCATGTATTGGTACCATAAATAATTGGCCCCGGCCCATTGGTTTTTGACGGTTTGGTAGCCTGGTCCGCCATACACAAAAAAGATAACAGGGTATTGTTTGGTGCTGTCAAAATTGGGTGGTAGTATGCGCCAATAGTCAAGTCTCACGTTTTCTGTAGACATAAAGCTGCCAAAATCTACCTTGCCCAAATTTAGGTTCATTAACTTTGTATTTAAGGCCTCATTGTTTTCTAAACTGCGGACCACTTTACCTTCCAAATTCTTGATAACAGTTATAGGAGGGGCGGTAAGGGTAGAGTAATTATCAGTAAAATAACTGTAGTTAGAGGTAAAGCTAATGGTGTGCCAGCCCGGCTCTGTCGTAATTTGCAGTATCTCTTTGGTGCCGAGGTCTACCGAATACAATTGCCTTTCGCTAGGCTTGTTCATCCCAGTTGTAAAGTAGGCTTTGCCGTTGTGAATGCCGAGGTATTGATCAATGTCCCAAGCACCAGTTGTAACGGCCACATCTTTGTTGTTTTTAATTAAATTATTATGGTCTGCCAGAGTATAAGAAACATCTTCCATTTTATACCACAATTGGTTGTAACCCTTTTTCTCGGATAAATAATACATGGCATTGCCGGCTCCTTCTTTTCTATCCAAACTATTAATGTTTAAATCATTTACCTCAACATAATACTTGTTGTCTTCTGTATAAAATAGGTTGCAAGCGCCTTTTTCAACATCGGCCAACAATACTTCTAATTTATTTTGGTGCCTGTTCAGTCTCTGAATGCTCAATCTGTTTTCATTTACCCAACAAATGCGTGGTAAATATTGATCGTTCTCCGAACCTGTTATGCATTTAACAGATTTCTTTTTAGCCACCTTATAAATGTATACATCTACAACACTATTGGGTTGGCCAGCCTTAGGGTATTTCCATGTTTCGCGGGTGGGGTATAATGGTCCGTAAATATCCATCCCAAATTCGGGTACCTTGCTTTCATCAAACCGGTAATAGGCCAAGTGTTGCCCGTCGGGGCTCCATTCAAAGCCTTTGCTCATGCTAAATTCTTCTTCATAAACCCAATCTACACCGCCATTAATGATGGCATTTTTTTTACCATCTTTGGTAACTTGTATATCCTTATTTTTTGCAAGGTCGTAGTAATATAAATTATTGTCACTTACATAAGCAACCTTGGTGCCATCTGGACTTAAAGTAGCATACATGATTTTTTGATTGGAAATCTGGGTCAGTTTATTAGAAACAATGTCATAAAGATAGGAATTGCTTTTACCACTGTGGCGATACACCTGCTCAAAGCCATTGGTAATAACCACTTTCTTTTCATTAGTACTAAACGTGAAACCTTCTATGCCTATAGGCTTTCCGTCTACTAAAATTTTATCTGTAGAAAATAGGCTCGTTATTTTATTGCCTGTGGCGATGTCGTAACGGTTGCATGATAGTGATTTATCAGCATTTTGGTCGAGCTTACAATAGCTAATTCCATCGGCCATGCTTTGAAAGCCTTGAACAGATTTTGGGGAGTATTCTCTGCTGTTCCAAATGTTTTCGAGGGTGAGTTGAGCATTAACTTGTAAGGAGACCGCAAACAAGAGAAGGATAAATAATTGCTTCATGGTTGAATATATAAACCACGAAAATAGTAGAAAAAAGAGAGGTACAAAAATTAGTTAGATAAACGGGGTGGCAGGAATAAGGTTTGGGTATATTTTACCACATAAGTTAGATAGGTTTTTTTCTTTTTGATTTTTGGAATTATACTCACTATAGGGATATATCAAAAGCTTTACTCTTTCCGAATGTATTTAAGTGAACATAAGTTTTTTTTGCTATGCAAAAAAATGGGTAGCTCTGGCTTTTGTAGCTAACGATTTTAGTGAGTTAATTAATTGCTAGGGCTATTTATGTTAAAGCACTTAGGAAATGTGTTTAATGTTCAGCTAAGTGAGTGTAGTATTCATTCACTAAAGTTTTTTGTCCTTCGTGGAATAAATTTTTTACATTGAAATTTAATAGTAATCCACGTGGTATTTTGAGAAGTTTCATATAGCTCAATACTTGCGCTTCATGGATTGGAGCAAACTCCTCAATTGATTTAATTTCAACAACCATACATCTTTCAACTAAGAAGTCACATCTAACATTAGATTCTAATATATTGCCCTTATAAGTTACAGGTATTACAAATTCAGATTCAAAATTGATTTTTCGAATTCCTAACTCGTGAATTAAAGATTGATGATAAATACTCTCTAGCAGTCCAGGCCCAAGTGTCTTATGCACCTCTATTGCAGCAGCATTAAATTGATAGGTTAAGTCTTTTAAGTACGCCTTGGTGATTTTCATATTTTCAAATTTTAGTTTCATCAAAAATGCAAAATGTATTTTAAAAGTCAAAAAAATATATTCTTCAATCTTTTTTACAAAGTAAAAAAGAACTTATGTTGACTTAGATAAACTGAATCGGAGCAACAAAATTTTGATTTGATATGGAAATTTATTGGTCATATCAAACTAAAAATAATACTTATCTAACTTATGTGGTAAAAGTGTCTTTGTTAGTGTATGTCTGCGGTGCTTCACATACCTTGTCTTTGCAAGGGTAGATAAGGGCTTCGCCCATGTATTGTTTGCCTTCGAAGAGTGGTATAACAGTGTCCTTACCCGCAAAGCCAAACAGGGCATTCGGGGTTTTGTAATGTTGTTTAAGTGGCAGTGTGTTTCTTAAATTTTCATCAGCTGCTAAAATAATTTGATGGGTGCCTTCCTCTTTGAGTAATTGCAAAGCCGCCCAATGACTGTACCAAGGTGCACTTTTTTGTATGCTTGGTGTTAATGCATTGAGCATGGTTTCGGCAAAAACAAACCAATCGGTATGATAAAAATAGAATGATAAGCGCCAAAGATTATGTGCCATGATACTATTGCCACTGCTAATTACATCATCGTTTACATCGTATTTAGGTGTGATTAGAGTTTCGCTAGCATTAGCATTGAATTCAAAGAAACCATTTTTCTTGTTGTAGAAATTGGCTACAGTGTATTCGCAAATTTCCTTAGCTTTTAATAAATGGGCTTCGTTAAAAGTTGCCTGATAAGTGGTGATTAATCCATCAATCAAAGTAGCATAATCTTCTAAGAAAGCATCAATCTTTACCTGTCTATTTTTGCTGGTGCGTTTCAGTCCTTCAAAAGAATAATAAGTACTTGTAATGGTGTTTGCTAAAGCATTAGCTTGTGTTGCAAAGCTCGGTTCATCTAGCCACAACGCGGCTTCGGCCAAGGCTTTTAACATAAGGTTATTCCAACTGCAAATGCATTTATCGTCTAAGCCAGGGGCAATTCTTTTTGAGCGAAAGGTTTTTAATTTTTCAAGTCCTACTGCAATCAAAGTTGTTAATTTTTGTTCATCATTATTGAGTTGTTGTGCTGCATTATCGATGGTATCAATGGCATATAAAATATTGCGGTTGTGCTCCCAATTGCCAGTGGGAATACACTGGTAATAGCGACAGAAATCACCCGCAGTATCGCCTAATACGTTGGTTAATTCTTCGTAGGTGTAAGTGTAATATAAACCTTCTATACCCTCGCTATCGGCATCATAAGCAGAGTAAAATAAACCATTCTCTGCTTTCATTTCGGTATTGCAAAAGGCTAAAGTATCGAGTGCTATTTTTTTGTAAAATAGATTTTGAGAAATAGCATAGGCATAGCTATACAAACTAATCAATTGGGCATTGTCATATAACATTTTTTCGAAGTGAGGAGCAAACCATCTTTTGTCTACCGAGTAGCGCGCAAAGCCCCCTGCCACTGGATCGTAGATACCGCCTAATGCCATCTGTTTTAAAGTAAACAAACCCATATCGGTAGCACTTTGATTGTTTTTTAATTCCCCATATTGTAACAAGTAACGGTAGTTCGAAGGCATGGGGAATTTAGGTGCGCGGTTCGGTCCACCATAAACCGTGTCGTATTGTGCTTCGAATACTTTTAATATTACATCACCTATTTTTTCATTCGAGGCAGTAGTGTTTAATGCAGGTGCTAAGCTCATGTTGGCAATGCCCTGACTTAATTTCTTAGCATAGTCAATAGCAGTTTGTGGTTCCTTTTGCCACAAACCATGCAGGTTCAAAAGGAGTTCTTGCCACTGGGCTTTGGGGGCATAAGTCATGGCATGCAAGGGGCGCTTGTCGGGCAAAGTAAATGCATTCAAAGGCCAGCCGCCATTGCCATTTACTAGTTGACAAGCATCCATGTATATTTGATCCACATCGGGCAATTCTTCTCTATCTATTTTTATACAAACAAAATGTTCATTCATAATAGCTGCTGTGGCCTCATCTTCGAAACATTCGTGGGCCATCACATGGCACCAATGACAAGCGCTGTAACCAATGCTTACAATCATCAATTTATTTTCTCTGCGCGCTTTTTCAAAAGCCTCTTCTCCCCACTCATACCAGTCGACTGGGTTATAGGCATGCTGTACCAAATAGGGGCTTAAAGAATTAATTAAGCGATTTGTTTTTTTGTATGAATTTTCCAAAATAGATTTGTAGCTTGTGGTGAGTAATAATGGTCGCGCAAAAATAAACAATACCACGATAGAAGTTAGAGCAGATGAGAGAAAAAATAAATTTTATTAAACAACAAACCCAGCTATCAGAACGCGCTATACAAGCAGTTGTTAAGTTGAACGAAGAAGGTGCCACTGTGGCTTTTATAGCCCGTTATAGAAAAGATGCAACCGAGAATATGGATGAGCTAGGGGTGTTGGATGTTATAAAATATGAAACGTATTACAATGATTTAATCAAACGCAAAGAATTTATTTTAGAAAGCATACTGGGGCAAGATAAATTAACGCCTGAGTTGAAACAAAAAATAGAAACTTGTATGGACAAAGATGTGTTGGAAGATTTGTATTTGCCCTACAAGCAACGCAAGAAAACCAGAGCTGATATTGCCCGTGAAAAAGGATTGGAGCCCTTAGCAAAAATAATTTTAGCGCAAAGAGAATCGGATGTTGAATATGCGGCACAGCGCTATGTAAATGCAAAAGTGAATGATGTTGATGAAGCCATACAAGGTGCTATGGACATTGTAGCGCAATGGATTGCAGATGATGCCGATACCCGCAGTCTATTGAGACAGCGATTCGAACAACATGCTTTTATAGAAACCAAAGTGGGCAAGGGTAAAGAAAAAGATGGCGAGAAATACAAAGACTATTTTAAATATTCTGAGAAAGCGGCCAATGCGCCATCACATCGTATCATGGCCATTATGCGAGCGACTGATGAAGGGATACTGAAATTGAATATAACGCCCGATGAGGATAGAACTTTAGAAGCCATCGATTATAAATGGATCAAGCGCGGCAGTGCCACTGAGAATTATATGTTGGATATTACGAAGGATGCCTACAAAAGATTGTTGCAACCTTCGATAGAAAATGAATTAAAACAAAAATTATTCGAAAAAGCAGAGGCTGATGCCATCAAAATATTTGCCGATAATTTGCAGCAATTGTTGTTGTCGTCTCCCTATGGTAACAAACGCATTCTCTCTATCGATCCAGGCATTCGCACAGGTTGTAAAACGGTTTGTTTAAATGAGAATGGCAATTTGTTACACCACACTGTTTTATTTTTTAATACCAACGATGAGCGCAATAGATCGGCCAAGCAGATACAAGAGTTGATGCACACATATAAACTAGAAGGCATAGCAGTGGGCAATGGCACAGCGGGTAGAGATACCGCAGATTTTATAAAAGGCTTAGGGTTAGATGCACCAGTTTTTTTAGTAAACGAAGATGGAGCTTCCGTCTATTCAGTTTCGGAAATTGCACGCAAAGAATTTCCCGACCATGATGTAACAGTGAAGGGCGCGGTGAGCATAGGCAGAAGGTTGATGGATCCATTAGCAGAGTTGGTGAAGATAGATGCCAAGAGCATGGGTGTTGGGCAATATCAGCACGATGTGAACCAAACAAAATTGAAACAAGCCTTGGACGAAACGGTAGAAATTTGTGTGAACCGAGTGGGCGTAAATTTAAACACTGCAGGCGAAGAACTGTTGAAACATGTATCGGGATTGGGGCCGGTACTCGCTAAAAATATCATAGAACACCGAAACAAAAATGGGGAGTTTAAATCGCGCGATGAATTAAAGAAAGTGGTGCGTTTGGGCGATAAAGCATTCGAACAATCGGCAGGGTTTTTAAGAGTGCCTGCGGGTAAAAATCCTTTGGATAGGAGTGGCGTTCACCCCGAGCAATATGCCAATGTGAAAAAGATGGCGGCTATGGCAGGCGTGGTGGTAGATGATTTAATTGGCAATGCGAACTTGATTAAGAAAGTTTCAGAGTTAACAGATATAAAAACACAGATGGGTGAATTTACCTTTAAAGATATTTTAAAAGAGTTAGAAAAGCCAGGCTTAGATCCAAGGGTGCCATTGAGTGAAGATGTATTTGATGCGGGTATAAGAAAAATGGAAGATTTGCAAGTGGGCATGACCATTAAAGGCATAGTGGCGAACATCACCAACTTCGGTGCTTTCATTGATATAGGCATTAAGCAGAGTGGTTTATTGCACATTTCCGAAATGGCCAATCATTTTATTAAGAGTCCTTCCGAAGTGGTAAAGCTAAATCAACAACTCACTTTGAAAGTAAAAGAAATTGATTTCGAAAGGCAGCGCATTGCATTGACTTTGAAGTTTTAAATTAAATAAAAAAAGGTTGACAAAAAACATACCAATTGGTATGTTTTTAGAATTGTTTCAATATTTCCATTTTCTATTTTTATGTTTCACCTCTACCCCTTAGGGGTAGTATTTCTGTAACCGCGGGTCGCAGACCCTCGTCAAATATCAAATCGTGTCAATTTGTTTGGCGATTTTTTTGCTGTTCCCTCGCAAAAAAAATGACAAACACAATAAGCTAGAATACGATAAATGAAATTGACTTTGAAAGAGCCTATAGCTTTGACTTTAAAATTTAAGTGTTTTGTTACTGTTTGAAAAAACAGACCATTCGGTATGTTATTAGAATTGTTTCAATATTTCCATTTTCTATTTTTATATTTCACCTCTACCCCTTAGGGGTAGCATATCTGTCACCGCGGGTCGTAGACCCTCGTCAAATATCAAATCCCGCCAAATAGTTTCGAGATTTTTTTGCGGTTCCCTTGCAAAAAAATGACAAACAATTAGTTTTCATCAGGTGGTAATGGCATGTCTGGCGGGTATACTATCTCCTTTCGCACTGGAACATTGTAATAGCCATTGTTATCGAAGGCTTTTTTTCTTAATTCCTTGTACTCGTATAGGCCACACTCAAACACTTCAACCACAATAGTCTCGAATTTTTCTTTAGGCACATATCGAATACCACAATCGAAATAAAGTCGCAAAGTATCATGATTAAAAGAATAGACAAATGGGTCCAATCCCCTCACCGCATCAATGGTGTCCAAACTTTTAGTTAGTCTCTTTTTGTTTTTAGTAATAGTTGATAATTGATGGTCGCCAGTAACGCCCCAGTTAATTGTATTGATATAGATTTTTTCACCCTTACTAGATACCAGTTCTCTTGAAATGACATCTTCAGTAATTTTAGGAAAGCATCCTGAAATAAGTGTAATTAGGATTGTTGCACTTATGCTGCAAAGAATTTTTAATCTCATAATTAATGCGTCTTAAAATACTGCATATACTTCAAGCCCCTCGCACAGTAATCGGCATCGTACGTGCGCGGTCCGCCAATAGCAGGATGTGGCATGCCTGTGTTATGGATGTGAAAAGCATCCTTGTATTTCTCTTTTTTAAGGTATGGCCCATAGGTCATTTCAATCCATTTGGTGCCATAGTAAACAGCATCTTCACCACGAATATCTTTCACCTTAATATCTAATAACAAGCACTTGTAACCCATGAGTTGAAAAGGTCCCCAACTGCTGGCCAAATTCTTAAGTGCGTCATCATTAGCGTCTACCAACATGGCTTGCGTTACATGTTCATAATTTTCGAGGGTGCCGAACTTTACCATTTTTAATTTATCGTAAACATGAGGTTCTAATCGTTGGTCGAATACTTTTCTTCCGCCACATTCCAACATGCATAATGCCTTTAAATAATCAGGAGATAAATCAAATAGTGCAGCGCAACTATCAATGTCCGACCCGTAATTTTTGCTTACCATTTCTAGGCCGCTTTTATGGTCTTCTACGTTGATATTTTTCTTTTGAAGGTAAGGAATTAAATATACCAAAACTGCTGTGGCGGTTGCTAAAATAAGAAACAGTATAAATAGGCCTTTCAGGTTTTTCATTTACAAAATACGAAAGTAAATTAAACGAAGTGAATAGGCAAGAGTTGTAAAATGGCTTTGAGCTGCATGTGTAATTTAATTTTTATTTAATTCTATCTTCTCATCACCTTTTTGATAAGGCATATAAGTAATAATAAACTGCAACATCTCATCGGTGGTTCGCATACTAGCACCTCCATGGTCATTGCGCTCACCTATTAATCGTGGAGGAGTGAAGGGATTGTTAGGATTGTTTTTGGTATTGTCAAATTCAGATTCTACCCGAATAATACTGCCTTTTGGAATCTTAATAGGGTTGGTAAATGTATAAAAATATTGCCATCTGAATTGCCATTTTGGAATGCTAATCAAACGAATCGTATCGCCATTGGGTTTCAATGCATAGGCTTTAAATTGAGTGCCTATTAAATGCATGTGTGGGTTAATTGTAAGGATAGAAATATCGTTGTAAATGGTGATTTCTGTGGTGTGTTTTGAAATGGTATTAGGTTGAATTTGCAACGGGGGAACAATAGGTGCAATACCGTTAGTGCCTAGCATAATCTCGTAGGTTGGTCGCTCTGGCTTTTTATTAGCAAAATAGACATACAGTTTAGAACTATCCATCATTTGTTTTCTGCTTGGACCATAATGTATATCATTGGCTACAAAAGTGCCATTTACACTCAGTAAAAAGCCGCCAATACCTTCGGGATATTTTACACCAAAACTGCTTGGTAAATAATTAAACGCTGAATGCACACGCTCTGGTTTATTGCCATTGGCATTTAGTAATTTCAAAGCATCAAATTCAGATTCAAAATTAGGGTCGTTGGTTTCTATTATTCGTTTGCCATCAAAAGGATTTGTGTGTCCATCATACAACAATAAATGGCCGTTAGCATGGTGCACAATGTTTGGCTGTCCTGCCATAAATTCAACTGCTTTTACATATTGCGGCTTTTTTAATTGGTAAGGAATTTTAATGATATAAAAACGGTCTGAATTATCATTTAAAATTTGAACAGGTGGTACTGGTATAATTAAATCGGGCGTTCCCAAAACAGAAATTTTTGCATTATATACGGGTGGTTTTAAATCGGTGGTATCTCCTGGTGCTTTACCATTCTTAAACCAATCTTGTATTAATTGAATCTCATTTTCATTCAGTGTTTTTTCATTGATAAAATGCGTGTAGTTTTTGTCAGCAGGCCATGGTGGCATGTAATGGGTACGCGTTACAAAAGCAATCATTTTAGCGCGCTGTGCAACATCGCTGTAGGTTAAAAATGTGAAAGGCGCACCTCCATTTTGACTATGGCAAGGGGTACAATTTTTGTAAATAATGGGGGCAATGTTTTTAGAAAAAGTAATGTCTTTTTTTGAACATGAATAAAAACCAAAGCTAATCATGCTCAATAAAGCAACCCACAGGTTCGGTTTCGCTAATCTCAATGGTTTCATGATTAAGCAACGAAATTAAGGCATTCTCAATATAATTAATACTCGCATTTGGTTTAAATGAACCAAGACTCTCAAAACGGTCATCAATTTTGCCTGAATACAATTGTTTAAAGTCCTTAGAAAGGATAATTACTTGAGGTGTAACTTTTGCTCCAAAAGATTTGGCATAAAAACCTTGTAGATCCATGATAACGTTTTTATAAGGAATAGAATCGTAGTCACAAAAATCCAGAATGTTTTTTTCAGTTATTGGTCCGGAAAAGACATAATAGAAATTAAATTTATCATTAAATTTTGTAAATATTGTTTTTAAACTTCCTTGATATTTTTGACAAATAGGGCATTCGGTATTCAGAAAATAGATGACTGCCGTTTTGTTGAACACAATGTCATTCGCAAAATATTTAGAGTGAATTATTGGTGGTTTTTTAGGCAGCTGTTGACAACTTAAAAGAAATAAAAAACACCAAAATAAATACTTCCCTTGTTTCATTTTTATCAAGGCGAAGATAAGTAATCACAGGGAATTTAAAAGAACGATTAAACCTTTTGGCACGATGTTAGTCTTATAAGAGAAAATTGCAAAACACCGAAGCACTAAACGACCATGAATTGATGTTGGCATTTGTTAAAGAACAAAAGCCTGAATATTTATTTAGGGTTATTATGGGTCGATATAAACAGAAAGTTTATTGGCAAATAAGACGCATCCTTATTAGCCATGAAGATGCCGACGAAGTTTGCCAAATTGTATTTATTAAATTGTGGCAGAATGCAGGCTCTTTTCAATTCAATAGTGCTTTGAGCAGTTTTATATACCGCATGGCTTATAACGAAAGCATGACTTTTCTAAAACAAAAAAGCAGGTTTCAATCCTTTGATGAAATGTTGGATGCCGATGGACATTATGAGCAAATGATAGAACAAGGGGCTGGAATGGATGGCGACCAAATAGCAGCGGAATTACAGAAGGCATTATTAACTTTGCCCGAAAAACAAAGATTGGTATTTAATTATAAGTATTTTGAAGAATTGCAATACAATGAAATTAGCGAAATAACAGGCACCTCAATTGGTGCGCTCAAGAGTAATTATCATTTTGCAGTAGAAAAAATTAAAAAATATTTTAACCTCGATTAAACCTTTACACATTTAAATAGTCATACCAATGGAAGGCATGGAAAAAGAATCTTTACACGAACAATTTAAACACAATGGATTCAAAGTACCCGAAAATTACTTTGAAGCGTTGGAGGAACGTGTAATAAAACATCTTCCGAAAGAAGATAAGCGAAGGGCTTTGCCAAAGTGGAAGCATTGGAGCATTGCTGCTTCTCTCTTCATTGCTGCGGGTTTAGGTGCCTTTTATTTTATGAGTAGGAAGGATGAGGTAATAGATATTGCAACGGCCAGCATTAGTACTTCAGAATTGGAAGAGTATGAAAATAATGTTGAAGTTAGTGATGATGAATTAGCAGATATTGTTTCACTGCAATTGATAGACAGTTTATACCAAACCAGGGTGATTTCTGCAAAAAGTAAGAGTCGTGAGCATCAAAAGGAAATCGAAAGTATTGAAGAAGAATACTCGCCTTTGGACGATGTAGAAATAGAAATTTAAACAACCAATAACCAAATATATGAATAAGCAAATAATAACATTCGCCATTGGATTATGCCTTTTAATGGGCGCTCAAGGGGCATGCGCACAAGGCCGTGGGGGCACTAAGAACAAGGTAGAAAAGGAAGCTAAAATAAATGAATTGAGAGTGGCTTATTTTAACGATAAATTAGCGCTTACCGATGCAGAACAAAAAGCATTTTGGCCTTTGTACGATGAGTATAAAAGCAAAGACAAAGCACTGCGCGATTCATTCCAAAGAAAATACAAAAGAAATGAAGTAGTATTTATGGATGATAAAAAATCAGAAGAATATCTAAATGCTTTACTCAAATTAAAAGACGATGAGAATGCTTTGTACAGAGAGTATATAGGTAAATTTAAAAAGGTACTACCTGTCAAAAAAGTAGCCATGTTGCCAACTTTGGAAAAGGAATTTAAAAAGGAAATCTTACAAAAGATGATGCAACATAAGAGGGATGGCAATCAAAATCCACCGCCACCATCAGATGAATAATGTGCGAAATATTCTCTATTAAAAATAAAAAATGCCTAGCTAGTTGCTGGGCATTTTTTATTGAAAGACATTAAGTTTTTATTCTACTGTGATTAATTGAGAATATAAGCCATTAACCAGCACAAGATACAAACCAGGTCGCGCATTTATTAATTCCGCTTCCATATTTAACCGTCCTAAACCGGTATCCATGTTCCAAATACTTTTGCCATTCAAGTCAAATATTTGCATTTGCTCAATGCCATTAGAAAACGTCACTGTAAAACAACCCTTGTTAGGATTAGGATATACATTAAGTGAATTTGGTTTTGACTGAAAAGTAGTTTGAAAAGATGAATTTTTAGGTTCGGTAATAAAATGCCAAGCGCTAGAATCAATGCCATTAAAAGCGGTATTCATAGAGTCTGTAATTAAGTCGGGCTTTAGCCAAACAGATATGCGTTTATTGTGACCAAAATCGCTGTCAATATCGAAGGTTATATTACTTCCAGTTATTGTAGTTCTTGGTCCATTCAATTCAATAGAATCTTTGAATACATTGTTCTCGAATACCAATAGGCTTCCTTTTTTACCCAGTGAAATGTTGCGGTCGAAATCTATGCTTAAGCTACTATTTACCAAAATGTTTTTGGCGTTGTTGGCTGGTGTTAATTTAATGGCTGTTGGCAAACTAATGGTTTTAAAATACCAATCACCAAATACTACAGGATTAATAGCAATGCCATTCTCGTTGATCAAACAAGCATCTAACTCTATTACTATCGTCGCATTGTATGCAAAATTAGAGGAAGGATGTATGGTGATAATATTTCCACTGATGCCAACATTGCTATCCGTTACAGAAAATTTCTCTTTGAATAAACTGTTCTCCCAAATGGTAATTTGTCCGCTACCCGCTTTGATGTTTTCAGAAAATTCAAGTTGTGGTGAAAAATTAACCGCCACATTTTTACTGAGAGTAACTGGAATATAAGTGGTAATTTTAGGTTGAGAAACAGAGGTGGAAAAATACCAAAGTGACGAGTCTTGAACTTTACTTAAATTATCTGATGAATCTCTGAAACCTTGGGCAAATATTTTAACCGCTATCCTTGAATTGATGTTGAAGGACTGGTGCTGAATAGTAACACTGTCATTGTGAATTTTAACATTTACGCTAGGAATTAAAATGGTTTGGAACAGGGCATTGTTTTGGTAAATTTCTATCTTGCCAGATTTGGCTATAACAGCTTCATCAAAAATAATTTTAAGTGGGTTGACTAGATTGACTGATACATCATTTTTTGCTGGTACCAGTGTTTTTATCTTTGGAGGATTTGTTTCGTAGGTACACGAATAAATGTAAGAATTCTTTTCAATGGTGCCGTATGAAGTAAGGTTTTTATTCTTAAACGCTGCGTAGGTGTTGGGGTAAAAAACACAACGGAAAACGGAGTTGTTATTTGGAGCATCTCCATCCTTTTGTCTGTCCGCTCCATTAGAGGGGTTTTTGTATTCCCAAACAGTCTTTTTATTAGCGTTTATTTCAAAAAAACGACCCTGAACACCACTGCAAATTAAAGTGTTACCATTCGGTAACCTTTGGGTACCTGAAATAATTTGTGAGTAAAAACGGGTTGGAATAGAATCCTTATAAATCCAACTTTGTTTTGAAGGTCCAAAGGGAAGCGTGGTATTATAAGAACCATTTGGATAAATTGGCGTTGAAATGATGTCTATAGAAGAGTATGCAGTATCTCGCTCCCACCCATTGTTAAATAAAATTATACTGCCAGAGTCTTTAAATCCACCAGGAATCCAAGTGGCATTGTGTTGTCTAAATAGCTTTCTGTCTTGAGGAGTTCCTTGGTTGTAAGCTTGAGGATTGCCCCAACGGTATAAAAAATCGCCTCCTTTTCCATATTTACCACCACTATGAGATTTGGCTTGGGCCTTTGAAGTGCCGTGGTCTATCACCCATATTTCTGAAATATTATGACAACTCATTACTATTTGATCCAAGCTCGGATTATAGTCGATACCATTCATGTGAATCCAATCGTGGGTCTTTAAATTAAGTGCGTAATTAATATTCAATAAACCAGGGTTTAAACTGACATTGCCAAAATTAGGTTTAGTAGAATCTTGGTCTTGCACTATATGATCAAATAAATTCCATTGCCATACAATATCCGCGCTATCTTTACCTCTAGGTTTCAATTCTATTAATCGTTCGCCCCATAAGTCATTTTGACCATTGCCAAAGTTCACCGCATTTCTGCCCAAGGCCATAGCGCTTGTTTTTGAAATTGAATGCCAAGTCATTACCATAACATTGCCATTAGGCATTGGATGTATATCGTGGTGTTGACAAAGTGAATCTGTGAAAATTACATAACTCCAAACTACTTTTCCATCCCAATCTAATTCTTCTATAACACCACCTCTTCCACCAGCACCTCCAAAGGTAGTGTCGGAATAAGTCCCAGTTTTTAATAAATGTCCATTGGCTAATAAATAGACAGATAAGCCAGGTGTATATTGGCTATACCATGTATGAACCTTCTGCCCACATTTATTAATTAGGAAAGTGGTATCTGAACCTAAAGGTGTAAATAAAACATATCCGTCTTCCATCCCTCCACTTAAGTGTTTGGTAAGACCAACAGTTTTCTGTTGAGCAAATACTTCATTGCTAAAGATGCTTAAAAATATTAAAAGAATGAAGATGTTTAATATAGGAAGATTCTTTGCGAAGCTCATTAAGGTTTTTGAATAAGAAGAAGGGCTATTCTAATAATAAATTAACAGCATTGTGGCCATTGACTAATAGTACATAATGTCCTTTTGCAAATTGATTTAATTTTATCTGATATTGTTTCTCGTTTAAAACATCAAAACTAATTTCAATTTGTTTACCAGTGCCATCAAACAATTGCAAAGTTTCAATTTTCTCGGTGGACATTAGAACAAATAAACCATTATTTGGATTTGGGTACACGGCAAAGTTCTTATTGGTGTTAAGGGCATTAACTCTGCTATTATTGTTTTTCAGCGTAGTAAAAGTCCAACTTGAGGAGTCGATGGCACTGCAATATGAGCCAAAGGTATCTACTAATAAATTAGCGTCTAATTCTATGGCCACTCTCGCACCTTCTAGCAAATCAGAGTTTAGATCGAAACTGATACTATTGCCAGAAATCATTGTGCGAGGACCATTTAAACTAATGGCATCCACAGGGAATCCATCTTCATAAACAATTAGATTGCCATTATTGCCGATCTTAATTGGGCGATCGTATTCTATAATAAGGGTAGGATTTAAAACGACATCTATCAATTTATTGGAAGGCGTTAGTTGAACGATTTTTGGTGTAGATCGGGTTGTAAATATCCAAGCACCTTTTGTGATAGGGGTATTGTAGACACCGATGGAATTCTTAAAGCTAGCGTCCAGTTCAATAGCAATGGAGGCATCCAACGCAAATGGTGTTGATGGTGTCACTGTAATAATTTTACCATTTATAATAATATTGTTGCTAGTAATAGGAATACTTTCTTTCAATACGTTGTTTTCATAAATTCTCAAACCTCCGGTACTTCCTTTGAACACACTGTCCCTGAAAAATAGTTTTAGTAATCGGGTAGCTTCAATATCAGCGGAAAGGTGTTTTGGCATCACTGAATCCAGATTCAGGCTAGGTACGACTGTGTAAAAATGCCATGCACTTGAATCAATTACTTTACTAAGATTGTTAGATGAATCTCTGAAGCCGCTAGCAGGCACCAAAATAGAAATTCTAGAATTAATGGCAAATGCATTTTTCTGCTTCAGGGTTATTAAATTATTGTTTACAACAACGCTTGGGCTATCTATTGGCAAAGTTTCTAGGAGTATATTGTTCTGAAATATTTGAATAAGGCCCTTTTTCTTTAGAACAGTTTCATCAAAAGTAAATGATATAGTTGGTTTTGCAACTACAGAAGTTGCGTTGTTGGCAGGACTTAATGCAACCAATTTAGGGGGAACATTTTCGTAGTTACAAGAATAGACATAAGAACTTTTTTCAACAGTGCCATAAGGAGACAAATTTCTGTTTTTAAAACCTGGAAAAGTATTAGGATAAAAGGTGCAACGGAAAACATTGTTGTTTCTAGGAAAATCACCATCGGTTTGAATATTAATATTATTAATAGGCATGCGGTATTCCCACACAATTTTTTTCTGCGATGTTACTTCAAAAAAGCGACCTTGTATACCACTGCAAATAAGTGTATTGCCATTGGCTAATCTTTGACAGCCAGAAATAATTTGTGAAAAGAAATTAGTGGGTACAGAATCCTTGTATTGCCAAGTCAAAGTATTTGGTAAATAGGGTAAATTAGGATTGTATTTGTTCCCTGCTAAAAGTGGTGTTTTAATCACATCTATGGTAGAGTAAGAAGTATCTCTGCCCCAACCATTATTGAATAACATAATGCAGCCTGAATCTTTTAATCCATTAGGAATCCAATGAGCATTGTGCTGACGAAATAGTTTGCGCTTTAACGGACCACCTTGGTCATACGCTTCTGGGTTACCCCAACGGTACAAAAGATCGCCACCTTTATTGGCATTTCCACCGGAATGAGTTTTGGCCTGGGCTGTAGATGTACTGTGATCGACAATCCAAATTTCGCTTAAATTATGACAGCTAATAACAATCTGGTCCAAATTTGCATTGTAATCAATTCCATTGGCGTGTATCCAATCATAAGTTTGAAGGTCATGTGCATAATTAATATTCACAAGTTGTGGATTGGAACTCACCTGTCCATAGGTAGGTAAAGTATTATTCTTATTTTGAATAACGTGATCGAATAAATCCCATTGCCATACAATTTCAGCGCTGTCAATACCTATGGGCTTAAGTTCTATTAGACGTTCGCCCCACAGTTGATCCGAAGAGAAGTAGGCAGAGTCTCTGCCTAGTGCTATTGCCTTGGCTTTTGAGATAGCATGCCAAGTTAAAACCAAAATATTTCCATTTGGCATAGGTTTAATATCGTGGTGCTGACAAAGAGAATCATTGAATATTTTATAACTCCAAACCAAATTATTATCCCAATCAAATTCTTCTATTAATCCACCTCTACCACCCGCTAATTTAAAGGAGGTGTCAGTATATGTTTCGGCTCTTAATAGGTGTCCATTCGGTTTAATATACATTGCCAAACCTGGGCTGTAAGCACTGGCCCATTGATGAACTTTTTTGCCACACCTGTCTAGCAAATAAGTGGTATCAACTTTTATAGGACTAAATAAGACATAACCATTTTCCTGGGTGCCTTTAAGGTGCTTTAATAAACCAACTGTTTTGGATTGAGAGAATGAGTTAAACGTTAGCGAGATAGAGAGAATGAGTAATAATGTTAATTTCATAAAAGGATTCAGATAGAAATTTAGATTCATGTGGGATTATTAGTGTATAGGCAAATGTACCCGAAAAAATATTTGTTTTAAAGAATTGTAAAATAAAAATGACGGTATTTTTACAAAGCAATTATCCTCAGTCAAAGAATGTTGATGAAGATGACTTGTGCAATTATATCAATACTTTAGCAATTCCGCCACAAAGAGATAGTCGGTAAGCTCAGGCGCCATGTTTATATATTGTTGATTAATAATTTGGAGTTGTAAATTTTGCTCAAAATAAGCTAAATTGGATTCATTTTCTTCCCTAAATACAGAACAAGTGATGTAATATATTTTTCCGCCACTTTTTAAGTTTCGGAGAGCGTTTTTAAAAATGATTCTTTGCAAGCCAGCATAATAATTTATCTTGTGCAACTCCGTACCCGTAATGTTTTCGGGTGTTCGACCCCACGTGCCACTGCCAGAGCAGGGAACATCTGCAACAATAACATCGTATTTTGTATTCAACTGAAAAGGAGAATTCAAATCGCTCAGTTCAATATGTGGTTCTTTTAGTCCACTATTCTTAAATCGTACTTTAAGGTTTTCTAAAATACTAAAACGGGCATCCGAACAAGTGAGTTTAAACTTGTTTTTGAATTTATTTCGAAGAAAAAGGGCTTTTCCTCCTGCTCCACTGCAACAATCCCATACCTCATCATATTCTTTAATATGTATTTTATCTGCAGCTTCTTGCGAAGACCTGTCCATAATCCATGCCCAACCATTTTCTGTAATATCATTGCATTTTGCGTTGGTAGGCACTTGGATGCAGGCTTTATTTATTCTCTCGAATGGAATTCCATTTATTTCAAGTGCATTGTATACATTTTGTTCCTGTCCCTCTACCAAAGCAAGGTATACAGGCTTTTGTTCTAATAAACTTTTTAGGTAGGCATCCTTATCAATGGCATCCGAGATTAATTCAAAACTTGGGAAAATTTCTTTGGCTTCAATTTGACTTAAAATATTCTCAGATTGTTGAAGACCTAATAATATATTGTTTTCGATTGTACCGTTTTGCGCAACATATCCCAAACGGAAATAGGCATAACAAGCCTGTCTGTATATTTTCCGATCCCTACTTCCCCAATTGCGGTGAAGCTTGCACTGTTCAGTAAAATAAGCAGCGAAGGGCTTTTCCTTATTGTAATTGCGAATCAGCTCTGAAGCGATACCCAATTGAAAAGGTTTGATTATTGTCTCCAATAAGCTTTATATAAATTGTAATTATCAAAATAGAACAAATTGGTACCGGCATTCTCAATCAAATTTCCCCTCTGAACAAATTTATAAGTAGTATGCACCATTCTAAAGTTTTTATCAATAATAAATTTGTAGAACTGATTATCGAAAGCCATCAATGCACTTCCAAAAAACATCAACTGATCATAGCCAACAAAGGTATAACGTTGAGGGTCTCCACCATATTTATTTCTAAATATTCGCCGCATTTTTTTATAAGTAGAATCATTGGATGGAACACTGTAAGAATCGTAAAAATAAACACCATTGAACACATTGTAATTGGTGCGG
Organism: Bacteroidota bacterium; assembly: GCA_025354385.1. Classification (GTDB taxonomy): domain Bacteria; phylum Bacteroidota; class Bacteroidia; order NS11-12g; family UBA955; genus JABMMZ01. The sequence goes on from JANXMZ010000044.1 coordinate 57,298, forward strand.
TCTACATCTAGCCAATCTGCAGAACCAGCCACTACCCATTTGTTCTTTCCTGTGTTGTCTAGTGCAGAACCTGCCGCAGAACCATTTTTTGAAGTGTAATAAATTAATAGAGAATCTTTACCATTCCACTCTGTACTGGGCGTTTTTAATTTACCATCTATAATATTACATTTTTTACCAGATACCAATTCATAACCTTTCTTAAAGTTTCTAGCAGCGAATGGTTTAAGTATTTTATCGGAATTTTCTACAACCAATACCTGAAAATTTTGAAATGCCAATGCGGCATGTTGCCCAATGTAAAAATATTCAAGACTGTCTGGCGGTACACAATTAATTAATGGAAAACTACCACCTGTTTTATTTGGAAAGTAACGCAAGGGACTTACCAGAGGAATATTGTAAACCGAACAAAATTTTTCAGCTTCTACCAATTCATAATCATAAACAGGACCGATGAGTAAATCTATTTTTTGCATTTCAGGATTGGATAATAATCTGATGACCTCCAAGCTATCCATTCGTGTGTCATAAACGGTCAGTTTCATGTTTAGACCTTGTTTTTTTAGGTCTTCAATGGCCATTTCAACACCCTCGTAATAATCGGCCATCTTATCGCGCACTCTATATTTATCGGGCATGTCTAAGCAAAATGGCAACATTAAAACCACCTTGTATTCTTTCTGAAAAACAGGGGTGTCATCTTTTGGAATAATGACGCCTTGAGTTTTCAAACGAGTAAAACCCGACAAGCCAAAAAACAAAATTGCAATACAAAGGCGATTGATTATTCCCATTCTATTGTTGCTGGTGGTTTTGAACTAATGTCGTAAACAACCCGGTTGATTCCTTTTACCTGATTGATTATTTTATTGCTAATTTCAGCTAGTATTTCATGAGGAATATGAACCCAGTCTGCAGTCATACCATCCACAGAGGTAACTGCTCTTAGGCATATTACATTTTCATAAGTTCGCTCATCCCCCATAACCCCCACACTTTTGACTGGCAGGAAAATAGCGCCTGCTTGCCAAATTTTGTCGTACCAACCTCTTTCTCTTAGAGTGCTTAAGAACAAGGCATCTGCTTGCTGCAGAATATGAACTTTTTGAGGGGTAATATCATCAATGATGCGAATTGCCAATCCCGGTCCTGGGAAAGGATGTCTGCCCAGAATATCTTTTGGAATATTAAGCGCAGCACCTACTTTTCTAACTTCATCTTTAAATAAACTTCTCAATGGTTCTACTATTTTCAATTGCATTTTTTCAGGCAATCCACCAACATTATGATGCGATTTGATAGTGGCGGAAGGACCTTTTACCGAAACGGATTCTATGACATCCGGGTATATGGTTCCTTGGGCCAACCAACGTGCACCTTCAATTTTTTTAGACTCCTGCTCAAATACTTCTACAAATACTCTGCCAATGGCTTTTCTTTTCAATTCTGGATCTTGAATGCCCGCCAATGCTGTGTAAAATTGCCCCGTAGCATTCACACCAATAACGTTTAAATCCATTTGTTTGTAGGCTTCTAATACCTGTTCGAATTCATTCAAGCGCAACAAGCCATTATCAATAAAAATACAATATAAATTTTTGCCTATAGCTTTGTGTAATAATCCAGCTGCAACACTGCTATCTACGCCACCAGAAAGTCCTAATATTACTTTGTCATCACCAATTTTTTGTATTAGTTCATCAACAGTTGAATGAATGAAATTATCAGGGTTCCAATCTTGAGTGCATCCACTTATTTTTACGACAAAATTCTTTAATAATTGAGCGCCTTCCGAGCTATGAGTAACCTCAGGATGGAACTGAATACAATAAGTATTTGAATCTTTTATCTCAAAGGCTGCGAATGGAATTGAATCGGTAGAAGCGATTAATTCTGCATTGGTTGGCAGGTCGGTAATGGTGTCGCCATGACTCATCCAAACTTGTGTAGGAAAATTCATATCTTCAAATAACCTACTATCCTTAGCCTTATTCAGCATAGCACGTCCGTATTCGCGGTGATTGCTGGCTACCACATTACCACCGCCTTTTTGAGCGTAGTATTGAGCGCCATAGCAGACAGCGAGGATTGGTAATTGTTTTTCAAATTGCATTAAATCAATTTGAGGAGCCTGTTCATCTCTTACCGAAGCTGGACTGCCCGAAAGAATAATACCTTTGATATTTGGCGTTATCTCTGGAATATGGTTGTAGGGGTGGATTTCGCAATACACATTTAATTCGCGCACCCTACGTGCAATCAATTGTGTGTATTGTGACCCAAAATCAAGGATTAAAATTTGTTCCTGCATGCTTAAATTGAAGTTGCAAAAATAAGGGTTTAAAGCCAAAAAATTACTCGAATTTAGACCCTTATTAAAAGAAATTAGGGAGCCTTGATTCCACCATAACGATTATCTTACCGCATTAATCTCACGCTGGTTTCATGGTGCTCCAAAACACCATTGTAAGGTGTAAGCGCAATTTTACAAATGTATACTCCATCAGGGCAAAGCTGCGACATATATGTTCCATCCCAACCTTGAGTTATATCATCCGATTCGAATAATAACGCCCCCCATTGATTATATATTTGCATTTTGTAATAACTTATAAATAGGCTAGAGAAAGGGGTATAGGTATCATTGATCTTGTTTTCATCAGGTGAAAATGCATTGGGTAAGTAAAAGAAAAATTTATGGTAAGTTGTAATACTAAAAGAATCGCTGCAATTATCGGCCGTGGTGGCCCATAAAGTGAATTTATTTTTACCCGAATCAAGATAATTTAAACTTGGATTTTTTTCATAACTGGTTCTACCTTTTCCAAGGTCCCAATAAAATTTTACGGCATTGTCAGTCGAATAATTATTGAACTGTACTTTTTTATTACCTCCGTTTAAGGAACTTACATCAGTAATGGTAAACACGGCTTTGGGTTTGTCTTTTACAATGATTGTTCTGTGTTTAGTAATAGAATCTATGCAACCATTTTGTGCCTTTACAATTAGTTTTACATTGTACTTCGCGGGTTCTTGATAATAATGATGTGGATTTTTTTCTGAGGAATAATAACCATCTCCTAAATCCCACCAATAAAAAGAAATTTTGCCTTGCGCGAATATAGATTGATTGTTAAAAATGACACTGTCAGGAAAACAGGGGGAGTTGACGTCAAATGCTGCCACAGGACCTGGTTTTACAGTAAAGGATTTTTGAATACTATCACTGCAATTGTTTTGGGTAGTGACCTTTAGTTTAACATCGTAAGTGCCCGCATTGGCATATTGTTTCATTGCAAGAGTGTCTGATAAATGTGTGCCATCGCCAAAAGTCCAATCCGATTTTTTTCTCACGTCATCATCTATAAAACTTACATCTTTAAAATTAAATTGATTATTCTTGAGACAAAGAGATGTGTCGGAAAAACTAAAATTAGCAACAACATAAGGGTTATGAATTTGAATGGTATCCGAACTGCTGCATGAATTGGTGTCTTTTACTTTTAAAATATAAATGCCTTTCTTATGTGCGTAAATTGTTTTAGCGGTACTTTTATTGCTCCACAAGTATTCAGCATAATTTTCAGCAGTCGATAATTGGAGATTGAAGGCGTTGCAAAAACTCGTATCTCTCCCTATGTAGGGTTTGATATTCATGATATCAACCTTGACATAAGCGAACGAAACAACTTTTTTGAAGTAATAAAATAACCACACTTTGTAAGCCCCGGGTTTTTTATAAATATGCCCCACATTGGTAATCTGCGTTGAACTGTTCAATGCCCCAGAGGAAGGGTCCCCAAAATACCATTTTACAGAATCTAAATCGTTGGTATTAGAAAGCGTAAAAGTAGTGGTATCATTCAAACAATTGTGTTTTACGGAAATTATTTTTTTGTTGAAAATGGAAGTATTAAAGTTGGGTAAACCCAAAATGCAATTTTTGCCACCAAGGTAAACAGCATTTCTTTTCAAACGCGACAATGCTCCGAGAGAATCTGGAGCCTCTATAGATTGAAGATAGTTACTATTGCTAACAGCAATATAAATTTTTCCGTTGGGTCCTAATTGCAGTGCTCCTAAATCATTGCTAAAATTACTATCTAAAGTATATTTCGAGTTCAGAAATTGGCTTTTGGTGGTGGATTTGGCGGAATACTGATAAATCTTTTTTGTGTTAAATTCACTGATGTAAAGGTACTTGCTTTGAGCGGAAAACTCCAAGCCATAAGCCTTGTCATTATGGAAAGTCCATACATTGCTTACTCGGCCTGTGCCTGAATTGAAATCGGCAATTACAGATGAATCAAGTGTATAATTAACATAAGCTAATTTACGGCCATCTGGGGAGAACTTCATGTATCCTAATGATGTGGAGTAGGTGCCATTGATTTTTACGCCTGTTTTACTTCTTACAGGTTTTGCTAAAACACCATAACCAGTAACTCTATAGGCAAATAGAGTATCTGTATCGAATTTGTGAACCATCAGCCAAAAATCAATACCATTGGCGTGTTTAACTGCGGTTATTTTTTCACAAGCCGGTGTTACTAGTTTTTTGTTTTTGTTCCAAAATACGACATCGCCTTTCCCATAATTATAACTCATATTAACTTCGGAATAGGTAATGCCCTCTTTGCCACCAATCTTATCGGAAGTGAAAATATAAAAACTATTAAAAGTAAAGGGTTTGGGTACTATTAAAACAGACTGTGTGCTGCTTGAATTTCCTTTTAAATTATTACCGTTGGGCATTAAATTGTGAGTGCTGTCCCAAACACTTACCCCATCTGTATAAAATAAAAGCCGGCCACTAGGCGTGCTGTAACTCGAACAGCCTTCAGAAGCATTCATTTTACCATTGATAATGGCAACCGGATTACCTGATTTAAAATCAAGACCTGCATTTGCCCCAAAATACCAAACATTCGCTTCTTTTTGAGCGTTGCCTATCTGATATACAAACAAAATAGAAATGGAAATAAGTATAATTCTTCTTACCACTTGGCCTTAATTAACTCACGAATATAACCGATGTGCAAAAATAAACAAGGGTTAATTCTAATAATGCTATAAGCGGTTGAAATATAAGTATTTAGACTTAGTGACTAAAAGGCAACAAAAATCAATTTTCAAGTGAAAGATTAGTGTTTTTTTTAGTGAATTCAAACCATGTAAATTACTTTAATTTTAGATTTAATTTCTTCAAAAGATCTAAGGCAAGTGGGTTCTCTTTAATAATTTCATCAAGTTGCTCTTTTTGCGTATAGGCCTTGGTTTGTTGAATAACAGTATTATCTTCGGTAATCACTAGGGTAATTTCTCTATTTCCAAAATAATCTCTTAGGAATCTTTGCCACTCAATTTTTATGGGTTCAATCAAATTAATATTTGATTTATGCATCGCCACATTAACATCGTAAATATTGATTTTCAAATTGAACATTTTAACAAGTGCACTTGTAGAGGGTGGCACTGTTGCGGCAAAGGCATGGATAGCGGCTTTCAAATTTTGATCGTTGAATTCCACTTTTGTAGTTGGTTCTGATACTATATTCGAGTTTTGTACGGAGGCTTCTTTAGTGGCTTCTATTTTCTCTAACACATTGGCATCCGACTGTTCAATAATTTCTGCAATGCCGATTTGAACAGCAGGAGGGGGTACAACCAATTGTCCTTTTAATGGAATTTTAGGAAGGCTAAAATTTGAATCTGCTAATGGAATAATTTTGGCTACTATTGGTTCTTTAACAGCAGCAGTATTGTTCTTGTTTTGAGCAATCTTTTTTTCTATATACTCATCACTTTTTTTTTTAATTCATCCAGCGTAGTGGCTGAATTTAACATGTTTTTAATGTGACAGAGTTTCAAAAGGGCTAACTCCACATGCAAGCGTTGATTGCGACTATTCTTGTATTCGAGGTCGAATTGATTATTGATATTGAGTGCATTTAAAAGAAATGTGATATTGGTGTTTTTACTTTGTTCGTTGTATTTTGCTTTGTGAATTTCGCCTACATCTAACAAATGCGCGGTAGCACTGTCTTTACACACCATCAAGTTTCTGAAATGTTCATTGAGGCCATTCAAGAACAATTGCCCATCAAACCCCCTTTCTAATATCTGGTCAAAATAATTGAGCACATCGCTCACATTTTGGTTCACAATGGCATCCGTAACTTTAAAATAATAATCCTTATCTAATAAGTTCAGATTGTCTACCACTTTTTGATAAGTAATATCGCCATTGCAAAAACTTACCATCTGGTCGAACATGGAGAGGGCATCGCGCAAGCCTCCATCAGCTTTTTCTGCAATTACATGAAGGGCTTCGTCTTCGGCTTTAATATTCTCCTTAACAACAATAGTTTTCAAATGGGCCACCATGTCTTTTACTTGAATACGTTTGAAATTAAATATTTGACAACGCGATAAAATGGTAGGTAATACCTTGTGTTTTTCTGTGGTTGCTAATATGAAAATAGCGTATCTAGGAGGCTCTTCTAATGTTTTCAAGAACGCATTGAAAGCCGCAGAACTCAACATGTGTACCTCATCTATGATATAAATTTTATAGGTACCAACTTGAGGTGGTATTCGCACCTGGTCGTTTAGGTTTCTTATATCATCTACAGAGTTATTACTGGCGGCATCGAGCTCAAAAATATTAAAAGCATAATCCTGTTCTGGTCCGTCATTGTCTTTTTGATTAATAACCTTGGCAAGTATTCGAGCACAAGTGGTTTTGCCCACCCCCCTTGGACCAGTAAATAAAAATGCTTGCGCTAAATGGTTGCTATTAATTTCATTCAGTAGAGTATCAGTAATGTGTTTCTGCCCAACAACATCATCAAATATTGAAGGTCTATATTTTCGGGCAGATACAATAAAATTTTCCACAGATATAACAACTAAAAAGGAATGCAAAAGTAGTGTTTTTTGAATTCTAATTCTGAATCGGTAAACAAAAAGATCTTTTTTTCATGAGCAAAATCATTTCCTTGAATTACAGACATTAATTTACTAGAAATGAACTTGATAAAAGAAATAAAATGACTTGTTAAGTGTGCTAACCGATTAAAAAACAGACAAAATTTCAAATTGTTGGGTCTTTTTTGTAAATTTGCACCCTTTAAAAAGTAAAAATTAGAAACAATGAATAATCAAGAAATTTTATCAGGGGTTATTGCCAATGCTGCCAATGCTTTTATTAACTTAAGTACAGATGAACTGGTGCAAAAAGCAATTGAAAGAAACGAAGGTGTAATTACAGACAATGGTGCCTTAGCTGCAGATACTGGCGAATTCACTGGACGTTCTCCAAAAGATAAGTTTACCGTTTGTGATGAAAAAACTGAAAACACAGTTTGGTGGGGCGATGTTAATTTCAAATTTGAACCATCAAAATTCGACGCCTTATTAACAAAAGTGTTGAATCACTACCAAGGCAAGGATTTATTTGTAAGAGATGCCTATGCCTGTGCCGATCCTCAATATCAACTAAATATTAAAGTTGTTACCGAAACGGCTTACCAGAATTTATTTGCTAAAAATTTATTCTTACGTCCGGAAAATAACAACGAAACACCAACAGAATGGTTGATTCTTGCTGCTCCTTCTTTTAGCGCGATAGCTGCAGAAGATGGAACCCGTCAGCACAATTTCTCTATCATTAATTTTACAAGAAAAATTATTTTAATAGGTGGTTCAGGTTATACTGGGGAAATTAAAAAAGGAATATTCACTGTTCTTAATTATATTTTACCACAAGAGAAACAAGTATTATCAATGCACTGCTCTGCTAATATTGGTGAAAAAGGCGATACTGCCATTTTCTTCGGATTGTCTGGTACCGGTAAAACAACTTTATCAGCAGACCCTAATAGGAAATTAATTGGCGATGATGAGCATGGCTGGTCTAATAATAATGTATTCAACTTCGAAGGAGGCTGCTATGCAAAATGTATTGATTTAACGGAAGAAAAAGAGCCTCAGATATGGCATGCCATTAAACACGGAGCTTTGGTTGAAAATGTAAGATTCTATCCGAATTCAAAAAAGGTAAACTACGAAGATGTATCTGTAACAGAAAATACACGTGTTGCCTATCCAATTGAATTTATCGATAATATTGCGGTTCCTTCTATTGGTCAATCGCCTAAAAATATTTTCTTTCTAACTTGCGATGCTTTTGGTGTTTTGCCTCCAATTTCAAAATTAACTGCAGAGCAAGCCATGTACCATTTTATCTCTGGTTATACCAGCAAAGTTGCGGGTACTGAAGCAGGAGTTACCGAGCCTCAGAGCACCTTCTCTGCATGCTTTGGTCAAGCCTTTTTGCCTTTGCATCCAACAAAATACGCCAAGCTACTCGGCGAAAAATTAAATGCTAACAAAGATATAAATGTATGGCTTGTAAATACAGGTTGGAGTGGTGGTGCTTATGGCGTAGGAAATAGAATGAAATTATCATACACAAGAGCCATGCTAACAGCCGCTTTAAATGGTGAGTTAGAAAAGGTTGAATTCACACAGCATCCTGTATTTGGTGTGTTAATGCCGAATACCTGCCCTAATGTTCCAACAGAAATTTTACATCCAAAAAATACTTGGAGCGATAAAGCTGCATACGATGCACAAACGAATGATTTGGCGATGCGTTTTAATAAAAACTTTGTTAAATTCGAAGATGGTGCAAATGAGGATATTAAAAATGCTGCTCCTCAGGCAATCTCTGGTGGCGCGCATTCTTAAAATTCCTAAAAAATTGTATTAAAAAAAACCTCTGTTATTAGCAGAGGTTTTTTTTGTGATTTTTATGTTAGTGTTGAGATACATATTTGCTGCGTTTTGGCAAAATAGCTTCTGACTTTGGTTTTTGCCTAATTGGTTTTTTCTTCTTAATTAGTTTCTTTTTGATGGTGCTATCAGGATGGACATGTTTTGGAACTATTCCGAAATTATCATTTTCTTGAGTATAGTAGAAAAAGGATCTTCCACTATGACTTTTTAAAGCAATGGTTTTAGTTTGAGCAAAAATATTAGTTACTCCCAATGCAATCGCGATAAGTGCTAAAATTGAACGTCTCATAATTCAAAATTAGAAACATTCCTTGATATAAAAAAGATATATTTGTATCAGTGGGTTCCGAAAAACAATTGAACATTAGTGGAGTTAGCAGAAATGCAATTGGTATTTACACATTTTTTCTCGTGTTCTCTTTTTGCTACATGCTTACTTGTCCTTTTGGGTTTAACCTTCTCCTTGAACCAGCTAACTTTCTTCAATCGTTTTTTCAGATGCTAGCTTCAGTTTGGGGTAAACATGTCTTTCATTTAAGTGGAAATACAAATTATCGGCTTGTCTCAGATTCTAGTGGGGCCTATATACATCTGTTAAATCTTTCAATTATATCGGGTGTTTTAACAATGATATTAATAAAAAGACAGTACATTTCTGTTTATGCAATTAATTGTTTTGAAATTATTATTCGCTATTATTTGGCGCTAATGTTATTTATATACGGATTCAATAAGGTATTCAAGTATCAATTTTATTTTCCGGAACCTAATGTATTGTATACGCCCTTGGGGCAGCTTTCAAAAGACATTTTGTTCTGGAGTGCCATTGGTTCCTCCTACAGTTATTCTGTTTTTGCTGGATTAATGGAGATAATACCTGCTATTTTACTTTTATTTAAGAGAACCTATTTGCTAGGGGCTATTATAGCATTCGCAGTTATGTTGAATGTTTCGGCAATCAATTTTAGTTTTGATATTTCAGTTAAGATATTTTCTCTTTTTTTATTGCTTTTGTGCATGATATTAATTGCACCTCATTTTAAACGACTTTATTTTTTGTTTATTTATAACCGAGATATAACCTCAAATTCTAACGGGTATTTTAATTTCTGGCGAATCAAAGGGTTGTTTAAAATCATTGCTATTGGGGCTATTTTATTCGAAAGTTTGTATCCTTATTATAGCTCTGAAATTTTAAATGGAGATAAGAGAATAAAACCGAATTATTTTGGCGCTTATAAAATTGTTGAAATGAAATCACAAGAGGATTCTTCTTCGGTTAAACCATATGAATGGAACCACCTATTTTTTCACTCCAGATATTATCTCATAGTTGAAGATAGAGACCACCATTTTTCAGATTATTCTTACGAACAATTAAAAAGCGGAAATATTGCCATTGGTGGTGAATTGATTCAAATGCAAGAGCATAAAAATGAACTAATTCTAAATGGAAAAATTGGCAATAAAAAAGTTGTAATAAGGATGAAAAAAATAAATGAAAGTTATCTTCCTCTTTATAGAGATGGATTTCATTGGACAAGCGATTCGCCCTAGTTATAGACCTTAACAGTACTGATCAAAAGCAGATTTCAGATTTTCTGAAATTTGATCTGCAGTATGACCTTCAATATCGAGTCTTTGAACAAAATGCACCAGTTCACCATCTTTGAATAAAGCAATAGAAGGAGAGGATGGAGGGTATGGCAACATAAAGTCGCGTGCTTTTGAAACAGCGTCAAGATCTTGACCGGCGAATACGGTTAATAAATTGGAAGGTATTTTTTCGTTGGTTAGTGAGCGTATAACACCTGGGCGGGCAGACCCGGCAGCACAGCCGCAAACGGAGTTTACAACCAGCAATGTAGTTCCATTGGCTCGTGGTAAAGCATTGTCAACTTCTTCTGCTGATTTTAATTCAGTAAATCCTACATTGGTAAGTTCTGCGCGCATTGGCGATACTAACATTTCTGGATAAGGCATATCTTATTTTAGATTTTTAATTTTTTAATTTTTTGAATACTGGTTTCAGTTTACATTCTAGAATAAAACATAAAGTTTGATTTCGAACTTAAACTGGCCACAAAAATAATATTAAAAAAGGGGATTGCATTATTAGTTTTAATAATATGAGTATTGTCAGAATTCGGAAGACACCAGTTTGACTTTTAATTGATCTGTTTTTTGTTTTATTTTTAATTTGATGTGTAAAATTCTTAACATGAATATCCACCAAATTGCCATTGGTATGAGTATTCCATCAATGTTTCAAACCATTGGGGTAACTTATACCAGTGGTAACTATAACTGATTGGTTAAAAAGCCATGATTTGAAATTATGTTTAAGTGTTTCCAATGGATAAAATGCGTTAGTGAAATACACCGGATAGCAATAAGAAATCCTTTAAGAAATTAATAATTTGTATTTTGATTGCTTGATGAATTCTATGCCAACTGCCAACTTTTCTCTATGGACTTAATCGGCTCATCTGCCAATTATCTCCCATCAACTCAAATAAAAGTCGATCGTGAAGGCGGCTGCTGCGCCCTTGCCAGAATTCGATTTTATTGGGTTTTACATGGTAACCTCCCCAATGCTCGGGGCGAACTGGATTTTCTGTGTGGTATTTACTTTCTATAGAGGTCCAAGCATCATCCAGTTCTTGGCGATCTCGCAAAACGGTACTCTGAGCACTTACAATAGCGCCTATTTGCGAACCAATAGGACGACTATAAAAATAGGCGTCATTTTCAGTATCACCTAAACGGCTTACAGTGCCTTCAATTCTCACCTGTCTTTCGAGCTCAAGCCATATAAAATTGAGCGCCACATTTGGATTGGCCTCCATCTCTTTCCCTTTGTTGCTGCTGTAATTTGTAAAAAAAACGAAGCCTTCATTCTCTATGCCTTTAAGTAAAACACAACGACTGCTTGGTTTATTGTTTTTAACTGTACTCAAGCTCATGGCATTGGGCTCTGTAAGTCCAGCCTTTAATGCTTCTTCAAACCACAATTGAAATTGGTCCATAGGGTTTGCTAAAACATCTGCTTCCAAAAGCGCTTTAAATTTGTAATCTCTTCTAAGTTCAGATATATTAATTGGGTCAGACATTTTTTTTGAATAAGCTGTTTAGTTTTAATTCTATTACTCCAAAAAAAGCTTCTTGAAAAATTTTCTTACTCATTTTAGATGTACCCTTTGTTCGGTCGGTAAAAATAATGGGCACTTCTTTTATTTTGATGCCTGCTAGATGGGCTTTAAATTTCATTTCAATTTGGAAAGCGTATCCCTTAAATTTGATTTTATCCAATTGTATGGTTTCTAATGTTTTTCTGTTGTAGCAAACAAATCCGGCAGTGGCATCGCGAATAATCATGCCAGTAACAAGCCGCACATAAGCGCTGGCGTAATAGCTCATAATAACTCGGCTCATGGGCCAGTTTACTACATTTACACCTGTTATATAACGCGATCCAACAGCCAATCCTACCGCTTCTTTTTCGCATACCTCTAATAATCTGATGAGGTCATCCGGGTTATGAGAAAAATCGGCATCCATCTCAAAAATATATTTGTATGGACGTTCCAGACACCATTTAAATCCTGCAATGTAGGCGGTTCCTAGACCATTTTTTTCCTTTCGTTCCAATAGGTGCAAACGTTCCGGAAATTCATTTTGAATAGATTTGATGATTTGTGAAGTGCCATCTGGAGAATTGTCGTCCACAATCAATACATCTAGCAATGGTTGCAACGACAGGGTTTTTCTTACAATCGCTTCTGCGTTCTCTTTCTCGTTGTAAGTGGGAATTATGACTATGTAATCTGACAAAATATTTAAATTGAAAAAACGTTGCAAAATAGTATTTATTTGCAGCAATATAAAATTAGGTTAGATGAACAAAGCAGTTTTTTTCGATAGAGATGGGGTTTTAAACAAGGAGATAGGGGATTATGTTTGTAAAATCGAAGATTTTGAAATTCTGCCAGATGCGATTGATTGCATTTTGATGGCAAAGGAAAATGGGTTTAAAGTTTTTATTATCACCAATCAAGGAGGCATTCAAAAGGAATTGTATACCCTTAATCAATTGCATTCCTTTCACCAACGCATAATAGATAAATGCAGTGAAAGGGGAGTGACAATCGATGAAATTTATTTCTGCCCACACCATCCAACTGTTGGCAATTGCTTGTGCCGTAAACCAGAATCATTAATGTTAGAAAAAGCAATAGCCAAGTATCAGATTGATGTTTCAAAATCTATAATGATAGGTGATACGGAACGCGATATAGAGGCTGCAGCTAAGTGTAATGTTTTAGGTATTCTCATACAACCTAACAGCGATAAAATTGCTCTATTGAAAAAAGAAATACTACGTATTAACAACAATTAATTAAATTTGCAACATGTTAAAAGTTTTCCTTACTTCATTTATAATATTATTTTGCACTGCTATTACGGCACAGAAACCAGTTAAACCTCCTGTTAAAAAGTCTACAACGGTGAGTGCTGTCAAGACAGTGGCTAAAAAAGCAGTTGCTTCGAAGCCAGCCTTTAAGCCAGGGCCAGTTGGTAAGGTAACTTTCAGAATTTTTGGAAAAATAAATGGATTTAAATACCATTTAATGGTTTTAAATAAGTTTAGATCCACAGAATACCTATTGTTAGATTCTGTAACCACTGATGCCGAAGGTAACTTTAGTATGGTGAAAACCATTAATGAGCCTTGTGTGGCTTATTTGATGCATTCTAAAACTGCGGCAGTACCTTTAATCATAGAGAATGGGGCAGTCTTTTACATCGACATTAAATCTGCTGGCAATGTGCTCGATTACTCAGTAACTGGTACAAAAGCAGAGAAATCTATTCGTCTTTATGAGTTTGTAAAATTACACAGTCGCCTCTACAGCGAATTAGGTGAAATTGAACAAAAAATATACAAGGAGCAAGATGCACTAAAAATGCAGGAGTATCAATTTGAATATGCCAACAAACAAAAGGAAATGAGCAATAATATTGCCACTGAACTAGCCACTACAGGATTGGAAGGTTATTTTGTTTTGTATAATTTTATGGAAGAGCAAAGTGCTACAGATGTAAAGAAGGTAATGGATAAAATGTCTCCTGCTGAAATGAAAACGGTTTATTACAAAGATTTGAAAGCCTATTATGAAGCCAATAAATTATTAGAGATTGGCGCTATGGCACCCGATTTTTCTTTGCCAACCCCGAATGGGGATACTTTGAAATTATCTGATTTGAGAGGGAAGGTTGTTCTTATTGATTTTTGGGCCAGTTGGTGTGGACCGTGCAAGGCGGAGTTTCCCAATGTAAAAAGGGTTTATTCTCGTTTTAGTGATAAAGGTTTTGAAATACTTGGTGTTTCTTTAGATAAAGAAGAAAATGCCTGGAAAAGCTCCATTATTTCTTTAGGATTAACTTGGAAGCATGTAAGTGATTTGAAATATTGGAGTTGCGCACCTGCAAGATTGTACAAGGTATCATCTATTCCTTCTACCATATTGGTAGACAAGACAGGTCGAATCATAGCAAAGAATCTTAGAGGGGAAGAATTAGAAAGAAAATTAGAAGAATTGTTTCAATAATGATAATTTAACATTAGTTTAATTATTAGGTGAGGTTAAAGCAGTTGTTTTGAACCAAAATTACAAATGGCATTACAAACATCTTACAAAATATTAATAGTAGACGACGAAATCGATATTATCGAACTATTAAGTTACAACCTCAAAAAGGAAAACTTTACTGTTGTAGCAGCAATGAATGGCAAAGAAGCTATTCAAATTGCCTCCAAGATGAAGCCTGATATTATTTTGATGGATGTAATGATGCCTGAAATGGATGGCATAGAAGCTTGCAGACAAATCAAGGCAATACCACAATTAAAAAGTGTACCACTTATATTTTTAACTGCACGTGGCGAAGAATTTAGTGAATTGGCTGGTTTTGAAGCAGGGGCAGATGATTATATCATTAAGCCAATAAAACCAAGGGTGTTAATTTCCAGACTAAAAGCTATTTTAAGAAGAAATCAATCAGAAAGTGTTACAACAGGTCGCATGGAATTTACAGATTTGAAAATTGACCGTGAAACATTTACTGTTACCTACTTAGGGAAGGCGTTACAATTTCCAAAAAAAGAATTTGAGTTATTATCCTTATTGGCGAGCAAGCCTGGCAAAGTTTTCACGCGCGAGCAAATATTAGAATCTATATGGGGTGATGATGTATTGGTGGTAGATAGAACCATTGATGTACACATCCGTAAAATTCGTGAAAAACTAGACGATAACTTTATTCAAACAATTAAAGGCGTAGGCTATAAATTTGAAGTGTGATAAGAAACCCAACACCGGAGCGCATATCGTTATTAACAACGCTTGTTTTAACCCTTATATTTTCGGTTTTTCTTTTTATTTTCAAGGTTCCCTTTCTTAATTTTCTTATTTCCTTATTTTCATTTGGTTCTCTTACCTTCATCATTATCCTATATGGACTTGAAGTTTTTATTTACCGAAAAATAAAGTTAATTTATAAAACGATTCACCGTTTTAAAATCAGTAAATTTAAACCTGAAAATTTCATGGCCGATATCAATATTGATCCAATCAAACGGGTTAATGAAGAAGTTATACAATGGGCCTATGATCAGAAACAAGAGATAATACAACTGAAAGCAATGGAAAGTTACCGCAAAGATTTCTTGGGTAATGTATCGCACGAATTAAAAACACCTATCTTTAACATTCAGGGTTATATAGAAACTTTGCTCGAAGGTGCAATTAATGATCCTGAGGTGAATATTTCTTTTCTTAATAAAGCAGCCTCTAGTGCTGAAAGATTAAATACATTGGTGAACGATTTGTTGGAAATTAGCAAACTTGAAAGTGGTAATCTAGAAATGAATTTTGCAACTTTTGATATTTGCGAGATTACAAAAGATGTATTTGATGTGTATACCCAGCATGCAGAAAAAAGAAATATCAAATTGAAGATAAAGGAAGGATGCGATCGACCTTTTATAGTATTAGCGGATAAAAATAGAATTAGACAAGTACTCAATAATCTTATTGCTAATGCCATTAATTACGGAAAAGAAAATGGGATTACTACACTGGGCTTTTACGATATGGATAAGAATATTTTAATTGAAGTTTCTGATAATGGCGAAGGTATAGAGCCAGAACATTTACCGCGTTTATTCGAACGTTTTTACAGAACTGATAGAAGTCGTTCGCGCAACAGTGGCGGCACTGGCTTGGGGTTATCCATTGTAAAACATATTATTGAAGCCCATCATCAAACCATTAATGTAAGAAGTACAGTTGGTGAGGGCACCACTTTTGGATTCACTTTGAAAAAGGGATAATCAGGTCAATTTTAATCGCCCAATAAAATGAAGATTTTACAAACAACTAATTACAGAAATTAGTCGTCTTATTTTTGTTTATATAAAAAGTATGAAGTTCAAAATCATTTTAATATTGGTTATTTTGCTTGGAATAATTCCGCATGTGCGCGCTCATACCAGCTATCCAATAGTCATTCAATGTCCTATTGATGGGGAAAAATTTACAGTTCAGGTAACTGGAAGCTATACAACATTTAAGACATTAAGAGATTTTGAAAAGCGAGGTGCTGTGGGTGAGTTGTATGAGAACTATGTCAATACCTGCTCGCACTGCCACTATAGCGGTTATGTAAAAGATTTTGACACCACTTTTAATGATACCACCAAGGCGAATATTTTGAAACTTTTAGAACCGTTTAAAAAATTAAAAATAACCGAAGTTTTAGAAAATGAAATAGCCATTCAAATTCACATTTATCTTCAAAAAAGTAACGATGATATTGCCAATTTGTTTCTCATTTCCTCTTATTTGATAAAACACAATACCTTTCTTATTAATGAAAGAAAAACAATTCAAAAATTAGCGATTGCTTATTTTATAAAAGCCATTGAAAATAAGGAATACGTGAAGGCAGAGACTTATCCCGCGATAGAATATTTGATTGGGGATTTATACAGAAGAGTAGGCGAGTTTGAAAGCGCCATTCTCTATTTTGATTGGGCGCTTACCAATGATTATAAAAAGCCATGGATTAAGACTTTTGCAGAGGAACAAAGGGCTCTAGCCGTCCTCAAGAACGATGATAACGCTATCTAAGGTTCTACTCAACCCATTTAATCATGCATCCAACAGCTTTGGTGGTTTTTACTGTCACTTCCTTACCCGCTATCAGTTCATCTAAGGCGTTTTCAAGATATTTTTTGGTAACCTTGTCTACATTTTCGAAATTATTATCTATGCCACCTGTATATTTTACTATGAATTTTTCAGCCTCTTTTTGTATCAAAAAAACATGAGGTGTTTTGGCAGCCCCAAATGCTTTGGCCACCTGCTGTGTTTCGTCAACAAGATAAGGGAAAGTATAATTTTTGTCCTTGGCTCTTTTTACCATTTCTGTGTGTGCATCTTCGGGGTAATTAAAAGTATCATTAGGATTAATTGCAATAACAGGATAACCTTGTGATTTGTATTTTTTGTCGAGTGCAATAATTCTGTTCTCATATTTTTTAGCAAATGGGCAATGGTTGCATGTAAACACAACTATAAAGCCCTTGGCATCTGTCATGCTGCTCATAGAAACCCTGCTACCATTTATGTTTTTTAAATCAAAATCAGTAGCTTCGGCACCTGGCTCATAGCCATTAGTAGAAAAGGTAAAAGCCATACAACCAAGTATGACCAGAAATAAAGAAAAAGAAAATAGTTTTTTCATAGTGTGTTGTTAATTTATCGTTACAACAAATATACTACAAAAAGTAAAAAATAGTTTTTCATTTTCTTCTCAAAAGTAAAAATCTGAAATAGAAAAAATCACCATGGTAATCATATCTTAGGTTTTCAAAATTGATTTGATCAATTTCTATTTCATAATCATTTAAGAGTGCTGAAATAAAAAAATCCTGATTCATTATTCGGCATACAAATGAGGTGGGTTTGCCATAAATGCTTTCATTCAATTGTTGAATGCAGATAGCGTTGTCAATAGCCTTGCTTTCGAAAAAAGGAATCCTGTTTATGATAATATACAGAACCTTTTTTGTTTTAATTGTTTCAATAACGAATACGGTATCTTGTAGGTATTGCAATACACTGCTGAGCAATAATACATCCGCATTTTTACGTTCATAAAATAAACCTCTTGCATAAGTTACTATACAATCCACAAGGCGGTATTAATAAGTAAACTGGCCGTTTTCAGGTTGTTTGTTTTTATGTATTTAAATTGCATTATGCTTTGGGAAAATGTAAAACACCTACCTAATCTATCCT
>JANXMZ010000071.1 GCA_025354385.1 Bacteroidota bacterium
GAGAATTCAATGGTACCATTTGAAATGGTATTGTTGTCAGATCCTTTTGAATCCGATCCATAAGTGAATCTGTAACCTTGCGCATACTGAGAAGTAGTTGTGTTGCGCACAATTAATTTATCAAATGTGAAATAATCTGCTCCATTGATTAAAATAACTGCATCAGCAATTGAATAAGCAATGAATTTTCCGCCACCATTAATGGTTACTGTGTTAGTTGCAGAGGTTCCTGTAATGGGTGGGAAAGTAATCTGAGCTGTTTCTGTAATGTCGGTCTTTACATTTACTACAACCGCACCACTAACACCATAGGTTACAATGTTGTTTCTGAAATCCGTCCAAGAAGCGTAATTGGTACCACCAGTTACTGCGGTGTTGTCAATGGTATACGTACCAGACATGATTTGGCCCGAGGCTGTGTTAATGGCAGCCAATAAAACTGCGATTAGCAGTGTCTTTAGGGTTTTAAATTTGTAATTTTTTTCCATCTTGTTATTTAATTTAATTTGTTGTTGTTATTAAATCAACAATACCAGATGGAACCAAAAATGTTTTATGAAAAAAATGTACTAAAAATTTTCCTTAACAATGATTCCAAACTGGTAATGTTATATTTTGATATGCAATTCTACTTAAACACAATCTCCCTATTTTGACTAAAGTCAAAATAAAATAAATATTTGTATATTTGCCTGAGTAAAAAAGCCTAAAATGACAGAAATTGAAAAAGAAATAGCCAATTACTACCTTATTCCTGAATTAATTTGGGATAAAATACCTATCGATACAGTTGAAAAGATGCGTGAAAATCTGACTGTAGCAAATTTTAAGAAAGATGAACAAATTTACACGGAAGGTTTTCATCCTCGTGGACTTTACATCGTAAAAAAAGGCATAGCAAAACAATTTTTGATTAGCAATGAGGGTAAAGAGCAAATAATATACATGTTAAAACCAGGCAATATGTTCGGTTATCGTTCTATCGTTTGTAACAATGCCAGCTTTCTGCACGTAACAGCGATACAAGATTGTGAAATTGAAATAATAGGAAAGGATACTTTTGTTAAATACTTTAATGAATCGAACGAAATAAAATTATTCTTTTTGAACTATTTTGGCATGGAGTTTCGCGTTCTATTTAATAAAATTTCATTTTTTGCGACAAAACCTGTTACAGAAAGAGTGGCATTGACCCTATTAATTTTAAATCAAAAATTTGAAATTTATACCAACGACAAAAATGGCATTACATTCACAAGAACTGATTTGGCGTGTTTTGCAGGCACCATCAACGAAACGCTTTCAAGACAATTAACAATACTGGAAAAAGAGGATATTATTGAATTAAGAGGCCGCGCCATCCTTATTAAAGATAAAGAACGACTGTTTAAAATTGCCAATATATAAATGGTAGGTTAACGGTCTCAATGCCCAAAAAATGCTTCATGAAGCGTTCTTTTTTTTTGACACATCCTTGACTAAAGTAAATTCAACTAATTCATTTTTTTTACTAAACTTTGAGGATTAATTAAAAAATGGGAAAACTAGAAGAGGAAGTAAGTAATTATTACCGAGATGAACATCCGTTTTGGGACAAAATTCCATCACCTATAACCAAAATATTAAGGGCACAAACCTCTTTTATTCCTGTAAAAAAAGGTGAAAATTTATTCAATGAAGGTTTTATACCTAAAGGTGTTTATATCATAAGACAAGGAATACTAAAATTATTTGTTATTGATGCGGCTGGGAGAGAACAAATCATATTTATGTTTAAAAAGAATGAAATATTCGGCTATCAAAACATCATCACAGAAAATTCTAATCTCTATTTTGTAACAGCTATTACAGACTGTGAGGTAGAGTTGATAGAGAAAGATGTTTTTCTCACAATGATGAAAGAATCTTCTGAATTAAATGATTATTTTATGAAGAAATTTGGAGAAGAATTAAATACCATGGTGCATAAGATCATTTTCTTCGCTCAAAAACCAGTGAATGAAAGGGTAGCGTTAACACTGCTTGCTTTAAACCAAAAATTTAACGAACCTGGCAAGAAAAGCAAAGGTGTTTACTTTAGTAGAAAAGACGTAGCCAATTGCTCTGGTACAATTATAGAAACACTCTCCCGTCAATTAAAAATATTGAGTAAGGAAAAAATTGTAAAAGTAGATGGCAGGAATATTTTTATTCTCGATAAAGAGCGCTTATTTAAAATTGCAAATATTTAAGAGTTAAATGATGGTTTATTTCGGAGTGTCCAAATGATTCATTACGTAAACCTGAAAATATTACTCCTATGAAAAATGGCATTTATGAAAAACTGCAGCCTTAACGGAATGGCATAATTCGTCTAAAACAAATTTTTTGTTTTAGCAATAGAAAAATTCTTCCACAAATTGATGAAGGATAAGTATAACCTTATCTAACTTTAGTTGACCCTCTTAAAAAAGGATGCTGCAGATTCCTTAAATTTGCATTCAACATTATGAAATTTATTATTACCATTTTCCTAATCAGTTTGACAGCCTGCGTCTCATTACCAATGGTTAGCAGTGTTTCAGAAAAACCCGAAGGCAAATATGAATATAGCTATTACAATAAGGAGAGTCAGGTACTTTATAAAGTTACCAATGATGATAAAAACTTACATGTAATCTTAAACACCACTTCCCAGGCCTCCATTTTGAAAATATTAAAAACAGGTCTTACTATTTATTTTGATATTAGCGGCAAGAAAAAACAGGATGTTTTTGTGCATTATCCCTACAAATTGAATTATGATTTGAAAAAAGAAGATTATAAAAAGGATGCAAATACGGACCCCAACAAAAAAAATCTAAATTATTTTGTTTCTCAGATACCTGCTGAACTTATTTTTAGTGATCATAATGCCACCGAGCATATCAATCTGCACGATGTAAATATTGATATTAAAGATTCAATAACCGTGTTGCACAATGATGAAATTATTTATGAACTCATCATTCCATTGAGTCGCATTTCAAAAAAAGGCCTATTTTCTCTCGCAAATTTATCCATAGGTGTTGTATCAGGAAAATTTGATATTCCTACTGCTCGCAATGTCGGCGGCACAACTGCACGACCAGGCGGCATTTCTAGTGGTGTAGGTGCCAGCGGAGGAATGCCCAGTGGCAGTAATGCAGGAAACATGGCCAACCAACCTAGCGACGACATCCCCTCCGCAGCTGGAAGCACAGGTGATTCCGACCTTTCTACAATGGGTATTCCAATTGAATTTTGGTTCAAGGTTAAATTAGTCCCTTAAAAAAAATCGCCCCTCGGTAAAGGGACGATTTTTTTTTAGAGTCTGGCATACAGTATATTTCATTTTAACATAACACATGTGCCCGACTTTTACAGCTTACTTATTTCTTAAAAAAACTTAAAATGAGAGAAGCTAACAACCTACTATCTTCATTTATAAATACTAAAATAACTGCGCATTTTAAGAAACAAGCCATTAAATTACATGCAATTTTAAAACACTTTTTCGATTCGTTTATTGACTTTTGTCAATAAAATAAAATATAATTTAACTTTTGATTATCAGAATGTTAAAAAACTTAATTGTCATTTATAAGTCATATTTTTTTGACCATAGAATGACTGTAAAAAACACACTTCATTTTTAATTATTTTGAAATAGGGTTAATACCAATAGAATAAACCACACTGAAAAGTGATGGAAAATCAAATAAAGCCTGCCCTTACTGAAGTGCGGAAACAAAAGTTTACAAATGCATTTAAGAAAATTGTTGAAGGAGCCACAGAAAATGTAAAGAAAATAAAATACAAGATTACATGGCCAACATATCTTCCAAATTGCTCTTCTAATACTCGCTTTCATTTAAAAGGTAACTCGCGCGAAGAATTTGTTGGGTTGATTAATCAACTTAAATGTGGAATGATATAAATTTTGATATACTTTTAATTCGAATTCTTAACGCAAATCCGCGTTAATGGCTTTCAGTATATCTGGCCCAGGACAAAGCTCCTTTTCGGTGAGGGTATTCAAAGGAATATGGCTTGTTTCTATCATTGCATGTAAGTCTTCTGAATCAGGATCCAGGAATAACAAACCTGTTAATATTTCATTTTTAACTCGTGCATTGTGCACTGCATTCATTGCAGATAGGCGGTTGAGAGGATCCCAATCTTCGGATAATTTATGCAGCTCTAAAAAGGTACCATCGTGCAACTTTACCATCTTATTTGTGCCCTGCTCATAGTTGGTTTTTATCTCACTCATTTCAGGTACAAAATCCATGGTAGAAGTGGCCTCTATATGTTCTCTTACAAAGTCATATGACTTGGTAGAACCAACATTGTTATTAAAGGTTACGCAAGGTGATATAACATTAATAAATGCGAATCCTGGATGGTTCATGGCAGCCTTAATGAGCGGCACCAATTGTGTTTTATCTCCTGAAAAACTTTGGGCCACAAAAGTAGCACCTAACTCAATGGCCAAACTTGCCAAATCAATGGCTTGAAATAAATTAGTATTGCCCGATTTATTTTTAGACCCTCGGTCGGCCGTAGCCGAATCTTGCCCTTTTGTTAAACCATAACAACCATTGTTCATAACAATGTAAACCATGTTTAAATTTCTGCGCACCACATGCACAAATTGACCCATGCCGATGGAAGCAGAGTCACCATCGCCAGATACTCCGAAATAAATCAAGTCGCGATTGGCCATATTGGCGCCAGTAGCTACAGATGGCATACGACCATGCACACTGTTAAACCCATGCGAATTACTCAGAAAATAAGCCGGTGTTTTGGAAGAGCAACCAATGCCCGAAAGCTTGGCCAATTTATGTGGTTGAATATTCATTTCATAAGCGGCTTGCACAATGCCCGCACTTATGGAATCGTGCCCACAACCTGCACACAAAGTAGACAAAGCCCCCTCGTAATAATTGATAGTATAGCCTAATTTATTTTTAGGTAATTCAGGATGGCGAAATTTTGGACGTATATAAGTCATATGGCCTTTTAGTTTTTAGGAAGTGATAATTGAGAAGTAATTTGACTGGTAATATGATCGGCAGTAATGGGCATGCCATCGTAATTCAAAACGGAAAATAATTTATCAGCGTTCACACCCAATTCAATCATTAATAAACTTTTTAACTGAGCATCTCTGTTTTGTTCTATTACAAAAATTTGATCGTGTTCATTTATAAAATCTTCAACGTCTCTGTTAAATGGAAATGCTTTAATGCGAATGGCATCCACTAAAATATTTTGAGTTTTCATAATATCCATGGCCTCTTCTGATGAAAATTGCGAAGTGCCAAAAAATAGTAACCCTATCTTGGATTGATTTTTAGTTTGATATAAATCTGGGGCATTCACATATTCTTTGGTGGTCTCCCATTTCCTTATCAATCTGTCCATATTGCGTTTGTATGCATCGCTACTTTCTGTATATACAGCATACTCATCGCGCGAGGTACCACGTGTAAAAAACGACCCTTTGGAAGGGTGTGTTCCTGGATAAGTGCGGTAGGTTATACCATCGCCATCAGTATCTAAATAACGACCGAATTTTTCCATCTTCTCCAATTGTTTGGCACTTAAAACTTTTCCTCTTTTGTATTCTTTATTTACATCCCATTCAAATGGTTTTGAAACATGGTCGTTCATTCCCAAATCCAAATCCGTCATCAATATTACGGGTGTTTGCAATTGTTCCGCCAAATCAAATGCATCACTGGTCATTTCAAAACACTCTTTAGGTGTTGATGGGAATAGCAGTACATGTTTAGTATCTCCATGCGAAGCATAGGCGGCCTCCAACACATCGGATTGTTGTGTACGCGTTGGCATTCCTGTAGAAGGTCCACTTCGTTGCACATCAATTAAAACAGTGGGTATTTCTGCAAAATAAGCAAGTCCTAAAAATTCATTCATTAATGACAAACCCGGACCACTGGTGGCCGTAAATGCGCGCGCACCATTCCAGTTAGCGCCTATTACCATTCCAATGGCTGCTAGTTCGTCTTCTGCTTGAATAATCGCAACATTTCTTTTACCTGTTACTTTATCAGTTCTGTATTCATCTGCATAATCCATAAAGGCTTCCACTACAGAAGTGGATGGTGTAATGGGATACCATGCGGCAACCGTAGCGCCTGCATAAATAGCACCTAACCCGCAAGCAGAGTTACCATCAATCATTATATTATCACCTATTAAATCGCGCTTTTCAACATAAAACTCCAAAGGATATTTAAAATTCTTTTGCACATAATCTACGCCCATTTGCAGTGCTTTTATATTAGGTTCTATGAGTTTTTCTTTGCCTTTAAATTGTTCGTGCAATAAACTTTCATATACCGAAAAATCAATGTTCAACAAAGCAGATAAAGCACCCACATAAATAATATTTTTAAACAATTGCCTTTGTCTTGGATCCGTGAAAGCCTCATTACACATTTCCATTAATGGCATGCCTATATAATGAATATCTTCTCGCACATATTCCGCATGTAATTTTTTAGAATTATCATATAAAAAATAACCTCCGGATCTTACACTTGCGACATCGGCTGCAAAGCTTTGAGGATTTACAGCAACCATTAAATCTATGCCTTCTCTCCTGCCCAGATAACCTTTTTCGCTCACCCTCACTTCGTACCAAGTGGGTAAACCTTGAATATTGGAAGGGAAAATATTTTTAGGAGTTACAGGAATTCCCATTCTAAAAATGGCTTTGCAAAACAAGTAATTGGCACTTGCCGAGCCAGTGCCGTTGACATTGGCAAACCGCACTACAAAATCGTTTATTTTTTTTTCTTTTAGAGACATCCGGTATGAGCTTTTGTTACGTTATATAAAAATTTTTGCATGTCCCAGGCCGCGGTAGGACAACGTTCGGCACAAAGGCCACAATGTAAACACATGTCTTCATCTTTCACCATTACCCTTTGTGTTTTTAATGGACCTGATACATACAAATCCTGTGTTAAATTTTCTGCAGGTACCTTCAACATTTTTCTTAAATCGGGCTCGGGTGCATTGCTTGTAAAGGTGATACATGCTGTTGGGCAAATATCCACACAAGCATCACACTCTATGCATTTATTATCTGTAAATACAGTTTGTATATCGCAGTTCAAACAGCGCTGTGCTTCCTTATATCCATCTAAAGGACTATAGCCCAATTCGACTTCTTTTTTGCGATTGCTAAGGGTTACTTTCTTATCCGCTTGAGGTACGAGGTAACGTATATCGGTAACCACTTCGCTTTCGTAAGCCCATTCATGCAATCCCATTTTTTGACTCACCAAATTGACATAGGGTGAAGGACGATTGGTGAGCGCTTCGCTTCTACAAAATAAATCTATAGAAATTGCCGCCTGATGACCATGGGCCACTGCAGTAATTACATTCTTAGGGCCCCATGCTGCATCGCCTCCAAAAAACACTTTGGGGTGAGTAGATGCAAAAGTTTTTTCATTTACAATGGGCATGTTCCATTTATCAAATTCAACCCCGGCATCGCGCTCTATCCAAGGAAAACTATTCTCTTGACCAATGGCTACCAATACATCATCTGCTTCTATAAAAACATCGGGCTCTCCAGTTGGTACTAATTTTCTTTTGTCATCTTCCATCACAGCTTTTACTTTTTCGAACAGCATGCCTTTCAAAACACCATCTTCTATCACAAAAGTTTTAGGCACATGGTTATCTATAATTGGAATATCTTCGTGTTGGGCATCTTCTTTTTCCCAAGGCGAAGCTTTCATCTCCGCAAAGGGACTGCGCACTACCACTTTTACTTGTTCGCCACCCAACCTGCGGGCCGTGCGACAGCAGTCCATGGCGGTATTTCCGCCCCCCAATACAATTACATTTTTACCAATTTTATTGGTGTGTTCGAAGGCAACAGAGGCCAACCAATTAATACCAATATGAATATTTTTTGAAGCTTCTTGTCTTCCTGGAATTTCTAAATCACGGCCTTTAGGTGCACCCGTGCCAACAAAAATAGCATCGTATCCTTTTTCTAACGTACTTTTTAAACTGTCTACATAATGGTTAAAATGGCTGTGAATGCCTAGGTCTAAAATATAATTAACTTCTTCATTCAAAACTGTTTCGGGCAAACGGAAAGAAGGGATTTGACTGCGCATAAAACCACCGCCTAATTTTTGCTCATCGTATACATGTATTTCATAACCAAGTGGGGCCAAATCACGGGCAACTGTTAGCGCTGCAGGACCAGCACCAATCAAGGCAATTTTTTTGCCATTGGGTTTAAATGGCCCTTGTGGCATCAAGTGTTTGATATCACCTTTATTATCTGCCGCTACGCGTTTTAAACGACAAATGGCGACAGGTTCTTCTTCTACCCTACCTCTTCGGCAGGCTGGTTCGCAAGGTCTATCGCAAGTGCGGCCAAGTACGCCAGGGAACACATTAGAATCCCAATTAACCATATAGGCTTCGGCATACTTTTCTTGTGAAATTAACCTTATGTATTCTGGTACCGGTGTGTGGGCAGGGCAGGCGTACTGGCAATCCACCACTTTGTGAAAATATTCAGGGTCTTTGATATTGGTTGGCTCCATGATTAATCTTTTTTTGAATGCATTGCATATTAAAATCAATCCCCCACCCCCCATTCTGCACGCATATACCTTACCACTGGTGAAAGAAATCCGTTAACAATTTTGTAAAAATAGGATATTTCAATATACAAAAAACAGTCTGGGGAAAAAATATTGAATTTTGTGATGAAACGTCACACTGAGTTTATCGAAACGTCACACTGAGTTTATCGAAGTGTGAGTTTATGCTCCAGCACGGAAGCAAAGCGTATAGATTTTGTGATTGTATACATTGAGCATTAGAGCAATTCGCTGCGCTCCATAAGTGGAGAACAATTTAAACCCGTTTTACCACATGAGGGCAAAAAAGGGGAGTGGGTTGTGCTGATTGTCTGCGAACTTTGTGCGGCTTTGCTTCGCGTTCTTTGCGTTAAAAAAAATGGATTTTAATATCTTTAAATATTAAAAACACCAATGCCTAAAATAAAATTTAGATTTTATTTTCTCCTTTCTGCCTTTTAATCCCGTGACTCAAACCCAAATTGTATGGCTTCCTTGAGTATTTCAACATTGATATCTTTTAGCATTTTGAATTTAATGCAATAGCCGCTCACGCTGGCTTTGCCAAGTGCTTTGCCATAAGTTTGCGCTAAGTAGGTCTTGTCTGCAATACCAATAATATAAACGGAGATTCCTGTTTTGTTGGCACTGATACCAATTTGATAAAACTCCCTGCTTGTTCCATCCGCATATTTTATGATCTGAAATCCATATCCAATATTAGGATTAGATACAATTTTATTTTCACTGTTTTTGCCATCCATGAACCATAACTTACAAGCTGGCATTACTTCCAAAATAATTTGGTGCAATGCTTGCATATCGCTGCGTTTTGGTTCTGTCTGAATGACTATATAATCTTTGATTTGTTCTTGTATGTTCATATAAAATACAGGCCACTAATTTACTACTTTTTATCAATCGCGTTGTGTTAAGGAATTTAAAAATATGTCAAGATGCTTAAAAAAACAAGTGATTCAGACGAAAAAAACCTGCGTTGATTTTGAGCGATTGCACAGAATAAAGCAAGAGGAAAGATACTTTGTTGTAAGGGCAAAGGACAAATTGACAAGGAATGGAATAATCCGTTTAAATCCCTACTCCACCTCCACCAAAATAGGTTGTAATTTTTTGCTCTCTGCCAATACAGGTCGCGCCAATGTGTGTATTTCTGAATTTTGTTTCAATACACCCTGTGTCACTTGCGCCTTTTTCCAATGCTCATCACCTTGGTATAAAAAGAATTTACTCATAGCATAATGAAACTTAAAACAGCCTTCATAATCAATGCCCATTAAACGATAGGGAATGGTGTGATCCTGCCCTAAACACTCATTAATGGCAAGGGTATATACCGTTGGGCCGGTCATGCGATGCACATCATTCGGGTAGCGATTCGTGCGGATATTTTCCAGCATTAGTTCTAAGGTCTTTTTCAAAAAGGGATGCCCTGCCCTAAACACCAAGGCCCATTGCACACAAATGCCCGGGTGGCATTCCATGGCAACTAATGCCTCATCTGTTGGCTTTATTAATGAATCTAGTGGCGCTATGGAAAGACTGTCGATGTCCAAATAAACACCCCCTCTTTTATACAAAATGGCGTATCTAAAAAAATCGGCTTTGGCGGCTCCTATATTAATTTTCTGATAAAGGCTAAGCACCTCATCACTATACTCAATAGCAATAAAATTTTCAATGCGTTCATCATCATAAAATTCATATCGGTAATTGGGATTTTTTTTCTTTAATCGTGCGATGTGCCATTGGGTGACAATTGGCAAATCAGCGGTTTTGAAAGTTTGGTAAATAATTTTTGGAATAAACATAAGGTATAAAGATTAAACAAGTGGATGGATTCGATAATTTAAAAAACCGCTGCAGGTTCTCTAAAAAATGAATCGATAGTCGTACAGAATTAATGACTTTCATAAAAAGTAAACGAAGCCTTATTATTCAATATTGCACGCTCTGTTTTTGATGACATAAATATGACTAAACTCCTTTGCATTTGCACTAATATTCCTATACTTTAAACACAGAAGTATTTCATAATTAAAACTTACTAAAGCAAAAAAATCACCAACATAAAATTAGTGGATTTTTTTTCAATAGTTTTACCAATTGATTGTTTTACCAACTTAATAACTTGACTTTGATTGCCATTTAAATTTTTACAAAATAAAATACCTACTACCGCTTCCTTTAAATCAATTTTCAATTCATAACCTGACAAAATAACAAGCTCAATTTTTTGTCCAAGGGTATTTTTAATTTCTATCTGTCTATTCATAATAGTCCCTGCAATTTTAAAGATACCAGTTCCCGGATTTGGAATGGCATACAGGGTATTTTGATTATAATTGTAAACGACCAGTCCTTTGCAACTGCCTGTTCCACCTTTATGTTAGATAGTGTTGGTATAAGTCATTGTGGGGGTTTGCGGGCTGACATTACTCACCGTTCCCATTTAACTGGCCATAAACTCTGTTAGGAAGCAAAATTCCAAAGATGCACACGGAAAGTATGCAAATGTTAATATGATACCGTTCCGTTATAATTAAATTTTGAAGGTTATAAATTTATTCGATATACAATTTTAGGAATAAATGAAGGCAATTGATACCAATTGTAACAAAATGTTAACTTGTTTTTACAAAAGATTTACATCCAATCTGCAACAAAAAAATAACACGAATAAAATCAGGACCTTTCAATAGATGAAAATGTGAATACAAACTATGTATGACCAATGGAAACTCTATCTATATCTTTAATGGCATCTACAATGCATTTGCCTTGCCATTTTACAATGCGATTGGCATTTTTTCTTACTATGTCAGAAGTTTTGTCGTTAGACCATGGTTGAATGGCAATAATTGGTTTACCGTAAGCACGGGCCACCTCAATTTCCTTCTCAATCCATTTATCGTAGTAGGAATATACCCCCGCCAAAATAATAAGGCAGGTTGATCTTTTAATTTTCTCTGTAATGGCAGATAAAAGCTGTTGATCTGTACCAGTTTCGTGAATAGGATCCTTCTTAGGAATGTATAAACTCTGATAGTCCAATCCCAACTTATCGAGGAAACGCACCATGGTGTCTTTGGCATCGTGGTAGGTCCATGAATGACTAATAAATAGGCGGTGTGCTTTCTGTATCATATCTTTAGAAGTTTTTTATTAAAGTTTTAGTTAGTAAAAATGTTTTAGTTTTAACAAAATTATCATGAATTTTATAAATATGAAAATGCCCTGTAATAAAATTCGAAAAAAATGAAATCAAATACCCAACTATTTGTTTTTAAACAATTTACAGAATTTTAAAAAGTACTTTTTACTCATAAGAGTATTTAATACTAAAAAATGAAGACTATTTTATGACACAAAAAAGATTAAAAACTGCTTGTTTTTACGTTAAAAAACCATAAAGCTGTTTATTTTATCATTTACTATTTTATTCAAAATATTCTATTTATACAATTTTTAGTTTTTTCATTTCCATTTTCATCTCTAAAGGTATTAAACCCAAAATACGCCTTATTTATGAAATCAATTCTCATCTCCCTCCTATTAATCTGCACCCTTTCGGGCTTTGCGCAAAACACCAAAACCATTAAACCCAAACCCTCTAAAGCCATTGTTTATTTGAGCGGTGCAGAAATCGGCTATTTCGAAAGCCTTAACCTACCCGCAGGAAGTAGCGAAATTATTTTTGAAGGTGTTTCTCCATATGTAGATGAGAATACCATCTCTGCCTATTTTAAAGGTGGACTGGTAATTGACACCAAAAAATCCATGCGCTATCCCGAGCCACCTAAAAATCCAAATCTCGAAGACAAATATGCAAAAACAATTAGCCGCCTTAACGATTCTTTGGCCGAGTTGGTTTATCTGGTTAAAGACTGTACCAATAAACAAACGGCTTACCAAAAGGAACGCAACCTATTGCTCAACAATCGCCTTATTCGTGGCGAGTTCGCCCGCGATTCATTGAATCTCTTAAAATCAACTTTAGATTTATTGCGCTACCGCCTCTCTAACATAGACGAGTTGGAATTAGCCATCGAACGAAAAGTTGATAAATTATATAAGCTTCAAAATGAACTCAACCAACGCAAAAATTATTTCGTATTAATGCAAAGCGAAGGGGCTCCCATCGTTAATCCAGATATGTACAACCCCGTTTACCAAATCATTGTAACCATAGAAACCGAGCAAGCTGTTACAGGCAATCTTAGCCTAAAATATTATGTGCCACATGCTGGTTGGTTGCCCGTTTACGATATCCAAGCCGTATCTGGAAAAGATAAAATACAATTGGTGTACCGTGCACAAGTGTATCAAAATACGGGTCTCGATTGGAAGGATATAGCCTTAACACTTTCTACCAGCAACCCCGCCATTGGAAATACCAAGCCCGCGCTTACCGAATGGAATCTTTACTTTGGCTATCCTAACAGTTATGTAGATCAAATCAATAAATCTAAAGCACCAGCAACCATGGGTTATAATAATAACATGAACTACAAATCGCTTGAACAAAAAAAATTGCAACTGGCCGATAAAGAAGGGAATGATGATGATGTGGGTTTACCCGCCACCCCAATTTTTAATATGAATGATAATTTATTGCGCACGGAATATGAAATCAAAACCAAATATTCCATAGCAGGTGATAATAAAGCACACAATGTGATTATTAATAATGTAGAAATACCGGTTTCTCTCGCTTACATGGCGGTTCCCAAACTCGATAAAGATGCATTCTTGATGGGCAAGGTGGTGAATTGGGAAGACTTGAACCTTATACCAGGCGCAGCTAAAATTTATTTTGACGAATCTTATATTGGTTCAACCACTATAGATCCTGTAAGTACAAAGGACACCTTATATATAAATCTAGGTCGCGATAAATCTATTATTATAAAACGCCAGAATGTTAAAGAAAAATGTAAGGAAACCAATACAGGCGACTACCGCATCATTTCCAAAACCATAGAAATAACAGTGCGAAATACCAAAGGCATTAACCTCAATTTTGAGATTGAAGATCAAATTCCAATTACCACCGACCCCAATATCAAAATTATGCTTGGAGACAATGACGATGCCATTTACAACGAAGTAACTGGCAAGCTAATATGGAAACTCAACATTAAACCAAAAGACTCTAAAAAAGTACGCTTCACTTACGAAATAAAATATCCAAAAGACAAATTAATTCCTGGTTTATAATTATTATAAGGGCGCCATTTACCACTATCCGCTAAAGGTTGGTCGGCAGCCAGCAGCGATTTGCAAAGTGTTTCAAGTAGCTTCCTGCCGGTCGCTCTTGCACCACAGCAAAACCGCCAATGCTGGCATTGCCCAACCTGCCGCTGCTATTGGGGGCGCATAAAATAAGTTGCTAGGTCTTATAACAGGTTCTTTATATTTGTTTACAATTCATGAACTTCAACAAGCAAATATTAGATATAACTAAAGGAAGCAGAGCCATGGCAATGGCCTTGGGCGACGACCATATTTCCTCCTATCATTTTCTCTTGGCAGTTGAAAGGCATGAAAACAGTTGTGCTACTATTTTCCACTCAAATAATCTATCATTCAACGCGCTTTATGAAGCACTTAAAAAAGATATTCCAACCGATCTAGGCAACTATTACCTGACAAAAGAATTAGAAAACACCTACCTCTGCTCCGCTTATTATGCATGGGTTTACAGGAGTCGCGATATAGGCATCGAACATTTTATTTTAGCTATGTTGACCAACAAAAAAAGTTTAGCGGGGCAATATCTGTCTAACCAGCTAATCACATATCAAAGCTTTAAAATAGAATGCGAAAAAAACAATGTTTGGCATGCCAAAATTTTGTTTGAAAAGCTAGGACAAAATTCACTGTTTGTACTGTTAAGAATTCCTAAATTAATGAGCCGTATGATTCGTCGTTATTACTTATAAGCATATTACTTTACGTAATAATTAAACGCTTCTATGCTCTTCAACTTCACCTTTATTTTATTCAATTTTATATAGGTCAAAGAATTATTGGTAAGGTTGGCAGCGGCAATATCATTTTTATTGGCAAAATAAATATCCCCGTTATAATCTGTTGCAAATATCAATTGGCAAGTAGCTGGGCTGATGGCCATATTTTTAAAATCCAATTCAAGCACCGTTTGGTAGCGACTATCTACCATAAATAACTCTTTCACATCTATCGGCAATCCAGTTTCATCTGTATACTGCACAATCAAATTGGTATTAAAATCTACTGGCTTTAATTGAAACAAACTAAATGAGCCTAATTGGTTCAAACGTATTTCAGAAACATTGTTGCTCTTTTCATTTTCCTTTACTTTATCGCCTATGTATTGCTGGTACTCAATGTGGCGCAAAGCATTGTTTTCGTCAAAACTTTTAGACCTCTGTGCCAATACATGCTGATATTTTTTATAGGCATTACCAAATTTTTTAATTTGTTTTTTTAAGGTTTTATCATCCTCAGCATCACTAATAAAGGCTTCTAATTTTTTATACCCATCTGCAAATTTTAGCAGTATAATAACGGTCGTTTGCCCCGGTTTATAGGTTACACGAACATCCTGATACTTGTAATCTTTTATGAAATTTTCCGTCAACTCGCGCTTATTTTCCGGATTGGTTTTTACATTGAAATTAATATTTCTGAAACATTTTAATTCTGTATAAATCTGTTGTTCAGTTTTGTCGGTTAACTTAAAATATTGTCTTTCCTTATTTCTCTTTTTAGGGGTTACTTTCTGCAATTTCACCAGCGATTTTCCCTTCTTTATTCGTATACCCTTCAATGCTCCACTCTTATTGTAATCACGCGTCCAATTACGGTCTGGATTGGTGTAAAAACCCTTATTTTCAAATAAAATCTGTTGGTCATTCAAACGATCATTTAAATAAAAATTGGCTTGGTTGCCAAATCGCGTTTGAAACGAGGCAGTATCAAATAACACATAATTTATTGCCTGATTTTGATTCTCTATTTTATAAAAATCTATCGGCTCCACTGTGCTGCTAAAAACTGAATTATACAAGTTTAAGTCCTGCCAAGTATTACTTTCATAATCATAAAAATAGGGCATACTACTGTCTTTGGCAACAGGCAAAATGGCTTTTATTTGGTAATTGGGCTTTAAGCTTACCTCGCTTGTTGCAGTAGTGGCTTGCACATTAATTAAATACTTGCTATTAAAATATTGTTGTCCTGCTTTTAAATGCACCCCTCCAAACATTAAATCCGATGTGGAAATTAGTTCGCTTATTTTTACATAAATCGGTTCTGTTACATTCTCACTGTTAAGCGCACTAAAACTGTTCTGGGCAATCACCAATCTTAAACCCGAGCGGGTGGTAATAATACCATTTTTAGTAGGATCTATTTTAAAAATTTCCTCTTTGGGTTTGATGTCATTAAAAGGGTAATGAAATTCAGTAGGACTGGTATAAGTTGGATTAAATTCTTTTCTAAAAGGAATAAAGAAACGCTCTCCGCCCTCCACTTCCTCACCTAGCAAAGGCTCCTTTATTTCTGTATACACTTCGCCCTTGTATAACTTTTCAAAATAGGCCGTTTCGAAAGCGGCTAAATCATTGCCAGCAGATAAATAATGAATGGCTACACCCGACATTACATCGTATGACATTTTAAAATTAAGCGTCAATTTTTCTTCCGTTAAATCTTCTATTCCTCCATTGGAAAACACGGAAAGATTGTCGTATACTATCAGATCGCCCAAGAAACGCAGGCTACTCAAATTGGCAGGCAAATCAGTTATTCTATCAACACTTACTCCGAATGTTCTAAGATTCATATTGCCATTTATTTGCGCAATCATATCAAACAATGTTTTAGGTAAAAAATCGCCAACTATGTGCAGTTCTTTTACTTTGGGAATAAGCTTTAATTCGCTCAAAGACTCTGGCTTTCCATGAATATATAAATACAACGTCTGCAATTTAGGCAAAGCCTGCAATGCGTTTAATTGACCTAATTTACTTTCATCCAATGTCAAATGCAATATCTCTACTTCCGCGCACGAATCAAATGTATGAACTGTAAATTCTCCGCTGTAATTTTTCAAATTGAGTTCATTCAATTCAAAAAAACTTTTTGTTTTATTTAAAACGGATGCAAGGTCTACCGCATTTTCAATTTTCAAACCATTAATGAAATTGTATTCTGTAGCATGTTTTACAAAGGCCTCAGCATCCTTTGAACCAATAATGCTTAATTTATCGAATCTGTAATTTTTTACATCCTTCAAATTATAATAATCGCTCAGTTGTGCCCTAACGGACAATATGGTAAGCAAAAGGAGTATGAGTAAGCTCTGTTTTTTTATCATGCTATGCCAATGTATTTGAGTTGTATTTTGTAGTTTAATTTCACTTGTTCCTTAAAGGCGGGGCTTTGTTGCAAAGGTATTTTAATTTCCGCACAAAAAGCTTGCTCGTTGCTATTAACGGTCAAGGCTGTACTATATTGTTTACACAATTTATAAATTTCATTCTCCAATCCAAATTCACAACTGATTTGATATACCTCCAATATCTTTTTTTCGATGATACTGCACTTGGCCAAACACTCTGCTGCTGCAGTTCCATAAGCTTCAATTAAACCCGAAACACCTAATAGGGTGCCGCCAAAATAACGCACCACCACTACCAGCACATTGCATAATTGCAAGCGTTGAATTTGCCGATAAATGGGCCTGCCGGCTGTATTAGCTGGCTCTCCATCATCATTGGCTCTGTAGTTTTGTTGATCGTAACCGAGCACCCAAGCATAGCAGTGGTGAGTGGCATCAGGATAAAGTTTACGCAACTCCACCAATTTCAATTTAATATCATTTTCGCTTCTTACAAGGTAGGCAAAAGCCAAAAATTTACTGCCCTTACTTTTCCAAACATGTTCAGCCTCATTCTCTATTTCATGGTAAGTATCGGAGAATAACATTTTACAAGGGTTGATAAATAGTTAACACATCTGTATCCAAATCCTCTTGTAAAACCAATTTTCCAGTATGCTTAGGCGATTTTAAACCTGTTTCAAATACCGTGGCTTTGGAATGAATCACCCGCAACTCATCCCAAATATTTTCATCTATAAATGAACTCAATAATGATGGTCCACCCTCTATCACCACACTTTGAATATTTCTTTCATACATTGCATTTAATAGGTGTTGAGGCGAAGTGCTTTCTAATTTCACAAATTCAATTAACCCATGCTTGGCATTTTTTATCGTATTCAATACAATGGTGCTTTGAGCATTGTCGTAAAACTTTAAATCCATTCCTTCCGATTTCAGCAAACTATCTACAGCTATGCGAATGGGTGGATTTCCCTCTACATGCCTTACATTTAACGCTGGGTTATCCATCAACAAAGTATTGGCACCAACCATAAATGCCATCTCTTCTGTGCGCCACTGATGCAGCAAAGTTTGAGCAATGGCTCCGCTAATTTGCTTTTGCTGGCCTGCCATAAATTCATTTTTGGTTTCGGCCCATTTTAAAATAACATAAGGGCGTATTAAATGGTGAAAAGTAAAAAAACGCTTGTTCAAAGCCTCACATTCTTTTTCCAAAACACCTGTAATAACTTCTATTTGAGCTGCTCTTAATTTGGCTATGCCCATGCCTGCCACTTTTGCATGAGGATCTACACAACCCACCACCACTTGTTTTACCTTATGTGAAATTAACAAATCTGCACAAGGTGGTGTTTTGCCATAATGGGAGCATGGCTCTAGCGAAACGTAAACAGTGGATTGCGGCAACAATGTTTTGTCCACAACGGATTGTATCGCATTTACTTCTGCATGCGCCATTCCATATTGAGCGTGATAACCTTCTCCAATAATCTCATTGTTGCATACAATCACACAACCCACCATCGGGTTAGGCGCTACCTTACCCCTACCTTTGGTTGCCAATTGCAGGCATCGTTGCATAAAATAATTGTGGGGCATTGTAATGTTGCAAAAATACTCAATTTTTGTATGCCCTTAAATAGGTAAATTATTTTGACCATTCAAGAAGCTTTTCATAGTGTTTATCAAACCCTTTTACCCCTTCAAGGCAATGAGGAGGCTTTGGCCATCACCCATTTATTATTTTCGGATAAATACGAAATCAGTCGCACCCAATTATTAATAAGAGAAAAGGAAACCTTTATAATAGAGAACGACTTAAAAAATGATATAGCGAGACTGTTATTAAACGAACCCGTTCAATACATCATTGGTCATGCATGGTTTTGCAATCTTCAAATAAAAGTAAACAGCCATGTGCTTATTCCACGACCAGAAACAGAAGAGCTCTTTTATTGGGCATCCGAATATGTGAATGATTCTGTTAAAACAGTGGCCGATATATGCACCGGCAGCGGCTGTCTCGCCCTCGCCTTCAGAAAAAAATTCGAGACACTTCAAATCATTGCTACAGATATTTCTGAAACAGCCATTCAAACAGCGACATTAAGTGAACAAAGTAATTTCAATTCATTGGATATTCAATTTCATTTACATGATATTTTAACCCAAAAATGGCCATTCATTGTACCAGATATTGTTGTTTGCAATCCTCCCTATATAGAGCGCAAGGAGGCTGTTTTAATGGCGGAGCATGTATTAAAATACGAACCTCATTTGGCCCTATTTGTAGACAATAATGATCCTTTGTTATTTTATAAAGCTGTTATTCAAACATTCTTGCCCCACTTATTTCCGCGCTTATTTTTTGAGTTAAATCCACTTCATAACTTAGCATTATTAAACTATTGCAGTCAGTATCAATTAATGTGTGAATTTAAAAATGATATGCAAGGCAAACAAAGAATGGCATTAATTTACCGAGCCCAGTAACAGAGAAACCTTTCTGGTTTAAATAGAATGTTGTAAATTTGCCTACCCTTTATGCAGCATTTATTTGCCATTAACAGAAACAAAGCCGAGGCCCCGGCAGTTGCCACTTTTTTCATTGTTGCCATCTTTTCAAGTATCTATTTTTACCCTACTTTCTTGTGGGGAGCCTTTTTACTATTCCCAATGCTGGTCATTATTTATTTAGTATTGCGTTACTTTAAAGTCAGTTATTTCAATCGCCAATGCTTCATATTTCTTGATGATGAAGGCATCCGCTATTGCTTGCATATTTTTCAAAAACCGATTTTTGTAGCATGGGATAAAATTGACAGAATCAATTATCAACTGTACGAAATCAATATCAAAATTAAAGACAGTGGCGAGGTAATCAGTTTGCAAGTTGGCTACCTAAAACATCCAGAAGAGTTCGAAGAATTGAAAGGCATACTCGATGCAAAAATGATGTAGAAATTTTATTTTCTCAAAACCAGCAATGCCACATTTTCTACATGGTGAGTATGTGGAAACATATCTACTGGTTGCACTTTTACAACTTCGTAAAACTCAGATAACAAAGCAATATCGCGCGCTTGAGTGGCTGTATTGCAACTTACGTAAACAATACGTTGCGGCCTTGCATTGATAATAGTATTCACAACGTCCGGATGCATCCCATCGCGGGGTGGGTCGGTTATAATCACATCTGGCCTTCCATGCTTGCCAAAAAGTACATCATTTAAAATAAGCTTCATATCACCAGCATAAAAATGGGTATTGTCAACTTGGTTTACTATTGCATTTTCCTTTGCATCTAGTATGGCGGTTTCCACATATTCTATGCCTACCACTTGTTTGCATAGAGATGCCACAAACAGGGCAATAGTGCCAGTACCCGTGTATAAATCATATACATTCTCATGTGATTTTAAATCTGCGAAATCTCTTGTAATTTGATACAGACGCAAAGCTTGTTCTGTATTGGTTTGAAAAAATGATTGAGGTCTTATTTTGAATTTTAAATTTTCGAATTGCTCTTCTAAATAAGCTTGCCCAATTTGATTATTCACTTGCAAATCTGTCCAGCTATCATTCTGCTTTGCATTTACTACATAGTTCCACGAAACAACCTCTGGAAACAATTCCGATAAATGCTTAAATATAGACCCTATTGCTTCTTTATTTTCTGCGGTTACAATTAATGCCACCAACCATTCATTTTGGCTATTGTTCCGAATCACCACATTCCTGAGCCAACCTGTTTGTTGCCTGATATCAAAAAAATCGAATCCTGCATCAACGGTAAAATTCTTTATAGCTGTTCTAATTTTGTTTGCCGTGTCGGGTATCAGATAACAGTAATCCAAATCCATTACTTTATCAAACATTCCCGGAATATGAAAACCTAAAGCAGGCAATCGTTGCGGATTTTCTTTGTCAAAAAATTCTTCCCAAGCTTTGTTACTAAAAGTAAATTCAACCTTATTGCGATATTGAAAACTTTTGACACAACCTACTATTGGCAAATATTCACCAACCTCTACTTTGGCAATTCTTTGTAAATCATTTTTTACTTGAGCGGCCTTAAATTCAAGTTGGGTTTCATAGGCCACATGCTGCCATTTACAACCGCCACATTTTGTAAAATGCGAACATTTGGGTTCAATTCTCAATTCAGAGGCTGTTACCAATGTCGTCATTCTAGCCTCCGCAAAAGAGGTTTTTTGCTTTGTAATTTGAACATTCACCACATCTCCAGGTGCAGCATATGGTATAAAAATAACCTTGCCTTCAAATTTTGCAAGTGCTTTACCCTCCGCAGCAATGCCAGTTACTTCCAAATTTTCAATGGCTGGGTATTTCTTTCTTTTAAAACGCATTTTTTAATTGATTTAAGGCAATAAAAAACCCTCTTATTTGTAATAAAAGGGCTATTTATAAAAAGATATTATTTATTAATCCAATTATTTAAAATTCCGTTGAATTCATCTACTTTCCTATAACCTGGGTAGGCAGAAATGGTGGAGTTATCCTCAAGTGTTTTCCAAAAATAAGTGGTTGGGTAACCAGAATTTCTACCTCCATTGGTCAACAATTGCATCAAAGCCTCTGAACTTAACACCTGCCCGTTTACTGTGTGATTTCCTTCGTTTTCAGGATTAAATTTTACACCTACAAAATATTGATTCATTTTTAA
This sequence comes from Bacteroidota bacterium, assembly GCA_025354385.1. Classification (GTDB taxonomy): domain Bacteria; phylum Bacteroidota; class Bacteroidia; order NS11-12g; family UBA955; genus JABMMZ01. The sequence continues at coordinate 21,752 of JANXMZ010000071.1, forward strand.
AATGATTTCTTTGTTTTCATAAGTTTCTTTATCCATTACTTTGCACCAATAGCACCAATCAGTATAAACATCTACCACCAATATCTTTTTTTCTTTTAAAGCTTTTGCATAACCTTCCGAAGGCGTATACCATTTAATAACAGTATCTTTTTTCTCCGCAACTGGCTTAGTCTTTGGTTTCGGTTTAGGTTTAGCTGCAACTTTCGGTTTTGGTTTGGCTGCATTTGTTTTGGGTTTTGGTTTTGCTGCAGTTGTTTTAGGTTTAGTAGCACTGGGCTTCGGTTGAATAGCAAATGCCATAGCGCCAGTTACTGTGCTTAGCAAAATAAAAAAATAGACGTATAGAGACTTGCGCATAATGGATTAAAAATTTCATTACAAATATAATCAAAAACTCAGCCAAATTAAATTGTCAATAGGAAATTATAGATTAAATACTAATTTTGATGGATATGAATCTTATGATTTTCCCCACTGATATTGTCATTAGAACGGCTGCTGTTTACCTCTTTCTCATTTTCGGTTTGCTACTGTTTGGCAAAAAAGAATTGTCGCAGTTAAGCATTACCGATTTGGTTTTTATTTTACTTATAAGCAACTCAGTTCAGAATGCCATGGTTGGAAGCGATTCAAGTTTGGAGGGCGGATTAATTGCGGCTGCTTTTTTATTTATTTTCAATTTCATTTTTCGTTGGTTAAATTTCAGATTTAGATTCTTTAGAAAAATACTCGAAGGCGATCCAGTGGTGTTGATTTACGAGGGTCAACTTATTGCGAAGAATATCAGCAAACAACAAATAACCCACGAAGAAATTATGGCCGCCATTCGCGAACATGGCTTAAAAAATGCTTCAGATGTAAATTTAGGCATGTTGGAAATAGATGGCAGCATCAGTATTATCTCATACTACGACCAAAAGAAAACACAATTTGTAAGAAAGCGCAAACAAAAGTTTACAAAGAAAGTTCAGTGAAAAATGGCGATGGCAGCTAAAATTTATCGCCCTTCAATAATGCGCTTGGCGCCATCCAATTGATACATTTTTTCAGCAATATCAGCTTGTTCATCGGCCCATTTATTGTAAGTGCGTATGGTCTCGCTTATTTCGCTTAAATAGCGATTTCTTGAAGGTGGAATAATAAATACTTTCTCACTCATTTCATCACTCGCCACAAAATGCGATTTAAAAGATGAACCTGTTTTCTTATCTAAAGTATCTATCAAAGTGCGGTATAAAGTATTCATACCTGGATCGTTAAATTGACTGGCGATGGTGCCAAAAACCGGCATTCCATCTGAATCTTCATTAAATAATTTATGATTGCGTTGGTATTGCTTTTTAACATCTCTCACTGCATCTGCGGCACCCTTTTTATCAAATTTATTTACAGCAATAATATCTGCAAAGTCCAACATATCTATTTTTTCCAATTGGGTAGCTGCACCATACTCCGGTGTCATTACATATAATGTTGCATCGCTGTGATCGGTAATTTCAGTATCACTCTGCCCAATACCACTGGTTTCCAATAATATCAAATCGAAATTAGCTGCTTTGAGTATCAACAATGCTTCATCTACATGTTTGCTCAACGCAAGATTGCTTTGGCGGGTTGCCAATGAACGCATGTAAACCCTGGCATTTTTAATGCTGTTCATACGAATTCTATCGCCTAACAGTGCGCCTCCAGTTTTGCGTTTACTTGGATCTACAGAAATAATACCGATGGTTTTATCTTTAAAATCAAATAAAAATCTCCGCACAAATTCATCTACTAAACTGCTCTTTCCGGCTCCTCCAGTGCCTGTAATACCCAACACAGGAATTTTTTTTCCATCTGCTATTTTTAATAATTGCTCATGGTAGACTTTAAAATCATCAGGATAATTCTCAGCACATGATATCAATTCTGCAATTACCTTGGGATTTTTTTCTGCTACTTGTTTCAAATCCACTTTCACATCTTTACCAGTTGGAAAATCTGATTTTTTAACCAAATCATTGATCATGCCTTGCAATCCCATTGCACGACCATCATCGGGATGGTAAATTCTAGTAATGCCATAGGCCTGTAAATCGGCTATCTCATCGGGTAAAATAGTTCCACCACCACCAGCAAATATTTTAATATGTCCGGCACCCTTCTGTTGCAACAAATCGTACATGTATTTAAAATATTCATTATGCCCACCTTGGTAACTCGTCATTGCAATGGAATTGGCATCCTCTTGTATTGCTGTATCCACCACTTCCTCTGCAGTTCTGTCATGCCCCAAATGTATCACTTCGCAACCGGTAGCCTGAATTATTCTGCGCATTACATTAATGGCAGCATCATGTCCATCAAACAGCGAGGCAGCTGTTACAATTCTGACTTTATTTTTGGGTTGATATACGCTTTCTTCCATGGTAGTTAAAGGTCGCTATTATTTAAGCCAACAAACCTACAAAAAAAAACTTAATTTCTTATGATATCGGGCACTACCTAAAAGCCTTCAATTCTTGGATGAATTTGGAAACCGGAAAACCCATTACATTGTAATAACAACCTTCTATTTTTTGAATGCCAACATACCCAATAAACTCCTGTATGCCATAGGCTCCTGCCTTATCCAATGGTTTAAATTGCTGTAAATAATACTGTATCATTTCCTCCGTTAAATCATAAAAATACACCTTACTCTCATCATAAAAGGTATGGGTGGTCTTACTACTTTTTACACAAACACCCGTATAAACAGTGTGAACATGGCCCGAAATTTTGCGCAACATTTCTGCAGCTTCGTCCATATTTTCTGGCTTATTTAACACCTCTTCTCCTAGCCAAACAACTGTATCCGCAGTTACTAATAATTCATTTTCACTTAAGGGCAAATCGGAAGCCGCATTCTTCTTTTGTGCAAGATAAACTGGAATTTCATGTGCCTTTAAGTTAGCATCAAAATTTTCTTCTACATCAATTTTAACAATTTCTGTTTCAAAACCACTATGGCTCAACAGCATTTGCCTTCGTGGACTTTGCGAGGCCAACAATATTTTATATCTAAAAAAAGGAGTAACCATATTTTAACTGAACAATAAATTAATTACACCAATTACCATAATGTATTTCATGAAGGTGCTCGATTGAAGATAACCTGCTTTGGTTTTAGCATTGGCAACATGGTTGATAAAATAAAAAAGTGAGAGCGTAATAATACCCATGAGTGCCCCATTCACACGCATACCTATGCGCCAGGCCAAAACCGCATAAATTCCACAAAGCACAATTAATATGGTGAGAAGAACAAACAAAAACAACTTTGCACCCTTTTCCCCTGCCAGTATTGGGTAAGTGTTATATCCCGCTGCTTTATCTCCTTCCATATCTTGCAGATCCTTTACAATTTCTCTGATTAAACTGGTAAAAAATGCAAATAAAATATAGCCAAATAAATTCAAGATTCCAATGTCAGTAGGTTTTGCTAGCAACATGCAAGAAACAATTACAGCAGCAGTGCACATGGCCACAAATAAATTACCTATCAATGGCAATTCCTTAAATTTAATGGCATATAACCCTAAAAGCAAGGTGATGCTTACATTAATATTAAAATACATAAATCGATTGTGATTGGGTACTTTAAAAACAAGCGAAACAAGCAAGGAAATAACAGTAAGAACTAAGTATAAAACCCAAGCTTGCTTTTTTGAAATAAGGGTGCCAACCGTTAAACGTTCTGGTTTATTGATGCTATCTGTAAGAACATCAAAAATATCATTAATGACATAACCCGCTGCAGCAGTTAATACCGCTGGTATTATCAAGAGCAAAGCATTGTACCAATAATCTACAGCGACCTCATTTTTGAATTTAAAAAGCACAATAAACATTGTGAGTGCAACAATTCCGAGATTAATGGGCCTTACAATCTTTATTTTTTTTAACACATTACAAATGTGCAGATAAATTTTATTTTACAATCAATTATCTTCGCACATATGTTTAAAACCAATTGGTGGTTTGTACCCTGCCTTTATGTAATATTAATTTGGCTGGTTTTTATTCTGCAACAGGCTTATCCTATGGGGAACACATTAGCGCTTTACCCTCGGGACACTTCCCATTTATTGGGTATTTTCACCACCGTCTTTTTACACAGTAATTTATTGCATATTGCCTCTAATTCTTTACCGCTCATGGCGGGCCTTTTAGGTTTATTTTATTTTTACCGCGATATCTCCATGAAAGTGCTGCTCATTTGCCATATTGCTACAGGCCTTTTTATTTGGATTTTTGCTCGCCCCGCCTACCATATTGGTGCTAGCGGACTGGTTTATGCCTTGGTTGTATTTTTACTCACAAGCGGTTTTATTCGGAAAAACAGACAATTAAAATTTTTAGCATTAGCAGTTCTTAGTATTCAAAGTGGGCTCATTTGGGGAGTTGTTCCTCAAGGCAATAATATCAGTTGGGAAAGTCATTTAATTGGCGCTATCATTGGCATTATAACTGCTTTCATTTACAAAAATAAAGGTCCCTTGCCCGACGAAAAATTTTATTGGAACGAGGAAGATCAACCCCATATTCACCATCAACACGACCCGGATGAATATGATAAGTTCGACCACAAGCATCATTAATGCTTAATTTTCTTATGTTTCTTTTTAGGTGCCTTATTAGGCAGAGATGCTGCTCCTCTTTTAACATCTGATTTTTTGATTATCACCGCCTTAAATCTGGCATAATTTTCCGCTGCATTGGAAATAATAATAACCTCCTTCACCACAGAATGACCACCCCATCCAGCACTTAAAAACTTAACGTGGATAACCCCTTTTTCTCCCGGCTTAATAGGCCCTTTGGTAAACGAAGGATGGGTACATCCACAAGCTGGCCAAGCCTGCTTAATAACAAGATCCGACTTGCCAATATTGGTAAAAACAAAATCATAGACCACGGAATCACCCTCTTGCACAATACCAAAATCTGCTGTGTCCAATTCAAATTTTATAATGGGTGGGCCTAATTCTTGAGCTTTACCAAGACCAATAAAACAAAGTGTTAAAAATAATAAAAGTTGCTTTTTGTCGAACATCTTGTTCAAATTTAGTAAAAAAATCTTATTCTTGCCCATATGAAATCAAATTATACCAAAATATTAGTGGCCACTGCTTTGGCTTCTTCTATAATGAGTTGCAATAATTCTTCAAATAAAATGTCGGAAAATACCAATACAAAAATCATTCCTGCATTCGATACCACCTCAATAGAAAAGAGCATCCGTCCTCAGGATGATTTTGATGGATATGCGAATGGCAATTGGAAAAAACTAAATCCAATACCAGCTACAGATGGCACTTGGGGAGCCTTTCATATCATTGACAAAGAAAATAGTGAAGTAAAACTTCGTGGAATTATTGATGAAGTTTTAAAACTTAAAGATGTGAATGAAGGCAGCGATGAACAAAAAATAGGTGATATGTACCGCTCCTACATGGACACAATTCAAATTGAAAAATTGGGTTTATCACCTCTTCAAAACTATATCACTAAAATTGATAATATTAAATCACTTGGTGATTGGGTAGCGGTAAATGGCGAATTACAAATGATAGGCGTTAGTTCTGTTGTGGGTATTTATGTTGATGCCGATGATAAAAACAGTAAAATGAACGCAGTAAAATGGGTTCAAAATGGTTTGAGTTTAGGTGAAAAAAGTTTTTACAGTGGTAAGGATGAGCGCATGATGATGATACGTTCGGAATTCGTGAAACATGTAAACGACATGATGACACTTTGTGGCAAACCGAATGAAAAGGCAGGCGAATCGTTATTGGCTTTTGAAACTGCTTTAGCCAATGCACAATTGAGCAATGTTGAATTGCGCGACCCAGTAAAAACTTACAATAAAATTAATAGTGCCGAATTAAAAACCCTTTCTAAAAATGTCAATTGGGAATTGTTTGCGAGCAAACAGAATGTAAATAGTGATGTTATTATTATACAAAGTAAAAAATATTTCAGCGATTTAAATACGCTTTTGAGTAACACAAATATCGAAACATTGAAACTTTTTACATTCTATAAATTGATTAATGAATTCGGTTATTACTTGCCAAAAAACATTAAAGTAGCGCGTTTTAATTTTTACGGCAAAACAATGGCTGGTATCAAAGAACAAAAGAAAAGAGATATTCAAGCCATTGATGTAACAGAAGGTGTTGGTAATGGCAATATCATCGGTCGCTTATACGTGAAACAATTCTTTCCAGAAAGTTCTAAAAATAAAATGGTAGAGATGATAGAAAATGTTAGAACTGTTTATGGAGAAAGAATAGATAAGCTCACTTGGATGGGCGATAGTACTAAAGTAATGGCCAAGAAAAAACTTTCTACCTTTACCTATAAAATTGGTTACCCAGATAAGTGGGAAGATTATTCCAACATTAAAATAAAACCAAATGCATTAATAGAAAACATTCTTTCTAATACACTTTGGAACCACAATAAAATGGTTAGCGATATTGGCCAACAAGTTGACAAAGAACGTTGGGGCTTCTCTCCTCAAACTGTAAATGCTTATTACAATCCTTTGAATAACGAAGTGGTGTTTCCCGCAGGAATTCTACAGGCCCCATTCTTCAATCCAAATGCCGATGATGCAGTAAACTATGGTGGCATAATAGCAGTAATTGGCCATGAATTTACCCATGGTTTTGACGACCAAGGTGCGCAATACGATGAAGTTGGAAATTTACGTAACTGGTGGAGCAATGACGATTTGAATAACTTCAAAGGCTTGAGCAAAAATTACATCAATTACTTTGCGGCCTTCGAACCAATCAAAGGCGTGCATATTAATGGTGAACTTACAATTGGTGAAAATATTGCCGACTTAGGTGGATTAACGCTTGCTTATAATGCCTTATTGCGTTCATTAAAAGGCAAACCTGAACCTGCAAAAATTGATGGTTTCACATGGCAACAAAGATTCTTCTTGAGTTGGGCACAAGTATGGCACAACAATATCAAAGATGAAGAATTGAGAAACAGATTGCAGACGGATCCTCACTCACCTGCTCGATATAGAATTAATGGACCTCTGAAACATTTACAAGAATTTTACGATGCCTTTGGTGTAAAAGAAGGCGATAAAATGTGGATTCCTGTAAATGAAAGAGTTTTGATTTGGTAAACTAAGTTGACTATCATTTTCAACTCAGTTTTCAATCTACACTTATAATAATTTTGTATGCTTTGGTATCAGTCCATACCCGTTTGGTTTCAAAAAGTCTTCAAACTTTTGGAGTGGCAGATTCCCAATGACAGCAATACAGTATACTTAACTTTTGATGATGGCCCACACCCAGAAATAACCCCTTGGGTATTAAATGAATTGGACAAACAAAATGCAAAAGCTACATTCTTTTGTGTGGGCGATAATGCCAAAAAGTTTCCCGAAACTTATCAGCATATTTTAGCAGCAGGACATCAAACTGGGAATCATACCATGCACCATTTAAAGGGTTGGAAAACAATTGATGAAATATACATTGACAATGTTGAGCAATGCGCCCATTATGTTGATAGCATATTATTACGCCCCCCATACGGCCGCATAAAAAAATCTCAAATCGCCAAACTTAAAAACAATTTTCGTATCATCATGTGGAGCTTGTTATCTTGCGATTTCGAAAAAAATTTAAATACAGCAAAAGCCCTTGAAGGGTTAAAGAAAAATACAAAATCAGGCAGTATCGTCGTTTTTCACGATTCAGTTAAAGCCGAAAAAAATCTTAAGATTCTGTTGCCATTGTATTTACAATTTCTTAATGAAAAAGGATTTAATTGCAAGGCAATATGATGCTCTTTTTTTATCTGTTATTTTCGGTTTGCCTATTGTATATTCTCATTCAATTATTTTATTTAATTACACTTCATCGCGCTAAAAATTCACCCTTAAATTCCCCCACAAATTTCCCGTTTATAAGTATTTTAGTGGCCGCAAGAAACGAAGAGGACAATATTCTGAATTGTTTAAAAAGTCTTGCTATTTTAGACTATCCCCAAGATAAAATTGAAATACTCATTGGCAACGATTTAAGCACAGATGCTACAGGTACTGTAATTGAAAATTTTATTACAGCGCATACACAATTTAGGTGTATACATTTAAATGGCGAAGAGTTCCCTCAAACTAAAGGAAAAGCACGCGTGCTGGCAGTATTGGCTGAGCAAGCTAAAGGGGAAATCATTCTGATTACAGATGCAGACATTGTTGTGAATCCGAAATGGGCCTCAGGCATGACTAGCTCCTTAATACAATCTAAAGCGGGATTAGTGGCGGGTGTTACGAATATCAAAGCTCACAATCTTTTTACACAATTCCAGCAAGTAGACTGGTTGTATTTCATGGGCATTTTTTTCACTTTTTCATTTATTAAAAGACCCATATCAGCCGTTGGCAATAACATGGCGTTTTGGAAAAAAGCATATTTAGAAACGGGAGGTTATCCTGCCATCCCATTTAGTATTACAGAAGATTACGCCCTCTTTAAAGCCATACGCAGCAAGGGCTACCAAACAATTCAATTAATGAATCAAGAAACTTTATTGTATTCCAAACCCATAGATACTTTGATGGGTTTATTAAAACAAAGAAAACGATGGTTGGTGGGTGGCTATGATTTACCTGCCTATTACCGCGCCATGATTTTTGTTTTTGGTGCTTGGTATATTTGTTTGCCCATTCTATTTTTTATGGGGCATTGGGCGTTGGCCTTGGGTATGTTGGTGATAAAAGATTTTATCCAATTGTTTCAGATCATTAAAATCAATAATAATTTGAATCTAAAGATAGAACACCCCATCGCTGTTTTATTATACGATGTTTACTTATTTCTGATCATTCCAATAACGGTTCTGTATTTTTTTATGCCTGGAAAAACCGTTTGGAAAGGCCGAAAATACTAGGCAATCGACTAATGCATCCTATCGCCCCTCAATTCGAGACCTTTCATAATTTCCGCTTCAGCCAACAAGAATTCATTCCAACGGTTCATCACATACTCGGCCGGCATTACTTCCTTTGCCAATTGTAAAAAGGTATGGTAATGTCCCGCTTCACTCTCCATAAATTCTCTGTAAAAATTTTTCAGATAATCATCACTGATATGCAAACTAAGCAAACGGAAGCGTTCGCAACTTCTAGCCTCAATCATAGCGCTAATGAGCAATTTCTCTACCATCACCTCCTTGGGCTTTAATCCCATTTTTTCCAATCCGAACAATTGCTTCACGTACTCATCCTTTCGTGGTAGTGCCAATTCTAAACCTCGGCTCTTTAGTTCTTTTAAAACCCTTCTGAAATGCCCCCACTCCTCTGCAACAATAGGGGTCACCTGCTCCACCAAAGCAGCATTGTGAGCATATTTTACAATCAAAGAAATACAAGTGGTAGCAGCCTTTTGTTCGCACCAAGCATGATCGCTCAATATTTCGCCAATATTCATTTCTGCTATATTCACCCAACGAGGGTCGGTGGCCATTTGCAGGCCCAGCTTTGTTTTTTGATTTTCTTGCATTAGTCAATTTCGTGATAATCCAAATCTTTGCTGAAAGTTTCCTTTGTAAAATAAACTGCTATTAAAGAAATAGCTAAGCAAATACCTCCTACTATAAATGCAGATGTTTGATGATTCGTTGTATTGGATAAATATTTATAACTTATTGTAATTGGAACCACTAACCCCCTCACAAAATTGGGAGCAGTATTGGTAACGGTACTTCTTATATTCGTTCCAAAGCTTTCGGATGCCACTTGAACAAATAAGGCCCAATAGCCAGTTCCAAATCCCAATAAGAAACAAACCCATCTAAAATGGTCTATTGTCATTTCGGGGGTATTTAAATAGTAAATAATTACACTTGCCGAAATAACCATGTAAATTAAAATGACCTTTCTCCTGCTTTTCAATACCTGACTTAATACACCACTTAAAAGATCGCCTGCAGAAAGACCAATATAAGCATACATAACAGCCTGTCCAACCATTTTATCTTTCGGAAAACCATCCGTCAATACAACAAAATCTGATGATAAATTTATAAGAACAGCAATCATAAACCATATAGGTACGCCAATTAATATGCAATTAATATATTTGAAAGTAGTTTCTCCCCTTTTAAAAAGCATAAAAATATTACCCCGCTTTACATTGGTTGCTGCTTTTACATTTTTATACATTCCCGATTCCAAGGCACCTGCACGCAAAGCTAATAAGGCCAACCCCAATCCACCTCCAATGAAGTAAGACGTTTGCCAATCAAATTTTGCTCCAATTTGCGAAGCAACAACAGCACCCAAAGCACCAAATGATACAATTATCATTGTTCCTATGCCTCTTTTGTCTTTGTGAAGTGTTTCGCTTACAAGTGTAATACCTGCACCCAATTCTCCCGCCAGTCCTATCCCAGCAATAAATCTACAAATAATATATTGGGTCATGTTTTGAACCAAACCATTGGCAATATTGGCCAATGAATACATCAATATTGAGCCGAATAAAACGGAAATTCTTCCCTTCTTATCTCCCAATATCCCCCACAAAAGACCGCCAAGCATCATACCAAACATTTGCCAATTAAAAAGAATATGCTCCGAATCTTTAAAAGCTTGACCAATGATTCCAATGCTCTCAAGGCTAGCCTTTTTCACAACATTGTATAAAATTAGGTCATATATATCAACGAAATAACCCAAGGCGGCAATTACTACAATCCAATAGACATTTCTGGTATTTTCTGCTTTAGCCATGACGCAAAACTATTGATTTTATTGAAAAAATAAGTCTGTCAAAAAAAAAAATTAAAATCTGCTTGGTTAATTAAGAAGATTTTCCCTACTTTTGCAGTCCCAAAAAATTTAAATCATGTCACGTATTTGTGATCTAACAGGAAAAAAAGCATTAGCGGGTAACAACGTTTCGCATAGTAATCATAAAACTAAGCGCAGATTCCATGTAAATTTACAGGAAAAACGTTTTTTTATTCCGGAAACTGGTGAGTGGATCAGATTAAAAGTATCCACATCTGCCATCAGAACAATCAATAAGATTGGTATTACAGAGGCCTTAAACAGAGTATTCAAGAAAGGAAGCATATAATATGGCAAAGAGAGGTAATCGCATACAAGTAATATTAGAGTGCACAGAACAAAAAAATTCTGATGTACCAGGAATGAGTCGTTACATTACAACGAAAAATAAAAAAACTACTACAGAAAGAATTGAATTAAAAAAATACAATCCTTTCATGAAGAAAGTTACAGTTCATAAAGAAATTAAATAATAACCAACCATGGCAAAGAAAGTTGTTGCAACATTAAAAACCGCAGGCGAAGGCAAAGATTACGTAAAAATTTTCAAAGCTGTAAAATCCAAAAACGGAGCCTATTCATTTAAAGAAGAAATAGTATCTGGTGAAGATGCTAAGAATTACTTTAAAAAATAAATTAACTCATTTATAAATTGAGCCTCCGGAAACGGGGGCTTTTTTATTCAATATTATCACAAAATGGCTATCTTTAACTTCTTTAAAAAAGACCAGTCAAAACAGGAAAACAATCAAAAGGAAGAAGCTTTAGACAAAACAAAAGCCTCTTTTTTTAGCAAGATTTCTAAAGCCATCGCAGGAAAGAGTACTATTGATGTCTCATTTCTTGATGAACTTGAAGAAATTTTAGTAAGTAGCGATGTTGGCATTGATACGACTGTTAAAATCATTGAGCGCATTGAAAAACGCGTTGCCAAAGACAAATACATCAATACCTCCGAACTCAATAATATTCTGAGAGATGAGATTACCTTGCTTCTAACAGAAAATCAAAAATCTCTCAATATTGATTTTGAATTAACCAACCTGCCTAAACCTTATGTACTAATGGTTGTAGGAGTGAATGGTGTTGGCAAAACAACTACCATTGGAAAGCTTGCAAATGCATTTACCAAACACGGTAAAAAAGTACTACTGGCTGCAGGAGATACTTTTCGCGCTGGTGCTGTAGATCAACTAGAAATATGGAGCAAGCGCGTTGGTTGCGATTTTTATTCCAATGGTATGAATACTGATCCTTCTGCTGTTGCTTACGATGCTGTAAAAAAAGGGAAGGAAGAAAATTATGATATTGTTATTCTAGACACTGCCGGTCGTTTGCATAACAAGGTCAATTTAATGAACGAACTCAGCAAAATTAAACGTGTCATGTCAAAAATAATTGACAATGCCCCAAATGATGTCATGTTAGTATTGGATGCTTCTACAGGTCAGAATGCTTTTGAACAAGCCAAACATTTTACAGCTGCAACAGAAGTTACTTCACTCGCACTCACCAAACTCGATGGAACAGCAAAAGGTGGTGTGGTGCTGGGCGTTAGTCATCAATTTAAAATCCCAGTGCGATACATTGGTGTTGGGGAAGGTATAGATGATATCAAATTATTTGATGCCACCGATTTTGTGCATACCCTTTTCGATAATTAATTCATGCGAACCAAATCATTAAAACCAAATAAAATAAATATTGTAACCCTTGGTTGCAGTAAAAACTTGGTGGATAGCGAAGTATTGCTGAGCCAATTGAAGGGCAATGATATTGCGGCCACCCACGAATCCGAAAAAAATGATGCCAATATAATTGTGGTTAATACTTGCGGTTTCATTGATAATGCTAAGCAAGAAAGCATAGATACTATTTTGCAATATGTAGATGAAAAAGAGGCTGGCAATATTGATAAACTATATGTCACTGGTTGTCTTTCTCACCGTTATAAAGACGAACTAGAAGGCGAAATTCCTCAAGTAGATGCTTGGTTCGGAACCTTGGAATTGTCCAATCTTTTAAGAACCCTTGGTGCAGATTACAAACATGAACTCATTGGTGAACGCCTTATTACAACTCCTCAACATTACGCTTATCTTAAAATAAGCGAGGGTTGTAATCGCCCCTGTTCTTTCTGTGCAATTCCTTTGATGCGCGGAAAACATGTAAGCAAAAGCATAGAACAAATTGTTTTGGAAGCCCGTAATTTAGTAAAAAATGGAACCAAAGAAATTATGCTCATTGCCCAAGATAGCACATTCTATGGCATTGATCTTTATGGTGAAAGGCGATTGGCCGAACTACTCGAAAATCTTGCGGATGTAAAGGGTCTAGAATGGATTCGCTTGCACTACGCCTATCCTTCTCAATTTCCAGAAGAAATATTACCTATCATGGCCGCTAAAGATAATATCTGTAAATATTTAGACATACCTGTTCAACATATTTCGGACAATGTTTTAAAAATAATGCGCCGGGGTATTTCCAAAAGAAGGACATACGAAGTACTGAATAAAATAAAGCAAGAAGTACCTAATATTACTTTGCGAACCACCATATTGGTGGGGCATCCTGGTGAAACCGAAAAAGATTTTGAAGAATTGAAACAATTTATTCAGGATTTTCAGTTCGATAGACTTGGCGTATTCACCTACTCTCACGAAGAAAATACACATGCCCATACTTTGGTAGATGATGTGCCAGCAGAAATAAAACAAAATCGTGCTGAAGAATTAATGGCACTTCAAGAAGAAATCTCGATACAAAAGAACAATGCTAAAATTGGTAAAACGATTAAGGTATTATTCGACCGCAAAGAGGGCGATTATTTTATTGGTCGCACCGAAGCCGATTCGCCCGAAGTAGATAACGAAGTATTGGTAGATGCCAGAACCAATTTTGCGCGTTTAGGCGATTTTGCAAAGGTTAAAATCACACAAGCTGAATCTTTTGATTTAATTGGTCAAATCTTAGAATAATATATGCAAGAAATCGATTTAACCACCCTAGGTTTTCTCTCTTCTACAACCACTTCTTTTTTAAAAAAAGATCCCCAACTAACAAAGCTCCTTTCCGAAAATCACCCGTTCTATTCTGTTCAAAAAGCCATAGAACTTAAATCGGATTTTGCACCCCATAAACGGAAAATACTATTTGATACTCTTAAAAATCAATATCAAAGTGCAAAACTTATAGCATCTGAAAAAGTGCAAAAAAATATTGATTTATTGTTGTATGAAAACACTTTTACGATAACCACCGGGCAGCAATTACACTTATTTCTTGGTCCAGGATTTATGGTGTATAAGCTAATTTCTACCATACTTGCGGCAGAAAATTACAAGGCTCAATTTCCAGATAAAAATTTTGTTCCAATTTATTGGTTGGCTTCCGAAGACCATGATTTTGATGAAATCAAAAATACACCTTTATTTGGTCAAAATTATACTTGGGAAACTAGTCAAACTGGTGCCTGTGGCCGATTTCATCTAAAAGATTTACCTCCTGTTTTCGAACAATTAAAAATCAGGTTAGCCAAAGATGTAAAGGGACTTCAACTCATACAAGAATTTGAAGATATTTATACCACCAGTACTAACTTGTCTGAAGCAACCATTCGTCTAATCAATCATTTATTTGGTCAATATGGTTTACTATGTTTTGATGCAGATAATAGCGCCTTCAAACAATTATTCAAAGCCACAATTTTAGAAGAAATAACAAGCAGAAAAAGTGAGCATGTTTTTAATACATTTAGTGAAAATCTTGCCAAGAGTCAATTCAGTTTACAATTAAAAAGCAGGTCCATTAATTTATTCTATCTCAAAGCTAATATGCGTTCGCGCATTGATTGGGATGGCAGTATTTACAAGATAGTAGGCAGCGATTTTCAATTTACGGAATCAGAAATGCGCACTGAAATCGAACAACATCCAGAACATTTTAGTCCCAATGCAGTTTTAAGACCCTTGTATCAAGAGTGCATTTTACCAAATATCGCCTATATTGGAGGGAATGCAGAAATCAACTATTGGATTCAATTAAAATCAGTATTTGACCTTTACAATATACCTGCGCCTGCTTTGGTTTTGCGCCAAAGTGCTTGGATTTTAAAAACCAAACAAAATGAATGGCTGAATAGCAAAGGCATTCAAATTGAACAACTTTTTAAAGTTAAAACGGAGCAAGATAAACTAAATATACTAACACCTACAGAGGCCACCAATCCATTTCAAAATTTATTGATCGAGTTCAATCAACTAAAAGAAAATATGCAACAATTGGCTAACAAGGAAAATTTGCCAAACATTAAACTTCTAATTGAAAATGGCAAGGCCTATGAAAAGTCCATTAAAGAACTGCTAAAAGCCAAAAACGAACTCGATATTTCTAAAAATGAAAAAGAAATAAGTAAATTAGAACAAATTAGAAATGATGGTTTTAGCCAAAATAATATTCAAGAAAGAACCCAATATGCAATTGAATTTTTCATTAAAGATGAAAATTATTTAAACAATTGTTTCACACAACTCCATTTTAAACCAGGTTTCGGTTTTTTTTTAAATAATTAAATTACTGTTTTTCAGTCAATTAACATAGGTTATCCACAGGCTCAGGGTTATTATTATGTTAATTGTTTTGTTTATTGCCTTATCAAAACCTATTTTTGCGGTGTTTAAGTCAGTAATCACAAGAATGAAAACAATAAAATTAGCATTTTTAACACTAAGTTTTGTAGCTTTAGCGTTCACAACGTTCGCTCAAGAAACCAATCCAAGAAAAGATCCAAGTAAGACTTGGAAAAGACACTCGAGTGCCACCAAAAAATGGACCGACGGTGCTTTGAATAAAAAATCAGATTCAGGTCAATATTTATCATCTGCCTATTTCCAAGATAGAAGAGCTAAAAAATGGACTGTGGGTTTAATGGCAGGTACTTCCCTATTTTATGGTGATGCTGACAAAAAGCAATTGGGTTATGATTTTGCTCCCTTCATTAAATATTCAATTTCACAAACTTTGGCTTTAAGAGCTGAATATAACTTTGCAATGTTGAAAGGTGCAAGAGATTACCAAAACCCTACTTTATTTAAAGACAACTTTAAATTTAAAAGCATGGTGCAAGATTGGAACATCCAAATGCATTTTACATTGGGTAATATTTCATTTTTACGCCCATTGCGCAAAACTCAATTATACATGTTTGTAGGTGTTGGCCAAGGTAGTTTCCGTTCTAAAGCTAATTTTGTTGACCAACGTTTATTCTTAGGTGACTATTATCTAACCTCTTATTTCGGTCAAGGTACTCCAAATCCTAACTTAGGCAAAGCTGTTACTGAAAAGTACGAAGGTCGTCACATGATTGTTCCTATTGGTTTAGGTTTCAAACACTATTTAAGTAAAAGATTCGACTTAGGTGTTGAATATAGACACACATGGTTGAGAAGCGATGATATTGATGTATACAACACTGCTATTTGGCAAAACAGATGGTGGGATTCTTATGGTTTCCTACGTGCTAGTATTGGATACAAATTTGGTTCTAAAAACCCACAACATTATGATTGGTTAAGTCCAGTTGAATCAATATATGATCAAATGGCCGATGTTAAAAAGAAAACAGATTGTTTAGGTAAAGACGATGACAATGACCACGTATCAAACTGTTTTGATCAAGAGAATGATACCCCAGATAGTTGCATGGTTTATGGAAACGGTATGGCTGTTGATACAGATAGAGATGGTATTCCTGATTGCAAAGACAAAGAAATTACTGAATACGGTGCAACTGTTGACGAAAACGGTGTAGCTGTAGATAGCGATGGTGATGGTGTTTCTGATTTCAGAGACAGAGAACTTAACTCTTCACCAGGTGCTTTAGTTGATAGGAACGGTATAGAAATTAAATTGTGTTGCAATTGCGATAACGTAATGTTCCCTGCAATTACTATCACTAAAAACTGTTTGACCAACGAGACTAAAATGATTTTGTATCAAGTAGCAGATAAAATGAAACAATGCCCTGATAAGAAAATTGTTATCAGTGGTCCTGCAGGCAAAAGCTCTAAATACAATGCGAGTGGTAACACTAAATGTATGGATGAGATTATCAAATTCTTAAACGAAAAATTTGGTATCTCCCGCGACAGAATTATCACCAACTACAGTGGTGGAACTGAGCAGAAAAATACAATTGAAATTAAAATCCAATAAACTTTAAAATATAAAAGGAAGCCTCCGTTTAGCGGGGGCTTTTTTTATGTTATGAAATTTTATCTAATATTACAATGCCAACTTCTATAATAGATCTAATGGCATTATCTTTGTGAAAAATACACTAAAACTTTCATGTCTTTTAAAGTATCAAATGAAACTAAAGTAGGTGCCTTAACCACTATCGCCATCGCATTTCTAATAATTGGTTATAACTTTATGTCTGGTCGTGGCAGCCTATTTTCCAGGAGTCATACCTTGAATGCAATATTGCCAGATGTAACCGATATTAGTAATTCTACACCTGTATTGTACAATGGTTACAAAGTGGGTAATGTAACAGATATTGAATTAAACAAAGAAGAAGGTAATTTTAAAGTGACCTTTGATATTTCGGAAGACATTGATATTCCTATAAATTCTACTGTTAAAGTGGTTGGAGCACTTTTAGGTGGTAAATCTATTCTGCTCACCAAGAGTAATAACAAAGAATTGGCCAAATACGGCACTACACTCATTACAGTTAAAGATACTGGTTTATTAGAGTCGGTAGGCTTGGTTGTAAAACCATTGACAACGAAAATAAATAGCATTGTAAATTCTCTCGATAGTCTTTTGGCTGATGGTGAATTAAATCATTCTATCAAATCTTTGAATGCTTCATTAAAATCATTCACAAAAACCAGCGATAATGCATCCCTGATGTTGGAACAAAGTTTACCAAAACTTAACAATATTTTGAGCAATGTAGAGAGCATATCCTTGAATCTAAAAAATAACAATGATCAAATTACAATGATTATTGCCAATTTAAAAACCACTACTGATAATTTGGCTGCTGCGAAAATAAAGGAGGCTGTAGACAATGCAAACAATATGTTAGGACAAGTAAACCTGGTAATGGAGAAAATAAATAAGGGTGAAGGAACACTTGGCATGCTATTGAACGATAAAGACCTTTATATTAATTTGAATAAAACGGCGCTTGATTTAGATGTAATTTTGAAAGATTTAAACCAACATCCTGCTAAATATCTGCCTATTCCTTTTACAAAAAAACAAAGGCAAAGAGCCATTGATGCTAGCAATGGTGTAAAAAAATAAAATTCATTGCCTTATATTTTGTTTGTAATAAACAAAATTTACCCTATTATTGCATTACTTAATCAGAGCAATTCAATTTGCAAATATTTTATTCCGATTAAGCCCCCCACAGAATTATTTTTTTGATTACTATTTTTAAAAAAACCATATTTATTTTTTAAATCCAAGCACAACATGGAGCGCAACGAACTATTAGCAAAAACCGAAGAAGAATTGAACGTTATTGGTAATGCTATCGGGGTCAAAAATGTCCCTGAATTATCTAAAGAAGCATTAATTGATGCCATTTTATTATTAGACACTAGCAGCCCTTCTGCGGAAGCTAAACCTAAGAAACCACGTATTCCGAGGCCAAAAAACAATAACGAAAAACCAGTTGTAAATACCCCTAAACAAGAAGTTAAAAAGCAAATTCCACCTCCACCTATTCAATCAGATTTAAATAGTTCTATAGATGATGATTTAGCGCAATTTGAACAGCCAATTATTGAGATACCTGAAGTAGATGAAACCATTGCTTTCGAAGGTACAGAAGCACCCATTATTGTACCATCTATAAATGAAGAGATAATTATTGCTGAGAGTGATATTAAACCGGCAGACACACCTCCCGTTAGACAACATCATCATCACAATAATCCGAATAGCAATCAAAACAATAACCCTAATAATCAACAAGGTAACAATAACAGTGAAGAGCATAAACAAAAGCAATTAGAAAGAGAAAGACAGGAAAAAGAACGTCAGGAAAAAGAAGCAGCCAAAAGAGAACGCTTGCAACAATTATTGGATTTAGAAGGCGTTATTACTACCCAAGGTGTATTAGAAATTGTACCCGATGGTTTTGGATTCTTGCGATCACCAGATTACAATTACCAAGCGTCTCCAGACGATGTTTATTTAGCACCAAATCAAATACGTTCTCACGGATTGAAAACGGGTGATACCATTTTATGTTCCATTCGTCCACCTAAAGAAGGCGAAAAATATTTTGCACTTGTAAAAGTAGAGCGTATTAATGGCAAAACAATTGAAGAAATAAGAGACCGTGTTAGTTTTGAACATTTGACACCACTTTTCCCTTCTGAAAAATTAAATTTGGTAGACAAAAGAGATAATTATAGCACAAGAATTATTGACATTGTATCACCAATAGGAAAAGGTCAAAGAGGCTTGATTGTGGCCCAACCTAAAACAGGCAAGACCCAATTATTAAAAAGTTTGGCCAATGCGATTGCAACCAATCATCCAGAAGTTTACATGATAATTTTGCTAATCGATGAAAGACCAGAAGAGGTTACCGATATGGCGCGTAGTGTAAAAGCTGAAGTTGTTGCGAGTACCTTTGATGAACCTGCAGATAAACACGTAAAATTAGCAAATATTGTATTAGAAAAGGCAAAACGATTAACGGAAACTGGTCATGATGTTGTAATTCTCCTCGATTCCATTACCAGATTAGCACGTGCCTATAACACCGTTCAACCAGCATCTGGTAAAATATTATCCGGTGGTGTAGATGCTAATGCATTACAAAAGCCTAAACGCTTCTTTGGTGCTGCCCGAAACATCGAAAATGGTGGATCGTTAACAATTATAGCAACTGCACTCACAGAAACGGGAAGTAAAATGGATGAGGTTATTTTTGAAGAATTTAAAGGAACCGGCAACATGGAGTTGCAGCTCGATAGAAAGTTGAGCAATAAGCGAATTTATCCTGCCATAGATATAGTGGCTTCCAGTACCCGACGTGAAGACATGTTATTGGATAAGAGCACCCTTCAGAAAATGTGGGTACTCCGCAACCACTTAGCTGATATGAATAGCGAAGAGGCTATGAAGACCATGATGAAGTATATGGAGGGAACCAAAGACAATAATGAATTCCTTGTAAGCATGAATGGTTAATTTTATTCAACTGATAACCAAATAATTAAAGCTTGAATAAAATTTTAAAAAATTATTCATTAAAAAACATACTTTTGCAAAAAAATAGATTTATAAAATGTATTGGACATTAGAATTAGTATCATATTTAGATGATGCGCCTTGGCCGGCCACAAAAGACGAGCTGATAGACTACGCGATACGTTCAGGAGCACCGATGGAAGTTGTAGAAAACCTTCAGGAACTGGAAGATGATGGCGAGCCATACGAAACCATTGAAGAAATTTGGGGTGATTATCCGATGGATGATGATTACTTTTTCCACGAAGATGAACACTAAGGCGTTCTAACCAAAAAAGGCTTTTTGACCCGAAACTCTTTTCACAGGAACCGTTTGAGATTCTGTTGGCATTTCGATTGGCTTTTTCATAGGTATTAAAGGTTTATTGAAAATTTGATTCCAATTGGGTTCAGTAATACTCAATGTTACATTGCAGTAATTTTGTAATCTATTCGACTTATTCTCTCCTGGTATTAAATAGGCATACCAATTATTCTCATTAAATACAACATCTACAAGTCCTGTTTTATACCAATTTTGTAAGGTTAATTTTACTTTTTCGAGTTGCATTTTGGCTGTAATATCTTCGGTGCCAACAAAGCCTCTTTTACAAAGAATTTTATTGAGTTGTATGCTATAATCTTCCGAATTTATAACAATGCCATCGCAGTTAAATCCTGCATGGTATAGATAATTATTGGCAATTTTTTGATTTGGTTCCAAAGTTTCGTATTTAATATCAGTTCTATAAATGATTTTTAATTCCTGTTCTAAATTATGACAAGCTTCCTGCATGAATGAAATAAGTTGCTTTATGCCATACTCAGCATTTCTGCTTTCTTTATTCCAATGATGATAAAAATAATGTTCTACATTCAATAGTGAAGCAGCCTCGCCGTATAATTTCCATAACTGGTAATTGAACCACAATATAAATTGTCTTTGTCCTGTGAAACTAAAATTATTCAAAGTATGCCAATCATAAAATTGATATAACAAAGTTTCCAATGGTACTTCTCCAAGTGGCTTGAGTTGCCATTGCGCAAATAATTTTTGTAAGGCTAATGGGCATTGAATTTTATTGATAACAGGGGATGAAAACAAATCAAAACTATTCACCTCTTCACTTTTTTCTCCCAATAAATTTTCAAAGATAGAGGCATTGGTACCCAAAGTTCTCAATTCAACAAAATGATGTAAGGTTTGTTGATACTGATCGGTTTCCTTCTTTAATAATATATTCCTTGTTTGCTTAGCATCAAAAAACTCTTGTAAAAGTAAAATATCAATATTAGGGTTCACAATACATGCATACCAAGCAGCCTTTTCTTTTACCGATTTATGAAGGCGCTTATTTTTAGTTAGCTCACCTACTGGTAAATTTTTAAATGTTGACGAAAAGGCAGTAAGTGCTGCATCTAATTCCTGTATTGCCACAGAACAATTTTTATTCAATTCGGTATAGTTAGTAGCCTGCATCATTTTAACGACTACAAAGTAAATCAATGTTTAATTGAATAGATACTTTAAACCTTACAACACCATTGGCTTTATACACACTTAATAGCTCATTAAGAATTTGATAATTTTAAAACCCTTGATATTACAAGGATGTAGCACATGTATACTATTTTGCTCACTCAGCCTATTCAGCGGAAAACCTACTCAAAAATTTAGCTCAAAAAGTGAAGAATTTCACGCTTTAACTGTTCAATATTGGTTTTTTCGGTAGCAGATATAAAAACCACTGGTGCGTGTTCTTTGCTTATCCAACTGTTTTGGAATTCATTAAAATCGGTTTCAGGATTATTTTTAAGATATTCATCTACCTTATTAAAAACCAATAAAACCGGTTTATCTTTAATTCCGATATCAAACAAAGTTTGCTTTACCAATTCGAGTTGACTTTCAAATTCGGGGTGCGAGACATCTACAACGTGTAACAATAAATCCGCTTCTGTTGCTTCCGCTAAAGTGCTCTTAAAACTTTCAATTAAAAGGGTCGGTAATTTTCTGATAAACCCTACTGTATCGCTTAATAAAAAAGGAATAAAAATACCGGGTTGATCTGGATCTTCAAAGACTACCTTTCTTACTGTAGAATCGAGGGTTGCGAACAATTTATTCTCGGCCAAAATTCCAGCATTGCTCAATAAATTCATGATGGTGCTTTTACCCACATTGGTATAGCCCACCAAAGCTACTCTTTTTTTATCACTTCTGCTTTGCCTTTGAACCTTGTTTTGCTTTTCAATTAAAGCCAATCGTTCCTGCATTTTGGTAATATTGGAGCGAATAACCCTTCTGTCCGTTTCTATCTCAGTTTCACCCGGACCTTTCATACCTATACCACCCTTTTGTTTGGATAAGTGGGTCCACATATTGGTTAAGCGGGGCAATAAGTATTGATTTTGCGCCAACTCCACCTGTGTTTTGGCCTGAGCAGTCTTGGCATTTTTAGAAAAAATATCCAATATCAGCATACTTCGATCTAGAATTTTTACTTCTTTAAAATGCTTTTCTAAGTTTCTGATTTGTGAAGGGGTAAGTTCATCATCAAATACTACCATATCGGCATCGTGAACCGTCACCATTGCAACAAGTTCTTCCAACTTTCCCTCACCTAAAAAAGTTCGTGGATTTGGATAGTCTAGGCTTTGAGTGATACGCCCCAAGGTCTCTGCACCTGCGGTAGCTACCAACGATTCAAGTTCATCGAGGTATTCTTTCACTTTTTCCTTTCTTTCGTGTTTGTATTGTATACCTACCAAAACTGCTATTTCTGTTTTAATAGCGTTGTAAAAATATTCGGGTTTCAATGTTTGATATTATTTGGAGAATTGTTGAAAAATTTGTGTTTGTAAAACACTAGCAAACATACTAATTTAGCCATGTATTTTAACTATACTAAATGCTAAAAAATAAGCGCTCTCTATTTCTTCTGAAAACGGTCTTTTGGCTGATGTTTTTTATGTTACAAGGCAGAGCTATGGCGCAACAAGTAATATGGGCCCAATGCAATAACTTAGATAAGCGAACAGACTTTACAAAAGTAGTAGGACAAAATAAACACGGAGTATTTGTACTAAAACACAGAAATAATACTTTTAGAAAATATTTTATCATCGAAAAATTTGACAAAAGGATGAACCTTTTACGCAGTAAAACCATAAAAATACCTAATGCAGAACTCCAAAAAATTGTGGTATTAGAGGATGAAGTTATATTTTTTACAAAAATTTTTGACAAGGGTTATACCTATACACTAACCATGCAACACCTAGATACAAGCTTGAATGTGGACTTGCCTGTAATTATCGCCACCGGTTGCGATTTGGTAAACAGTTATTCGGATTTTAAAATTGAATATAGCGAGAATAGAAAAAAAATGCTGGCGTGGTATATTGGTGAGAATGAAAATAATTCACAAATTCATTTGATTCCAATTTCTGACGGCAAAATAAGGAGCCCGCAGATAATAGACATACCTCAAGCAATTGGGAATATTGATATTTTAAAAGCCATCATAGACTTTTCGGGCAATTTTTATTGTCTTATGACTTTTAGTAAAAATCAGAAAAGCAGCAAAGCTATTGATTTTAGAACCCAGCTTTTGTGTGCCAATTTGCAAAAAAACGAACATCAAATATCCTGTTTTCATGCAGAAGATGATTTTATTTCGTATGCCGATTTGGTTATCAATTCCTCCACTAATAAAGTTCATGCAACGGGCTTGTATGGCAAAAAAGATGACGATGACGACAGAGGTTATTTTGATGTTTGCATTAACCCATCAGATTTTAAAATTGACTACCGTGTTTTCAACGAGATTAACAGAAAAACAGTGGCCGATATTATTGGCATAAAAGCAGAACAAAGAAGTGAAAATTTAAATAAATTTAAAATACGTAAAACCATACCTAAAACCGATGGCGGTTGTGTAGTCATTGCGGAACGCAGTTTTATTACTAACCAAAGCGATGTGTTTTATGTAAATGGAGTACCTCAAACCAGCTATTCTAAAATATTTAACAACGATGAAATATTATTACTTGCATTAGATAGCAATGGCAATCTGCTTTGGGATGAAATTGTTTTTAAAAATCAAACTTCTACCAATGATGGCGGTTATAACAATGGAATTGTTATTATGGTAAACGAAGATAATTTTAATATTATTTACAACGATAAATTGAATGCAAATGCAGATGTAATTCAAATAAGTTTTAATGAAAAAGGAGAAAGGATTAAAAAAATTCTATTGAACAGCGACCAATATTACGCACTCGTTATACCCTCAGAATACAATCAAGTAACCAGCAATAGTGTGGTATTGACGGTGAATCAAAACAGAGACTACACCTATATTAAACTACTCTATTGATTCGAATATTTACAAATACGCTTAATCAAACAATTTTTGCACTTATAATCTTTACAGTGCTTATTCGTTTTTTCGGGTATTATGTACCCTATATTAACAAAACACAAACTGTAGATATTAGTTATCTGGCCCATGTTTTTAATATTCTTAACTCCACTCCTTTAAAAAGTTTTGTTCTATCTTCTTTGATGGT
The DNA here is from genome assembly GCA_025354385.1 of Bacteroidota bacterium. GTDB lineage: Bacteria > Bacteroidota > Bacteroidia > NS11-12g > UBA955 > JABMMZ01. The sequence continues at coordinate 46,458 of JANXMZ010000071.1, forward strand.
ATTATTATCTGCATTGATTTTAAACAATATTTGTATTAAACATGAACTGATTTTTATTCCCTCATTCCTTCCAGCTTATTTTTATGTAATGCTGAACAGTTTATTTCCGGATCAGTTTTATGCCGGACCAACCGTTTTTGTAAACCTCTTTATAATTCTTTCTATAGATGCCATACTGAGTTTGTACCGATCCGAAAGGCCTACCAACGCAATCTTTATAGCCTCTGTTTTAGCGGGTATCAGTGCTTTGCTAAATGTCTCGTACCTAGCATTTTTTCTTTTCGTTATTATAGGGTTAAATGTCTTTCGACCATTTAACATTCGAGAAAATATGGCCGCCCTTATAGGATTTTTAATTCCTTTATACATGGGTACCATGCTGAATTATTTAATTAATAATACTTTTCTACCCTTCTATTTATTTTTCCCAGATTATGGTAATATCAACAACCAATGGTGGGCCTTGCAATCTGCTTTGCCTGCGGTATTATTGGTTGGTATTTTTGCCATTTTGCGCATGTTTAAAAACTTTTTTAGAAATACAACCAAATCAAAAAGGGCCATACAGATGTTAATGATTTTATCCATTATATCGTTAATATTGATGGTAACAGGCAAGCAAAATCCACGACAGGAATTTACTTTTTTGAGCATCCCACTTTCTATTTATTTCGCTTTTTATTTCAGCAATTACAGCTTTAATTGGCTAAAAGAGATCATTCATTTAATTCTAATCGTAACGGTCTTATTTTTTCAATACCGAAGTATTCTTGGCATTTAAGACTTTTAAGTACATAAAAAAAAGACCTTTCTTTTGCAAGGTCTTACCGTTTTACAAGCCTACTGACTTTAAAAAAACTTCTTCATCTGGCTTTGTACCTGAACCAAAATAATTAAGCAACTTGCCCTCTGGACTGATGATAAATTTATTAAAATTCCATTTCACTTCAAAGTCGCCTGCGCCATTTTTACTTTTCTGAGTCAACCATTGGTAAAGGGCATGCTGCCCAGCACCTTTCACTTCTATTTTTTCGGTTAATGGAAAAGTAACACCATAATTTTTTTGGCAAAAAGCACCAATTTCAGTAGCAGTGCCTGGCTCTTGACCACCAAACTGATTGCAAGGACAACCCAAAACAACAATATTTTTATCCTTATTTTTCAAATAAAAATCTTGCAAATCTTTGTATTGTGGGGTGTAACCACATTCGCTAGCAGTATTTACAATAACAATGTATTTGCCCTTGTAATCTGATAATTTTATTTCGGTCTTTTCATCAAGTGATTTAATGCTAATATCGTAAATAGAACTTGAAGGTGTTATGCTTTGTGCGTTGTCAATCTTTTTTGATTTCCCAACAAAACAAGAAGTGAATAAGGAGAGTATGCTCATGTAAGTGAAAATGTATTTCATAATTAAGAAACAAAAATAAGTTAATTGTGTTTTAGAATTACAACAAATGGACAACGAACTTATAAAAACCGATCCGCTTAAAAAGGATGCGCTTTACCAAGGTGAAGATAAATTCTCTCCAATTCCCTTAACAGTTTCGTCTCCAAAAATCAATCCAATAGATAAGAGGTTAGTAAAAGCAACCGCTTTTGAAACCATGCAATATCAGGCGAATCAGCAAATTATGCTGCTCAAAAAACAGGCCGATTTAATCATGGCGCAAGCGAAAGAAATTGAAGAACGCCTAATTATATCACAAAAAATATATGAGGCCGATTTAAATTTTGAACCAGTGATTGGAACGACTTATCATGTATATGCCAAAAAAGAAAAAACAGTTTTATCATTAGTGGCGCCCAATGAATGGGGCAAAAAAATGCCTTATGATGCCCATACCTGCTCGGCTACATTATTGGCAGATAAGAGCTGGCAAGTTGTTAAATAAAACTCAGTTATTAAGGTATTTCTAATGTTTCTTCTTTTACCTTACTGATAGAAATCGAAAAGAATCCGACCTCAATTATATCCGTTCGCTATATAAATAACAGCGAAAAAACAGCAACACGTATGGATACTAAAATACAATAAATAGGTGGCTCAAACAAAAAAACCTACAAAAGTAAAAACCTTGGAATCAATCGGGTCGTTGGGATTATAGATGACCGTTACCTGAGCACCATGCTGTAAATCCATATTGGTAACACCTTGTGCAATATATTCAAAAGTATATACAGTAAAATTAAGAATGGGTGAGGTGAATTTTCCTCCGCCACCCTGGCCGTAAGAGAAACAATTCTATTCAATAGTTCTCATAACTTCGGCTACAACCAATTTCGACTTGCCTATGAAACTAAATTTTTCTACAAGAAGAAATAATTATAACAGACAGAAACCCCTAAACATTATTTTAATTCTATTGAGACACAGTATAATTTCAAAAATCTAATAGATGATTTTATAAAAATATTACTTTTGATTAAACCTTGCGTTCGCATATTTAACTAAAGTTAAATACATTTGTCTCGTTAACTATACCTAATTCCTTTTTTATTACCATATTTTGATTGAAGAAAAACCAAACCCTAAGTGCCCATGGATGTGTTAAATCCGCTGTATGCTATTGTTGTTTTTTTAATTGCATTCTTCACTGCATATCTCATTAAGCGCAATTTTAAAATTGTATACGACAGCCAAAGATTTGAGACCATTGATGGATTGAGGGGATTTTTAGCCATTGGTGTTTTCATTTTTCACTCATCCATCTGGTATTTTTACATTCAAAATAATATTTGGGACGTGCCAGCTTCCAATTTCTTTGCCCATTTAGGTCAAACCAGTGTCACCCTATTTTTTATGATTACCAGTTTCCTATTTATCTCAAAATTATTGGCGACCAAGGAAACCTTTAATTGGAAAAAATTCTACATTTCGCGTATTTACCGACTCGCACCTATGTATTATTTTTCTTTGGCTTTAATCATCATTTGCATCATGGTAATTTCGCATTGGCATTTAAATGTCAGCCCTTATAGATTGATGGTACAACTCATTCATTCGGGAATATTCAACGTATTCAGATGGTATAAAATCAATGGATATTATGAAGCCTATAAAGTGAATGCAGTGGTCACTTGGTCGCTGCCATACGAATGGTTATTCTACTTAAGTTTACCGATTCTTTCGATATTCATTTTGAAAAAGAGACCTACTATTTTGCATTTATTGTTTACATTAATTTTCGTATTCGCTTTCTATCATTACCACGGTATAGAATTGCAACATATCTTATCCTTTGTAGGTGGAGCCATAGCGCCATACATTATTAAATACACCAATTGGCCCAAAAAACTGAATACTGTATTTGTAAGTATTGCTATCTTATTAAGTATTGTTTTAATGGCTTTTTGGGTAAATCCTAACACCTATTTTAGTAAGGGTTTGTGTGCCATTATTTTTACATTGATTGCCTGTGGTAACAATCTGTTTGGAATTTTAAAAAACAGCACACTTAAATTGTTGGGAGAGGTTTGTTACAGTACTTATTTATTGCACGGCATACTTTTATTCGCAGTATTTTATTTCGGATTTGGCATACTACCCGCAAAAATACTAAGCCCCATGAAGTACTTTCTAATTATTTGCGCCATTACCCCAGTGCTGGTAATAATAAGCTTTTGTGGTTTTAGATGGATAGAGCAACCATTTATGAATAGGGCAAAGAAAATAAAGTAGAGAGGGTTTTGAAATTCAATTAATCTAAACATCATCTTTTTTATTTTTCAGGTAGTTATTACTAATTTTACAAATCCCTGAGGTACAATTTATCTCTCAATCCCCTATTTTTGCTCTTCAAAAAATAATCGCATGAAATACATTTTTACCATTGTCTTGAGTCTGTTTGCCTTTTCAGGTTTTGCCCAACAAGACCCTCCACATATTCATTACTTAGCCGATCCTGATGGTGCAGAGCGCAACCACCCTATTGATATTACTCACATGAAACTGGAAGTTTCTTTTGAACCGCAAGCTGGTAAAGTAAGAGGTGTGGTTACCCACGATTTTACGACCATTCAAAACGATGTAGACACTTTGTTTTTTGACGGACCAGGCATTAATATATTAAGTGCGACGTTAGACAATGTGGATGTTTCTTTTTATACCAATGAAGAAGGTGTTGTTGTAAAATTTAAAAACAAAATGAAGTGGGATGAGAAACACAGTCTTTCATTTAGCTATGTAGCCACGCCAAAAAGAGGTATTTATTTTATAGGCTGGAACGAACCTGAGAATACAGGCACACCAGACATAACTTATATACGTAAACAAATATGGACCCAAGGTCAAGGTACCGATAACCGCTATTGGATACCCATGTACGATTGCTTAAATGATAAATTCATTACCGAAACCATTGTTACTATAGATTCCAAATACAAGGTACTCTCCAATGGCAAACGCTTGGCGGTAGAGCAAAACACCAATGGTACCAGCACCTGGCATTATACCATGGAAAAACCACATGCAGGCTATTTGTTAATGCTAGGCATAGGCAATTATAGCATTAAAGAAAGTTATACCAAAAGGGGCACCTTGGTTCAATTTTGGTATTACCCTGAGTTTCAGGACCGCGTTGAATTTACCAGCAGACATACCGAACGCATGATAGAAATTTTAGAAGAAACTACTGGCACACCATATGCTTGGGGTGGTACTTATGCACAAATAATGGTTCAAAATTTCTTATATGGTGCTATGGAAAACACAGGTGCTACGGTGTTTGGAGATTTCTTTACAGTAGATGCTAGGGCCTTTAAAGATAGAAATTACATGGGTGTTAATTGCCATGAATTAACCCACCAATGGTTTGGAGATTTAGTAACTGCACGTGGGGGTTCCGACCATTGGTTACAAGAAAGTTTTGCTACTTTTTTTCCTAAATTATTTTTCAAAGAATTGGATGGTTATGATGCCTACCAATGGTCGTTAAGAGGTGAATACAACGCTGCCTTGGCCCAAGGCGAAATAGATAATTATCCAGTGCGTCATACCAAAGCTGGCAGCACCCGCCATTATCCTAAAGGTAGTGCTGTATTAAGCATGCTTTATTACCAATTAGGACCCGAAAATTTTACCCGTTTCATACAACATTATTTAGCAACCAATGGTTACAAAAATGTAGAAACAGCCGATTTCCAAAAAGCATTAAAAGATAAATTGGGTATGAATTATGACTGGTTTTTTGATGAGTGGATATACCGCGGTGGCGAACCTCATTACAAAGTAAATTATACTTCCGAAAAAAATGTCACCCATTTCAATATTCAACAAACACAAAAAACAGATGGTCATATTAGATACTTTAAAATGCCAATGGTATTTGCCTTGTATTTTAAAAATGGCAACGTATTTCGCGATACCATCATGGTAATGGATACGTCTATGCAAACCATTAACATACCTAATAAAAATGGAGAAGATATTGCTTTTGTTTTAATAGATGAAGAGAGCAGAGTGATGAAAAAAATGGACTTTAAAAAAGGTAAAGATGAGCTAATGGCTCAAGCTACCTCTGCTAAGTTTATGATAGATCGTTATGATGCAATTGTTGGTTTAAGCAGCACTCCATTTGCCGAAAAAGTTAACTTTCTGCAAGCGCGTTATGCTGCAGAAAAACATTTTGGAATACGAGCGGAAATTGCCAAACAATTGGCCAATCAAAAATCTTTGAACAAATGGTATGCCGTTAATATTATTAAAGACCGTCCAGAGGTAAAGAACGCCTTCATTGCTGCAGATTCTACAGTAAAAGATCAAGTTTCTATTTTTGCGACACTTTTACAAGACAGCAGTTACGCAGTAGTTGAAAACAGCCTAGATAAACTGATGAAATGCAATGACCTAAGCGCAAAAGAAAAACAAAAATATTTATCTACGCTTACCAATGTTTACGGCATAAGCAATAATGTAAGGGTTAAATTTTTAGAGTATGAATATTTGTATAACCCAGCGAATAATTCAAAAGCTGCGCTTACTATTTTATGCAGCCCCAATTATGAATTCAGAACCCGAGCCAATGCAGCCAATGCATTAAAGCGCCTACATGTTTGCGATGAAACCATTGTAAAAAATTTGATTTCCGCAACACTTACATACAATGCCCGTCTTTCTGGTCCATGTGGTGATGTGTTAAAAGACTTTAAAAAAGACGCAAGTTTCAATGCCCTTATTCAAAATTACATCAATACCCTTGGAGCAGAGGAAAAAGACCGTTTGAAGAAGGCTGGCATTAAAGATTAAAATTTAATAATAGATTAATTGGATATCCCAATAACTAATTTTTAAAACATGACGGCTATCAATTAAATAAATTTAGATATTATTTAGAAATATTCTAAATTGCACCTCTATTTCAATGACAGCAGCGGATTTAAAAAAAGGTGAAAAGGCAGTAATCACAGAAGTGATATATTGCGACTTACAGTGCAAACTGCTTGAAATGGGCTGCTATTGTGGCAAAGATATTCAAATGCTTTTTAAGGCTCCTTTTGGTGACCCCATTGCTTTTGATATTGATGGATACACTTTAGGATTGAGAAAAGAGGAGGCACTTAAACTAATTGTCGAACTCAAATAATTTGGACGAACAACCCATTCATATTGTATTGGTCGGCAATCCGAATACAGGCAAAACCACTTTATTTAATACACTTACTGGGCAAAACCAAAAGGTGAGCAATTTACCAGGAACGACCATTGAGGAGAAAAAGGGATTTTTTATTGAGGATTCTACAAAAGTTAATATTACAGATTTACCCGGTACTTACAGTTTGTATCCCAATGGGGAAGATGAACAAATTACCACACAATTTCTATTAAATCACAATGCCAATGCGATAGATGCCATTCTATTTGTAGCCGATGCTAGTAACCTTGAAAGAAATTTGCTGCTATATACCCAGATTGCCGATTTAGGTATCCCAACACTCATAGCTTTGAACATGTTAGACATGTTAGAGAAAAAAAAGATTGACATTGATGTATCCCAATTATCACTTTCTCTGCAATCTTTGGTTAACCCTATAAATGCGCGAAGTGGCAAGGGTATTTCGCAATTAAAATTGGCCATTTTAAAAAGCAAAATGGCTGTGCAGCGCAGTTTTTTTGCACCTACCGAGGAGCAAAATAAATTAATTGCCTTCAATTCCGAAACAGGTACTCCCTATTACAAATGGCAATCTTTTTTTTCGAAATTCAAATCCAATGAATTAGACAATGAGTATTTAACTATTTTTAAGGAAATAGTGCCATTCAGTGACAAGACAATTGCTGATGAAACCTCCAACAGATTTAATATTATTCATGAAATAGTGGTTGAATCTACCCTTAAAAAAGAGTTCAACAAGAAAAGTATTACTCAAAAAATTGACAGTGTTTTATTGCATCCTATTTGGGGTTTTCTAATATTTTTTGGCACCCTATTTGTCATTTTTCAATCTATTTTTCGCCTTGCAGAATTTCCTAAAAGCTGGATTGAAGCACTATTTACTTGGTTGACCATTTCTTTAAAAGATACTTTGCCAGATAATACTTTTTCGCAATTATTATGCGATGGTATTTTACCGGGGCTGGCTGGTGTAATGGTTTTTCTGCCACAAATTATTATTTTATTTTTTATTCTGGCTTTGTTAGAAGACAGTGGTTACATGACCCGTGTAAGCTTTATTACAGATAGGCTTATGCGCAAATTTGGGCTCAATGGCAAATCGGTAATACCATTGATAGGCAGCATGGCCTGTGCTATTCCATCTATTATGGCGACACGCAATATTGAGAATAAGAAAGATCGATTGATTACCATACTTGTAACCCCTTTAATGAGTTGCTCTGCACGCTTACCCGTTTATACATTATTGGCCGGTTTACTCTTTATTCAAAATACTTCTGCACTCATAGATTTGCGAGGCTTGTTGATATTGGCCATGTATATTATTGGATTTATTGTGGCCTTATTATTTGCTTTTATTTTTAAACTTATTTTAAAACAAAAACAGAAAAGTTTTTTTGTGTTGGAGTTACCAGATTATCGCTTGCCAAAATGGCGAAATATTGCCATCACGCTGAAATTAAAAACCAAGGATTTTGTTTTCAATGCTGGTAAAATAATTTTAATTGTGAGTGTTATTCTATGGTTTTTGGCCAGCCACGGACCATCAGAAAAATTCGATGCAATAGCGACTAAGTACAGCACTTATAATGGGGTAGACAAGGAATTAAAAATACAGTCGGAGAAATTAGAAGCTAGCTATGCAGGCATGTTAGGAAAAAGCATAGAACCAGCCATACAGCCATTGGGATACGATTGGAAAATTGGCATAGCCCTCATTACAAGTTTTGCCGCTCGCGAGGTTTTTGTTGGCACCATTGCCACCATTTATTCCGTTGGCAATACAGATGACAAATCGGTTATTTCGGGTACACTTGCCAAGCAAACTAATGCCCAAACAGGCGAAAAAACTTATGGCATCGCGGTTGTTCTTTCACTTCTGGTGTTCTATGCATTTGCTATGCAATGCATCAGCACTTTAGCAGTAACCTATAGAGAAACGAAATCTTTAAAATGGCCCTTTGTGCAATTTTTATACATGAGTGGGTTTGCGTATTTAATGAGCTTAATTGTATTTCAAACTTTGAAATAAATTCTCTTAAACTAAATATTTAATTTTCATAGCTGGATACCAGAAAACTGAAACCAACAAATCAAAATTGGCAATTTTCTTCATGAATGGCAAGCGCGTAAAAAGCAATAAGCGATAATAATGTATCATCAAAGCATTGTCATTGTTTTTTAGTAACCCAAATATTTTTCTTACTTCTTTTACTTCCGACCATTTTAATTTCTCGAACTTATAAAGGAAGGTTTGTAATACCCTTTTTTGATTATCTGTAATATCCGTTTGCAATTCGTTCCATTTTATTTGCCATAACTTATTGAGCTTCTCCTCGAAATGATAATTGGCTAATTTTTGCTGAATATTACTAGAAGAAGGCATGTGGTACTTTGTAAGAAATACCGGAATGTTTGCAAACTTTTTAATTTTCAAAAGGCGATACCACAACTCATAATCTTCCATATAATCATACTCTGAGTTATAAAAAATATTTTCCTTTACATAAAAATTTTTACTCATAATACTCGGCTGAATAAGGCAGTTCTTAAACCATAAATGAGCCTTGATAAGCTTATCTCCAGTAGGAATTTTTTTGAATGAAATAGACTTACTATCTGTAGTAATCCAACTTCCAACTATATCGATTGTAGGATTTTTTAACAAAAAATTGAGTTGTCTTTCTATGCGGTCGGACGCCATAATATCATCCGCATCCAACCATGCTACGTATTCACCTTTAGCTGCTTTTAAGAGTTTATTTCTAGAATTGGCAATGCCTTCATTGCTTGCATTATTAATAAAAATTATTTTCCCAAACTTATTAATTTCATCAATGGTATAATCCACAGAACCATCATTAACAATAATTATTTCGATATTGGCATAGGTTTGCTTTGTACAACTCTTAATTGCACTTGCAATCGTTCTATCTGCATTAAAAGCTGGTATAAGAATGGATACTAATGGTTGTTGCATATTGACTTAATATATTCCAATGTATTATTCTTGCTGTACTTTTCTAGGAAATTCTCATCGGGTAATACCCATATATTTCCTTCAATGCAATTATAAGCCTCTTCGATTGAATTAACAACGACACTGTTACTTTCTTTCAACAAATCGCCCAGCCCGCCTCGCTTAAAACCAAGTACTGGTGTATTAACTAACAGACTTTCATGTGCTATTCTGTTCCAACCTTCATTAATACCTGTAAGTGCCAAAGTGCAGCTGGCTCTGGACATTTGTTCAAGGTAATTTTCCAACGTTCTAAAGTTAATTATTTCATAATATTGATTATAGGATTGCACACTTGAAATATCTAGTGTTGAAAAGTAACAATGATAACCAAGTGCACTTAAAGATTTTGCTAAAGTAATAATTTGTTCATCGTTTTTAGAACTCCATTGTCCCATAAAAACCCAAGGTTCCTTTTTATTCGTACGGTATGGTTTATAAATTTCTAAATCAAAAAAATTGGGGAATAAATAGACATTTCTAAGTTCTTGCTGCTCCTTAAAAAACTTTACCCAATAGGGCGCATCTGTTATAATTTTAAACCGCTTGTGTTTTATTTTTCGCAAATACTGAAACAACAAATCGTAATAAGCTTTCATACGTTCCGTTTTTCCGTCTCGCTCATCGTAATTATGCAGCACAATCCAAACTTCATTTTTAGTAAACCAGTTGCGAATAATAGCAGAAATAGATGTTCTTGCAGTAACAATATTAATATCGGCATTGCTTTTGAAAAACGACCAAAACACGAGATCTAAATAAGCCCAATAGGATTTAAATAAACGGTTTCTTCTGATTAACTTTTTTTCAACACCCCCTTGGGTTTCAACATAAGAACTTAAAGCATCGAACAAACATTTTTCATGTCGGTATCCGCCGGTTTTAACTTCTCCGTAACTGATGTAATGAACACGCTTCATATTTGAATTAAACTTTTAAATGAAAGCACACTTTCATCTCATCTACAAATTTGCATTATTTCACCAATAAGAATCATTTCCTTTATGAACAAAAACCTATATTAAAGATAAAAGTGTGTTTTTTAAAGACGAAGAAAGTCTAATATAGGCAACATTCAATTCATTACCTTTGCCACATGGAAAAAAAGCAAAGAGCTTTCCTCATGATTTTAGATGGATGGGGCATCGGAAAAAAAGATTTTACAGATGCTATATACAATGCCAATACACCTTTTGTTGATTCGCTTTATACAACTGTTCCAAACACTACACTTACCACATTTGGAAATGCGGTAGGCCTGCCATTAGGGCAAATGGGCAATAGCGAAGTGGGGCATATGAACCTTGGAGCTGGCAGAATAGTATGGCAACAATTAGCACTTATTAATAAACAATTTGACGATGGTTCTGCTGCTAATAATGAAACATTAAACAATATTGCTCAATATTGCATTGAGAATAATAAGCCTTTGCACCTCATGGGGTTGGTAAGTAACGGCGGTGTGCACAGTAGCATAGACCATCTGATTGCCTTGTGTAAAATTTTAAGTACCAAAGGCCTTCAAAATATTTTTATACATGCGTTTACTGATGGTCGCGATACCGACCCACACAGCGGAATAGAATTTATTCAAACTTTAGAAAAAGCAATTGAAGGCACCGGTGCTAAAATTGCCAGTGTAATAGGTCGCTACTATGCCATGGACCGTGATAAACGTTGGGAAAGAACGGCTTTGGCTTATAACTTAATGGTAAATTCTGTTGGCGAAAAATACCCTTCGGCAAGTGCTGCAATAGAAGCCAATTATGCGGCCTCGCATACCGATGAATTTATTAATGCAAGCCTAATAACAAATGAAGATGGCGATGCTTTAACAAGTATAAAAAACGAGGATGCCGTCTTCTGTTTTAATTTCAGAACCGACAGAGGAAGACAGATTTCGCAAGTTCTTACCCAAATGGATGTGCCAGAAAATGGCATGAAAAAACTACAGTTGAATTATACGACCATGACTGAGTATGACGAGACCTATAAAAACGTCAACATTGTTTTTAAGACACAACACACACACCATACCCTTGGCGAAGTTTTGAGTGATAAAGGTTATACCCAATTACGCTCGGCAGAAACAGAAAAATACCCGCACGTTACATTCTTTTTCTCAGGCGGCAGAGAACAAGCATTTGAAGGTGAAACCCGCATCATGGAACCATCTCCTAAAGTAGCCACCTACGATTTACAGCCAGAAATGAGTGCATTACCTTTAACAGAAAAAATACTGGAAGCCATTGCAACAGAGCAACACGACTTTATTTGTTTGAACTTTGCCAATACGGATATGGTTGGTCATACCGGTGTGTGGCAAGCCATTATTAAAGCTGCCGAAACGGTGGATGGATGTGTTAAACGCATTGTAGAAAAAGGTTTGGGATATGGTTACCAATTTATCATTTTAGCCGACCATGGCAATGCAGATGAAGCTAAAAATATAGACGGTACACCCAATACAGCACACAGCATGAATCCTGTGCCTTGTTTTATCATTAGCGATAAATGCAAATCTATTCCAAACAAAGGTAAACTGGCAGATGTAGCGCCTACCATTTTAAAGTTAATGGCTTTAGAAAAACCTTTAGAAATGGATGGCGATTTACTATTTTAAATACAATATTGAATCAAATTAAAATCTGGAACATTTAATGAAATGACTTTTAAAACAATTTTAAGTTTTGCTGCCTTCATTCTACTTTTTGTGGGCTGTAATAACACAATAGCACCTATAAAAAAAAGCAACATTTTTGATTTTCAAAATTTTTTCAATAAAGAGGTTAATCTTTTAACTGTGCAACACATTGGCCTAACAAAAACAATCATGGATGGTGAGAATGTGTATAGCAACGAAGAAAAAAATCCTGCCTGGGATAAAGAACTTCAAGCTTTCAAAACTTTTTCTGCCATAAAACCTCAGCAAGAAGATCAATACGAAGCTGACACTTTACACTCCGAGAGAGGGTTTACATTTATAACCTACAGTGCCGCAAATGAAAATTTACATTTACAATTAGCTGAAGTCATGTACAATCCAGAGCATACAATTGAAAAAATTACGCTGGTTGTAAAATCAAACAGTAAAATTAATAACAATGATATTACCCTTACTTATTTACCTCAAAAAGGGTACGATATCAAAGGTGATGTGGACTCAAAAGTAGCCGGCAATCATTTGATTGATGTGCATGTAAGTTGCACTAATTAATCAAATGATCTTCCACATTGGCTATTTCATCACGTTCATCATCGCTGTAGCGAAAATACAAAGCCGTGTAAGCTGCATACATAAATGAACCAACAATGGCACCAATGGCTGATTGAATAACTTGATTCAGCATAAAAATAGGTGTTGTGGTAGCATTGCTTAACCCCGCCATTGCAATAACGCTGCCGAGTATACCTCCTATTATCATTGAAGCTACTATCATCACAAGACCCATTAAAAATAATATGCCAGCTCGCTTCCAAGTTATTTTTTGCATTGAAAATTGTATGGATTCAAATACACCCATATTGCCATGTATTAATGCCGAAGGTGCTATCGCAAAGCGGATGATAAAACCTATCAATACAAAAAACAGAAAGAACCCCAGCAATACAGCCATGAATTTAGAAACACCCGATATTAATACCAAAGCAAAAATATAAACACCAATACCAACTGCAAATATTAGAAATAAAATAAAATAAAGACCGAGCATGGCTATTATTTTCTCACTGAACCCCATTTTGAAAGCATCTAAAACATTTCTGTTCCCTGTTCGCACTTCATTGTCATTCAATTTAAAAAGTGTGACGTATTGGTATACCGAAAACAAAACACCCAGCAAAGCAGCAAGGGCTAAAAAAGCATAATTAATCTGACCGAACAACTGCCCAATTACATCCCACGGATTGCCGCCTTCAGATAGGGCTTTAAAAACATCCTGCATTTTATCTTTTAATCCTGCCACGTCTGCAATTGTCCATCCAAAACCATTCAGCAACAAAGGAAAGATGGCAGATGTGGCTACAATACTCATCAGAACCACAATCAGAATATTGGAAAGTAAAATGCGTTTCATGAGCGCTAATGCTCCATTAAAAGCCTGGCCTCTAAAAAGTAGTAGATATTCTCTCATATTGTATGTATTTTAATAGCTCAATATTAAATTATTTTCAATCATAATGGATAAATTATTTCGATTAATTACATTTGTGTCAGATTAAAAAGAGTAGTACACATGAAAAAAGCATATATATTTCCAGGCCAAGGCGCTCAATTTGTAGGAATGGGCAAAGACCTATACGACCACTCAGAATTGGCCAAAACCTTATTTGAACAAGCCAATACCATCCTAGGTTTTCGAATTACAGATGAAATGTTTAATGGCACTGATGAGGGTTTGAAAAAAACCAATATTACTCAACCAGCCATTTTTTTACATTCTGTTATCGCTGCAAAATGTTTGGGCTCTGATTTCCAACCCGATATGGTTGCAGGTCATAGTCTTGGCGAATTTTCTGCGTTGGTAACAAACAATACCCTCACCTTCAAAGATGCTTTAAAACTGGTCTATCAAAGAGCGCTTGCCATGCAAGAAGCCTGCGAATTAAAACCCAGCACCATGGCTGCTGTGCTAGGACTAGAAGATGAAAAAGTAGAAGAAATTTGTGCAACAATTACAAGTGGAATAGTAGTGCCTGCCAACTACAATTGCCCAGGTCAATTGGTTATTTCTGGCGACATAGAGGCCATTAATGAAGCCTGCGAAAAATTAAAAGCGGCAGGTGCAAAACGCGCATTGGTATTGCCTGTAGGTGGCGCCTTTCACTCACCATTAATGAAACCAGCTGAAGAAAAATTAGCACTTGCCATTCAACAAACTGTATTCAACACCCCTATATGCGCTGTTTACCAAAATGTAACGGCCACGGCAGTTAGCGACCCATCAGCCATTAAAGAAAATTTATTAAAACAATTAACAGCCCCTGTAAAATGGACCCAGTGTGTACAAGCAATGGTAAGAGATGGCGCTACCAATTTTATTGAATTAGGTCCTGGTAAAGTATTGCAAGGTTTGGTTAAAAAAATTGCTCCTACTGCCGAATTAAGCGCTTAGTTTAATTAATAAAAGGACTAATACAATTCGTATAAAACGTAATTTTCAACTTTGGTTTTGCGTTTTATTTTTTGTTGAGCAACAGTATCAATGTATTGTTCGAAACTATAACTTTTTTCAGGTTCAATAACAATGTATTTAACGGGTAGATGAAAGCTATTGAGTTGTGCTTGCTGAATCTTTTTATGCGCCATTAATTGATACAAATCTTGTGCAGTACTATTACTATCCAACTGCGCAAAATTGGCCTCGCTCAATCGGGATAAATAACCACCTATTATGGGTTTTTGATGCACTGTTTGGTATAAAAAATGATTGGTATTAAAATCACCCTCTAATCTAATACCATCTCTAAAACCAAATGGAATTGGCAGAATAGCACCTTCTGGTTTTTCTCTTAATTGTTGGTATACCAATGGAATTTCTTTGCTGTCTTGGAATTCAAATGAACGAGGATAGTATTCAATAAAAAGGAGTATACCGGCGGCAACCATTATTCTTTTATAACCTGCACGGTTCCAAAACATCGACAAATGTTTCATGAGTACTGGCAAAAAAAGAACCATGAACATCAACTCATATCTGGGTGGAGTTCGTACATTGTTTAAAAATGGAATATAATAAATAAGTCCGAAAATATTGTAAAACAAACGGTGCCCTAGCACTTTAAATTCGGGAAAACAGAAGAGCAAAAACACCAAGGATGCAATGGCCATTAAGCGAATTTGATAATCAACCTTCAAGGTGTGTAGTTTTACAAAAAAAACTGTTATTAAAATAAAAAAACCAAAGCCTAAAAACATTACAAATTCTACACTTTTAGGATATCTAAAAAAGTGTTGAGGATATTCCTGAACCAAGTTAAAATGGCTATAAACCCAACTATTGGTGCCCGGCACAAACAATGAAGCAATATCTGCACTCCACCACAGAGCCCCTTTGTCATCGGCCCCAAGCAAATTTAAACCTCGCATTATAAAATGACCGCCAACAAATAAAATAAGAATAAACCACATCCATTTTTTAGCAGAGAATTTCTTAAAATAAGGATAACATTTATTAATAGTGCAAAACAACAAACCAAAATAAAATACATAAATGGAATAATAATAATCCGATAACAAACTAAGAATGCTCAAAGAAAGCAATACAAAAAAGTATTTTTTAGAAATAATTATGGGTACAAACCGTCCCGGCTCAAAGCGAAAAGCCTTTAAAATATATAAAATAAAAAATGGTATCAATGCCGTTAATTCCAAATTAAAATGCTCAGGCAAATGGGCAGTTTTATAAGGAAAATACGCATAAATAAATCCGCCTAAAACACTCAAAAACATGGTGACTTTAAAATACCTGAGCAACTTAAAAACACCCAAACCACTGAAAGCAAAACTCAATAACAAAACCAAATTCATGGTAAACACAGCATTGTTTATTGCCACATTCAGCAGACCAGCAATGGGCACGGAACTGTGCATTAAAATACTTGAGCCCATTGGATAAAACAACATGTGGGTGGCCATTGGGTTGCTGCCATTTAGCACGGCATACCTAAAATGCCAAATACTCCAGATATAAGAAGTTGAATCACCATAAAAGGGGATTCCAAAAAACTGCGTGCCAAAATTTTTAACAAGCGGAAACGTAAACAAAACAAAAATGAATGCATACAGCAGGAAGCATGCAGTACCTTGTAATTTATTTTTGAGCCCCTGTTGCATAAGAAAAATAATAATGACAAAGAAAATCTAAATTTCCAACTTTTTTGGATTTATTTAAATACGTCAACTAAGTTGACTATTTTTAAAGAGAAACCGAACCCTCAAAAACGGGCGTTGCAGGACCGATTAACCAGACATTCTCATAATGTCCTTGGTATACTTGAAATTGCACTTCCAATTGTCCTCCAGGTGTTTCTATGTCTATTTTTTTCACCCCATCTTGCGCATTCACATGAAAAGAATAAGCAATGGCGCAAGCTGTGACACCAGTGCCACAACTCAAGGTTTCATTTTCCACCCCTCTTTCGTAAGTGCGCACTTTTAGAGTCGTATCTGAAAGTATTTGAACAAAATTAACATTAATACCTTCTTTGGCATAGGTTGAATTATAACGAATTTTGCGGGCTTCATTAAATACATCAATAGCATCTACATCCTGTACAAATAATACATAATGTGGCGATCCAGTATTCAATTCATATGCAGCATTTAGTGCATTAACCTTGGCGACATTTTGCATTTGCAATTCCACCTTATTTACATACCAATGGGCATGGTGCCCACCATCTATTGCTTTAAATTTAGTATCCTTTTCAAAAATATGCAATGATTTAGCAAAATCCACAATGCATCTGCCTCCATTGCCGCACATGGTGCTAATATTGCCATCGCTGTTATAATACACCATTTCAAAATCGTATTCTTCGGTATTTTGCAACAGCATTAAACCATCTGCCCCTATTCCAAATTTTGGATGACACAACTGGGCCACATTCAAATTTTCATAGCGCCTATCTCTATTATCTATCAGAATAAAATCATTCCCCGCACCTTGGTATTTTGTAAATGGTAACTTCATTTATTTTTGATCCAAAATTAATTGCCTCATATCTTCATCTTGCAAAATAGAAAAACCGCAACCATCTGGACAATTTTTTAATTGATAAACAGCACCATTCATGCGCAAATACAATTGGAATTCTATTTTGAATAAACGCACTGTGGCCGTCTCGCCCAACCCATACAACTGCAAAGTGGAATTCACCAGTTTATAACCCTTAAAATTAATAGGCGATTGCCAATATTCGATGGTATACTGATCCTTTTTAACCGCTCCGTTTTTTAATTTCTTAAATGAAGTGGTATCGTCTTCCGAATCTGTTTGAGTTTTTTTATTGTTATTCTTGTTGTTATAAACACCAGGTAGAGACTTTTTAGAGAAATTTTCTTTACTTTTTTTGCTCTCTATTTTTACATCGTCCAAACTCACAATGTCCAAATAAAAAGCATATAAAATGGTATCACTTAATTTTTTTTCTGAAACAATTTTATAACCCTCAGTATCCACAGAGGGCGCGCTTGCTCCTGCTCCTTCAAACGTATAGATGTCTTTCGAATCTAAGTCATCGTTGCTTGCAATTGGAGGTGCCGCTATATTGTCAGATTCCACCTTAGCCATATCCATTGGCTGTACTTCTTCTTTTTTAGCCTCTTCTAGCTCCATGAAGGTTAAATTAGGTCTGCTGATGGTATCCGCTGGCACTATAACGGGTTCTGGTGTAGCAGCAATCTCCATTTTCTTATTATTACTTGTATTTCCAAATTGCTGAAACACAAATACCAAACCTACAATCAATACAACGGAAGCAGCAACCGCATACAAGGTGCGCATTACTTTTAATCTATTATCGCCATTTTGTGTGCCTGCATTCTGTTTGATGTAATTTTTCAATTCGGCCTTACCATAATCTTTAATCCCTAAGGTCATAGTTTTATACAAAATAAAAGCCTCGTTAAAAGAAGTGTCATTCAATAATTTTTCATCAAATTTCACCCCTTCATCGTGGCTTAAACCATTATTAAGGTATAAATCAAAAAGTTCGATATTGTTATGGTGCTCAATCAATTATATTCAGATTAAATCTTGTTTGTTATAACCATTTAGAACATGCTCCTGCAATTGTTTAAAGCACTGGTGTTTCTTAGCCTTGGCTGTATCTGCATTATTGTACTGCAATTTCTGTGCAATGGTGGCCATATCAAATCCTTCGAAATAAAACAACAACAAAAGTTCTTTGCAATTAGTCCCCAATTTATCCATCATCTTCATTACAATTTTTCGATTCTCACTGGCAAAACTGTCTTCCACCACTGCCATATTTTCAGTGTGTATGTCATCAATATGACTTTGTCTTCCTAATTTATTCAAGCGTTTCAACCACAAATTTCTACTAATGGCAAAGACAAAAGTACTCAGACGGGCCTTTAATTCAAGTTCGTTGTTCTTAATTTTTTCCCATACTGCCACACAAGCATCCTGCAATATGTCTTCGGCATCGTCTTTATTACCGCTATTTTTCAAAATGTAATTCCGTATGGCCATATAATTGTCTTTGTATAACTGAACGACGGCATCCTTATCGCCATTCCTGATAGCGACAATTAATTGCTCATCATTTAATTTCTTCTTCCCCAGCAACTGTTTATGGTTTATTAATACGGGTTAATCGATAAAGGTAAATTAGATACACTAATTTTTTATCAATTTGCGTTGACAAAAGTAATTAAAAAAAATTGGAACATTTTTTGAAAAAATTTTTTTAAAACATTCTCAATCTCTATGAAAAAAATATTAGGCATTTTTACCATTGCGGCACTAGGTGCTATCTTTGGTGTTGGCATCAATCATTTACTAAACAATTACAACCATCCTTCTAATTTTGAGGACATGCAACAACGCAACGCTCGTTTTGCAAGCATGTTCTCTTCTAAAGAAGCCTCAGTAGGTTTCGATTTTGTAAAAGTTTCTGAAACAAGTACCCCTGCAGTTGTGCACATTAAATCTCATTTTGAGGCCGAAAAACCAAGTGCTCAAAAAAACCAAAACGGGCAGATTGACCCATTTGAATTTTTTAAAGACCATGGTTTCAATTTTGATGCACCACGCGGTCCTGGAATTGCAACTGGAAGTGGCGTTATAATTACACAAGATGGTTATATAGTAACTAATAACCACGTGATAGACAACGCCAGCAAAATCGAAATTACCATGAATGATAAGCGCACTTATATTGCTGAGCTAATAGGCACTGACAAGACGACAGATTTGGCATTGTTAAAAATAAATGAAAATAATTTAAACTTCATGTCCTTTGGCAATAGCGACCAAGTAAAGGTTGGCGAATGGGTAGTAGCAGTGGGCAATCCTATGAATCTTACCAGCACTGTTACCGCTGGTATTGTTAGTGCCAAAGGTCGCAGCATTGATTTGTTAAGAAGCGAAGAAAACCAATATGCCATAGAAAACTTTATACAAACAGATGCTGCCATTAATCCGGGCAATAGTGGTGGTGCATTGGTAAGCACCAATGGCCAACTCATAGGTATTAATACAGCCATTGCTTCGCAAACTGGAAGTTATACGGGTTATGGTTTTGCTATTCCTGTTAACCTCGTTAAAAAAGTAATGGATGATTTATTGAAATTCGGCAAAGTACAAAGAGGAGTATTGGGCGTGGCCATTTTAGAAATCAATCAGGAATTGGCCGAGAAAGAAGGTTTGAAGGAACTGAAAGGTGTATTGGTACAAGAGGTAACTGAAAATGGCTCTGCAGGTAAAGCAGGTGTTAAAAAAGGCGATGTAATAGACAAGGTCAATGGTGTTGAAGTAAACAGTGTTTCAGGCCTGCAAGAAGAAATTGGTAAGTTCCGCCCAGGAGATAAAGTTACCCTTACTATTAATCGCAAAGGCGATATCAAAGAAATTACTGCAGTTCTAAAAGGTTTAGATGGAAAAGAAACTCCCACCATGGCAGATAAATCTGAAGTAAATACCATTAAAGGCGCCACTTTTGCAACCTTAAGCAAGGAAGAAAAAGATAAACTAGGTATTAAAAACGGTATAAAGGTTCAAAGTATTGGCAACGGACCATTTAAAGGTAAATTAGCAGTGGGTTTTGTGATTACTAAAATAGACAAGCAAAGCGTGTTTAGTATACAGAATTTAATAAACATTCTTGAAAATTCCGAGGGTGCTATTCTGATTGAAGGAAAAAACCCAGATGGCACAGATAATGTAGTAGGTTTAAAGATAGAAAAATAAAGTTCTATTTCTGTTGATATAATTATAATTGGGAAAAGTCTCGGAGATAAAATTCCGGGACTTTTTTTTTGACGTCATCTATCATAACTTTATTAGAATATTTCCTTCAATTATTTTTTTACTTCAATTGAACTTTCTTGCATCCCAAACGTAAAAGGATGGAAATAAGAAAATAAGTAAACAATGGATTGCAAAAAAATCAAAATAATTAACCATGAATTTGTGCATTATTATAAATCTTAAACCGACCATTTTTATGTTGAAAAACCCTGCTGTGAATAGCTTTCTGATGAATTTATTGAACTTTACCTTAACTAAATTTCCAAACAAACGCCTTTTTACTTATTTTCGTTCCCTAATTATTTTTTTTAACAATTATTTATGAAGTATAAAGTAATCAACAACCTCATTGGTTGGCTAATGTTTGTAGTGGCCCTTACTGTGTATTATATGACACTGGAGCCTTCCGTGAGTTTATGGGATTGTGGCGAGTTTATTTCGGCCTCTGATAAATTACAAGTGGTTCACCCACCTGGTGCACCCTTCTTTTTATTAATGGGTCGCTTATTTGCCATGTTTGCTTCCACCAAACCGGAAGTATCTATTATGGTAAATACCTTAAGTGCTATTTGTAGTGCATTAACAGTGTTGTTTACTTTTTGGATTACCACACACTTTGCTCGCAAAATTGTAGGCAAAGACAATGATAGCACTGGCAACAGAATTGCTATTTTTGCCAGTGGTGTAGTAGCCGCATTGGCGCTTACTTTCAGCGATTCATTTTGGTTCAGCGCAGTAGAAGCAGAGGTTTATGCCATGTCATCCTTCTTCACAGCATTTACTTTTTGGGCTGCCTTGCGTTGGGAAGAAAGCAATAGCCCTTATGCTGATAAATGGCTAATCCTTATTTTCTACTTCATTGGTTTGGCAATTGGTACCCACTTATTGAACTTATTGGTGATACCAGCCGTGGCCTTTATTTATTATTTTAAAAATTACACATACTCTAATAAAGGTTTGGCGTATACTTTCTTTGGTGGTCTTGGTGTTTTATTCTTTGTTCAAAAAGGCATCATTCCAGGTGTTCCTAATCTTATGGCCAAAATGGATTTATTTTTTGTAAATACCATGGGCTTTGGTTTTGGCTCGGGCTCCATGTTTGCATTGATATTATTAGTGGGTATCACAGCAGGTGGCATCTATTACTTTGCCAAAGTAAAATTGCATCGCCTATGGAATTTAGCCTTTATTTGTATTGCTTATATTTTATTGGGTTATAGCAGTTATGCCATGGTGGTAGTTCGCTCTGCGGACAATCCTCCAATTGACATGAACAATCCGGAAGAGCCTTTCAATTTATTGAGTTATATTAACCGTGAGCAGTATGGCGATCGCCCCTTGGCTTACGGACCATACTACAACGCCCCAGTTGCATACGATGATAATGGATATCCTCAAATTGACGAAGGAAGCGCTATTTACAGAAAAGATTCTACAGAATATACCCAAATTGGAACAAGACAGGAATATGTGTACGATAAATCCTATTGCACTTTCCTACCAAGAATGGGTGATATGAATAAAGAGGGTGGCGAAAGTGGTTACCGCTTTTGGAGTGGTATGACGGAGCAAGAGAATTTAATCAATCAGCTCGAGCAACAAGTGCAGCAAACGCAAGATCCAAAACAAAGAGAAGGTCTTAGCAATCAGTTGGCCGAAGCCAAAGCCGAAAAACCAACTATGATGAACAACTTGGCATTCTTGTTCAGATACCAACTCGGTCACATGTATTTTAGATACTTTATGTGGAATTTTGCTGGTCGCCAAAACGATAAACAAGGCCATAGTTTTAATATGTATACTGATGGTAATTGGATAAGCGGTATACCTTTGGTAGACAATATGCGACTAGGACCACAAGGCGGTCAACCCGACTATATGGAACACAACCAAGCCAAAAATAAATACTATTTCTTACCTTTAATTTTAGGCATATTTGGTTTGATTTTCCATTTCAAGAAAAGTAAAAACGATGCCATTGTTACAACAGTGTTATTTGTGTTCACTGGTATCTTAATTATTATCTTCTTAAATCAACCTCCTTTTGAGCCAAGAGAAAGAGACTATTCGCATGTAGGTTCCTTCCAAACTTTCTGTATTTGGATAGGCTTAGGAGTATTGTTTATTTGGGATAAATTAAAAAATAAAATGGGTGCCACAGGTGCCGCAGTATTAGCAGGTATACTATCTTTAAGTGCACCTGTAATTATGGGCCAACAAGGTTGGGACGACCACGATAGAAGCCAAAGATACTTAGGTATTGATTTTGCAAAAGATTACCTGATCTCTTGCCCTCCTAATGCCATTTTATTTACCAACGGAGATAACGATACTTACCCGCTATGGTATGCCCAAAATGTAGAAGGCATACGAACCGATGTAAGAATTATTAACCAAAGTTTATTGCCTACAGATTGGTACTCTCAAGTCTTGCTAACCAAAGTATACGAAAGCGATCCGCTGCCACTTACTGTTACCAAACATCAATTAGATGCGGGCATTAACGATTACTTCCAGTTTGATGGTAACAACCCCAATAAAAAACCAATGGATTTAAGAGCTTTCTTAAACCAATTATTGAATAGCAAAACGCCTACTTTTAACACCCGCCAATTTACTTTGCCAACCCGTATTAGCAAACAAGCAGCCTATAGAATGGGCATAAAAGATACTGCCAATGTGGTTTCCGAAATCACCATTAATTTTCCAGGCAGAGGATTAAACAAAGGCGATTTGGTATTATTAGATTTAGTGGCTACCAATGCCGAAAGAGGTTGGAAACGCCCTATCTGTTTCACAACCACTTCGGGCAGCGATGGTTTCCTAAACATGGAGCCTTATTTTGAACGCAGAGGTTTGGTGTACCAATTAATTCCAGTGAAGACCCAACAAAGCAGAAACGATGTTACGCGTGTGAACGAAGATGTGCTATACGATAACCTAATGCACCAATACCAATACAGTGGTTTGAATAAAAAGAAACATTTCTTCCTAGATGATAAAGCTGAAATTGTACCTTCTACTTTGCAACAATTATTTGTTTCTTTGGCTGGTACATATGTCAATAAAATTGAAGAAATGAAATTTAAAGACTCTACCCTTTCTGGTGCAGAGGTACAAGCTAAAACTGCTGAATACAGAAAAAGAGCCGGTGCTTTATTAGATCGTTGCTCAGAGGTATTGCCAGAAGATGTTTTGCTTACCAAAGGAAATGTTAAATTCAGCATGGCTATGATTTACCACGAAATAGGGCAGAATGAAAAGGCAGAAAAACACTTGAAAGGCGTATTTGAAATTGCTCGCCAAGAGGCTGCTTATTATGTAAAATTCAATGGCAGAAGTCAAGGCACGGATTACATGAAACAAGTAAGCACGCAAGATGCCATCGACTTTATGAAACGCGCTGCCGAGTATGCTAAGAAATGGGGCTTTACCAAAACCAGTGCCGATATGGATAAAACCCTTAAGGAATTGGAGCCTGCGGTTACCAGCTTTATTAACGGACAATAGTTGTTGTTCCTGAAATAGCCTAATTAAAATAAAATCAATTGGAATCATCCAATCTTCATGAACCGAGTTTTTTTTGCGATTGCAAAAAAACTCGGTTCATATTTACAAATTGTTCAAATATTTTCTTCGAAAACAATTTATAATTAGTAGATAGGAAGTTTCCTTTATAAAACAATGGAAGATAAATATTACGACTCGACAATTATATTCGGTGTGCACCCACTCGAAGAAGCCATATTGGCCAAAACTACTTTTCTAAAAGTATATGTTCAGAAAGGAATGGGCGATGGATTGAAGTACATCAAGCAAGTACTGAATAAACACAAAATTATTTTTACCGAGGTACCTAAAGAGAAGTTAGATTCTTTAAGCAAATTTAGCAATCACCAAGGGGTTGTTGCCAAGATATCGCCTATTACTTATAGCAATGCCGAAGAGTTAGTAAAAGACCTATTAGAAAAAGGCAAGAAACCCTTTTTAGTGGCCCTTGATAGAATTACCGATGTGCGCAATTTTGGCGCCATTGCACGTACCGCTATGGCGGCAGGTGCCCATGCCATTATCATACCCGAAAAAGGCTCTGCAACGGTAACAGACGAAGCGATTAAGACTTCGGCTGGGGCATTGTTGCACTTACCTGTTTGCCGTTCTCAAAACCTATTTCAAACCATTAAACATTTAAAGGACGATGGCTTGCAAATTATAGCGGCTACCGAAAAAGCCAATAAGGAATTGTATTACGAAAAATATGTAATGCCTTGTGTGGTATTAGTAGGAAGCGAAGAAGATGGCATTCAAAACGCCCTCTTAAAACTGGCCGACAAACTGGTTAAAATCCCTATGCGCTCTGAGCTCGACTCATTGAACGTATCGGTTGCTGCTGCTTTGGTAATGTACGAAGTGGTGAGGCAGGATATGGGGGAATAAGGTTTATATTATTGAAAATAAAAGTTAATTTAATGCAGTTAAATTACCGCTATATCCTATTTTCATCTTTAATTTTCACAGCAATATTAATATTGTGGTTTGTAAATCTTAAAAAGGACCAAGCACAAAAATTTCCATCACAGTGCAATTCATCAGATACATCTAATGAATATCAAATATTAAAACCAATTTCCTTATTTAAGGATAGTTCAATTGATTTTGATTTAAGTGGTAATAATGTTCTGTTTTCTAATAATTCAAAACATATTTTTCATTGCGGAGAAGATGGAAAAGAATTTATTGATAGATATACTATAGTGAATGAGAAGTTATCGGACAAAAAACAACATTACATTAAGAGTTTAGTTGCCAATTGTCATTACGAAATTTCATTGTTTAAGTGCCGTTATTCTGAAAATATACTTGCAGTTTGTATCCCAATAAGTCAAGAGGAAGAAACGAAGCATTGGAGTTACAATCCAGAAAATTATGTTGATGTTATCATATTTAACAATGGTTTAACAGAAATTACGAGACGTAAAGTTAGAATTAAAAGCACAGAATTTATTGACCCCGAAAATCTACCAACAACCTCTTTAAATCAATGTTACATTACTAAAAATGATACCATTTTTATAGGTGAAAACGAAGGTTCAGTATTTAGAATTATATCAAACTCATTTGAAGAAACACAAGATTTAAATAAAACTTCAATGTTAGCTATCCAGGATAATGACTATCAGATTGTGAATTCCGACATGAATTCAACAAAAAATAAATTAAAAATATTTAACCTTAGATTGAACAAAGAATATCGATATGAATTAAAATCAGAAATACTTAAAATCCACTTTTTTGATTCTTCCTTTATTTCTATTATTAATTCAAATTCATTTGAAAAATACAAGTTGGTTGATTAAAACAGTTGGATTAATTAATTCCACAAGTTCAAACCATAATTAATAAAAAATGGTTATTATTGAAGTATGGCAAGCAAAATTATTTTTAATAGCCTAAAAATTTCAATTGGTATGATGCTATTAGCAATCAATTGCAGATGATAGTGACAATTTTATGTGTCAAAAAGCCAGAGTATTAGTTCAACTCGCAATTGATATAGACTCAAATAATGCGTTACATGATAGCACATTATATCCTTATTTACACCCTCAAATCTCTTTGGAGGATACCTTAATTGACATAGATGGTGATATTGATCTCGTGGTTTATCCCAATCCTTTTAACGATGTATTAAATCTAGAAATAACTAATAATCACACAACTAGTAAAAATATTGAGGTATTGGTAGTAGATTTTGACAACCACATTGTATTAAGTGATAGTTTTACTGTAACTTCGAATTCAACAACTACTCCCTATTTTAATACAACAACATTTGATACTAGTGAATTTTATGTTGTAAAAATTATGATAGGTATAGAGTGTGTGCAATATAAATTAATTTATAAAGAATAAGCGAGTATGAGAATCCTGTTCGTTTTAATATTTTTTAAAATAGCATCGGTATTTGGGCAAAATTGGAGTTTTACAGAAACAAGACAAGGCAGAAATGTGCCTTTTAAATTAATAGAAACATACGATAAGGGTATTATATTTTCAGTATTTGAACCAACTATTTTTAGAGACATCTATCTTTATAAACTAGATATCAATGGCAATTTGTATTGGAAGAGGAATTACTATTACAATTCAGAAAATGCTTATTTTGAAACAACCAGTATTTTAAGATTAAAGGAAGGGGGTTATATTCTTGTAGGGGCCACAACTCTTTTTGATACCGTGAGTGAGGGCAACCCATTTATCTTAAAATTAAATGAATGTTTTGAGCCGGAGTGGTTTAAAATATATAATAAACCTCTTGCATAAGTTACTATACAATCCACAAGGCGGTATTAATAAGTAAACTGGCCGTTTTCAGGTTGTTTGTTTTTATGTATTTAAATTGCATTATGCTTTGGGAAAATGTAAAACACCTACCTAATCTATCCT
>JANXMZ010000084.1 GCA_025354385.1 Bacteroidota bacterium
ATAACGAGATTTAAAAATCGTTTCATTGTGTTTAGTTTTAGTTTAAATCTTAAAGGCGTTTTAAATCTTTAAGACGTCACAAAAATAATATAGTATTTTGATACTATGTTAATAAACTAGGTATAAAATGGGCTAAATTTAGTTAAACAATTGAATTACAGTTATATAAATTTTGCTCAACCTAAGTGTTTTTACACATTCAATTTTAAAATTAAAGAAAGTAGGTGTAAAATCTGGCTCAATTTTAAAAAATATACTAAGTCAATATTCCTTAAAAAGGATTTTATTCTTTAGCACAATAAAAAACCCATCTCTTTTAAAAGATGGGTTCTGAAAAATTTTAAAATGGCCGTGAAATTTTCAGTTCATGAAATAACCTATGATTTAATTGAAGACTTAGATTACTTTGTTTAAATCAAAATTTCTACAGTAGAAATTAGCCACATAATTAAGTGATAAAGGTTTTACATCCAAGGTATTACCCATCTTATCAACTAATACTTCTACGAAGTAATTATAGATGGAATAAAGCTGAAGTTTGAAACCTTTTGTAAGCAAAACCTCGCAAACAAATAGGGATTTGTCGTTGAGGATTTGTTGCCTCGATTGATTGTTAAATGTGTTTAGTTCAAGTTGAGTAATTAGCATTTTCTTAGTTTTGGATAGTTTTAGATTCCTTAACAAAAGTAAAATAATAATTACTTTAAACAAAAATATTTTTAATTTTTACCTTTAAATGACACTATTTTCGCCTTCATAAACGTTAATACTCTGTTTACTAGTTATTTGCATAGATTCAATGACAGCAGCATTAAAATGGTCATTTGATTGCATGTAAGCAACAGTCTTGAATGATTGAGCACCTAGTCTTCTTTTTTCCAAAGAAGCTGTAAATCCTAAATTAATTGATTTACAATTAAGGGCATTTGCTCTTAAAACAATTTGATACAATGACTGCCTATATACGCTAAACTCAAATTTATTTGTTTTATCAATCCCAATAAACATGGCATTATATGTCTCTCCAGATTTATAATTAAAAATAACTGCAACTTCTTTAAAATCCTGTCCTTCTTTTAAACATATAGATAATACTTCCCAATTCTTTGATTTCGAAATATTATAAAATAACTTTTTGGGTAAGTCAAAGGTATTTAATTTAAAACTGTTGTTTTTAACTTCATTGTATAATTTATACCAATGGTCAGCTTGCTCCTTTGTAGGCTCAGCGATAACCTTACACTCAAATATTGGGTTATATTTTAAAATCTGACTTCTTAAATGGTATCTTGACTTATAAGAAAGTGAGCTTACAAACTCCTCTTCTGTTTTCCAGCCTAAATTACTATGAGTATTGCGCTCGGGCATTTGAGTCTTAAAATAACCATTACCCAACATCATTTTATCCAATTCAGGATTACCATCATCAAAGTCTCTTAACATAATGGAACTAGCATTATACTTTTTCATGAGAGCAGACGCCATCCAATACATCTCATTAAATGCTTGTTTTTTATAACTACTTTTTTCATTTATAAAAACATGATTTCCTTCGGTCAAAAGAGAACCCGTCATTACCATTTTTGAAGTTAAATAATAAGGGTCGACAGTTTTTCTAATAATTTCAATCTTGTGCGAGATAGTTTCATGAGAAAGCATATCATCTTTACAAAGTGCTGTAGTGAAAAATGTTGCTAAAACAACATTTTTATTTTTATCTCTGATTATCAAATAATCAAACTCCCAATTATCTTGTTGTAACTTGTTGTTTCGGAAAGTATCTTCAAGAAATAACAAACCATTATAATCAAAGCTTCCTTTATTTTCGAATATTTTATTCCACTCTTCTTTATCTATTTCAGAAATGGATTGGTATTTTTCTAGAACTAAATTAGATGGTTTAATCAAGTATTTAGAATTTTCCTCAGATCTTGAATCATTAGAATTTTCTAATTTGAATGCTTTCATAATTTGGTCTCTGCTGAAATTTTGTTCCTCCAAAACCTTATCAAAATGATAAGCCATAGAAGTAATCATACCTTCAATTTGTTTGAAAGTGTGCAGGCGTGTAATTGTAAATCTCACCCCAGTATTTTTCATAGGTACGGCCGGAAATGCCCCAAGATTGGTATAATAACCATCATCCAACATTTTTTTAATTAACTGATACCCAACTTTAGGCAAGCCTACACCAATAAAGAAAACAGGGGAGTTTAATTCCTTTATTAGTGGTAAACCGGCTTTCTTAATCATTAGGTTAGCATATTTAATATTCTCCTGAAGATCTTCTTTCATTTTTATAATGTCCTTTGAAAGATGTATATCTGCAGCAGCCAAAGCTGCACCCAACGCTGCTGGTTGCATAGGCCCTGAAGTTATCATAGGCCCGCCACATGTTCTCACTAGACTGGCCATTTTCTCATTCGGAAAAACCATAGCACCACCACCACTTGCGAAAGCTTTATTTAAGCTAGTTGTTAAAACCATTTTTTCGTGCAAATCATGAAACTGCAATACGAAACCCCTTCCATTCTTGCCAAAACAACTCATACCATGGGCATCATCCACGTAAAAGTGGAATTTAGAATACTTATCAAGAAGTTCATATATTCTGTCAATTGGTGCACCATCGCCATACATAGAATATATACCATCTGCCATATACCAGACCTTTTCATACTTTTTACTTAACTGAATGATTCTTTCTTCGAGAATATCCATTCTATTATGCCTTAAAAGCTCAATATGATTTCCTTTTGGTTTTAGCAGTGATGTAGCAGTTTGAATAGAGCTATGAACCTGGTGGTCTAAAATCACCGCGTCCTTTTCCCCAATAATAACTGGTATGGTGGAAATATGACCTAAAGTTGTTGTTGGCGTTACTACGACATATCCACCGAATAACTTATTTAATTTCTCTTCAAGTTGGTGATAGTGTATCGAGGATAAATAAGCTCTGGAGGCAGAAAATTGGGTTCCATATCCTTCTAAAGCCTTTATTGCTCCTGCCTTCAATCTCGGATCAAATTCCAATCCAAGATAACTGCAAGAACTAAAGTTGACCAAATCTTTCTTATTGATTTGTAATATATTACCCTCTAAAGTTTCATTGGAAACGTTAAGGTGCAATATCCCACTGTTCTTACCATCTGTAATGACATCATTGATAGTATTTAGAAAATTGTTCATAACTTATGGATAATTAATAATTAGTACAAAGATGTGGGATAAAAACGAATTAAAAAACAGTTTTCCACACTTTTTAGTACTATTATCTTATAATTATAGATTTTTTTACTCTAAGAATATGAAAATAAAGTATTTAAAATTTTTAAAAAAAATTAATTTATAATTAGTTGATTATATTTACTTTAATAACATTTTGGAAAACCACTTTTCCAATTTTCTAGACCAATTTAGATCTGATAATAATGCAAAATGGCGTTAATATAATAGTATTTTAATACTAGTTAAAATATAGTACTTCTGATTAACCAATTGATTTATATATTTTTACAAATGTTTAATATGCAAATAAATATTTTTATATTTTTAACAAAATGATTCAATAGAATTTTGTTGGTAAATTGTTACTCAATTTTAAAATTCACATTACTCAGCTTCAGATAAGAAAAAATCAAAATAGGTTAATGAATTCAATTTATTCCTATATTTGCATCTAATACAGCAAATTTTAAATTAATAATCCTATGGATATTTATGAAAGTCAACAAATTAAGATGGAAATTAAAGATGACATCTTACATGCAAATTACAAAGCAGGACTCAAAATTACCCTGAGCGATGCCAAAAATATCGTTGAAGAACGACTCAAACTCTTGAATGGTAAAATTTTACCTACCCTCGTGGTAGATGGGGGCGTTGTAAGCATGGATAAGGCTGCTAGAGATTATTTTTCCTCTACCGAAGGTACTAGTGGTCTAAAGTCTGTTGCAATCGTAGAAAACTCCTTTTTTAGTAAAATGTTAATTAACTTTTTTATGAGAATTACAAATACAACCATTAAAGTTAAGGCTTTCAGTAATGCTAATGAAGCACTTGACTGGCTAAAGAAAGATGTATAAGGCCTTTGTTAAAAACTAAACCTGAACCTAAACTGAATAGTATTGAAAGACATAAATAACTTTGAATTGGACGAGCGTTTTATGCTGCTCGAAGATGTTTTATTAGCATATTCCCATGGCGATTTTTCAAAAAAATTAACAATTTCTGATAACCTAGATTCACTTGACACTGTTATGTCTGGCATCAATATGCTCGGTGAGGAATTAGAAGAAACCACCATTAAAAGAGATTTTTTCAACTCTGCCTTCCATTCTATAACAGATAGTCTAGTAGTAATCAATAATTCAGGAATTATCATTGATTTAAATGAGAGTTTTATTTGTTTATTAGAATTGCAGAAAGAAGACATCATTGGTAAAAATTTAACTTCCTTCCTAAAGTTTAAAAGTTTTGAAAAGACTATTCAATCTTTATACAAGCATCAAAAGACAATTGATTTTGAATCAGAAATTCACACTTCTCAAGATAAAAAAATAATGGTTGAATGTCATGTCTCTGTTATTGACAACAATAAATGTCATTCATTAGTAAAGATTCATGATTTAACCTACAAAATTCAACAGGAAGCTTCTAGAATTGCAACAATTATAAAAACCCAAGAAGAGGAAAGAAACAGAGTTGCATCTGATCTTCATGACAGCATTGGTCAACAAATCTCCGCTTTAAAATTTTATTTTGATTCTATTCAGA
Organism: Bacteroidota bacterium; assembly: GCA_025354385.1. Classification (GTDB taxonomy): domain Bacteria; phylum Bacteroidota; class Bacteroidia; order NS11-12g; family UBA955; genus JABMMZ01. Next base: position 4,777 of record JANXMZ010000084.1, read on the forward strand.
AACAAAAGGACGATAAACTTAGAACGGTATTGCTTAAGAAAACAGAGTCTCTGATTGACAATGTTGCCGATGAAATACGTAATATTTGTTTCCAATTAATGCCTCGATCTGTTGAAAAATTTGGGTTAGCTGATTCAATTAAACAGTTGGCAGACATTATTCAATTTAGCACTGGAATTCAATTTGAATTAAAATTAGCAGATTCGAAGGTTAAATTGGATTCGAATATTGCTATGTCTGTTTATAGAATTATTCAAGAATTTGTAAATAATTCTATCAAACATGCTAAATGTAAAAATATTCAGATTAATTTTGAAACCAAAGCTAACTATTTAAACCTTTCCATGGTTGATGATGGAATAGGATTTGGTGATTCTACTCCAAAAAGAAAAGGTAATGGACTAGATAACATTAACTTAAGAGTAAAATATTTGAATGGTGAAGTGGAATTTATTTCAGAAAAAGATAAAGGTGTTGTATTGAATATTAGCATACCTTTGAACTAATAATATAATCATGCAAAAACTAGTAAAAATATTAATTGTAGATGACCATCCAATGATTAGAGATGGTTTAAAAACCATGTTAGAAATAGGTTGTGATGATATGGTATTCAAAGTGTTTGATTGCGATAATACTGAAGAAGCAGTTGAATTTTTGAAAAATGAAAAAATGAAAGTCGCATTAGTAGACTATCAATTAATTGATCTTGATGGTGCTTTGGTGACTGCTGCTTTAATAGAGGTTAACCCAAAAATAAATATTTTAGGTATTTCCAATTACAATGAGATTAATCATATTCATGATATGTTGAAGGCAGGAGCTAAAGGATATACGCTTAAGAATATTTCTTCCGAGAATTTATTTAATGGAATAAAAATTTTACTAAACGGTGGGACTTTCTTCTCTCCAGAAGTTGCCCATCTCTTGGCCAATCAATATTACAAAAAATTGACGGAAAAATCTGGCAAGAAAAAGGGTCCTAATTTTATTAGCAATTCTGATCAGGTTGATGGCAATGAACTTTTGGATAGATTATCTAAACGCGAGATTGAGATTCTTACTTGTATTGCAAATGAAATGACAAATGAAGAAATTGCCGTTAAACTAGAATTAAGCAAAAGAACAGTGGATAATCACCGTCAGAATATGCTTAATAAACTAAAGGTAAAAAACTCTATGGGTTTGTTACTCATTGCTATGAAAGCTGGTTTGTTAGAGTATAAAAAATAAACCTTTGCAACTTTACTGAAATAATTAATTAAATAGTTTCATGCCTATTTGTCATAAAACTAATTTAGCACCAATATTGTTACCTATAAACCGTCATGAACAAATCAAATGAATTTCAAAAATATGCCACTGGGCATCTGGGCATTAATAGCCTAACTCTCGATCGTTATATTCAAAATGCCACTCCTCAAGTCATTACGAATTTAACACCCAATATAATTGAAGAAAGGCCATTAAACATTGCTGCAATGGATATTTTTTCAAGATTAATGATGGATAGAATTATTTTTCTTGGTGTTCCAATTAATGATGAAGTTGCCAATATTGTTATGGGTCAACTATTATTTTTAGAAAGCACGAATCCAAATAGAGATATTCAAATTTATATTAATAGCCCTGGTGGAAGTGTATATGCTGGTTTAGGTATATACGATACCATGCAGTTTATTACTAGTAATGTAGCTACAATTTGCACAGGTATAGCGGCAAGTATGGCTGCAGTTTTGATGTGTGCTGGTGAAAAAGGAAAAAGAACTGCACTAAAACACAGCAGAGTGATGATTCACCAACCCTTAGGAGGTGTTCAAGGCCAAGCAACCGAAATTGAAATTACTTATAGAGAAATTTCAAAATTGAAAACCGAATTGTATGATATAATTGCTCAGCACAGCGGACAACCTTTTGAAAAAGTAGAAAAAGACAGTGATAGAGATTACTGGATGACCTCCGAAGAGGCAAAAGCATATGGTATGGTTGATGAAATCCTTCTGCGAAGCAAAGACAAAGTAAAATAATGGCAAGTAAAAAGTCAGGTTCTTTTTGTTCTTTTTGTGGCAAACCAAAAGAAGAAGCAACAATGCTAATTTCTGGCATTGAGGCTAATATTTGTGATGCTTGTGTAGAACAGGCCTCAAAAATTGTTGATGTTGAATTAGGCGGAGTGGCCAAAAAAAGAAATAACAAAGAATCTGATTTTAAAATAAGTCTCCCTAAGCCAAATGAAATAAAAAAACATTTGGATGAGTATGTTATTGGTCAAGACCAGGCAAAGAAAGTAATTTCGGTGGCTGTTTATAATCATTACAAAAGAGTAATGCATAATCCGTTGAATGAGGGCATTGAAATTGAAAAATCTAATGTGCTTTTGGTTGGTGAAACTGGCACTGGAAAAACCTTGTTGGTGCGTACTTTAGCAAAGGCCTTAAAGGTTCCTTTCTGTATTGCTGATGCAACTGTTCTTACGGAAGCTGGTTATGTTGGTGAGGATGTTGAAAGTGTGATATCGCGTTTGTATCAAGCCTCAGATTATGATTTAGAAGCAACTCAAAGAGGTATTGTTTATATTGATGAGATTGATAAAATTGCCCGCAAAGGTGATAATCCTTCTATTAGCAGAGATGTAAGCGGAGAAGGCGTTCAGCAAGGTTTACTCAAGCTATTAGAAGGCACTGTTGCTAATATTGCTCCTGAAGGGGGTAGAAAACATCCAGATCAAAAATTCGTAAAAATTGATACCCGAAATATTTTATTTATATGTGGGGGAGCTTTCAATGGCATTGAAAAACTAATAGCACGTAGATTAAATAATTCTTCTGTTGGATTTTTAACGCAGGGCAAAGAGAGAATAAAAGATATTAACCTTATTGAACAGATTGCGCCAACTGATTTAAAAAGCTTCGGATTAATACCAGAAATTATTGGCAGAATGCCTATGATAACCTTCCTGCAACCGCTTGATAGAGATGCCTTAAAGAACATTCTTATTAAACCAAAAAATGCTTTATTAAAGCAATATATAAAATTGATGGAACTTGAAGGCATTGTATTAGATTTTGATAAAAAGGCCATAGACCTTATTGTGAGTAAGGCTGTCGAATTTAAACTTGGGGCAAGAGGTTTAAGAACAATTTGCGAAAAATTAATGCTTGATGTCATGTTTGATGCCCCTTCTGGAAATGAGAAAAATATTACTATTACTGCGGATATGGTGGTTGAAAAATTGGCTGATCTAGACGCAAGTAAAGCAGCTTAAATCATACCACTTTAACTAAATTCTTAATACAAACAGTTTAAGCTACCTTTGTAGTCTTTAATTTTTGTGACCTTCGACCAACTCAATATCTCAAAACCCTTATTAAATGCCTTGAATGATTTAGGTTTTGATTACCCAACACCAATTCAAGCAACCATATTTCCGATAATTATGTCTGGAAAGGATGTAGTTGGAATCGCGCAAACAGGTACTGGTAAGACTTTTGCCTATCTGCTCCCAATTTTAAGGCAGCTTAAATTCTCAAATCAGCAACATCCTAGGATTTTAATCTTGGTTCCAACCAGAGAATTAGTAATTCAAGTAGTAGATGAAATTGAGAAACTTTCAAAATATATGAATTTACGCTATACTGGTATATATGGTGGTGTAAATATCAATAATCAAAAAAATAAAGTGTTTCAAGGTTTGGATATCCTAGTTGCAACTCCTGGTAGACTTCTTGATTTGATTTTAAATGGTGTACTGAGGTTAAAATCTATTCAAACTTTGGTAATAGATGAAATGGATGAAATGTTAACGCTTGGATTTAGATCTCAATTAACAAGAATTATGGACTTATTACCAGGCAAAAGACAAAATTTATTGTTCTCTGCAACAGACTCTGAAGAAATAGAAAATTTAATTGCGATTTTCTTTAATCATCCTCAAAAAGTTGAGATAGCTGCTTCTGGTACTCCGTTATTAAAAATTAATCAGAAGGCATTTAGAGTGGCAAATTTTCATACAAAAATTAACCTATTAGAATATTTACTTCAGGATGTTAAAACTTTTAATAAAGTTTTGGTTTTCGTCAGCACCAAAAGATATGCGGATATGGTATACGATATTCTTAAATCCAAATTCCTTGGACAGGTTGACGTCATGCATGCAAACAAATCACAAAACTATAGAATCAATGCCATCAAATTTTTTGATGAAGGGGAATTTAGAATCCTTATAGCAACAGATATTATTGCCAGAGGATTAGATATAAAAGACATTAGTCACGTTATCAATTTTGATATTCCACAGGAACCGGAAGATTATATGCACCGAATTGGAAGAACAGGAAGAGCGCAAAAGGCTGGAGATTCAATTACATTTATTACCGATCAAGATAAAGGATACCAGATGGCAATTGAAAAATTAATGGCTATTGAGATTCCAATGGAATTATTTCCAGAAGCGGTTGTGATTTCAAAAATTCTTTTAGATGAAGAATTGCCTCAAAAACCAGAAAAAGATTACTTGAAAGATGTACGGAAAAAAATTGTAAAAGGAAGTGCTTTTCAAGAGAAAAGTGCTAAAAACAAAAAAGTAAATTTAGGCGGTTCTTATAAAAGGATTATTAAGGCCAAATACAAAAAACCAAAAAGTAAGGGTAATAATTAGATTACAAGTATTTACTCATCTCATTCTGCAAAACCATTGCCTCTTCCGCAGCCTTCATTGCAAAATTTGTACCTGCCGAAGCATATAAGATACTCCTACTTGCATTAATTATAAGACCTCCATCTTTAATAACTGCATTGTTACAAACATCGGCTACACTTCCGCCTTGAGCTCCAACACCAGGAACTAGTAAAAAATGATTCGGTATTATGGTTCTGATATGCTTCAGATCACTAGCCTTAGTAGCACCTGTTACAAACATCAGATTATTTACATTGCCCCAATTAGAAACCGTTTCTAATACTTGCTCATATAATTTTTTATTGTTTACCTGTAAATTTTGAAAGTCTTTGCTACCAAGGTTACTAGTTAATCCTAAACAAATGACCCATTTTCCCTTAAATTCAAAGAAAGGTTTAATGGAGTCTTCTCCCATATATGGTGCCACTGTAATAGCATCAAATTGCAAGGTTTCAAAAAATGCTTTTGCATACATATTACTTGTATTGCCAATATCACCTCTTTTGGCATCTGCTATCGTCAAGCATTCTTTAGGAATGTATTTTAGAGTTTCTTCCATACATTCCCACCCTTTGGCACCATATTGCTCGTAAAAAGCTGTATTTATTTTGTAGCAAACAGCATATTGGTGGGTTGCTTGAATTATTTCCTGATTAAATTTAAGCATTCCTGTCATATTGCGTTCAATGCCATCTGGCAATTTCTGAATATCTGTGTCTAATCCAACACATAACATGCTTTTCTTTATTTTGATTTGTTCAACTAATTCTACCCTTGTCATAAAAATATTTGCAAAAATGCAATAAAAAACAATCATACCTAAAAAAATCATTAATTTCGAAACCTTTATGAAGTCTGTCATTATATTCATTTGTTTTATAGCTGTAACAATTATTGCAAATGCCCAACAAAACTCTAACGAAAAGGGCCTATTTAGTGGTAATTTTCAGAGTAATACACAATTATACGACCGTGATAATAAGATTGGTGCAAACACAGAAGTTTACAATAAATATAAAAGCAGTGTTGACGCTTGGCTTATGCTGAATTATGCCATAAAAGGGTATAATTTTTCGTTGAGATATGACATGTATAATAATTCACCTCTTTTAAATCCTCAGGGGGTTTATAACAAACAAGGCGTGGGATTTTGGCAAGCATCTAAGGATATCGGTGGACTAAATATTACTGCTGGTTATTTTTATGACCAATTTGCAAGTGGTATTATATTCAGAGCTTATGAAGACAGATTAATAGGAATTGATTTTGCAATTCAAGGGGTAAGGGTAAAATATAATTATAAAAATTTAGCATTGAAAGCCTTTGCAGGGCAGCAAAAAGGCAATATTTTTAGTGGGGATAGATTTACAGTTTCGCCTGAAGCAATCAAAGGACTTAACGCCCAATACAATTTCAAAATAATGGACAAAGTAAACATCGAAATTGGATCTTCACTTGTGAATCGCGCAATTGATCAAACAACAATGAACGCAGTAGTAGCTGCAATTAATTCTCAACCTTTAGCAACACGTTTTATACCTAAATATAATGCCTACTCTGCCAATGGATATGGCGGTATTGGTTTCAAAGATTTTAGACTTTCTGGTGAATATGTTTATAAAACCAGAGAAGCTATTAAAAATCAAAATGGCGATTTACTAATTAATAAAAGTGGCTCTGTTATTTTTACTTCATTAAGTTATTCTAAAGCCAATTTGGGAAAAAGAAAACAATTTTCATATGGTGCTAATCTTCAATACAAAAGAATTGAAAATTACAGTTTCCGAACCTCCCCTTTTGAAATTTTGAACAATGGCAATATTTCATACTTACCTTCCATTACCAAGCAAAATACATATAGATTATTGGCTAGATACAATGCAGTTACTCAGGTTTTAGGCGAAGAAGCCTATCAAGCAGATTGGTTAATCACCCCCAGAAGAGGAACAACCTTTGCCTTTAACGTTTCTCAAGTTAAAAGTTTAGCCGCCAATGGAGATGGAAAAGGCAATGCTAAAAAGTTATTTCACGAATTATATGGAGAAGTTCAGCATAAGTTTAGTAAAAAGTTCAAGGCTAAAATTGGTTTACAATCCATATTTTATGATCAACAACGCTATGAGCAAAAGGATAGCACTTATCCCAATGTAAAAACTTTGACGCCCTTTATGGAGCTTACTTATAAAATAACAAAAAAAACCTCTTTAAGGGTTGAAAGTCAATATTTGGAAACAGGACAAGATTTGGGGAGTTTTGCCAATGGTATTGTAGAAATTAATCACGCTCCTCATTGGAGTTTCAGTGTTGGTGATATGGTAAATGTGAAGCCACATCGTTCCCCCTCAAGTACCATACCTTCTGAAATTATACACTATTACAGTGGTTTTATTGGTTATACAGAAGGGCCCACTGTATTCACATTGGCTTATATTAAGCAAGTACAAGGTGTAAATTGCACGGGGGGTATTTGCAGGGTTGAACCGGCTTTCAGCGGTATTAGAATGACCCTTAGCAGTAGTTTCTAACATTACTGTGTTATAACTTTTTCAGGTTGATACTATTCTTCTTTTTATTGAGTTGTATATATTAAAATGAAATTGTTTCATGCCCTTATGTTTGTCTTTTTCTTTGGTATTGTTACTTGTAAAAAGGATAAACAAACCATAAAGGAAAGTCATTTTTCATACAAAATAACATTGTCAAAAGATTTGACATTGCAACGTATTGAATATTTTACTTCCGATATTTTAAGCTATGTAAAATACTTTGAATACTTCAACGATTCGGTGGTTGTTACTCAAAAATTTGTGTCAAGTGATTTTCATATTAAAAGTGCATTTTTCCTTAATAATAAAGGTTTCGCGACAACTTGTATTGATAGTGTTTTTTCTTTTTCTAAATTATCCCAATTGTCAATTTATCAGTTCAGATATAATTCTGACGGTTATAAAACTAGCTCTGTAAATCATTGGAATGAATATAATAATGGCCAAATTGAACACACAGGAGTTGATTCAGTTTCCTTTATTATTGATAATGGTAATAGCATTTCTGACTATGGCTCTGATTTGGGTTGTTCATTTTATTACGAATATAATTCTCAGGAAAATAGAATTGATATAAATACATTTTTAGGAAGTTTTAATGGTCGAATTAATAAAAATCTTATGTTAAGTTATCATACAAATTGCCATTCTTCATCGGGCACCTCGCCCGCATTTAATAATTACGAATATCAACTAAACGATTCAAATATGGTTGTACGCAAAATTGACAATTATACACCTTCTAATCATTATGGTGACAAAAATTCAATTGAAAAAAGATTTACCGATTTTTACTATTTTTATAAATAGCACCCTTTTAAAACATGGAAAAATTATAAATTCAATTACAGATAGAAGTTGATATATTGGATTAGTTGCAAATATTTCAATCAAATTGTAATCAATTTTCACTAAAATTGTATCTTTGAACAACCCAACATGAACTACAATTGTCTACTTTATCAAAAAGAAAAAAACACCCTTACAATTACTTTAAATCGTCCAGATGTTTTTAATGCGTTCAATGATGAGCAAAGTTATGAACTCCAAGATGCTTTAAAAGCAGCCAAAAAAGATGATGAGGTTCGTGTTATAATTCTAACTGGGGCAGGCAAAGCATTTTGCAGTGGTCAGGACTTAAAAGCAATTGCAGGGGCCGAAAAGCGCTCATTTATTGATTCTTTACACAAACGCTATAATCCAATTATTAGAGAAATGCGGAATATGCCAAAACCGATCATTTGTAAATTAAATGGTGTTGCAGCCGGAGCAGGTTGTAGTTTAGCCTTGGCTTCAGATTTTATTATCGCTTCAGAGAATGCCAGTTTAATAGAGGTGTTTATTAATGTGGGACTTGTTTTAGATAGTGGGTCATCCTATTTTCTTCCTCGTTTGGTAGGCAGTGCCAGAGCATTTGAATTGAGCACCATGGGAAGTAAAGTCAGTGCCAAACAAGCTTTAGAATGGGGAATGATTAATAGATGTGTTATGGCTGAATTATTGGATGAAGAAACAAAGGCAATTGCCGAATATTACTCTAACGCTCCAACAAAAGCCATAGGATTAATGAAGAAAATGTTGAATAAGTCATTCCAAAGTGATTTGGAAACAATGTTGGAATACGAAGCCTATTGCCAAGAAACGGCAGGAAGTAGCGACGATAATAAAGAAGGTGTAGCGGCCTTTAATGAGAAGAGAAAACCACAATTTACTGGCAAATAATATGAACGCTAATAGAATAATAAAATATAGTCTCATTGTATTTTTTTCATTATACGCTTCAAATACTTTCGCTCAAAATGTACCTATAGAACCTTGTGGTTATAAATACGAGATTGAGAAGATTATTCAGCAAAAACCAAATTTTATCAGTCAGCAAAATGCCTGGTATGCGCAAGCCTATCAGATGTATTCTGAACTAAAAAGCGCTAAAAGAAGGATAATTGCAGATACTGAATTTTATGAAATACCTGTTGTATTTCATGTTATTTACAACACAGCGGCCCAGAACATTTCAACTGCTTTAATTCTAAGTCAACTCAATGAATTGAACCTCGATTTTAGAAAACTCAATGCTGATACTTCTAGGATTAGATCTGTTTTTAAACCTTTAGCTTCAGATGTTCATATTCAGTTTAAATTAGCCACGCAGGATCCAAATGGAAATCCAACAACTGGAATCAATAGGGTTTCAACTTCTACAACTACTTTTGCTACCAATATATATGGCAGTTATTCAGATGATATGAAGAATACTGCTGCAGGAGGACAAACGGCTTGGAATCCAGCTAGATACATGAACGTATGGATTTGCAATATGGAATATCCAAATTATGTGGGGATTACTTATGGATTTGCAACCCCACCCACTGGATCGCCAAATTGGTCTCAATTTCAGAGCGTAACCAAGGATAGCACAGATCCCAAAAGTGGTGTGGTATTGCACTATAAAGTAGTTGGTAAAAATAATCCACTTGCTCCAGCCAACTATAAAGAAGGAAATACTGCTACGCATGAATTTGGTCATTATTTTGGATTAAGACATATTTGGGGCGATGCTGCTAATCTATCCTTAGGCTGTTCTGTTGATGATGGTATTTTTGATACTCCAAATGCTAAAGATAAAAATTATTCTTGTAATCCAAATCTTAATTCATGCACGGATCCAACAAACGACAAACCTGACATGACAGAAAATTACATGGATTATGCCTTGGATGGATGTGCTGCAATGTTTACCAGAGAACAAGCCTTCATGATGCGTTACGTTTTAAATAATTTTCGAACTGGATTACCTCTGCGAAATATTGTTTTTGACACAATTATGGAGTATCCAAATCCAATAGTTACAATATCCCCTAACCCCGTTAAATCTGGAAATGATTTAAATATTACAATCAATATCAACGATGACAATGCCATTTTTATTTCATCATTAATTGATAATAATGGTAAACTAGTCGTAAAACGTAGCATAAAAGCCAACGAAAAAACAATATTGCTCACTTCGCCTTATGCTGCAGGGGTTTATTATCTCATTGTTTCAGATATAAACGGAAGAATAATTAACAAGCAAAAAATAATATTAAGTTACTAATATTATGCTGCCACTATTCTGTTCCATGGAATACCTAAAACAATCAGAAGTATAGCGATTCCAAAATAGATTAAACTTATTTTCTTTATGATAACACTTTCGATTGATTTTTTAATTTTTGCATACCCAATGTGAACAAATGCAATTGCCGCTAACATTAAAACTAAATGTTCTACAGCAATTTTTCTTAAATCTGCATTCTTCATTACTGCTCCCAAACCATTATTAAAAGCAGACAAGCCGTAACCGGAGTATTTAAGATACAAAGCAAGTCCAATTAACAATTGTATGTCGCAAATAATCATAAAAAATAAGGCAGGTAATTTATCCTTTTTGGAGACGGCTGTATTATTATTCAAATAAGGCAATGAGATTGCTAATATTCCACCAAGTAATACCAACCATCTAATGTAAGAATGAGTACTTTGTAAAAATTGTTGCATAAGGATTTAAATTAATAGCAACGAATGTAATAAAATAGTTTAAATGGAATGGTAAGTCTAAATTTTTTATTTGAAATTTAAATGGAAATTTATCAATAGCGTCCTAAACGATAAAAAAAGAAAGGGAAGTTTTTTCCTCAAAGATTACCTTTGAGGTTCTACAAAAAACATCACCCTTTCTTTCAATGACAAATGTAAACCTGTTTTCTCAAATTATCTCAAAATTAGACCGCA
>JANXMZ010000003.1 GCA_025354385.1 Bacteroidota bacterium
CAGCTTGTGAATCTTTTTTTATCATAAATATTGCAAGGTTTTTAACAAATTTCTACAAAACCTTGCAATTTAAAAACACATTTATTACACAAACTTAAAGCCTGTATTTATTTTAGGCCATTTTTGAGGCTTGACTAATTATAGGATTATTTCGATACAATAAGGTGAAAACAACCATTGAATTTATAAGAAAATTCATTGGTATCTTAAATATCTATGGCATTGCACCTTTTGCATGAATCTCTAGTCTGTTTCAGACAAACAAGCCAAACTCTACCTAAAATACTATCGCATAAAAAAAGGGTTCAGTAAAAATACTGAACCCTTTCTATTTATCAGAAATATCTATTAGTTGGCTACTGTAATTTTTGTAGTAGAAGTAACACCATTGATGGTTACTTTAACAAGGTAGATGCCTTTGCTTACATCGCCTAAGTTAATAACTGCAGCTTCATCTGTAGTTACTTGACTCAAAATTTTGCTTCCTAAAACATTATAAACTTCAATTTTCATTCCGCTGGTGCTATTGCTATTGATAGTGAAAGTACCATTGTTAGGATTAGGGTAGATTGTAACATTTGTGTTTGACTTGATATTGCTTACTGCAGAGTTAGCAGAAAGGAATTTAACCACTTCACATTGACAACCTGCTGCATTGGTAGCAACCATTCTTACTTTAAATCCACCAGAGTATAGGTAGTTATAAGTAGGCGTTTTGTTAGCAATTACACTTCCACCTTCACCAAAGAACCAATCATAGTTTTTGTAACTTAAGTTGGAAGGAGTGAATTTGTAATTTAAGAAACCTAAGTTTTGAGTAGTGAAATCGCAAATCGGAGATTGACTCACCGTAATCGTTCCAGAAGTGGTATCTGCACAACCTAAGTTATATGATGCAATTAATGTAACACTGTAAGTTGTGGTGATGGCAGGATTATACAATCTTTTCGGGGCAGCATCATTACTAGTACCGTTACCAAGATCCCACACATAATTAATATTACCTTTATCGCCTTTGGTTAAGTTAACAAAGTTAGCAATATCACCAGAACAAATATCTTGAACTGAGAATCCAGCAGTAGGTTGAATTAATACTGTTAAATCTTTAGTGGTAGATGCAGAACAACCGTTTGTAAAGTCGGCCTTCAATGTAGCAGTATAAACACCTTCTGAAGCCCAAGTTTTTATAATGTCCTTGGTAGTATATGATGTATTATCACTTAAAGTCCAAGTATAAGCAGGGTTTGCTACTGTTTCTACAGTCGTATTAACAAAATTAGTTGACTCTCCTGTACACAGTTTACCTACTGCAAAATTTGGAGCCGGAGTTGCTTTAATTGTTACTTGTTTGCTTATTGAATCGGCACAACCGAATTCAGATATTGATTTCAATTTCACATTATAAGTGCCCGCATTTGCATAAGTGTTGTATCCCATATCCAAAGTTGAATACTTACCATCGCCATAGCTCCAATATGAACCCGTTTGGCCCAGTGCTATAGTTGTGTTATTAGGGAAATCAATTTCTGTTTGAGCACATACTGCTGTTAATGGTATGGTAAATGCTGCTACTGGTCTAGCAAATTCATAAGCATTCTTAGTTAAGCTACTTTCACAACCACTTGCAGATGCTTTTAGAGTTACTTTATATCCACCTGGGGTAGAATAAGTATGAGTTGGGTTAGTGACAGTGCTGTTTGGTGTATTGTCACCAAATATCCAGGTATAACCAATAGTACCACTACCTATCGTTGTTTGGTTGGTAAATTTCACTGCAGTACCTTGACATGCGTTGGTCACTTTAAATTTAACAGTTGGTACTTCAGTTACACATACAGTAATAGTAGTATCTTTTATAGCGCCCCATGGTGCACTAGTAGCTACCAATCTCACAGGGTAACAACCATAGGTTGCATAGGTGTGAACAGGATTTTGAACATCAGCGCTATCACCGTCTCCAAAATACCATTTATAATTGGCTAATCCATCTTTGTTATTGCCACAACCAATAGTTGTTAAGTTGTTGAACAAAACAGCGTCACCATCACAAACAGCGGCTGGTGTACTAAAATTAGTTTTAGGCGTTGGTGCAACTTTAATGGTGCGCAATACAGTAGAATCGCAGAAGTATGGACCCAAATCAAAAAACTTAACTGAAAAAGTTACCAAACTGTCGCAAAGATTGGAAGTTGGCTTAAAAGTTATTTTAGCATTAGTTGAACCTGATGGATTTGCCACCGTATATTCTGTAGCAGGTACGACAACCTTATATTTAGTTCTTCCTTCAATCAAAGAAATGCTCCAAGCTGAACCGAAATTAGCATTGGTAAAGCCCGTTGGAGGTTTCAACTCATATATTGCAGTTTTACCTGGCTCTAAAACATCTGGTTGCGCAGGAGAACCAACTTTAAACTGTCCTTGGAATGTACTGCCTTTTAATACATCCGCACCAATTGGGCGAGGATTAACAGTTACCTTTAAGGCAGATCTTGTTGGGTTTGCACAGGTTTTTCTGTACATCAATTCAAAATCAATCGTGTAATTCGCAGCAGTACCACTAGATCCAAATTGACCAGCAATCAGAGTACCACCTTGCATGGCAATATCAGAATTTGAAGTGCTAGATGCTCCCGGTCTTGCATAAGTGTAGTTTGTACCACCAGTTGGGTTGGTTGTGACATAGAACCCATAAACCTGACCCGCATTTAATAATAATTTATTTGCTGGCAGGCGGCAATAGTTTTTACCACCAGTAGTAAAGCTTCTTCCTTTACCAGAATATAACAATGTCCATGCACTCGCATTGGTTTGGAATCCAGCAAAAGTACCTACTTTGTAATACACATCGCAAGTGGTTCCTGGTATATAAGATGTATTTCTGATGGTTATACTGTCTAACATGGAGAGACTAGATGCTGTAACATCCATCATACCACCTGAATAGGAATTGCCATAATAAGAAGTACCACCAAAACCGTTATCTAATTTATTTAAAACTGAGAAACGCATGGCCTGAGCGTAAAAAGTAGTGGTTTGTCTAATGAAAGGACCACTAAAATTTTTGCCGAGACCTAAAAGCGAACCTCCTACCGATTTATCATACCACAAAATGGTATCTCCGCTTGAAGATGGCACACACGTTAAAGCAGGACGGCCACCACCACATTGTTTAAAATCTGTAGTCGTTGGCGGTGAAGGATTTCCCAAGAAATTTAAAACATAATTCATGGTATCATTAGAAGGAACAGAGTCTATCAAGGCGCCACTTGGTCTTGAAGTCCATAATTTGAAGTTATAGATAGTATTGTTAGTGAATACAAAAGCACTGTTCATTACAATCAATGTATCTTTTTGAGTAGCCAATTTACTTTTAATGTATCTTGGAGTTTGTAAAGTACCATTAATACTCCAATACAATCTGAAACTATCCAATCTCAATTTACCAAAATTGGTAATAGTGGCATTTAACGCTTGTGTGTTGGTACAAATATCTGCTTGTGTAAATTTGGAAACACCCGCATCGTAATTTTTATCAGGAAGGAAGAATTTCAATGTCATGGTTTGAGAAGGAGGATTACAGTTACCGCCATTAACAGTGCCCCAGTTAGCATTTGCAATCAAAGGATTGAAACTTACTGTAGCAGCACAACTGCAATATGCAGCAGAAGAATACACTGTTAACTCAACTTGATCCGAGGAACTTCCACAAGAATTAGCTGAACAAGAACCACCGTTGCCAACACTCCATACATAACCATCGCATGAAGCACTGTATTGAACTTTGGTTTTTAAGGCATTGGCCAATTTTCTAGTAATATACTGATCTGTACAAGTATAACCAGTGCTGTTATAGGTTCCAGAAGCATTCACTTTTACAAAACGCTTGGTGGTTGTGTCCATGCTGTTTGTAAAGGTTTTCCAGTTGTCCCATTGTGAACTTCCCGGGCAATAAGTAGTTCCATTGGAAAAACTTTCACTATAGGTAACGGACTGCCCATTCAAATTCAAGAGCCCCGTACCTATAATAGTTAAGATGAGTAAAACTTTTTTCATAACTGATAAATATTATTTTTGGTCAAATCTATTGGTTTTTATTCAAAATCAAAAAAAAATTAAGTTAATTTACTTACAAACTTTGAACAAACTAATAAAAATGACATATTTTTTACCGTTTAGTCGAAAATTTATTGGTTTAATCTATTTTTGAAGCGATGGATTACAAAGCGCTAAATGCAACAGATATCAAGTATTTTGAAAATTTTCTCAACGAGCATCAAATCATTACGGATAAAACATCACTGAACAAATATGGAAGAGATTATACCGAAGATTTATTTTTTGAGCCTTCTGCCGTATTAATTCCTGAAAATGTTAATGAAATATCTCAAATAATGAAATATTGCAATGAGCATTTAATACCAGTCACACCAAGAGGTTCGGGAACAGGTTTAAGTGGTGGCTGTCTGCCAGTTAAAAAAGGAATTGTGTTAAGTTTAGAGCGATTCAATAAAATTCTTTCCATAGATACCGAAAATTATCAAGCAATAGTAGAACCGGGTGTTATCAATGAAGATTTGCAAAACAAAGTCCAAGCATTTAAAATGTTTTATCCACCCGATCCTGCCAGCAAAGGTAGTTGCACTCTAGGCGGCAATGTTGCACATAGTAGTGGTGGCCCTCGGTGCGTTAAATATGGCACAACCCGCGATTATGTTTTGAACTTGGAAGTGGTTTTGCCAAACGGAGAAATTATTCAAACAGGTGCCAACGTTTTAAAAAATTCAACTGGCTACAATCTTACCCAATTAATGGTGGGAAGCGAAGGAACTCTCGGTATAGTTACCAAAATAACTTTGAAATTATTGCCCTACCCTTCCTTTAATACATTACTGATGGCGGCATTTGATTCTGCACTAGATGCTTGTAGATGTGTGCCTGCCATTCTCAATGCTGGCATTATCCCGTCTGCCCTCGAATTCATGGATAAACGCGGTGTCGAACTCTCTACGAATAGCCATCAAATTGGTTTCGACACCAACCAAGGCAATGCTTATTTATTAATAGAGGTAGATGCTTTTGATGCCGACTATTTGATGCCACAATGCGAAAAGATATATGAAGTTTTAGAACAACACAATGTTAAAAATATTCTCATTGCCGAAGATGCTGCCACTAAAGAAAAGTTTTGGAAAATACGCAGATCGATTGGCGAGGTTGTTAAAAAACTAAGCATATATAAGGAGGAGGATACCGTTGTAACAAGGGGCAATCTTCCAGAAATTTATGATTATATTAATTTCTTGAGCAAAGAATATGGTTTCGATTGCATTTGTTATGGCCATGCTGGCGACGGCAACTTACACGTTAATATACTTAAACAAAACATGAGTGATGAAAAGTGGGAACAAGAACTGCCTAAAGCCATTCGGCTTTTGTTCGAAAAATGCAAAGCTTTAGGAGGTACAATAAGTGGCGAACACGGCATTGGTCTTGTTCAAAAACCATACCTTGATGTCGTTTTTCAACCTATCCATTTTCATTTAATGAAAGGCATAAAATCCATATTCGACCCAAACAATATTCTTAATCCTGATAAGATTTTTAACAATTAAACGTTGTATCATCTTTAAAGTAATTTTATCATAACTTTTGTTAATAAAAGAATCAAATATGTGTATAGAGGCATAGTCTGAATATTTACTTTCGCAACTATTAAAAAAACAATCATTGTATGAAATTTATAGTTGCTGCTCCCGATTTACTAGAACATCTCTTAAAGGTTAATGGTGCCATTGTCTCCAAGCCTGTATTGCCTATACTGGATAATTTTTTATTTGATATCAAATCAGGTATTCTCACCATTTCTACCACAGATTTAGAAACTTCTATGTCTACAAGTTTAAAGGTTGAAGCCAACGAAGATATATTGGTTGCAATGCCTTCTAGGCTTTTAATGGAAACTGTAAAAGGATTGGGCGAACAACCAGTTACTTTCACAATTAATGACGATACACAAGCCATAGAATTAAGTACCGTTAATGGTCGTTATAAATTAGCTGGTCAAAGTGGTATGGATTTTCCTAAAGTTCCTCAAGTAGAATCTGAAAAATCCTTCACAATGCCATCTAATGTTCTATTAAGATGTATTTCTAAAACTATTTTTTCTACAGGCAATGATGAGTTAAGAATAAACCTTACGGGTGTTTTCGTTGAATTAAGTGAGGATAGTTTAAACTTTGTTGCAACAGATGCCAATCGCTTAGTAAGACTTACAAGAACGGATGTGAAGCCAGGCATGGAGCATTCCTTTATTTTGCCTAAGAAAGCCCTAAATTTATTAAAATCTTCTCTTAGCAACGATGTTACTCCAGTGCAGATTGATTTCAATAAATCCAATGTGTTTTTCACAACCAACAACCTAAAATTATCTTGCAGATTGATAGATGAAAGATATCCTGACTACAGAGCAGTTATCCCTGCAGAGAACAACAATATCATTTCTATTAATAGAATTGAATTTTTAGAAACAGTTAGACGTGTATCTAATTTCTCCAATAAAACGACTCATCAAATACGTGTTAAAATTACTGGCAATGAATTAACAACAAGTGCCGAAGACATTGACCTATCTAACGAAGCTAACGAAAAAAGAACTTGTGAGTACGATGGCGAAGACATGGAAATAGGTTTTAACGCCCGTTTCTTAATTGAAATGTTAGCCAATGTTGATCACGATACAGTTAACCTTAAACTTTCTACTCCAAATAAAGCAGGTCTATTGGTGCCATTGGAAAACGAGGGTGATGAGGATGTATTGATGCTCATTATGCCAATGATGTTGAACAACTATTAGACCTTTATATATTTTAAAAAAAGACCTGCATTCAGGTCTTTTTTTATGCCTTTTACTTTTCTATTTCTTTCTAATTGTAATCAACCTCTATTTGCAGATATAGCATTAAATAACGTGATTTCGGTATAAGAGATTATTATCGAATTAAGGAAGATTGTCTCCATACCTTGTCCTAATCTCAGTTTAAATAATCTCCTATTATAAACAAACGACAGTAATAAGGTATTAAAGAGGCAAAACAGACCAGTACAGAAACAAGATATTATGAAACCGAATCTGCGGTCTGGGTACATCCCGATTTCTATCGAGACGTAAAAATTTCTTTTGGTCAACCTTGTAGTGCGAGTAGGCACAAGAAGAGAATTGGAATTTCTGTGCTTAGTGGGCTTTTATTCGCTTTCTTCATGAGAAGGCCTGTGGCTTAGTTTGTCTACTTTCTGCCCACCAAGTATTCGCTTTAATGCCTTAATTTTAAATTAAATTATCAAAAAACAAAAAGTAGGAGAAAGAAAATAATTATTGAATGTTTAAATCAATTTGTTCGTTTTCTTAAACCGAACTCACATTAAATATAATTCCGAGTGTAATTTCTTAGGTAAACTTTTTAAAATTTTAAAAAGATCTATGCACTTTTCCTATTAAATTAAAGGGAACTAACCTTTATATTTGATAATACTGTTACAGAAGTTACCCCTCGTTAAAAATAGTAATATATTAAAAAGCCCCAAATAATTTGGGGCTTTTTAATATTTGGAGAGTAGATATTATCTTCTCTTCTTACTTTTCTTACCAATACCACTGCTTGGTAAAGTTTTGTTTCTTTTCTTGCTGTTTCCTATTGGTGAACCAACTCTTATCATTGCACAACGGAAACCAATGGTAGAAGTAGATAAATCCTCATCCAACCATCTGCGTGTACCTGGAGACATCCAATAAGCCCTGTCATTCCATGAAGCACCTTTGAATACACGTGCTTTGTTTCTGATTAAGGTAGTAACACCATACTCATACTTTTGCTCGTCATTGTTATAGGTTTCTTCATCTTTGTAACCAATATTGTCTGAAACTTTATAATTTCTTCTGTTAATATTTTCTTCTAAAGTAACTGGAACAAATATCAAACGACCTAATGAATCTTTTTCTTCCAATTCACCGTATTGATCTAATTTCAATTTAGTATACACGTTACCACGGAAGGCGTTAAAATCATCAATATCCTCGAAAGACAATGGACGGTATACATCCATCACCCATTCGCTAACGTTGCCAGCAATGTTATACAAACCATAATCATTCGGCCAATAAGAATCAACTGGAGTAGTAATAAACCCAGCATCGTTCAACTGGCTAGCGATACCACCTTGGTCACCCTTGTCTCTTTTAAAGTTGGCCATAATCTTACCTCTATCTTTTTCTTTGCCATGGGTCATTCTCACAGTCGCATCGTTCCAACTATAGATTCTCTTCTCGTCTGTATTTTCGTATTGAGAGTTACCAATTGCGCCTTGTGCAGCATATTCCCACTCAGCTTCTGTTGGCAAACGATACTCAGGTAACAAGATACCATCTTTTGTAGAAACATTTCTTTTACCCTTTTTGGTTCTGTAATCTTTAGGCATACCTTTAGATTGTGACTTTTTCCCTTTAGCAGGCTCATATTTGCTAGATAAATAAGCTTTAGTGTTAAAGTTTTGATCATCCGCAATTTTTTGATCCAAATACGGATGAATTTTTTCTCTATCAAGAATCATCTCATTTACCCTATCAGTTCTCCAAGCTGCAAAATCAGTTGCTTGCAACCAGCTAACACCAACTGCAGGATAATCCTTATAGGCAGGGTGACGGAAATAATATTCTACATAGGGCTCGTTGTATGCCAAACGACTTCTCCAACAAAGTGTATCTGGCAAAGCCTTTTTGTATACCTCTGGATAAGAAGTGAAAATTCTTTGTAACCAATAAACATACTCACCGTATTGTTTATTGCTAATTTCTGTTTCATCCATGTAAAATGAATTGACAGTTACTTTTCTTTCTATGTTGTTGTAATCTAATGCAACGTCCTGTTCTGAAGAACCCATTACAAAGGCTCCACCAGGCACCAATACCAAACCCGGACCTGTTTCTTGTCCTTTGTATTTAGAGTTTTCAAATCCACCCCATTTTCTACTGTTGTAGCCAAAACCGGTGGTGGATGATTTATTCTTAGAGCAGGATGGCAATATCAAAATTACTGCCGATAAAAGAGTCGTTAAGGTAAGAAAATTTGTTTTCCTTTTCATTTAATGTGTGTGTTTTATACTGTGATTAACTGCAAATGTGTGTATTTATTGTGTATTAGGCAAATTTTTTATCAAAAATCAGGGCATTTCAAAGGTCTGAAGGTTCTAGGACGGTCGCTTAAACACCAGTCAACAGTAGCACTTACCTCATGGCTACCCGGAGCAGCAGAGCGGGCAGATGACACTGTAATATCATAGCTATAACCAAATTTGAAGTGGTCTTTTCTGAAACCCAATAAAACCATGATGGCATCTGAATTACCATAGGTTCCTAATGTTTGACGGTACCATAAACCTGTTACCAAAGGCCCTTTGTTTACATAAAACCCAAAGTTAACCTGTGTAAAATTTTGCTGAACCATGAACAATGCATTCGGGGATATGGTAGCTTGTGAGAATTTTTTTCTATCCAAAGGAATTACAACACCACTGTGAAAAGTATATCTCCTCGGAACTATCCCATCATTATTGCTGTAAAAGGATTGAACAGGTTGCGTAATATTATGAACAGCAAAACCCGCATAGAATTTCTCTGAGTAGGCCAAGAACCCTGCACCGAAATTCGGAAAGGTAACCGAAGTGTTGGGTTTTGGCTCATTGGTTAGTTTCACAAATCCACGAGTTGGGTCAATTTGGTCTCCAAATCTTAGTTTTGAGAAATCTATCGCTTTGTTTACGAAAGATGCTTGCAAACCAGCTCTTATGAAGAAATGCTTATTTACTGGCAATACATAAGAGTATATACCTGAAAAAGAGGTGGTAGTTAATAAACCAGCTCCTGCTCTGTCATAATTGGCCATCAATCCGATACCACCGCCAATTTTATCAACGTGTTGATCGTAACTGGCGTTAAAAGTTCTGAATGTTCCTGGCAAACTAGGCCATTGGTTTCTGTAGTTTACAGAGAATCTTCCAGCAGAATTTCTGCCACAGAAAGCAGTTCCAGCCATCGCTGGGTTGGTATAAACCGGAGAGGCATAGAACTGAGTGAACTCAGGGTCTTGGGCCTTCAATGTTCCGATTAATGCAAATCCTACAATTATTCCGTAGATTTTTTTCATGTTCATATTATTGGTAAAGTAATGGTTAAACGGTTTTGATACAAATTTATTATAATTTTTTTGTAAAATTATAAACTTTCTTACAATTTTTTTTTAAAAGTGTCGTTCCTTTGTGCAAATGCTCAAATATAATTTCTCTAAAAACTCATTGAAGATAGCCATAATCCTTGTTTATTGTGTTTTTAATAATAACACAATAAAGGCTCAAAAAGTTGCCTCGAGCATTGAAAAAAAATTAACATGGAAAGAAAATTCAGAGCAATTAATCCCTCTTTTATTGGAATTTTCCCTTTCAAATTCAAAAATAAACCAACAGTCACTGCCTTGTTTTAGCTATAGTTTCCCTACTAAGACTAAAAACACGGTCACTTTTTCTAATTTCGAGTTCATTGAACTATTAGGTTATGATGCCTTTAAAAAAGACAATGCAAGTAAATTCAGCAATCAATTTGCAACCACAGTTTTCTATACTTACGAGGGTGTGCAGGGAATTACAGGTATAAAAATTTGCCCGTTTAAAACTGAAAACGGCAGAGTTTACAAGTTAACTGGTTTTGAGTACTCCACAAACGAAGGAGAACCATTTATTAATAGCGCACAAAAATCCACTTTGAAAAGAGCTGTAAGTTCCTCCGTTTTAGCCAGTGGCCAATGGATTAAATTTTCTATTAGCGATGATGGGCTGTATCGCCTAGATGCAAAGTGGATGAAAAATGCGGGCATTGATATTAGCACAATAGATCCTAAAACAATTAAAATTTATGGCACGCATGGTGGTATGTTAGTCGAAGCCAACAGTGCTTTCCGATACGATGATTTGCCCGAAAATGCTATACAAGTTATTGGTGAAAATGATGGCAAATTTGATCCATCAGATTATATTCAGTTTTATGCAGAGGGTCCACATAAATGGGATTATAATTTTCCTATGAAACGCTTTTTTCATACTATGAACATCTATTCTGACAAATCCTATTTCTTTCTTACCTATGGAGGAGGGGTTAATGGGAAAAGAATTACCAATCAATCTGATCGCAGTAATTTAATTGCAGATAAAGTTTACAATTGGTTTGATTACTTATATGTGCATGATTTGGAATTGGAAAACGTTTGCAAGGAAGGCCGCATTGTAACAGGAGAAAAACTTGAAGCAGGAGATGAATTAGTTTTTAATAACAATATACCTAATATTGATGGTACCAAAAGCGGAGCAATGTATTTCCATGCAGTGGCAAACGCACCATCTGTAACCTCTCTAACTATGTTTTTTAACAACACTTTTGGAGATCAATTAACTTTTCCTAATCCTACCGGCGATGAACCACCTTGTTTTACAGAAGACAATAAAAGTATAGGTTATTACCCTTTTACAACTGCCAACTCCAATATTAATATCAAATTTAATTACAACACTTCCCTATCCTCTGCCAAAGCATATTTTAATTACTATGAAATTATAGCACCCCGTAAACTAATTTTTAATGAAGGGTTTATGCCTTTTAGGGTTGGTGAATCAAGTTCTGCTAATACCACAGAATATAGATTAAGTGGTTTATCTGCTGGTCAATTGATTTATGATGTTAGCGACCCTGTGAATGTTAAAATACAGAACACATTTTTAGATAATGGTGAAACAGTTTTTCGCGACCAACCCCTTGGCGTGATTCATGAGTTTTTATTGAGTGATGGTAGTTTTGGTACTCCTCTATTCGAAGGTGCTGTTGCCAATCAAAATTTACATGGCACGGGTGTCACACAATTTATTATTATAGCACCGCCCCAATTCCAAGATGCAGCTAATAAATTGGCTCAATTTCATAGACAGCGAGATTTAATGGATGTTTTAGTAGTTACTCCACAAACAATTTATAATGAATATTCCAGTGGTGCTCAAGATATTTCTGCGATTCGTGATTTTCTAAAAAATGTTTATTATAATAATACAAACCCACAAAATCAATTGAAATACGCCTTACTCTTAGGCGATGCTAGCTATGATTACAAAGACAAGGTAAAGAATAATAATAATTTTATTCCGACTTATGAAGGCGACCCTTACATTTTAGGTTACGAGACTTGGTATTGCTCCGATGATTTTTATGGATTTTTGGATCCTACAGATGGCGAATGGGACAATTATCAAAAGCTCGAAATAGCGGTTTCTAGATTGCCAGTAGCCACTGTTGAAGAAGCCAATGGCATTGTCAATAAAATTATGCGGTATAAAGAAACAGCTTCATTGGGTGATTGGCGAAACGTTGTTACTTTCTTGGCCGATGACATTGATCAGCAATGGGAAACTATGTTTGTTAGTGACTTTGAAAATATTTTTACTGGCTTAGATAGCATGGTTAAAAATGTAAATATTAGAAAAATATATTTGGATGCCTACACACAACAAAACCTTGGCGGCTCTCAGCGTTATCCAGAAGCCCACGAGGCCATTAAAAAAGAATTCGAGCAAGGCACACTTATTTTCAATTATATGGGCCATGGTGGGGATGAATACATTGCCTCAGAAAAGGTAATTGATATTCCATTGGTTTCTGCCATGAAGAATATTAATAATTTACCTGCATTTTTCACAGCTTCATGCACCATTGGAAAATACGATGATGTAACACATAAAAGTGGAGGAGAGTATTTTATAACAAACCCAGATGGTGGCGCTATTGCTATGTTTACAACCGTTAGAATTGTATATGTTGACGGCAATACAGATATTACAAAGTATTTTTGGAGCAATTGCGCTTTTGTTAAAATTGGAGGCAAGTGGCCTACTTTGGGAGACATTTATAAAAAATTAAAAAATAGAAGCGACTCCTATCAATCTAACGACCGCAAGTTTACTCTATTTGCTGACCCTGCTTTGACCCTTAATTACCCAGAAAATATTATAAAAATAGACAGTTTAAACAGTAAGTCTGCAAGCAATTCTAATGATACTTTGAAAGCACTTTCAAAGGTCACATTTAAAGGCCATATTGAAGATATTACTGGTGGACAAATGACTAATTTTAATGGATTATTGTACCCAACTATATATGATAAAAAAGGTACTTTTCTTACTCAGGGTAACAATCCATTTAATTTAAAAGAACCATTTAAATTGTATAACAATATACTTTACAAAGGCGAATCTTCTATTAACAGTGGCAAGTTTAGTTTTTCCTTTGTTGTACCAAAGGATATTGCCTATAATTATGGCTTTGGAAAAGTGAGTTTATATGGCAAAAATGAAATTACAGATGCTTCTGGCAATATGTCGAACTTAATGGTTGGAGGCACATCTTACAATGCCATGGTTGATAACAAAGGGCCAGAAATAGAATTATTTGTAGATGATTACACATTCATCAATGGAGGACTTACAGACAAAACACCTTTGTTGTTGGCAAAAATAAGTGATGAAAATGGCGTAAACACTTCTGGAAGTGGCATCGGTCGCGACTTACTTATTACCATTGACAAAGGCACTGTTGGTGAAAAAAGTTATGTTGTAAATAACTATTATAAAGCGAATCTTAACAGTTACACTTCTGGCGAGATTAAATATCAATTAGAAGGCTTATCTGATGGCAAGCATACTTACACCTTAAAGGTATGGGATGTTTATAACAACTCAAGCGAAATAAGCATTGAATTTAATGTGAGCAATGGAGAAAGTTTTCAAATCAGAAATGTTTTGAATTATCCAAATCCATTTAGTACTAATACTATTTTCCATTTCGACCACAACCGAGCTGGACAAAATTTGAGTATAGTGGTTACTGTATACACCATTAGCGGCAAGGTTATAAAAACAATAGAGCAGTACATTCCATCTGCCAATAGCCATGTTGCCGAAATATCATGGAATGGCAGAGACGACTACGATGATAAACCATCTAAAGGCGTTTATATTTATCGTATTAATATTAAAACAGATGATGGTCAAAGTGCGGAAAAGATAGAAAAATTGGTAATTTTGAACTGATTTAGAATAAAGATTATATATTTGCCCTATTGATTAAATATCTACGCACAAAACTTAAAAAATTAATGTTTATTTCAAATTTTAAAAAAGCAGCAATTATAATGTTGGCTTTAGGATTCCAGCTTAATTCAGTTATCGGACAAACAGTTAGTAGAAGTCAATTAGCAGGGCAACAAAATGTAATAACCACAGCTGTTCCATTTTTAACCATTTCACCAGATAGCAGAAGAGCTGGTATGGGCGATGCAGGTGTTGCTAGTAGCGGAGATGCTAATTCTGTTTTTTGGAATGCTGCGGCCCTTGCTTTTGCAAAAAAAGATTATGGTATTTCTATTTCCTACGCACCTTGGTTGCGCAAATTAGTTCCTGGTATTTCGTATAACTACATTAGCGGATATGGCAAAATAAACAAACGTTCTGCCATCGGAGGTTCATTTCGTTTCTTTAGTTTTGGTGATATCAACTTTACAGATGATGTTGGTAATCCCTTGGGAACTTTTAATCCAAGTGAATTTGCAATAGATGGTTGTTATTCGACTCAATTGAGTAAGAAGTGGGCCCTAGGTGTTTCTCTAAGATTCATACATTCTAATTTAGCTGGCACAAGAAATATCAATGGTATAACACCAAAGGCAGGCAATAGCGGTGCAGGTGATTTATCTTTTATGTACAATGGCGAAAAAAAGATTAAAGTGAAAGGTGAAAAGAAAAAACTGAATTACACTTTTGGTGGCATGATTCAAAACTTAGGTGCAAAAATTACTTATTCCGATAAAACATCTAGAGAGTTTATTCCTTCCAACTTAAAATTGGGTACAGCTTGGACTTATGATATTGATGAGTTTAACTCCATTACAGGAATGTTTGATATTAATAAATTATTGGTTCCAACACCTCAACTAAAATATTTGCAAAATTACAAAGGTACCGGAGATTCAACTGATCCTTCTACAGGTTACGCCATTCCAGATGGGTACAAAAAGAATGATGACCCAGTTATTACTGCTGCCTTAAAATCATTTTCTGATGCCCCTGGTGGGTTTAGAGAAGAGTTAAAAGAATACAACTTATCATTTGGCTTAGAATATATTTATGCCAAACAATTTATGTTGAGAACTGGGTTCTATCACGAAACTGCCTCAAAAGGCAATAGAAAATATTTAACCTTTGGTTTTGGATTGCGTTACAAAGTTTTTGGATTGGATGCTGCCTATTTGGTGCCATTGGTTCAAAGACATCCCTTACAAGATCAGTTGAGATTTACTTTGCTGTTTGATATTGGAGCCTTCGGAGATGAACCTATTAGCGGCAGTGCTGCCAACAAAATTGAACGCCCTATGATTGGGTCGCTCACCTCCCCTTTCAGTTTATACTAAACAAAAAAAAATCCAATTGAATCAATTGGATTTTTTTGTTACAGTGGATATGTGCTACTCAAAACAGATTCTATGCTAAGTTTGAAAAAAATATTAAAAGACTAAAATGAATGGTTTCGAAAAACTACTCAAGAATAGAAATATTTAACCCATCATCCCTACAATTCTAATCGCATCTTTCGCTTCTTTCACATCGTGCACACGGATAATGTGCGCGCCTTGTAAAAGTGCAATGGTATTGGCCGCAATAGTTCCAGCCAAAGCATGCTCTGGTTTTGTTTGCAGGGTTTTCCAAATCATACCTTTGCGCGAAATGCCTACCAATAATGGACATTCTAAAGCATGAAAAATATTTAAATGTTTTAGCAATTCGAAATTGTGAGAAGTGGTTTTTCCAAATCCAAAACCCACATCAATCATCAAGTCATTTATTCCTAACATTAATGTTTCATTTTTCTTATTTACAAAATACTGAAATACTTCTTTGCAAATATTTTCATACTGCGGATTTAACTGCATGGTTTTAGAACTTCCTTTTTTATGCATCGCTATGTAAGGTAATTGCAATTGTGCAACTGTGTTTAACATTTGGGAATCGTGCTCACCTGCGCTAATATCGTTTACAATACCGGCACCTGCTTCTGCAGCCATTTTGGCCACTTCGCTTCTGTAGGTATCTATACTTATAATCGCTTCTGGGAATTGCTTGACTATATTCTCAATTGTGGGAATAGTTCTTTGCAACTCATCTTCCAAGCTTATTTCATCTGCCCCAGGACGCGTACTTTGACCCCCAACATCAATAATATCAACCCCCTCCTCCATCATTTTTTCAACTTGACTTAGGGCATCATCCAAGTTTAAATAAGCACCTCCATCAAAAAATGAATCGTTGGTAATGTTCAATATACCCATTACTTTTGGCTCAGAAATTGTGTATAGCTTCTTATTAATATTCAGCGAATAGGGTTTGAAATTGAGGTCCATAAAACTTATGTTTGCAAAACTAATCGTTAAACCCTAAAAGTGAATCATACTTTATCACAATATAATTCTGAAATCAACATTTGCCGCCAGTTATTCGACAAGAAGAATACCGACTATGGTACGGCATGGCGCATTCTGCGCCCCAAGAGCATTACAGATCAAATTTTAATAAAAGCTTTAAGAATACGCAGCATCGAAGATAAAGGCATTAGCCAAGTTAACGAAGGAATAGAAGATGAATTTGTTGGCATTTATAATTACTGCATCATTGGGTTGATACAATTGGGCCATTGGCAAGACGATAAGGAATTTAGTACCACAGAAATAATGGCATTGTTCGACAAGGAAGCAGAAACTACTCGTGAATTGATGTTAAAGAAAAATCACGATTACGGTGAGGCCTGGCGCGAAATGCGCGTGAGTAGTTTTACAGATTTAATCCTTATGAAATTGAACCGCACTAAACAGATTGAAGATAACAGCGGCATTACTCTTGTAAGCGAAGGCATTGATGCTAATTACCGGGATATGATGAATTAT
Source organism: Bacteroidota bacterium (assembly GCA_025354385.1). Classification (GTDB taxonomy): domain Bacteria; phylum Bacteroidota; class Bacteroidia; order NS11-12g; family UBA955; genus JABMMZ01. Next base: position 17,076 of record JANXMZ010000003.1, read on the forward strand.
GCTATATTTGCGCTTATAACGTTACACCACAAAAAATGAAAATTTTAACCTCCTTCGCCCGCATTTTTGTAGGATTATTATTCATGTTCTCTGGCTTTATTAAAAGCAATGACCCTAAAGGAACAGGCATTAAACTCAATGAATATTTCGATGTATTTGCTTCCGATTTTCAAAGAACTCAGGATTCAGTATTAATTTCATTTAGTGATAACCACGGTCGCCACGATAGCTCATGGATTTACTTGACCGTCACAGATAGTGTAAAATACATTCAAGTAAATCGCTCTGGTTTAAATAAAATTATGATCGACCGCTCCACAGATTCTACGGAATCTATGGACTCTATTTTAGCAACAGAATTATTTGTTGTATTGGATGATAATACTTTGTTTCGTCAGAAATACACTTTAAAAGATGACAATGATAAACACATTGTTAAAATTAATGCCATTAGCGGTTCTGACAGTGTTTTGTTCGATCAAACTTATGCCATTTCTAGTGACTATAAAATTGAAGAAGTAGTTCCTTTGAATTTATACACTCTTATTCATCCAGAACACATATTAGTTGGTTTCTTTAGAGCATTGAAACCCTTTTCTGTTTTATTTTCTGTTATACTTTGTATTTTAGAAGTTGTATTGGGTTTTGCGATTCTCATTGGTTGGAAACCAAAACTAACCGCATGGACTATTTTAATCACGATCGTCTTCTTCACTTTCCTGACATGGTACAGTGCCGTGTACAATAAGGTAACAGATTGTGGTTGTTTTGGTGACTTTATTAAATTACAACCATGGACTTCCTTTTATAAAGATTTAGTACTTCTTGCATTTATCCTATTCTTATTCATCAGAAGAAAACACATTGTTCCATTGTTTTCCCCATTATTTGGATGGAACGCCATGTCTGTTGTAACCATTGCCTCTACTTCATTTGCTATCTATTGCAATAGTTATCTTCCAGTTTGGGATTTTCTTCCTTATAAAGTTGGTAATGATATCAATCAGATGATGACACCCCCTCCTGGTCAACGCAGTGTTGACTCAGTTCAAAGTGTATTCATTATGGCAAAAGACAATGTTAAAAAATCTTTTAGTATTACTGAATATGCCAAAGCAAGTGGCGAAGGTTGGAAATACTTTGATAGAAAAGATAGCGTCATTATTCATGCTTGGAAATCTCCAATACACGATTTTAGTTTTAGCAAGCGCGATGAGAATGATGTTGACATTAAAGATTCCATATTGCACAGCAAAGCATATGTCCTTTTGATAATTAGTGGTGATATAGAAAAGAGCCGCGAGAAGGCATGGGCCGATATAAAGCAAATGGCCATTGATGCCAAAGCAAAAGGTATACAAGTATATGCAGTAACATCTTCGAGTTTAGAAGAGGCAGATATATTTACAGCAGAAAGACAATTGCCATTTAAATTTAACAATGGAGATAATGTATTATTGAAAACAATGATGCGCTCCAATCCTGGTGTTATTTTCTTTTACAAATCCTGTGTTAAAGGAAAATGGAGTTCAAGAAATATCCCACAAATTGCTAAGCTTGAAAAACTAATGCAATAATATGTTGCGATACTTCATCCATAAAATACTTTCGGGTTTAGCTATTTTAATGGGTGTTATCGTTTTAATATTTACCTTATTTATTTTATTCCCTTCTGCCGAGGAAATCACTGCTGGCCAAAGAGCAGATGAGGCTACCAAGGCGGCCATGCGTATTGAGATGGGTTTAGACAGAAGCCATGCGCAACAATTTTATCTCTACTTAAAAGACCTCTCACCTCTAAATATAGGTTCGCATTCATTAAAAGAAAAATACGAAGGTGCATCCTTCTCTATAAACACAACTACCTTTCTATTTAAATGGCCCTATTTAAGAAGCAGTTATCAAACACGAAAACCTGTTAGCACACTATTATCAGAAGGCATGATTGGTTCGGGTATATTAGCGCTGTTCGCCATGGGCATTGCTTTATTGTTAGGAATAGGGACAGGCATTATTTCTGCATTAAAACCCGGAAGTGTTGCCGATAAAATTTGTTTAACCGTATCAACCTTGGGAATATCATTGCCATCGTTTTTTGTAGCAGTTATCATTGCTTGGATATTTGGATATGTTTTGCATTCTATTACCGGATTGCCAATGTCAGGAAGTTTATATCAAATTAATCCAGAAACTGGAGAAAACTTTATTGCCTTTAATCATATTTGGTTACCTGCTTTTGCATTGGGCATTCGTCCGTATGCTATTATTATGCAATTAACCAGAAGTAATTTAATAGAGGTTATGCAACAGGATTATATACGAACGGCGAGAGCAAAGGGGTTAAGTCAATTTAAAATTATTTGGCACCATGCCCTCCGTAATGCATTGAATCCCGTATTAACAGCAGCAAGTGGTTGGTTTGCCAGTTTATTAGCCGGTGCATTTTTTATTGAATACGTTTTTAATTGGAAAGGACTTGGCAAAATTACCATTGACGCATTGCAACAAAGTGATTTACCCGTTGTAATGGGAGCAGTATTATTAATTGCTGTCATCTTTATATTGATAAATATTTTGGTTGATATTTTATATGCGGTGCTCGATCCAAGGGTTAAACTTTCCAATTAATGAAGATATATATTATAGGCATGCCTGGCAGCGGTAAATCTTATTTGGGAAGATTGATAGCACACTCGCTCAAACTTCAGTTCGTAGATTTAGATGATTTGATTGAGAAACATGAGCATAAAATGATTAAGCATATAGTACAAGAACAAGGCGAAACTTATTTCAGAGAATTAGAAAAAAAAATGCTGCATGAAACGCAATTAAAAAACAAGCTTGTAATTTCATGTGGTGGAGGTACACCGATATTTTATGACAACATTGATTGGATGAAAAAAAATGGAATTGTGATATGGATTCATACACCATTGAGAATAATTTCAGAAAGAATTTTTAAAAATATTACTCGAAGACCTTTGTTTATAGGGCTTTCAAAGGAGGAATTAAATATGAAATTGATAGAATTAAGTGAAAAAAGAACTCGATTTTACAAAAAAGCTAATATTACGATTGCTATAAAGGAGCAAACAAAACTTCCGTTAAGCTCTGTAATTCAGCAAGTTATAAAATACTCTAAAAAATTCAAACGATGATTGTGTATTGATTGTGAATATTTTCGAAAAAAAATTATTCGCAAATGCTTGATTTTACTAAACAATACAATACTTTTGAGTCCACGAATTAAATAAATAGAATAAAATTAATTAAGTTTAAATTATGAACAAATCAGATCTAATCAGCAAAATGGCAGGTGATGCCAGCGTAACTAAAGCTCAAGCTCAAGCAGCTTTAAATTCTTTCATTGCCGCTACTACTAGCGCTTTAAAGAAAGGCGACAAATTAATCCTAGTTGGTTTCGGTACTTTTTCAGTAGCTAAAAGAGCTGCAAGAACTGGTCGTAACCCACGTACAGGTAAAGAAATTAAAATTGCAGCTAAAAAAGTTGTTAAATTTAAAGCAGGTGCAGACTTATCAGGTAAAGTAAAATAAGTTAACCTAACTTTTTTGAGGAAATCCCTTTGTTGTGAAACAAAGGGATTTTTTTTTCCATCAAGCATATTTGATTTACCTTAGCAACTCTATTTTTTGCGATGAAAACACCTGAAGAAATTTTAAAATATTATTTTGGTTATGGGGAATTCAGGCCCTTACAAAAAGACATTGTACAACATGTTTTAGATGGCAAAGACACTGTTGCATTGCTACCAACAGGTGGTGGAAAATCCATTTGTTTTCAGGTGCCTGCTCTTATGTTAGATGGCGTGTGTGTTGTGGTCACTCCACTCATTGCACTCATGAAAGATCAAGTAGAAAATTTAAAACAAAAAGACATAATGGCTGTGGCATTATACAGCGGCATGAGCAAAAGAGAAATTGAATTTGAACTGGAAAATTGCATCAATGGCAAGTATAAATTTTTATACGTTTCGCCGGAGCGATTAATAAGCAAACATTTTTTGAGCTACGCTCATAGCATTAAAGTGAGCATGGTGGCGGTAGATGAAGCACATTGTATTTCGCAATGGGGCTATGATTTTAGACCACCTTATTTGCAAATTTCACATTTCAGAAAATACTATGGAAAAATACCCTGCATAGCATTAACAGCAACCGCCACCAAACATGTTGTTCAAGACATTTCAGAAAAACTAGAATTAGTTAACCCTAAAATATTCACACAAAGTTTTGTTAGAAAAAATTTAGCCTACATTGTTCAGAACGAAGAAAACAAGATTGAGAAAATGGCATTAATTGCTTCTAAAATAAAGGGCACAGGACTTATCTATGTGCGCAGTAGAAAGAAGACTGTTGAAATCACAAAACTACTTCTTCAAAGAAACATCAGTGCCGATTTTTATCATGCAGGATTAGAATCCAAAGAAAGAAATAGAAAACAAGAAGATTGGAAAAAAAATAAAATCAGATTAATGGTTTGTACCAATGCTTTTGGTATGGGTATAGACAAGGCTGATGTTAGATTTGTAATCCATGAGAATAAGCCAGAAACATTGGAAGCCTATTATCAAGAGGCTGGTAGAGCCGGTAGAGATGGCAAAAAATCATATTGTATTTTTCTTCATCACCCTTCAGATAATGCAAGAGATGAAGATAATATTCTTTCCAAATACCCCGACCCTGCAGATATAAAACGCATATATGAATTAACTTGTAATTTTTTGCATGTTGCCATGGGATCTGGCGCTGGAGAAAATTATGATTTTGATCTGAATGATTTCTGTACTTTTTATAAACTGAATTCCAATTTTGTATATAATAGTCTAAAAAGACTCGAAGGCGAAGGCTATTTGCAATTATCAGAATCTGTTCATTTACCCTCGCGAATCAAGATATTGAGTGATTATCAAACCCTTTATGAATGGCAGGTTAAACATCCTATTATAGATAATTTATTTAAAGTAATGTTGCGTTCTTATGGAGGCATGTTTGATTTTTATACGACAATATTCGAACGTGAAATTGGTTTCAGAATGAATAAAACAGAAACATGGGTGAAAACGCAATTGGACAAATTGCATAAAATAGAATTGATAGATTATGTAAAACAAAATGGCGAGTCCAAATTAATGATGTTGGAAAACCGTTTTAAAGACATTCATATTGCACCAGAAAAAATACAATTTTTAAGAGCAAGGTACAAAGAGAAAATTGAAGCAGTTAATGCTTATCTTAAAAATTCAAATGAATGCAGAAGCAATGTATTGGTTAAATATTTTGACGAAATTAACAAGGTGCCTTGCGGAATATGTGATGTTTGCATTGAGAAACAAAAAAAGGACCTAACCTATCAGCAATTTAAAAAGTATCACAAAAAAATAGACCATTTCATACAAAATAAAGACTTTAGAAGTAAAGATCTTGGGCAATTTGTTAGTGCAACAGAAATTGAAGAATATACCTTAATATTGCGATGGTTGAAAGACAACCAATTTGCAACAGAAACTAAAGAAGGGCATTGGAAATGGGTAACAAAAAAAGCATAGTAATTGCCATCACTGGCCATATCCTAACCGATCAAAGAATTATTAGAATTGCTTCCAAACTTCAATCCAATAACTTCAAGGTAACTGTTATCTACCGCACTTATTTCAAATTCAAAAAATCGCTTAATAAAGAACCTTTAAATTATCCCTTTGTCATACAATCACTCCATTTTATTTTCAATAGTGGCATACTTTTTTATGGATTTTACAACCTTCGCATTTTTTTAAAATTATTGTTTAAAAATTACGATATTTATTGTGCTGTAGATAGCGATACGCTTTTTGCATTTACCTTGCTTTCTAAAATAAAAGGCAAGCCACTAGTATACGATGCACACGAGTATTTTGCAGAAGTGCCAGAGTTAGAAAATAAAATTAAAAAACAAAATATTTGGCATTGGATTACCCAAAAAGGCGTCAACCAAAGTACGGCCCGATATACTGTTTCTTTTTCATTAGCAAAAGCCTTAGAGCAGCGTTATGGAAAGGCATTTGATTGTATCCGAAATGTGCCCGTTTATAAAGAAAAAGACATTCATATTAAATTTGAAAAGCCTACCATACTTTATCAGGGTGCATTGAATAAGGGTAGAGAATTGGAATTGCTAATTTCGGCCATGAAAAAACTGCCCGAATTTGATTGTATTTTAATTGGGGAGGGCGACCTCAGTGCAGCATTAAGAGCGCAAGCAGCAGGCATGCAAAACGTTCAATTTTTAGGTTTATTGAACCCAGAGAAAATAAATATTATTACCCAAAAAGTATTCTTCGGATACAATTTATTGAATGCCACCAGCAAAAGTTATTATTACTCGCTTAGCAATAAGTATTTTGATTACATGCAGGCAGGCATTCCAGCTATTTCCTCTTTCTTGCCAGAGTATGAAATTCTGAATCAAACACTTCACTGCGGTATTTGTATTTTAAACAAGGAGGAAGAGTTGATTAAGTGTCTAAAATATTATCATAATAATAGCTGGGCTTACGAAAAATTACAACAAAATGCTTTACTTGCATCTTTGAAAAATAACTGGGAACTTGAAAGTCAGAAACTGGTAAAAATCTATCAATCTATTTGAATAAGCTCGTAAACATAGTTGCTTTTGATATCCCTTACCCTGCCGATTATGGTGGTGTAATCGATATTTATAACAAAATAAGGTGGCTTCATAAAATGGGCATCAACATACATTTACATTGTTTTCAATACGGTAGAAAAGAGGCTCCTGAACTTAATAAGCTTTGTAAAAAAGTATATTATTATCCCCGCAGAAAATACCGCAACCCATTTATAGGACGCATTCCGTATATTGTAATGACCCGCAATAATGAAGAATTGCTCACCAATCTTTTGAAAAACAATGCTCCCATTTTATTTGAGGGCTTGCATTCCACTTTTTTTCTAAAACATCCGAAACTCAAAGACCGCATTAAGTTGGTAAGAACGCATAATATTGAGCACGATTATTACAAGAATTTGGAACTGGTGGAAAGTAATTATTTTAAGAAATATTTTTTCAGGACAGAATCAGACAATCTAAAAAAATACGAAAAAATATTACAACATGCCCAGCATACACTGGCCATTTCACCGGCAGATAAGACATATCTCAATCACAAATATCACAATGCCACTCTGCTACCAGCGTTCCATCAAAATGACGAAGTACATATTCACAATGGCAAAGGTGAATTTATTTTATACCATGGCAATTTAGGAGTTGGTGAAAATAATTTTGCAGCACTTTACTTGGTGAACGAAGTATTTTCGCAAATATATTTTCCAGTTATCATAGCTGGCAACAATGCCAGTAAGGAATTGCGCTTTGCTTGTTCAAAATATCCGCATATTCAATTAAAGGAAGATTGGGATAATGAACAAATTATGCAGGCCATAGGCGATGCACAAATAAATGTATTACCCACCTTTCAAGGCACTGGTATTAAATTAAAATTATTGAATTCTTTATACGCAGGCAGACATTGTGTTGTCAATTCGCTAATGGTAGATCATACTGGTTTGGAAAGTGCTTGTCATATTTCAAAAAATAGTTCTGATATGATTAACCGTATAAAAGAATTATTAACCAAACCTTTTGGCGATGCGGATATCAAAAATAGAAAAAAAATTCTGCTGAATAGTTTTTTTAATAATGAAGCCAATTCCCTAATTCTAACCGATTTGTTTTTTCATTGATCCTATGTTAAGTATCGGGCGTAAAACGAATTTTCTTTTTATAAGCCTTTCATTCATTGCGCTACTGCTATTCGCCCTTTATTTTTATTTTGAGCGATTGAACAGCGATGCCGGATACTATTTTTTTCATACCATTAATCAAAAAAGTTTTCACTTAGAGCACGGCCGATTGGTACTTGCCTTATCTGAACTGTTGCCCCTTTTAGGTTTGTATTTAAACCTCCCGTTGAAAATACTGGCTGTTTTATATTCTATCAATCATGTTTTATTTTTCGGTACCTTGGCTTTTACATGTTATTATAAATTCAAACATCAGAACGCTGCCATATTTATAACTTTAATTCAATTTGCAGGCATCCGTTACTCTGCCTTTACCCCTCAGTTTGAATTGTATTATGGGTTAGCACTATTGGTTTTTGCATTTGCATTTATTGCATATTTACAGGAACATCAGAAAACTTGGAACAACAAAAGGTATATTATTCTAAGCATCCTTCTTATGCTCATTTTTACATCACATCCGATGGCCGTTTATTGCACTTTTGTTGGACTTACGTTGTTTTTTTTGAATAGAATACATAAGAGTACTTGGATAATATCCATTATCATATTTCTGCTATACATTGCATGGAAAAAGGCATTTGTTTCGGATTATGAACAGAATAAAATGAAGGTCTTTAGCGATGCTATCAATGCGGAACACTTGAAACATTTTTTTAATTGGCAATTCGTAGTGAATGTTATTTCATTTTTATTTCAATATTATTTGGATGCCGTTTTATTGTTCTTTATAGGTTTGTTTTTATTCATAAAAAATAAACAATATAAAAACCTAATGATTTATGCATTTGGGGTTAAAATTTCATTGTTCATTATTTGGCTCATGTTTCAACCCGATTCATTAAGCCGTTATATAGAGCAGGTGTATTTTCCCTTTGTATTTTTATGTGGTATATGGGTATTTTATTTTCGTCTTCAAACTTACAAATTGTTGTTAATTTCTGTAATTGTTATTGTAAGGTTTGGGCTCATGTTTCAAACTGGCTGGCGCAATGAAGAACGAACCATGCAAATGGCACAATTTACAGACATGGCGCAGCGCGAAATAGGCACTCAATTTTTTGTAACAGAAAAAGAGATGGGGCCTTATTGGTATGCCCAAGGCAATTGGTCGTATGGCTTCGAAACCCTTTTATACTCGGCCATGCACAACAAAAAAACAGTTACCATTACAAAACAAGAAGATTTGGATTACAATAACAATTGGCAACTTTTAAAACCAAACGAATTTTTGTTCCGACCTTTCGATCGTATGCCCATTGAAGAACTTAATACACGATATTTAAAATTGAATAAAGGCCCCTATGTATTGCTTAAGAAAAATTAGTGTTATACCCTTACCAGATAAGCTTTTCGAATATCTTAAAAGCTCACGGATTAGCTTCGCTGACTTTCAGTTAGCTTCGCTGACTTTCGGTTGGTATAACTTCATTGAATGAAATGTTTTATCTTCGTTGCTGCTGCGCGGTTTGCTTCGCATGAGAAAAGTTCCTTTGAAAACCTATCAACATTGAATATAAAAAAAGTACCATGTAATGAAACATGGCACTTTTAAATTTAGAACCTCTATAAAAAACAAATTATTTAGCGGCTAAAACTTCACCATTAAATTCCAAAATGATTGCACCTGGGATGGTATTGGCATTTACAGTTGCCGTTTTTGAAAAAACACCAACTGCGCTGGCATTATAAGTAAGTGTAACAAATCCTTTTTGGCCTGGCTCAATAGATGATTTGGTAAAATCGGTTGCTGTGCAACCACAACTTGGGGTAACAGTCATGATTATTAATGGAGCAGTTCCGGTATTAGTAAAATTAAAGGTCATTTTTACAGGAACATTTTGAGGAATTTTCCCAAAATCCATGTTGGTTTTTTCCCAAGTAAGTACCGCTGCTTTATTAAAAACAGCACCGAAAGAAATAGCGGATGCACCTTGTGCATTTGACTTCTGTGAAATAAGCATACTGCCTACTAACAGAATTGTAACAATGGTTAAAATAATTTTTTTCATATTCGTTTAAATTAATATAAGAGCAAAGGTAGAAGCAGGTATTTGGCAATTTTGTTAACGCCTGTTTAAAGATTGTTAACGAAATGTTAAAGTCTTTAACAAGCATCTGTTTTTACCAATTACCTTGTAAATTTGTTTTTATTCATGAAAAGCAGACCCATTCGCATATTTGTTGTATTAGCCCTCATTTCCATACTCGGCATTGTGATTACACAGGTTTATTGGTTTAATAAAGCTTATCAAAACAATGAAGAAGAATTTAATAAAAATGCCAACATCGCATTTAGAGAGGTTGTAAAAGGCATTTTAAAATTTAATAGTAATACAACTGTTCCTGTAGATCCTGTTAAAAGATTGACTCCAAATTATTTTGCGGTAATGGTTAATGATAAAATCAATGCTGGCCTTCTGGAGTATTATTTGCAAACCGAATTAAAGCGTTTCAATATACGGCAAGGCTTTGAATACAGTATTTACGATTGTGCGAACGAAAAGATAGTTTATGGTGGGTATGTAGAAGGCGAAGGCAATTACTCCCCAAAAGAAAAAATCAATTTGCCGAAATGGAATGGAGACAATTATTATTTTACGGTTTATTTTCCACACAAAGCCAGTGGAATTGTAAAACAAATGTCTTTGTGGTTGTATTCTTCAGCCATCATTATTATCGTAGTTATTTTTTTTAGCTACAGTTTATTTGTAATCCTAAAGCAAAAAAGACTTTCTGAAATTCAACGCGATTTCATTAATAACATGGCACACGAAACCCGCACTCCGCTTGCCACTATCACCATTTCAGCACAAACATTAAAAGACCCTTCCATTGTTCAAAACCCACAACGTTTATTGAATTACGCTACCATTATCATGGACGAAGCTGTAAAATTAAAAAACCAAATAGAAAGGGTACTATCTGTAGCCGATTCAGAGAGTGTAATGCAACTTAACAAGGAAAACTTTGATGTGCATTTACTCATTGAAAATGTAGTGCACCAATTGGTTCAGAGTACCAATAAAAAAGTTAATCTTAAATTCGACCCTATGGCCACCCATTCTGTTATTCATGCAGATAAATTGCATATTAGCAATTTAATAGTCAACTTAGTTGACAATTCTATTAAATACAGTGGAGAGGAAGTGTCCATTCATATTAAAACTTCCAATAAAAATACCAAGTACATTGACCTACAATTTAGTGATGATGGACAGGGCATATCTAAAGACTACCAAAAAAGAATTTTTGACAAGTTTTACAGAGTACCCACCGGCAATATACACAATGCCAAAGGTTTTGGGATTGGATTGAATTTTGTGGCACTAATTGCACGAGCTCATAAAGGCCATATTAAAGTAATAAGCGAAATTAATAGAGGTTCTGATTTTATTGTAACACTTCCAACTATATGAAACCAATACCAACAAAAGCGAGAATATTACTGGTAGAAGATGATACTAGTTTGGGCTATGTGATTAAAGATAATTTTGAACAAGACCAACTTGACGTATGCCTTTGCGAAGATGGAGAATTGGCATTCCAGGCTTTCGAAACCAACCCATTTGACTTATGTGTATTGGACATTATGTTACCAAAATTAGATGGGTTTACACTCGCTCAAAAAATCAGAAGCATTAACAAAGACATTCCTATTATTTTTCTGACTGCAAAAAGCATGAAGGAAGACAAAATCAATGGTTTTCAAATTGGGGCAGATGATTACATGGTGAAGCCCTTTAATATCGAAGAGCTTTTACTACGAATAAAAGTATTCTTAAAGCGCTCTGTCAAGGAATCTATGACTGATTTTTACAAACTAGGGGCTTATAATTTCAACCATCCAAATTTGGAACTATTGCATGCAGACCAAATAAAACATTTGACCCAAAAAGAGGCCGACCTCTTAAAACTCTTATGCGAACAGCAGGATAAGGTTGTGAAGCGAGAAGAAATATTAACAAAAATATGGGGCAATGACGATTATTTTGCGGGTCGCAGCATGGATGTTTTTATTTCAAAACTTAGAAAATACCTATCACATGACTTACAAATTGAGATTATCAATTATCATGGAATAGGCTTTAAAATAAAAGTTAATTAACTTTATTTCAACCTCACCAATGTAACCCCATCCCCACCTAATTGATCACTCTCATGTTCAAAATGTTTTACCAGATGATTGCCTTTCAAATGTTCTAAAATGAGTTTGCGCAGTATACCAAAACCACGACCATGAACAATTTTCAAATTGGAGTGGCCCAGCAAATGTGCATCTTCCAACCATTGTTGCAATTTCAAAATGGCCTCTTCGCCCCTCACACCTCTTAAATCTAAATCGATGCTAAAGCTACTTTGTTTTTCAAACAAGCGTGTATCAAAGGTGGCAATTTTAGATTCCTTTTTCTGTGCAGTTTTACTTGTTTTATGCAGATCCGATAAAGGCACCCACATTTTCATGGCCCCAAATAATACATGTGCTTTGTCTTTCTTTATCGTTAATATTTCACCTGCAACATTGTTGTCGTTTTGCTTTACAATATCACCCACCTTCAAAGGTTCGGTAGATTTTATTTCCTGATTTTTTTGAGGCAAAGGCGAATGAATGATCGGCTTGGCAACTAACAAGGTTTCTTTAAAGTTGATTAAATCCGTTCTTGCATTTTTTGTTTTTTGCTTATCTGCCTTACTTTGTTGAATCACCTGTATGGTTTTTTCAATTTTTTGATTGGCATTGCTCACTATTTCAGAAGCTTTTGCTTTTGCCTCATTCAATATTTGTTGCTTATTTATGGAAAGTGCATCTTTTAAACCAGAGTAATCTTCTATCAGTTTATTTAATTTTTCTTCTCTGTCTGCAATGCGTTTATTGGCATCTGCTAATGCTGCTTTGTTCTTTTCATTCTCGGCAATCAGTTCCTCCAAATCAATGTGTTGTTTCCATTGATTAATTTTTTTTGCTCTATCGATAATGTGTTTGTCAATGCCCACTTTTGTAGAAACTTCCAAAGCAAAAGAACTTCCTGGTTTGCCCAATTCTATGGCAAATAAGGGTTCCAGTTTAGCAACATCATACATCATTCTTGCATTTTGAACACCAACTGTATTGCCTGCCCAAGCTTTTAAATTACCAAAGTGAGTGGTTACTAAACCAAAGGCTTTGCTATTGTGCAAATTTTCTAGAATTGCTTGTGCAATGGTGCTGCCAATAGAAGGATCGGTACCATTTCCCAACTCGTCTATTAAATACAAAGTTTCTTCAGTGGCATTGGCCATTAGGTACTTCATATTCATTAAGTGACTGCTGTATGAACTTAAATTATTCTCTATGGATTGATTATCGCCTATATCTATAAAAAGTTGCGCATAAATGGGCAACTTGCTACCATTGTCAGCAGAAACTGGCAATCCACATTGATACATGTATTGCAACAAGCCTATCGTTTTAAGTGCAATACTTTTACCTCCAGCATTTGGCCCCGAAATAATCACCATGTTACAACCTTCCTCAACATGAAAATTCAGTGGTACTAATTTTTTATTATCCTTTTGCAATAGCATATAAAGCATAGGATGTCGGGCATTCACCAAATTTATTTCATCCTGCTGTTTTGCCTCTAAAGGCTCAATAGCATTTATTTTCGAAGACAATATTGACTTTGAATAAGTGGTATCTAAAAAAACTGTATGCTGTATATGTTGCCAAATATTTTGTTTGTATGGCGCCAAATCGGCAGTTACCTGTTTTAAAATGCGTTCAACTTCCTTTTTCTTTTCAAATGAAAGTTCCTTCAATGCGTTATTTTCTTCGAAGCACTCAATGGGCTCTATGTATAAAAATTTACCACTTTGCGAATCATCGTGCACAAAGCCTTGAATCTTTTTTTTATGCTCCGCAATAATGGGAATCACCAATCTTTCATTTCGAATGGTTATTTCGGTATCACCCGCCCAGCCATTTTTTTTTGCCAGCTCATATTTAGATAGTAAAATTTTTCTAACCTCCTTTTCCTTTGCAGTTATTTGCTTATGTATTTGCCATAAGGCAGGAGAAGCATCGGGCTTAAGTTTGCCTTCTTTATCAATTACCCTTTGCAATAAATTGATACAAATTATCAGATCCTTTAAATTCGCTTGTGAGGCCTTCAAATTCAACAAGACCTCCATCTGTTCGTTAATTGCCTTAAAGTTCGCCTGCATGGCTGTAAGCGACAAAAAAAGCATTTGCAATTCGTCTTCATACAACATGGTGCCCTCAATATCTAGCTTTTGTAAGGCATTTAGCAATTCATCCAAATTTTCTGGTAGTTGCAGCACATAGCCACTGCTGCTTAATTCATTAATTTCACTTATCTGTCGTATGCTTTTATGAATGGCCACACGGTCTGTTTGAAACCTTATTTTATCAATGCTCTGTTTGCCAATATCTGTTTTACAGTATTGCACCAATAGGTTTTTTATTTTGTCGAACCCCAGTTTTTCTTCAATATTCTGAGGATATAATTTTATAGTCGTATTTGGTTTCAATGGAGATGCTTGTGATGTAATTAATTAGAAATAAAACCCAGGTCTCTAAACATTTTCCAATAAGTTGGAAATGACTTTTGAACCACTGTTTCATCTTCTATGATAATGTCTTTTTGGAATGCAAAGATACTACATGCCATGGCAATGCGGTGATCGTTGTATGTCTTGAAAAAATAATTCTCTTTAACCTGGTTGTTAAAATTTAAATGTAATTCATCGTCTTGTACAATATTTATTTCGGCTCCTGTTTGTAAAAGATTTTCTTGCATGGCTTTTATACGATTACTTTCTTTCAACACCAGATTTTTTACCCCAGTAAACTTTGATTTGATTTTCAAATAGGCACAAACAGCAGCAATAATTGGAAATAAATCGGGTGTATTGGTAAAATCAAATTTCAAGTCTTGTGGTGTATTCGACAAGGTACTTTTAAATGACACACCTTGAACCTCGCCAAATTTGGTTGAATTAACGATAAGACCCATGTTGCTAAAAAAATCGGCTATGGCCTTATCTCCTTGCTTTGACTTTAAATCCAAATATCTCATTCCTAAAGAACAATCTATAGCAGCGCTCCAAGCAAAAACAAAAGCAGCGGCACTCCAGTCAGCCTCTACTAGCAATAATTTATTGGTATAATATTCCCCTTTAAATATGCGATAAGCATTCTCAGTTTTCTCCACTTTTACCATGCCCTCTTGCATACAAGCAATGGTTAAATCAATATAAGATTCAGAATTTTTTTTCCCGTTTTGTAGGACGGTTAATCCGTTATCAAAGTATGGGGCTATTAGTAATAATGCACTTACAAACTGGCTACTAAGTTCTCCTTCAATAATAACTTCGGTTTTACTTTTATTCACTCCCTCTTCAATTTTCAGAGGCAAGCTTCCTTCATTTTCAAGATATACAATTCGACAACCAAGTTGACTAAGTGCATTTACTAACGGTGAAATAGGTCTTCTTTTCAAACCCTCGCTCCCCGTAATTGTTACCTTCAAATTTCTTAATGCGGCATAAGCCAGAAAAAAACGCATTGGCGTTCCAGCATCTTCAAAATCTATCACCTCCTCTGCACTGACCAGGCCTTTTTGTAAAACCAAAGTGTCATTGCTTTTGGAAATATTTGCTATTTCAATCGGTTCAAATGCCAATGCCTGCATAATGAGATACCGATGGCTAATACTTTTTGAAGACGGCAAATCTATTTGTGCAACAATACGATCAATCTTAATACATGGAATTTTAAGCATGGAATAAACTCTTTTGAATATCCGCAAAAGCCACCTGCACTTTGGTTCTACCCGCCCCAATTCCAATAGGCAAAGAAAATATTATTTTATGTTGTTCATTCTTTTTATCCATCAACAACAAAGGTTCTATTGCCTCAATATCTTCGGCACTCAATTCCGTTTGTTCTGTATGCAATGCAATGTGATTAATGATAATATTCATTTCATCTTCATTAATCAATTCCATAAAGAAGGCAATTCGGGTTTCCGCCATCATGCCTTTGGCAATAGCTAATCCATGCATGATTGGCTGCTCAATATTTAATCTGTAACTCTCGTAGGCGTGCCCTATCGTATGCCCAAAATTCAACAATTGGCGTTCACCCTTGTCATAAAGGTCATGAGATGTAATAGCATGCTTGGTTTCAGAACAAATTTTTATTAACTGCTCCAAAGGTTCACTGGCCTCTATTTTTTGAAACAATGTTTGATTGGCAATGATACCTATTTTTATCATTTCTGCGCCACCGCTTTTAAGTTCTTCTGTGGGCAATGTTTTAAGAAATACTGTATCAATAATAATAGCCTCTGGTAATGCAAAAGTTCCCAAATAGTTTTTATTTAAAAGAAAATCAATACCTGTTTTTCCTCCAATGGCGGCATCTATCATCCCAAGCAATGTTGTTGGAATATTAATAAAATCAATGCCTCGCATATAAGTGGAGGCTGCAAATCCGCCAATGTCTGTTACCACCCCTCCTCCTAAATTAACTACAAGTGTGGATTTATTGGCTTTGAAATAAATTAATTTTTTTATGATATAGCCATAGGTTTCTAAATTTTTAGACAATTCGCCAGCAGGAATAACGATGGTTTGTAAATCACCTCCAAATAAGGGCAAACAATACTTTTCGGTATGCACATCACAAATAAAGACAATATGCTTTTTATGATGTCTTGAACAGAAATCAGTCAATTCATTTTTTACATGCTCAGTATAAAAAATTTGACCTTTCAACATCACCCCTTTATTTTATCGTAAAAGATTTTATTGGCCGGATCCATTCTAGAGAGCAAGTCTACAGCCTTATTCTGTTCAGCAGTTGGTGCTTCCTTAAAAATTTCTATTAGTTCTTTATACTTAGCATTAAAAAAGACCTTAATCATCATACTGTTAGGATAAATACGGGCAAGATCCTGAAAATTTTCGAGAGCTTTAAAAATGGCGTCTCTGCCTTTGGTAACATCTTTGTGCATAATATCCAAACCATTTAAATGGTAATCGAATAATGATTTTCGCAAAGGTTTATAGCGCTCGCTGGTTAAATTATCAATCAAATAAAATCTATTTTTCAAACTTTTACCATCATTTGGTCGCCAACCATTCAATGTTTGTGAAGCATTTAATATTTCACGCGCCTTTTGAAAATAGGGTGTTCCAGCATTCAATGAATAGGTATCATAATTAAGCCCTAACACCACATTCACATAAAAAGCCAATACTCCAGTTAGGTTATAAACATTGGATCCCTGCTGAAATTCCATGGCTTGAAACTCCTGATAAGTAAATTCCAAATCTTCGTCTAATTGATTAAAAAGAACAGTGGTATAAGTGCTGCCGTATACTGGCCGTGTTGCTTGAATTTGAATGGTTCCTGCAAAATTATTGGAGTTAAGTTCATATGTTGTTATATCAATTAAGATATTCATTTTGAACCTTTCTATAGTGGTTACTTTATCGGCACACCACAATTTTTGATTAATGAATTGAGAGATAGACCCTTTTAAAGATTCAAAAATCTGGGTATTAGAAATTTGTACTTTTGGGTGAATAATGGTAATAGAAGCATCAATGTCTTGAGCTTTCAAAGCACTGACAAAAACAAGGAAACTTAAAAGCAAAACGCGCTTAATTTGATTTATAAAAGTTTTAATACACATGCTGCTATGTCTTTGGCTACTTCTTTTTTGGTTTTTAATGGAAATTCAAAAATAGCGCCATTTTTTAGAATTATTGTTATTTGATTGGTATCATGTTGAAAACCCGCACCTGCATCATTCAAGGTATTCAGTACTATAGCATCTGCATTCTTACTGATTAATTTAACCTTGGCATTCTCAAGTTCATTATGGTTCTCGAGTGCAAAACCAATGAGTATTTGATTTTCTCTTTTTTGCAATCCGAGGGTTTTGAGTATATCTGGATTTTTTACCAGATGGATGGTGAGGCTTTCCTCTTGCTTTTTTATTTTAGTTTCGCTATAATGCTCCGGTCGGTAATCTGCAACTGCGGCAGACATGATTGCAATGTCTATAGCAGAAAACAATTGTGTGCAAGTATTGAACATTTCTAGAGCAGATTCTATTTTAACAACTTTAACATTGGGGTGCGAAATAGTGATATTCACAGGACCGGAAATTAAGGTTACTTCTGCGCCCATATCTGCAAATAATTCTGCAATCGCATAACCCATTTTACCAGAAGAGTAATTGCCTATGAAACGAACAGGGTCTAACTTTTCGTATGTTGGTCCGGCAGTTACTAGAACTTTTTTACCGAAAAATGACAAATTAGGTAAGGTGCTCAAGGATGTATTTTAAAATTGTTTCTGGTTCTGCCATTCTTCCTTTGCCATTTAAGCCACTCGCCAATTCGCCTGATTCGGCATCTATTAAAATATTACCAAATTCTTCCAATGATTTAATATTTTTTTGAACTGCTGGGTGTAAATACATATCCAAATCCATTGCAGGAGCGTAGAAAACGGGACATTTAGCAGAAAGGTAAGTAGCAGTTAGTAAATTATCGCAGAAACCATTGGCCATTTTGGCAATGGTATTTGCACTCGCTGGCGCAATGATTAAAACATCCGCCCAAATCCCCAAATCTACATGGTTGTGCCATTCACCTGTTTCATTGATGAAAAAATCAGAAAGTACTGGATTTTTACTAAGTGTAGAAAGTGTTACAGGGGCAATAAAATTCTTTGCTGAAGAGGTCATAATAATTTTAACCTCCGCCTGCTCTTTAATAAGTAAGCGCGTTAAAAAAGCCGCTTTATAGGCGGCTATACTACCGGATACACCAAGGATAATATGCTTATTCTTCAGCCTCATGATCAGGCAAACGATAATAAATTTTACCGTCAATAAATTCCTGAGTAGCCACTAAAGTAGCTTTAGGTATTTTTTCGTAGTAAGCACTTATCTCAATTTGCTCTCTGTTTTCATGAACCTCTTCCAAGTTATCATGGTCTGTTGCAAACTCAGACAACTTACTTGATAGTTCTTCTTTCACCTGAGCTGAAATTTGGTTAGCTCTTTTAGCTATAACAACCGCAGATAAATACAAATTGCCGGAAATGCCTTCCAGTTCTTTTAAATTACGAGCCTCTGCACTAGAGGAGATTTTGGTATCTTTCATTATGATGATATTTTTTTTTGTTGATGTTTGGTTAATTCTTTGTGAGCCTTTGTATTCAACTCCTCCGCCAATTTATAATATGGATTACTTGGCAAATGATTGTTTGAAAATTCTTTAAATTCAGTAAATACCGATTTGTATCGCTCTTCCTTTTTATCGTCTACGCTATAACGCGCATACATGTAAGTGGCTTTTACTATCAAAAATTCTATTTCATCTTTATTTTCAACATCTGGAAAATCCTTGATAGTATTTTTAAAAGAAATAGTAGCGGCACGATAATCTTCGATTTTATAAAACAACATGGCGTTCTCAAACGATTTTTTTTGCAATATTTTTCTTAAATCACTCATTTGCTCATTGCACAAATCGCGGTAAATGGTTGTCTGATATTGATTCAAAAACAATTGCATTTCGGCTATGGCCTTTTCGGTATTTACTTGTTCTAAATAATATGGCAAAGCATCTTTGTACAAACAATGGGCATACATATAAGCACACTCTTCGGAATGTTTGCTATTAAAATAGTTTTCAGTAAAATTTTTAAAATGAAAGGCGGCTAGTTCATACTGGCCTAAGCCAAAATAGCAATAACAATAGTAAAAATACAATTCTTCTGCTTTTTCCTTCCCTCTGTAGGCTGCTAATAATTCTTCGAACAAGGGCAAAGCTCTTACATAATCCTTCTTTTTGTATTTAGCCACTGCCATATCATACTTTTGATCGAGCGTACCTTTTTTAACTACGGTAGCATACTCCGAACAAGATGACAATAAAACGAATGATAAAGTGAATAATAGCAGGCGCATAGCTACGAATTTGCAAAAATAATACTTTTATAACGATTTTTTATCAAAAAAAGTTACAATAACCCTTCGTCAGCAAAACTAAAATACTTGTTGTTAGCAATTATGATGTGATCCATCAAATTTATATCCAATAATTTACCTGCTTCCTTAATTTTTCTTGTCAAATAAATGTCCTGCTCGCTGGGTTTCAAATTTCCCGAAGGATGATTATGACATACTACTATGCCAGAAGCCAAATGGTCTAATGCGTGCTTAAAAATTATCTTAGGATCCGCAACGGTGCCTGTCACCCCACCTTCGCTAATTCTAATTTCTGCAATTACCGATCCGGACCTAGATAAGCAAAGTAGCCAAAATTCCTCATGAGATAAATCCTGCAAATGATGCCGAAGTATGGCAAAAGCATCATTGCTAGAACTGATAATCGATTTTTCTTTTGCAATTGCTAGCAGTCTTCTATTTGCCAATTCAATTGCTGCAATTATCGCAATTGCTTTTGCTGGACCGATGCCTTCAATTTTGCACAAATCCTTTACTGAATAACGGGCCAATTCATCTAGGCTATTATTAGCCTTTTTCATTATTTCCCTTGCCAAATCAAGTGCACTTTTTTTCCTTGTGCCATTGGAAATCAAAATGGCTAACAATTCAACATTACTTAATGTAGATTTACCCTTTGCAATTAACCTTTCTCTTGGTTTATCATCATTTGCAAGATTTTTGATAGAAATAAATTCAGACATAAATGGACTTGCAAAGTAATATAATTTTCCTTTTTCTTCCGATTAAAATAAATGCACAAATAGATTTGATTACAAATGGAGAACTACCTACCGTAGGATCTTATCTTATCTAATACAGTAGAAAAATCATTAGGCAAATCACTTTCAAAATGGATATAGGATTTGGTTACAGGGTGAACGAAGCCAAGTGTTCTGGCATGCAATGCTTGCCTTGGCATGATATCAAAACAATTTTGGATGAACTGTTCATACTTCGGCAACTTGCTGTACTTTAATATTTTCATTCCACCGTATGATTCATCTGCAAATAATGGATGTCCTAGATATCTCATATGAGCGCGTATCTGATGCGTGCGTCCAGTTTCAAGTTTACATTCAATAAGTGTGCAAAAACCAAATCGCTCCAATACTTTATAATGGGTTACCGAGTGCTTGCCAATAGCGTCGTCTAGATACACAGACATGAGTCTTCTATCTTTGTGATCTCTGGCCAGATTGGCATCAATGGTTCCTTCGTCTTCTTTTAAATCGCCCCAAACAAGAGCATTGTAAATTCTACTAATGCTATGGTCGAAAAATTGTTTAGCTAGGTAAACCAGAGCATCTTCTGTTTTCGCAATTAAAATTAAACCACTTGTATCCTTGTCAATCCGGTGCACGAGACCCGGCCGCATTTCGTCTGAATAGGCTGGTAATTGTTGAATATGGTATAAGAGTGCATTTACTAAGGTACCTGTATAATTATTAAATCCAGGGTGAACCACCATGCCTGGTTGCTTGTTCACCAATATTATATCGGCATCTTCATAAACAATTTCAATAGGTATATTTTCAGGAATTAGTTCAGGATTTCTAGGAGGGTTGGGCAATACCACCGTTACCACGTCGAGAGGCTTTACCTGATAATTGCTTTTTACTATTTTATCGTTGACAAGAATGGTCCCTAATTCAATGGCTTTCTGCACTTTTGTGCGGGTGGCATTCTCGATTTTTTGGGTCACATATTTATCTAATCGCATCAAGCCCTGCCCTTTATCAGAGATGAATCTGAAATGTTCAAAAAGTTCTTGATCTTCTAATAAATTTTCTTCAACTATACTATCCATGAATTCTGCAAAGGTAGAGGATAATATTATTTGCAATGAAATAATCCTAACTTTACTTATTTTTGCTTCTTTAAATTATGACAGACATTAAACAAATGGAAGTAATTACACACGAATTTTCTCTAGAAAATTTCGAACAACAAATTCAATTTGCCATCAATCATTACAAACCGCATGGATTAAAATCTACATCATTCAGCAATATCATTATTGGCGGCTTAGGTGGAAGTGGTATTGGTGGACGTATTGCCAAAGCTTATTTTTCCGATAAATCATCTTTACCAATAGAAGTTTACAGTGATTATTCACTACCAAAATATGCCTCCAAAAATTCCTTACTAATTCTTTGTTCATATAGCGGTTCCACAGAGGAGACGTTGGCGATGTACGATCAAGCTAAGGCACTTGGCGGGCATATTATTGTTATATCTTCGGGTGGGCAATTAATGGAACTGGCAAAAAAGGATGAGCGTTCCATATTTGAAGTTGAAACTGGTTATCAGCCAAGAATGGCTTTAGGTTTTTCATTAACTTACAATTTATTAATTTTAGGAGAATTATTTGGAATTGACACTCAAAGTGAATTAGAAAACACCTCGGCCATATACCAAAATCGTGCGGAATATCAAAAACAAGCAACTGATTTTTTAAATGCCTTTATTGGCAAAGAAAATCAGAAATTTTTAGTCATTGCAGATAATCCAACAGAAGCTGTAGCGGTGCGTTTTTGCCAACAATTACAAGAAAACGCAAAAGCAGAAGCCTTCGTCAACGTGCTACCTGAGGCAAATCACAATGCATTTGAAACCTATTATGGAGCGTTACCAACGAATTTTGTATTCCTCAATAGCCATACCAATAGTCGCAATACTGGTCGCTTTGCTTATTTAAAACAATTACTAGAAAAACAAAATAACACTGTCATCGAAATTAATCTGCAAAATGCTTCCATCTATGAACTTTACAAAGCTATCTATATGACGGATTGGTTTTCAATTTATTTATCGGATAAAAGAGGTACCGATAAAATGAGTGTGCCAAATATTATGGGCCTTAAAAATTTTCTTAAAACTTTTTAATGAAACTTGTTACTTTAAAAACGGCCAATGGCAACCGCTTGGGGATATACATAAACGGGAAAGTTTATGATAGCCATTTACACAGCAATCTTCTTCCAAATGATATGCTCACTTTACTTCAGCAAGGCGAATTGGCCATGGATGACATGCGCCAAGCTGAATTAGAAATAATAGAAGGTAAAACCAATCAAGAAGGAATTGCTTATTCGGATTCTATTCTTATGGCACCTATTACCAACCCAACAAGTTGTAGAGATGGCTACGCCTTCCGTCAACATGTTGCTGCGGCAAGACGCAATAGAAATGTACCTATGATTCCAGAATTTGATGAGTATCCTATTTTTTACTTTACAAATCACAATGCCATTCAAGGCCCTGGAGAAATATGGTGCATGCCCGATCATTTTCAAAAACTAGATTTTGAACTTGAAGTGGCAGTTATATTAGGTAAGAAAGGTCGAAATATTAAGGCGGAAAAAGCCGACGAATACATTGCTGGTTATACCATTATGAATGATATGAGTGCTAGGACGCTGCAAATGGAGGAAATGCTTTTGAACCTAGGACCTGCCAAGGGCAAAGACTTTTCTACTGTTATTGGTCCTTACATGATAACACCTGATGAATTAAAGCCCTATTTAACACTTGCTAAGAAAAATCATACAGGTAATAATTATCAATTAGATATGAAATGTTGGGTGAATGGTATTGAAGTTAGCAGCGGCAGTGTTAGTGATATGGATTGGACCTTTGCAGAAATCATTGAACGTTGCGCATATGGTGTTGATGTATTGCCTGGAGATGTAATAGGTAGTGGCACTGTAGGCACTGGTTGTTTCCTTGAATTGAATGGTACAGGTTTACTAAATGATAAAAGCTTTCAGCCGCAATGGCTCAAAGCGAATGATGTTGTCGAAATGGAAATTACAGGTTTAGGTAAATTAACAAATACAATCAAAGCAGTAGATACAGATTTCTCGATTCTTTCACTAAAGAAAACACCTTTACCAGCTTAAATAATCGCAATTATAACTTTTAAAAGACCTGAATAACAGGTCTTTTTTTTGGGTTTATTTTATATGCATAAAAAAAGGGGTTCAGAAATACTGAACCCCTTTTTCAAAATAATTATAATCAGTTCTAATTTGTTACAGTAATTTTGGTGGTAGTGGTAACTTCGTTGATAGTTACTTTAACCAGGTAAATACCTTTGGCCACATCCCCTAAATTTATAAGACTAGTATCATCATTACTCACTTGGCTCAATATTTTAGACCCTAATAAATTGTATACCTCAATTTTCATTGCACTTCCATTGTTGTTGCTAACTGTGAAAGCACCATTGTTAGGATTAGGGTAGATTTTTAAACCTACTACATCAGCAATATTTTTCACAGATGAATTTGCAGAAACTAACTTAGTGATTTCGCATTCACAACCTGCTAAGTTGGTTGCTGTCATTTTAACTTTGAAGCCACCATTATATCCAAATTGATAGTTAGGAGCAACAGAGTTTGAACCACCACCTTCACCAAAATACCATTCATATTTAGAATAGGTACTATTTGATGGGGTAAATGAATATTTCAAGTAACCTTGATTTTTTACAGCAAAATCGCAAATAGGTGCTTGACTAACTGTAATATTTTTGAAAATTGTATCGGCACAACCATTAACATACGATGCAGCAAGTGAAACTGTATATGTGGTAGTAGTGGCAGGGTTAAACAATCTTCTTGGAGAAGCTTCATTGCTAATACCATTTCCAAAATCCCATTTGAAGTCAATATTGCCTTTATCTCCAGTAGTTAAATTAACAAAATTCAAAGTTTCACCAGAACAAATGTCAGAGGCTCTGAAATCTGCTTTAGGTTGAGGTAACACCGTTACATCTTTTGTTATTGTTCCACTGCAACCATTGGTATAATTGGCTTTCAGGGTAACCGAATACGCTCCTTCTATTGGCCAGGTGCGTGTTAATTCTCTTTGATTTGAAGTATATCCATCGCTAAAAGTCCACGAATAGGTTGGGTTTGGAATCACCTCAACTGTTTTATTTGTAAATACAGTAGGAATTTGGCTGCACAATTGATTACCAGAAAAATTAGGGGCAGGGGCCGATTTAATGTTGATGACTTTAGTGATGGAATCTTTACATCCAAATTCAGAAACAGCTAATAATTTAACATTATAAGCACCAGCGTTTGCATAATTATGAATCCCATCTTTTGCTGTAGAGATTGTTCCATCATTATAATTCCATAAAGCACCTTGTTCGCCAAGCGCAATAGTAGAGGTATTTGGTAATTTAATTTCTGTTTTGGCACAAACCGCAGTGGTTGGTGCTACAAAATCAGGAACAGGTACAGCAAATAAATACGTATTTCTTGTTTGAGTTGCTGAACATCCATTGGACGAGGCAATCAATGTAACTTTGTATGCTCCTGGTGCAGAATAAGTATGCAATGGATTGGTAGCCGAACCATGCGTGCTTGCATCACCAAAATCCCAATCATAAGTTAAAGCCCCACTTGAAACAGTTGTTTGATTTACAAAATCAACTGGCGTTCCTTCACATCGATTATTTGGGTGAAATTTAACAATTGGAATTTCATTAACGGTAACACCAATGGTTGTGTCCTTAACGATGTTGTATGGAACGCTAGTAGCAACCAGTCGAATGTTATAAGATCCTGCCATTTTGTATTCATGAATTGGATTTGTATTGTCGGAACTATCTCCATCACCAAAATACCACATATAAGTGGATGTTCCGGAGTGAATACTTGTCTTATTTTCAAAGTCAGTTAAATCTCCTAAACAAATAGCACCTGGCCAAATGAAGTTAGGTTGTGGTGTTGGCACTACTCTTATTGTTCTTTTAATGCTACTATCACAACCATTTGGAGAATTAGTAATTGTGTAAGTAAAGGTAATGTTGCTATCTAGATATTGATTTGTTCCTTTGAAACTGAAACTTGCATTTGAAGATGATGGATAGGAACTATTATAAGCAATGGAAGGAATAACAATACCTGAAGTGGTAGTTGCTACCAAAGATTTTATTACCCATTTAGGTCCGTAATCTGCATTAGTAGTTCCGGTTGGAGGTGTTAATTCATATTTATTTGTTTTGCCTACTTGAACAATATCAGGCTGTGCCTCTGTACCTATACCTTTTACGCCTTGGAATACTGAGCCCGTAACGAGTTCAGAACCACTCGGAGAAGGATAAGATTGTAATAAAGCAGATATGGTGTCATTTAATAAATTTCTATCGTGATCGATATTAATGGCCTTTACTTCCATTCCAATGCCAACAATATTTGTTTTGAAAAGATTACTAATTGTAATGCTTGTATCGGTACCTGGAGCCAAATTATTCAAGTTAATGCTATAGGTAATTCTACCTTGTCCAGACATGTCTAATGCTAATAAAAAGCCCTTAGCAGAATCGGGACCATGGTTAGTAAGATCTAAAGTGACATCCGTAAAATGATTGGTACAAATAGGATTTGGAGATAATGCCAAAGCTTTCAGTTCAACATCAGGTTTACAAGAATTGTTGACGCAATATGAAACATCGTCAATCCAGAATGAAGAAGCGTAGTTAACGCCAAAAATATCAATGTAAGAAGCGGCATTTACAGAACTGGAGAATGAACCAGCATAAACGTTATCTACATAAACCGCCCAATCGTTGTTGTCGAAATTGATTTCAATTCTAATTTCGAACCATTGGTCTTGAGGAAAAGAACCCGATAATTTATCTACATTAAAGCTACCGTCATCATTAAGATAAAAATCCATAGCCCAACTTGAACCAAGATTTGCTCCGCCTTGAAAATTGAAATATGCTGAATTGCCTTTTGGAATTTTCCACATGGATTTAAATTTAAAGATACCTGAATTATGAACCCCTCCAAAAGGTAACACGATGTCTTGAGGACCTCCGCCATATGGAGAATCATAATAAATGGAATTAGAACCACTGAATGCATCTGAATTAACAATCTGGATATCTTCCGAAGTGCCCGGAGCCCCGTTCCAAGTTGTCCAGCCAGTTCCCTGATTCCCTAGATAGTCGCCAACATTGTAAGATTCAAAATCATCACTAAATGATTGAGAAAAAGCCAATGGGAGTGCAATTAAAATTGCGAATAAAAATGAAAGTGTTTTTTTCATGGTAGTGTGTTGTGTAAGTGAATTGTATAGGTTTTTTACTTATTAGGTTTAAATACTTAATTTTTAAACTATTATAACTCAAATATACAATAAAGGCATGAACAAAACAATAGCCAAATGATTAAATGACAGAAATCATACAATTGTATTATTGACTTTTGTCAAGTATTTTACAATACTTCGCATGACCACACAATCAGCGCTTATTTTAATTTAAAATCAATAAAATTGAAGAAAGATAAATAGTAAAAAAAATTCCCATTTCTTAAAATATTTTAGCATTAGTAGCCAAAATTAGAAACTGAAATGACAAATTAGGTATTAACGCTTAAACTTAAGATTGTTCATATTCTTCATCATCTTCCGCATATCGTTAAATTGGGTAAGCAGTTTGTTCAAATCCTGTATTGTTTTTCCGCTGCCTTTCACAATTCTACTCTTACGAGATGCTGATAACAAATCGGGGTTTTTTCTTTCAGAAGGTGTCATGGATAATATCATAGCTTCGATGCCTTTAAATGCATTTTCATCAACATCCATGTCTTTTATTTTATTGCCCACACCGGGAATCATTCCCATTAAATCTTTTATATTTCCCATTTTTTTGATTTGCTGCAGCTGACCAAGGAAGTCTTCGAAATCAAAATTATTTTTACTAATTTTCTTCTGGAGGCGCGAGGCTTCTTCTTCATCATACACCGATTGAGCTCTTTCAACTAAACTCACTACATCCCCCATCCCGAGTATCCTGCTTGCCATCCTATCTGGATAGAATACATCTAATGCATCTAACTTTTCGCCATTGCTAATAAATTTGATGGGTTTATTAACGACAGATTTTATAGACAAAGCCGCACCACCCCTGGTATCACCATCCATTTTCGTTAATACTACTCCATCAAAATCCAGCCTATCATTGAAATTTTTAGCTGTATTTACAGCATCCTGACCGGTCATGGCATCTACAACAAATAATATTTCTGAAGGCTTTAATGCCGTTTTAATATTGAATATTTCTTGCATCATTTCTTCGTCAATACTCAAACGACCAGCGGTGTCAATGATTACAACATTGTTATTATTTTCCTTGGCAAATTTCAATGAATTTAGTGCAATTTCAACTGGATTTTTATTCTCAATTTCAGTATACACTTGCGTATCTATTGAGGCTCCAAGTACCTTCAACTGCTCTATCGCTGCAGGCCTGTATACATCGCATGCTACAAGCAATGGATTTCTACCCTTACTTCTAATGTACTTCGCTAATTTTCCGGAAAAAGTGGTCTTACCTGAACCTTGCAATCCTGCAATTAATATAATCGCAGGAGAACCAGTTATATTAATATCCTTTTGATTGCCTCCTAATAGTTCAACGAGTTCATCGTTTACAACCTTGGTTAATAATTGTCCTGGGGAAACACTTGTTAGTACATTCTGACCTAGGGCCTTAATTTTAACTTGCTCGGTAAACTCCTTTGCAATTTTAAAATTCACATCGGCATCCACCAAAGCTCTTCTTATTTCCTTGAGCGTTTCCGCAACATTTATCTCAGAAATTCTACCATGACCTTTAAGCGTTTTTATCGCCTTTTCAATTTTTAAACTTAAATTCTCGAACATAAAAAATTCACCTTATTAGAAGAGTGCAAAAGTAGGTGAACGAAGGCTTATCGCAAAAGAGTAATTACACCTTCTAGATTAAAATTTTTGGCCCCATCTAAACTCAATGCCTTAATTTTATAAAGATAATGTCCTTCTTGGCAAGGTTTGCCCTCAAAGGTGCCATCCCAGCCCTGATGAACATCAAATGATTCGAATACTTTTTCGCCCCATCTGTTGTATATCTCCATGTGATAATCTAAAATTGGATTACCTGTTTTGTTATACACTAAAATAGCACTTGGTATAAATACTTCATTATTGCCATCTTTATTAGGGGTAAATACATTGGGCACCCATAATTGCGATTCGGCTATTAAACATGCCACATTGGAACGACTAACCACCCTATCGGTTGAATCCTTTATTGCTGTTACATAAAAACAAATTGAATCATCTAATTGATCATCTTTATATGCAAATTGGTTGGTATCGCTTTGCATTTTAGATATGAATTTGTATTGGTTATTATCTCTTAAATAAACCTCATATTGCCGAATACCGCTGAACCATTTCTCATAAGCATTCCAACTTAATAAATTAAGATAATTGGCTGTGCTTCCTTTTAAAAGAATTGTTTCGCTAAGGCTACTAGATGGCGAGTAATTGCCACAATGATCCTCCGCTCGGATGGTGTATGTGTAAGCTGTAGAATTGGTATTTACATTTGATCCTTTGTCAACAAAACCAGTACTATCAACTGTTGCGTAATTATTATCGGCACTACTACCTGGATAATACCTAGAAATGTGATAGGTCTTTACATTTCTTATGAAATTATAGGGTCTCCAATTGGTGTAAGTTGCGTCATCGGATAATACGGTAGTAGCAATTGGAATTACTGGCTTACTAGGGTATACATATTGAGGTGTTTTACACACTGTATTACTTTGAGAACGCCATTTACCATTTTTCTGCGCAGCTATAATGTAGTAACAGTAGTTTTTGTTA
This sequence comes from Bacteroidota bacterium, assembly GCA_025354385.1. GTDB lineage: Bacteria > Bacteroidota > Bacteroidia > NS11-12g > UBA955 > JABMMZ01. The sequence goes on from JANXMZ010000003.1 coordinate 46,619, forward strand.
CAGAGTTTATCATCTTTATAAGTGGTTGTTTTGGCGTCTATAGAATCCCTTAATTCAAATGGACCACCATTTTCACTTCTGTATAAATAATACCAAGACACGCCTTTAGCAGCGCCTTTGTCCCATCCAGAATATGGCAACCAGTTTAATTCTAATTTATTGATTGAATCTTGAATTTTTAATAACATTGTGCAATGCGAAGCTGCTGTTTTGCCTTTCACATTACAATTATCAAGTGTATTTAAAGTGTAACAGTATCTGAGCGCGCTGACATCGATTCCTGAAATAACTTTAAAGGTTGTATCCGTTCTATCCGATGTTGAATAAATTTTTGTAAGTGTGGACGCGTCTCTATACAAATTATAGCCAATAAATCTTGAATAACTAGATTTTGTCCAATTGATAAAAATATCATTATTATTTTGAACCGTCACATAATTAACTGGTGGTGATTGCAAACCATTTGTATCATTTACATATACATATTTTGTTGCTGTATCGATGCAATTGTGCAAGTCTCTAACAAACAATACCACTTGATTTAATTTAATATTATTAAATGTAAAAGATGGATTTTGTTTGGTTGAAGAATCTTTATAAGTTGTTGGATTTCCAAAATCCCATAACCACTGTTTTATATCTGCGTTAGAAGGTAAACTACTGGCTGTAAAATTAATAGTTCCACTATAACAAATGGTATCTTTATCCGTTGTAAAGGATGCAACTGGCGGAGCATAGGCTTTAATAAAATGTTTATTTCTAAGCGTATCTTCGCATCCATTTGAACCACGCGCTATTAGTACTGGGCTATAGTTACCTGCTGGATAATATTTTTGAGGTGCATCGGTATTATTATCTATTTTACCATCCCCTTCAAAGTCCCATTTGACGGTTTGGGAACCCAAACTCAAATTTTTAAACACTACTTTTAAAGCAGCACAGCCCGTATCATTATCAATAGAATAATTGGCTCTAGGTGCTCGTTTAACAAGTATTGAATCCTTTGGTTTAAACACTGCCAAACAACCCAAAGAATCTAATACAAAAAGTTTAGGTTTAAAAACTTGTTGTGAAAGTGAACGGTCGAATATCTGATAAGTATGTTTATCAAAATTGATGGAATCTAAATAATTTCCGTCTCCGTATTCCAAATAAAAGCGGTTATAATATTTACTTTGATTGCCGTATTTAACAGTTAGCTTTTCGCAACCCGTAATATTGGTAATGGTAAATTTAGGGATAGGTCCAATTACTTTTATGAATCCTTTTTTCTCTAGGGTATCACTACATCCATAGGCATCAACAATAAGCCTAACATCGCTGCCTGCAGGCCCCGTATTAGCAAGAAATAAAGTACTGATAGTAGAAAGATTTTCTGTTATCGTATCTCCTTGACTAAAGAACCATGAATATTTGTAAATGTAGGGATGTGTTTTGGCAATGACAGTTGAAATAACTGGCGCACAATAATTCAAAGTATCACTGCTTGTGAATTGTGCTTTTATGTTATTAATAACAATTACTTTATAACCTGTATCTGTGCACTGCCCATTTCCGTATGTGATTAAGCCTATATAAAAAACGCCTTCTCTATTAAAATTTACAGATATATTTTTGGAAGTATCTTTGGGTGAAAAGCTAGCTGCAGAAGTTGAATCTTTTATAAACCATTTATACTTCACAGCATCCGGATCACTTGTATTTACTAAATCTATTTTGCGGCCAACACAGCCATAAAAAGGAGCATTAAAACTTGCCTTAACGCCAGAGCTTACCGCAAAAAGCGAACTTGAGTCGCTACAACCAGAGGAGTGATAGTAACTAAAACCAAAATAAAAAGTCCCAGCCTTTTTTACTTTTACAGGGGTTATCAAATTAGATGGATTCTGAATCTTGAGATAAGTTGTATCCCAATTAGCAGACCAATAATTTGTAATCTTGCTAGGGTTATTATTTTTAAAATTAAATTCCTGAACTTTTTTAGCTGTTAGAGTTAAAACAAAAGGATTGCAACCCTTTGCTGTAGACTCACTTGTTAGGTACCTAACGCCACTTACATACAATTTTGTTTTAAGTCTGAAAGTATCAATACAGGTTCCCTTTTTAGAAACCACTACACATAAAATATTGTATTTACCTGGCCATAAGCGTCCCATAAAAACGGAGTCGCCTATATCTGAACGAATGTACTTGGTACTATCTGTGTGCTGCACCAACCAAGTGTGATAATTATTTCTGTAATAATTGGTATCCTTGTAGATTACTTTCAACATGGTAGTCATGTTGCCACAAATATTGCTGTCTTTTACCTCAAATTTAGGGGCAGGTCTTTGAATAATTATTTTGGATTTATAGGTAATAGAATCCTTGCACCCCAATTGATTATAGGCTAAAAGTTTTACTGTATATCTACCGGTATCTGGATAGGTAAATTTAGGATTCACATTGGTATCTGTTTTCATAACAGATTTATTCAATGCATAAAAAGTCCATTTGTAATAGTTGCGATATTTAGAGGATCCGGGGGCCGTTGCATTATTAAAATTAACAAATTCCCCTGGACAAGCAGGGATTGGCAACCAACTAAAAATAGGTTTTATGCTATCTATCACAAATCCAGATTTCCGTATGGCGGTATCAATACAACCATTGCTTCCTGTGGCAATCATTCGGATGGTATATTTTGCGTAATATTTACCAATTGCCTTAAAAGGATTACCCGTTGCATTTTGCAAACTTGTATTTGGCAATGTATCAAAAAACAAATTCCACTTCAAGCTAACGGATACACCATTGTTAACAATGGATAGGTTATTAGCGGTAAATGTATCGGGCTTTAAGCAACCCAGAGGATTATCTACCTTAAAGAAAGCAATAGGTCCATTTACAGTTACCTGATTATTGTATGTTCTTTCAGATTTACACCCATACTTTTCATCGGTTACTTTAAAACTATATTGACCAATATCTGTAAACTTAAATGTTTTCACTTTTGGGGTTTCAGAAACAACGGTATAGCTTCCAGGATTTATAGAATAAGAGGGTGTTTTACTTCTCGCATTTAACAAATTCATGGTAAGGCTTTGTCCACCACATATTGTAATCTTAGAGAATGAGACTGCAAGAATAAGGCTATCGGCAAACTCCAAATAATTATTTTTCTTGTACGTATAGGTGCAACCCTTCTTGGTAGTAACCTTTATAGAAATGTCAAAAGTATCCGTCGTGTTAAACTTAATATTTTTAGGTTCGTAGGCAGAAGACGAAGCAGGCACACCATTTTGAAATGACCAATTCCATGAGGTAATTTTATTTTTTACCGTATCTGACAAATTGGTAAAATTTATCAACTTTGGAATACATCCATTTAATTTATCAGCACTAAAATCCAGCTTAACTGAATCGGCTACATACACGATACTATCAATCGTTTTCTTTTCTGTGCAACCAAAAGAATCTTTTAAAAACAAGGTTACATTTTTATATCCGGATGGATAGGTGTATAGAACCTTTAAATTTTTAGGTCCATTCTTATAGAGTGTATTGTTTAATAGCCAATCTCGTGATACAGATTTGGCCGTATTATCAACGAGGGTAACACTATCATTAAAACGGCAAATTACCAGTAGTGATGGAGTAACTTTGATTACAGGCTTCGGTTTTGCATCAATAAAATTAGTTTTTGTTATCGTGCATTTAGAACCGTCCGTATAAGTAAGACGCAGTGAAACACTGTATTTTCCTGATGACCCAAATAAATTGATGTAAGTACTATCTGAAGTTACATAACCACTGCCCATGTTCCATTCAAAAGTAGTACCAGGCGGAAAATTTCTGGCTTTAAATTTAACAACTTGAGGCGCACAAATTAGCGTGTCATCCGAAACAACAAGCACTGCTCCACATTGACTAAACCCTTCAAAAGCAGCTAAAAATGCGAATAGGAGTAAATATATTTTATGGTAAGTTTTCAATCTAGTTTTAGCAAAAGTACTGATATTATACAAGGAAAGCAATAATTTTTTCTTACGTTTGCACCTTTAATAACATCATATTAACAATGTTTAGACAATTTTTAGCAACAATAGTTGCCTCGGTTTTATTAATTTCCTGCAATGGCTCAGGGAAATCTGGCAATAAATCTGAAAAATCATGGAAGGACTTATACAAACAGGCCTATACTAACCATGATTATCCTACTGCGATTGTAGCTTTGAATCAATTAATTATTGAGGACTCGGCTAATGCCAACTATTATGACTCTTTGGCCACTTATTATCTTAAAAAGACTCAAAATTTTTATGCTGGCAGAGTTATGGTAGATAAAGGTTTGGCGCTGAATGCCAACAATCATCAGTTATTAGAGTATAGAAGTTTGCTTTTAATCAGCGAAGGTAAATTTGTAGAAGCCCGTACAATTTTAGAAAAAGCCTATGGCCTCTCTAAACTCAACAAATACCAATATATGATTGCGACAACTTATGCCAACGAAAAAAATTACGTTGAATTTGAGCGTATTGTTGATGAATTGATTGCCAAAGATATTCCACATTCAGATCAAATAGAAGCCATGATTGATAACACTAATTCTCAAATGGTAGAGGTAAAAGCTATGTGCTATTTAGGCAAGGCCAAATTGAGTAAAGATGTGCCAACTATGATGAAATACTTGGATAATACTTTAAAAATTCAACCTGATTATCAAGAAGCTCTTTATATGCTTGAGAATATTCAGAAAAAAAATGAAGGTCAACAGCCGCAATAATCCTTAAGAATCGATTTAACGAAAAAGGGCTAGAATAATTCTAGCTCTTTTTTATGTATTAAAGTCGAGGTTTCCAATTCACCTCATGTATATTTTGTTTCAATCCAGTAAACCTTCCTAAAACAAATAAATAATCAGATAATCTATTCAGATATTGAATAATTTGAGGTTCTATTTCTTCTCTATCATTTAATTGCACGCAAAGTCTTTCAGCCCTTCTGCAAACGCATCGCGCAACATGGCAATGTGCAATTTCTGCGCTACCTGCAGGTAAAATAAATGCTCTTAATTCTGGCAATTCTTTATTCATGGTATCGATTGCATTCTCTAACAAAGTAGAATCAGATTCATGTAAATCTGGCACAATCATTTTACTAGCAGGGGCTGATGCCAAAAGACTGCCAACTGTGAACAAACGGTCTTGTATTTCTGAAAGAATTTGTGAATTATTACCATCACTTACAAAAGATCTTAAAATTCCTAAATAAGAATTTAATTCATCGACCGTGCCGTAAGCTTCAATTCTGATGTTACTTTTAGGAACCCTTGACCCACCTATTAGCGATGTTTCGCCTGTATCTCCTCTCTTTGTATAAATCTTCATCTAACTAATCTAAACAATCTGAATTGCATTTTGTTCGAACTTTAAATTTATCGTATCCGATTCAACTAATCCATCTCTTAGTCTTACAATTCGCTTTGCATTCAATGCGATATCTTCCTCGTGAGTTACCAGCACAATGGTATTGCCATTCTTATGTATTTCTCTGAATAGCGCCATTATTTCAATAGATGTTTTGGTATCAAGATTACCAGTTGGCTCATCTGCCAATAAAATGCTTGGATTATTTACCAAACCTCTCGCTATGGCAACCCTTTGGCGCTGTCCTCCTGAGAGTTCATTGGGCTTGTGTTTAATTCTATCCTTTAACCCAACTTGCACCAATACTTCTTCTGCTCTGGCTAACCTTTCTTTTTTTGAAAAACCGGCGTACACCAAAGGCAGGGCTACATTTTCAAGAGCATCCATCCTTGGCAATAAATTAAAGGTTTGAAATACAAAACCTATTTCCTTATTACGCACTTCTGCCAATTCATTTTCGCTCATTTTGCTAACATCTGTTCCATTTAAAATATAATGCCCTTTGGAAAATGAATCGAGGCATCCCACAATGTTCATTAGTGTAGATTTACCAGAGCCTGATGGCCCCATAAGTGCAACATATTCGCCTTTATCGATATCGAGGTCGACATTCTTCAAAGCTTGAACAATTTCTGTCCCAACCTTGTACGACTTTTGAATGCCTTTAATATCTATAAGGTGACTCATAAAGCTTTCTCTATTACTTTTGGAACTCTGAAATAATCTGAATCCTTTTTAGGTGCATTTTGCAAGGCCTGCTCTCTTGAAATCGTATCAATTAATAAATCTTCCCTTACATGATTAGTAGTATCTGTCATGTAAATAAGTGGCTCTATTCCGTCCGTATTTATTTCATTGAGTTTTTCGCAAAGACCTAAAATATTTTGCAAATCCTTTTTAATATTGGCTTTTGCTTGTTCATCAAATTCAAGTCGCGCAAGGTGAGCTAACTGGTCTATTTTTTCATTTGTAATATCCATTACTTAGGTGCTTGGTTTAAATCTTCTTCAATGATAGTAAATATTTTGTTGCGAAACTCATCACAATCCTCTGCTTTTAGATGATTGGTCTTTTCTACACGATGAACTTTATAATGCAGCGCTTGAGGATAAAATTCAAATTTTTCATCGGGTAATATTTTATAATTGTTATAGAATGTTACTGGTATAACAGGAATCTGATGATCTATGGCAAGTTTAAATGCTCCATTTTTAAATGGTTTTAGTTTGGGGGCATTTTTCCAAATGGTGCCTTCCGGAAAAATAATGATACTATAACCTTGCTTAATTCTGTCTGCAGCGGTAACAAATGAACGATGGGCACCTATGGCCGAACTTCTATCTACACCAATATCTACCGTTCTAAAAAAAATACCAAAGAGTGGAATTTTACTCAGTTCTTTTTTTGCCATAAAACAACCTTTCTCTGGAAAAAATAAGCCAAAAGCGATTATATCTATGTAGGATGTATGGTTAGAAACATAGATGGCAGGTTGCTTAAAGTTATTTCCTTGGTGGTGCTTTTTTACTTTAATAAAATTAACTATGACCAGAAACCATGCCCAAGCTTTTCTTAATTTATTGGCTTTGGGATAATACTTTTCATTGCTGAGCCAAATAGAGAACAAAGGGTAAAGTATCAGAAAACTGATAAAGAACCACCAAATAAACCACACCGCCCCTATTCTAGCCCCTAATTTCAATTGGCAGAGGTTGTATTTTTTGGTCGCAAGATATAAGCGAAAATAGCACTAAAGAATAGGCCTCTTGAAGCACCCATGAACAATTGACTAACGAATTGTTGAGTGGGATTGTAGACATAATTAATGTTGTCTATCGCTGTTTGAAGCTCTAAAGGTGTTTTTTTTAACTCAACAGCGCTCACTTTTGCCAAACCAACTCTATAGTTTATCAAATCGGTTATGAACTGTGGTTTAAAAGTAAGAAAGTATGAAAATAATAGTGAAACTGCACAGCCAATCATAATGCTAACAAAAAAACCCATGAATACAGCGCGACCAATGGTAAATTGTGAAGGATTTGAATCGCGATAGGACTTAATGAAAAGAAAAATACCAACAGCAGGGATTAATAGAAACTCACCAAGTATGAATAGCAGATTTACAGCACTTGAACCACTGTATATTGAGGATGTGGTGTAAATATAGTTTAAAGCGGCACAGGCGCTGCCAAAAGCAAGCCCATAGATTAAAATTTTTTTGCTCATTTGAAATTGTTTACAAAACTATGATAAAAAGATTTTAATATGCTTTGTTATTTTAAAAAAAAACAGAAATTTGCAGACATATGGAATTTAAAGATATTGTAGCAATTGCAGGAATGCCCGGTTTGTATAAAATTGTTGGTCAAAGACAAAATGGATTAATTGTAGAAGCACTAGATGGTACTGGTAAAAAAATACCAACTTCTGCTAACACTAAGGTCTCTATTTTATCTGATATTGCCATGTTTACAATGGAAGGTGAAGAAAGACTTGCTAAGATTCTATTGACCGTTTTCGACCAAGTTAAAACGGGGTTACAAGTACCCGACAAAAAAGCAAATGATGAGGTATTTCCTCAGTTCATTGGCAAAGTATTACCAAACTACGATAACGAGCGTATTTATCTTTCTGACATGAAAAAATTGGCCAACTGGTACAATATTTTGAAAGACCAATACGACTTTGAATCTTTGAGAAAAGAATTAGCTGAGGCTGATAAAGAAGAAGAAGAAGACAATGTAAGCGACAAACCAAAAGTTGAAGTTAAAGCCAAAGCAGATAAAGTAATTAAGAACACCAATGTTAAAAGCGAAAGTAAAAGCAAAGGGAAAGCAGTTGGCACTATCAGAAAAATGGCCTAATACACTTTAAGATATTATATTCATTGAACCACTTCTAAGGAGGTGGTTTTTTATTTTTGCCTACTACAAATTAAGCATTTTTAGGGCGGTAACAGCCGCTTCTACACCTTTATTGCCATGTTTACCTCCACTTCTATCCATGGCTTGTTGCATGGTATCTGTAGTGAGTACACCAAAAATAACGGGTGCACTGTAATCCAATGATACACGCATAATACCATTGGCTGTGGCATCGCAGATAAAATCAAAATGCCTTGTTTCACCTTGAATCACACAACCAAGGCAAATGACGGCATCTATCTGTTGTGTTTCGAATAAATGTTGAGCGCCATAAGGTAATTCAAAAGTTCCGGGCACGGCTTTAATTGTAATTTGATGATCCTTGGCACCTGCCTTCACCAAAGTTTCTAATACACCCTCCAAAAGCGCATTTGTAATTGTGGAATTCCATTCGGAAACAACAATGCCGAAGTGGTAATCTTCGGCACTGGGAATTTCATTGTTATTAAAGTCTGAAAGATTCTTTAAAATGGTTGCCATTCTAATATTCTCCGATTTTTGCTTCGGCTCTTCCAATGTATTTATCTAAATCATTGTTGCCTTCTACATCTTTATATTCTTTTTTCAATTTGGTATAAATTGCCAATGCTTCTTTCCACTCATCTCTCTTTTCGTGAACTCTTGCCGCTTTTTTGTACCACCAAACAGTTGAAAATTCTGTATTAGATTTTTTTGCCGCTTTTGTATATTGATTCAACCCCTTTTCAAGGTCTTTATTCTCGACATAAGCATCGCCCAATAAACCAATAGCTTGAACACTCATTATTTTATCATCGAAACTTACTTTCTCCAAATATTCAATGGCTTTTTTGTATTCTCCCAAATATAGATAAGATGAACCTGCCATATAAGCAGCAAGATTACCAGCTTTTGTACCACTGTATTCATCGGCTAACTTAGGCGCCATTTTAGACACCTGATTAAAGGAATCCATATCAAATAACATTTGCGCCTTATAAATGGCCGTTAAACCCCTTTTTTCTTTAGGCATTTTTATTCCATATTGGTATCCTAAATAACACAATACAATTACCACAACCGCGGTAACACCGTATAGAATGGTTTTGTTCTGACCATTCATCCAATTTTTGATTTTATCTGCAAACAAACTAGCTGATGAAGGACCTTTTGGAGCTTCTTCTTGTTCTATGTATTGTTCGTCTATTTCTTCGTTGTTGCTCATGTAATAATTGTTAATATAATAAAAAAGTGTGCGAAAATAGTTAAATTAATTTAATAAATCTAATCCATAATGTAAGGATATTCTCCTTCATAAACATTGGTATATAACTCAGAAGCATCTGGATAAGGGGAGCTTTCTGCAAATTCAACAGACTTATTAACCTCTTCCATGATGCGCTCTTCCATAGCATCCAATTCTTCATGAGTAGCCATTTTATTTTCTAGAATTGTTGTTTTGGTTGTTTCCAATGGATCTAGTGATTTGTAATGTGCTACTTCATCCTTGGTTCTGTAGGTTGCAGGGTCGCTCATACTATGACCTCTGTAACGGTATGTTTTTATTTCAAGAAATGTTGGTCCATCCCCTTTTCGGGCGCGATCTGCTGCTTCCTTAATAGCATCGTGTACTGTTTCACATTTCATACCATCTATTTGAAAAGAGGGCATCTCGTAACCTGATCCAATTTTATAAATATCGAGCACATTGGTGGTTCTTTCTACAGAAGTACCCATGGCGTAATCATTATTCTCACAAATAAAAATGACTGGTAATTTCCAAAGCATCGCCATATTAAAAGCTTCGTGTAAGGCCCCTTGACGAACGGCCCCATCACCCATAAAACAAACACAAAGGTTTTTGGTTCCTAAATATTGCTCTGCAAAAGCAATACCTGCACCCAAAGGAATTTGACCACCTACAATTCCATGACCGCCCAAGAAATTGTGCTCTTTGCTAAACATGTGCATACTTCCTCCTTTACCACTAGTGCAACCTGTGGCTTTACCGTATAATTCTGCCATTACTGCATTTGCAGAAACGCCTAATGCCAAAGCATGACCATGGTCGCGGTAGGCTGTAATGAATTTATCGTCTTTTGTTGTAGCACTTACCATACCAGCCACGATGGCTTCCTGACCAATGTACAAATGGCAAAAGCCTTTTATCTTTTGTTGTCCATATAATTGAGCAGATTTTTCTTCAAATCTTCTAACCAACAACATTATTTCATACCATTTGAGGTATGTTTCCTTATTAAAATTTATTTTTGCAGCCTTGGCCATATTTTTATTAATGAATGGCAAAAGTAATAATTTAAACTTACCCTTACAAACAAGTGCGCATAAACCATCTTTCTTTATACAATTTCAAGAATCATCCGGAATTAAAAATCGATTTTAAATCCGATATTACATGCATCACCGGTAAAAATGGTGCGGGTAAAACCAATGTTCTAGACGCCATTTATTTATTAAGCACTTGCAAAAGTTATTACAATGCAATTGATTATCAATTGATATTACATGGCGAACCCTTGTGCGCCATCAATGCAGAATTCAGCAATGGCCATCAATATGATTTGCAAATGCAGATAGAGGCAGGTAAAAAGAAAAAGTTAAAACGAAATGATAAATATTACGAAAAGTTAATCGATCATATTGGCTTAATTAATGCAGTTATTATAACACCGGGAGATATAGATCTTGTTTTAGGCCATAGTGAGGACAGGAGAAGGTTTATTGATATTTGTATTAGCCAATGCGACCGTGTATATTTAAATTGCCTAAGTGAATATAACAAGGTATTGGAACAAAGGAATAAACAGCTCAAAATTTTTGCTCAACACAGACATTTCGATGAAATTCTATTAGATAGTTTCAACTCAAAATTAATTCCAGCAGGGCAATATATTTTCGAAAAAAGAAGAGAGGTTTTAAGTCTTATTAATACGCATTTTAACGCTTATTACAAAATAATCACCTCGGGCAATGAAACGGTATCCTTGAAATACGAATCGGACTTGAGTGATCAAAATTTTACAGCATTATTGAAAGAGAGTACCGATAAAGATTTGGCTTTAGAAAGGACCTCTAAAGGCATACACAAAGATGACTTGGTATTTGAAATTAATGGATATCCATTAAAAAAATTCGGTTCGGAGGGGCAAAGCAAATCATTCATCATAGCCCTCAAGTTGGCTCAATTTAAATATCTTTCTGAAGTGTTAAAAACACCACCTATTTTACTATTAGATGATTTATTTGAAAAGATTGATGAACAGAGAGCACAGCAATTAATTGATTTAATTAGCGGTGAAGCCTTTGGTCAAATAATCATTACAGATACTCATGAAGAAAGGGTTAGAAAACATTTTGAAAATGCTGTAAAAAGTATCAACTTCGTAGGCCTTTAAATATTGAAGAAATGAGTAATAAACCTAATCACCAATTCACCATTGCAGAAGCACTTCAAAATTTGATGAGCGACAAGCGATTGAATAAAGGTATTACCGAGAGTACTATTAAAGAAAAGTGGGAAGAAATGATGGGGAAAGTAATTGCGCAGCACACCTCTACCATGTATCTAAAAGGCACAGAGTTGGTCTTGTATTTTAATTCTTCTATTATTAAAAATGAATTCATTTACAATAGAGAAAAAGCAGTGAATCTCATAAATGACAGCTTGGGTTATAACGCCATAACGGATATTGTGATAAAATAAATTGAATCTTTTAAAAAAGTAGATGGCCGAATACAAACTTAAACCACTTACTGCCGGTTGGCTTCTTGTAATTATTCACTGTGTGGGCGTCATTGGTTTTTATATTCCTCAAATACAACCACTCATGCAAAAATTAATATGGGTGAATATTCTTACTACCTTTATTGCGTTGTTTTGTTATCATAAAAAATGGAATAAAGAATTTATTTTCTCAGCATTTTTGGTAGGTAGTATTGGTTATTTAATAGAGGTATTGGGCGTAAAAACAGGTTATTTATTTGGCCATTATCAGTATGGTCCTGTTTTAGGATTTTCGTTCTTAGATACTCCTATTATTATGTTTGTAAATTGGCTAGTAGTAATATACATTAGCAGGCAAATTGCAGAGATGGTTGCGAAAGATGCCTTCCTTATCAGTTGCATATCGGCTTTGCTAATGGTATTAATGGATTATTTCATAGAACCTTTTGCAATTCGCCACGGTATGTGGACATGGAACAGCGGTGTGGTGCCAATTCACAATTATATCGGTTGGTTTGTTTCAGGTGTGCTTATTCAATATCTATTTCAAAAAGCCATTAAATATCCCCCTAATAAATTGGCCCTGCCTGTTTATTTAATTCAGCTGGGTTTCTTTATTCTATTGTATTTTTTACATATTTAATTGAGTGTAGCAAAAAAAAACTCCTTCAAAAATTGAAGGAGTTTTTTATTATTTAATACTTAATATTATTCTATCACCAATTTAGAAGAAGATTTGAAACCTTCGCCTGAAACGTTAACTAAATACATACCATTGGTTAATGTATCTGTAGAAACAGTGATGCTATTTTTACCACTAACGATGTTAGTGTTCATTGTTTTAACAACTTTACCTGACATATCTGTTAAAGTTATAACTGCAACAGTTGCAGTTGTTGAATTTAAAGTAACCACTACATCAGAATTCGCTTTAGCTGGGTTAGGATACGCTTCAACTAAAGTAAAGTCTTTATTTGAATTTTTAACAGCTAAATTAGTAGTAGTAACGTGGAATCTGAAATATGGGAATCTAACAATTGGCAAACCATTTCTAGTCCAAGAGTATCCATACAAAGATGGGCTTGCAGTAGTTGAATATCTAACAAACTCTACCACAAAAACACCATTGTTATATATTCTTTGTGAAAATTGATTTTTCCAAGTTCCAGTGGTATCAGATGGATAAGATGTAGGACCTGAAGGATCAGTACATGCAATGTATTGGAACCTGTTGTGTTTGTTTTTTGAAAAATCTGCACCATCATAACCAATTGTATCAAAAGGAAGTGTTTGAGGGTAGGTTGTTCCTGGCTCAAAGTTAAAATAAATACCGAACCAGTTTGCCCCAGCTGTTTTGTTGCTACCTACAACAGTTTCACTGCATGCAAATTTCATCGAACTCACATTTCCTCCAGTGCTACTATCTAGAATACCTAAACTTTGAGTATATAATTTTTTAACACTTGTTCCAGCAGGAATGTTATTGGCCTTATCATAACCAACAGTTCCGAACGGAGCTGCAAGGTAATGAAACATATCGCCAGATCTAAATGAATAGAAATTTACTTTGTCAATTACATTTGGATTTAAATTTTTTCTGGTGTAAAGATAGTTTAACTCTATAGAATCTACTTTGTAAGTGGTGTATTTATTTGTAACATAAGGACTACCTGCATAGATTGGATTTCTTGGGTCGAAAATCATACCAGCTCCCATTGTTTGAGGAACACTAAAACCATTTGAATAGGCAATCCAAACTGTACTATCTGGCCAAATAGCATTTGCATTTAAGTTACCTGATGCAAAATCCAATGGAAATGTATTGAAAGCAGCAGAAGCTTGTGCTGGGTCAAACCAACCTTCAGCTGAAGCTCTTTTTATATTTAAATTACCTTTTTTAACTGGTTGAAACAATAGGTTGTTTTTTGATTCCGTCATTACAGAAGGGGTTGGCACCTGTGCACTAACTTTTAGATAAGTTAAGACAAGAACGAATAATAATACTTTTTTCATGATATAAAATTTTATAATTAATTTTCAAAGGTAATAAAAAAATGACAATTTAGTTACGTTAGTTAAAAAAATATTTGTCAATTATCGGTCAAATATCGCCTTCAAAAGGCCTTAAAAGTATTTCTTCCATTACCATTTGCTTTCTGTTCTGTATGGCAAACCAAATAGTATTAGCTATATTCTCGGGTTTTATAAACCTTGTTTCTGGTAAATTTGAGCCTGCCCAACTATCTGTTAAGGTGGCGCCAGGCAATATACTGCTCACACTAATGCCGAACGGAATTAATTCTTTTCTTAAAACTTTTGAGAACCCTAACAAGGCATGTTTACTTATACAATAACTACCACCGTTGATATACGGAACAATACTAGCAGTGCTGCAAATATTAAAAATGTATCCATCTTTTTGAGGCATCATCAAAGACAAGACAGCTCTCGTTAAATGATAGGGTGCTGCTACATTCAACTGCATTTGCATTTCAAAATGTCCCTCCTTTTCTTCATGAATAGTACCTGGCAAAAAAACACCGGCATTGTTCACCAAAATATCCAATGCATTAATTTCATTTTCAATTTTGTTGGCAAATATTAAAATATTTTCCACGATTGAAAAATCCAACAAAGTGATATCTAACTGAGATCCATATTTTTCTTTCAAAGTGGCGAGTTCTCCGATGGTTCTTGACACTGAAAAAACCTTATAATTTTCGGTTAGTAATTTCATTACAATCGCCAAGCCAATACCTTTTGAACCCCCTGTTACAATTGCATTTTTTTGCATGTTTCAAAAATAAGGTTCCTTTGCAGTATATTTACACCCTTTTTTAAGATTAATGAATTTAAGTTTCTTTTACCATTTCGGCAAGTATCTTATGTTTTTGAGAAGCATGCTTTACAAACCCGAGAAATGGAATGTTTTTTTCAAAAGAATATTTGACGAGATGAACAAAATTGGCATTGGTTCATTGCCAATTGTTGCTATTACTTCCCTATTTATTGGGGCTGTTACCACTGTTCAAACTGCCTATCAATTGGTAAGTGGTTTGATTTCAAAATCGGTCATAGGCACTATTGTTTCCGACAGTACGATGCTAGAACTTGGACCAACAATAACTTGTCTAGTTTTATCTGGTAAAGTTGGAGCACATATTTCTTCCGAAATTGGAAATATGAGAATAAGCGAGCAAATAGACGCTTTAGAAGTAATGGGGATTAATGCTCCTGGTTATTTGGCTTTGCCCAAAATTATAGCTGGTATTGTCATGATTCCTGTTTTAAATGTGATAGCCATCACATTAAGTATCTATGGTGGTTATATGGCCGGAGAACTTTCAGGTATTTTAACGCATGAACAATTTATCACTGGTGCAAGAGCCACATTCAAAGGTTTTACATTATTTTTTAGCATGCTCAAAGCCTTTACTTTTGCGTTTATTATTACTTCGGTAAGCAGCTATCAAGGTTATTTTACAAAAGGAGGCGCCTTAGAGGTTGGCGAAAGCAGCACAAAAGCGGTTGTATACAGCTCTGTTCTTATATTATTTTTTGATTATTTGTTGGCAGAATTGTTCTTATAAAAATTAGTCATGATAGAATTATCTCACGTCAATAAAAGTTTTGAAGACAAACAGGTTTTGTACGACATTAATGCTCAATTTTTCAGTGGCAAAAACAATGTTATTATAGGTGCCAGTGGTGGTGGCAAAAGTGTTATGATGAAATGCATGGTGGGTTTGGAAAGACCCGAAAGCGGTTCAATTGAATTTGATAAGCGCGATATGCTATCTTTAGATGAACAGCAATTAAGGGAAGTTAGAAGAGAAATTGGAATGTTATTTCAAGGCACTGCTTTATTCGACTCGCTTACCATCGAAGAAAACATTGAGTTTCCCTTAAAAATGTTTAGCAAAATGACTGCTGCAGAAAGAAGAGCCCGCGTTAACTTTTGTTTGCAAAGGGTGAATCTTGAAAATATTAACAAAAAATTTCCGAGTGAAATAAGCGGTGGTATGAAAAAGAGAGTTGGCATTGCCCGCGCAATTGCATTGGACATTAAGTATTTATTTTGCGATGAACCCAATAGCGGCCTCGACCCTATTACCTCACGATTGATAGACGCACTAATTGATGAAATTACTAAGGAATACGGTATCACCAACATTATTAATAGCCACGATATGAAAACGGTTTTCGACATTGGCGATCATATTTTATTTATGTATAAAGGTGCCAAAAGATGGGAAGGTAACCGAGCTGATTTAAAACACGCCCAAAAGGAAATTCCAGAATTAGATAATTTTATTAAAGCAAGTTATTTTGATTAAGAAGATATTTGCAATTAGGTTATTCCTTAACTCTTCATTTTCTTTCAAAGGGCACACAACCATTGCATAATTTTATTCAATTTAGCCTATTATTTTTTACCATATCAACATTAAAAAAACAATATTTACAGACTCCATGTTCATTAAAAATAAATTAAAAATTACACTCATTATTCTTATCGCATTTGTTTTAAAATCACATAAAACAGACGAGGGCATGTTTCCACTTAGCCAATTAAGTCAGGTTGATTTTAAGGCCGCTGGGTTCAATATTTCTCAAACAGATGTTTATAATCCAGATGGTATTGCCTTAACCGATGCCCTTGTTAGATTGGGCGGATGCACGGGTTCATTTGTTTCAAAAGAGGGACTAATTGTTACTAACCACCATTGTGTATTTGGAAGTGTTGCTGGCTTGAGTAATAAAGACAATGATTATCTTGAAAATGGTTTTTATGCCTCAGACAAAACCAAGGAATTGAAAATTGGATTGACTTGCAGAATTACCAAAAGTTATGAAGATGTAAGTTCTAAAGTACTGAATGGCGTAAAACCAGAAATGAGTCCTGCACAAAAAAATAATATTATTACTGAAAATATTAAATCAGTTACGCAATATGAGCAAGCCCAATATCCTGAATTGGCCATTGAAATAAGTGAAATGTTTGTGGGATACAGTTATACCCTATTCCGTTACCAAACCTTGAAAGATGTGCGTTTGGTATATGTACCACCCCGCACAATTGGCGAATTTGGCGGAGAAACAGATAATTGGGAATGGCCGAAACACACTGGTGATTTTAGTTTTGTAAGGGCCTACGTTGGTCCAGATGGAAAACCGGCTGAATACAATTTGAACAATATACCCTACACACCCAAAAAACATTTAACCATTAACCCTAGGGGCACGAAAGAAAAAGATCTTGTATTTATATTGGGCTACCCTGGCACTACATACCGCCATGAACCATACCAATTTTTGGAATACCAACAGGAATTCGTATTGCCATTTATAAGTGAATGGTACGGCTGGCGCATTAACAAAATGGAAGAACTTGGCAAGACTGATAGAAACCGTTATTTAAGACTTGCGGGCACTATTAAAAGTTTAGCCAATACCAAGAAAAACTATGAGGGCAAAATATTTGGCTTGAGAGAGACAGGCCTATTGGATATTAAAAAAGATGAGCAAGAAAAATTGCAAAACATGATAACTGGCAAAGAAAGTATAGATTTCTTTAACATTATAGACAGTATTTATTCTAAACGATTGTCTACAGCTACGCACGATTTATTGCTGAACCGATTTAACAATGATTGCGGCACTTTTACGGCTGCACTTATTATAGAATCTAATAAACTAAGTAAAGATAAATTGCATAAAGGCAAATTACCCGCCAAAACAGATACTGAATTTTGGAACAAATGGAAATCATCTGTTACAAAAACTTTGAAAGAAAGATACAGAATAGCAGATGTGGAATTAGACCAAGCCATTCTGGAAGAATTGGTAAAAAGGGGAAAACGTTTGCCAAAAGGATCGGGCATTGCCTCTTTGAAAAATATAAAAAAACCGGGTAAATGGATTGTAAAAGCATACGAAGAAAGTTATTACGATGAACCAACAAAACTTTACAAAATGATAGACAGTGTGCCTTGGTTGGTGTATCAAAATAAATCTAAATTAAGTAAGCTAGCTGGCGCAATGCGTCCAGAACTTATTCAATTAGGTGAAGAGCAAACTGCACAAAATGATAAATTAGACGAGCAATTACCTCATTTATTAGATGCTAAATTAAAATACGGCAAGAAAAAATTTATACCCGATGCCAACAGCACCCTGCGTTTTACGTATGGATATATCAGCGGTTATAAAGAAGGATTGAACAAACACAGAGAACCATATACCCATCGCAAAGAAATATTTGATAAAAATGCGACGGACAATGTTGACTATAGATTATCGACACCCGTAAGAGATTTATTGAAAACAGAAGTAATAGCCCAAGAATTATTAGACCCTACCACCAATGATTTAGTGGTGTGCATGCTTTATAATTTAGATACCACTGGCGGCAATAGCGGTAGCCCAGTAATGGATGCCAATGGTCAATTAGTGGGCGTTAATTTTGACAGGGCCTACACTGCAACTTTAAATGATTTTAGCTGGAATGCGGATTATAGTAGAAGCATTGCAGTGGATATTCGCTATGTATTATTCACCATGAAGTATTTGAACCATGCAGATAATTTACTGAAGGAGATGGGAGTGAATTTATAAAAGTTGCTCAACCTTTAGATATTGTGAATCCTGATATTACAGGCAAATTACAATAACAATTATAAGTAGTCTGGTACAAGGTACTGTCTGAATTTAATTCATTTTTCTTTAAATAAAATTTAGTATTTGTGCTATCCTGAGCAAAGATATTTACAATAAAATACTTTTTGTTGGCGTGTCCTATAATTTTAGTTTCATTCCAACATAAACTATCAATAGTATCCATAATAATTATTTTACTTAATTCCTTGTTTATCCTTTGTGCTATAGAATAAGTTCTTTTATTGAGATAGATGTTCTTATTCAAGAACAACTCATTATTGTTATAATGGTATGACGATTTAATAACCTCTCCATCTATCATATTGGCTAAACGAAAAGGCATACTTATAATGTAAAATCCTAAGGTGAGTATTAGGGTAAGAAATAAAAATCCAAGTACTATATGCTTATTAATTTTCATTGCTTACTTGAAACTGTACTTTACTTTAAATCGTATTGTCTTCGCCAAATTTTTGTTGGTAGTCTATGCGCGATTTATTTATCACTTCATAGGCTTCTTGTTTACCATACACACTTGTAATTTCAACTGTAGGCACTTCGACTCCAGGTATATTTTTATAGGTTAAGAAATAATGTTTGAGGCGATTGATTAAAATTTCGGGCACATCCACTATATCTTTCCACGAGGCGTATACCTCATCATTTTTGAGTACGGCAATAATTTTATCGTCGGCCTCGCCCTTATCTATCATCCGTAAACCACCAATTGGAATGGCATGCAATAAAAAATCGCCATTGGGAATATTCGGTTCACAAAGCACACAAATATCTAAGGGATCGCCATCACCATTTGCTATTGTTTTACCAGTTTGTTGTGAAGCATATTCTGCGATTAAAGTTCCGCAATATGTTTGAGGAATAAAACCATACAATGCTGGGGCTACATTCGAAAATTTCTGTGGACGGTCTATCATCAGAATGCCACTACTTTTATCTATTTCGTATTTAACCGTATCTCTTGGTACTAGTTCAATATAGGCAGTTACTTCTTGGGGCAAATTATTACCGGGGCTAACACCATGCCAAGGATGTGCTTTGTAGGGGTTGATTTTTTCCACCCTCTTATTTATCAAATAAATACGCCTTTAATTCAACTGCATCTTCTGGCTTTAATTTACCAGCCATTACCAAACGCACTTGTCTTCTGCGCAAGGCACCATCGTACTTTTGTCTTTCAGCATCCGTTTCCGGCTCAAGTTGTGGAACTTCTACCGGTCGGTTTCTCGAGTCGAGAGCAACAAAAGTATAATAAGCATCGTTGCATTTATAACGCTCGCCTTTGGGAATATTGTGCGCATACACTTCTATGTAAATTTCCATACTTGTATTAAAGGCACGGGTTACATAGGCTTCGAGCGTTACAACATCGCCCAAGCGAATACTCTCTTTGAAAGATACCCCATCCACGCTGGCGGTCACCACTATGCTATTACTGTGTTTCTGGGCGGTAATGGCCGCTACAATATCCATCCAGTGCAATAATCTGCCCCCCATTAAATTATTCAAAGTATTAGTATCATTGGGCAAAACCAATTCATTCATGATGGTAAAAGAATCGGAAGGTTTTTTAACAATTGTCATAGTGCAAAATTAATAAAATCGCAGGGTTTTTGGATGGATAAAATATTGATTGGGTTATAATTGATTTGAATGCATGGATTTTGAATGGGTTTGTCATTTTTTTGCATGAGCAAAAAAATCGCCAAAGCCCTCGTAGGTGTTTAGTTTTTTATTCAGATTCAACCACTTCGTGGTTGGGGCATCCTACTAATATGAGGCCTCCTTTTTACTTCAACCAATGCTTGGAGATGACAACCTATTTACAAGATTGCAAATTATACCTTTATTACATTGTAGTCTCTCAATGTTTCCCATCCCTATTTCCTGAGCAATTAATTTGGTACATTGGTGTAATATTTTTTAGAAACAATTTCAATTATGTTATCTTCGCACCATGTCCTATAAAATAGCCCCTAGTGTACTTTCAGCAGATTTTGGCAATCTACAGAGAGATATTGAAATGATTAATAAAAGTGAGGCCGATTGGTTTCATGTTGACATCATGGATGGGGTTTTTGTTCCTAATATTTCCTTTGGTTTTTCTGTTTTAACACCCTTAAAAAAACATGCTACAAAACCTTTGGATGTGCATTTAATGATTGTTAATCCGGATCAATACATCACAAAATTTGCCGAAGCAGGCGCCACCGTTTTATCCGTTCATATTGAAGCGTGTAAACACTTACACAGAAGTATTCAAGCTATAAAAGCTGCCGGAATGAAAGCTGGAGTTGCCATTAACCCTCATACCAATGTGAATCAATTGGAAGATGTAGCAGGCGATATGAACTTGGTATGTCTAATGAGCGTTAATCCTGGATTCGGTGGTCAGTCGTTTATTGAAAACACCTACCGCAAAATTGAACAGTTAAAAAATATGCAAGCCCGATTGGGTGTTAATTTTGAGATAGAAATTGACGGAGGTGTTACTTTGAATAATTACAAGAAATTAATTGATACAGGAGCTACCGTATTGGTTGCAGGTAATACTGTGTTTGGATCTGATAACCCTTCTGCCACAATTTCGGCATTAAAGCAATAATTCAAATCAAAATTCGTTCAATTCACATTATTCAGAATTATTGAAACCGATTTTTGTACTCATACAATTAATTACATTTGGTCTTTTTCAGACGAATGCCCAAAATCAGGCAACGAGTGCTCCTACAAATTTCATTAAAGGAAAGGTGATAGATGCCAATATGCACCCCTTGAGTAATACCAATATCACTTATTCGCTTTCAACTGAACTTTACCATAGCGACAGTGCAGGTAATTTCAAAATCCCCTACATCATTGGCAATAAAAACATCCTGACTTTCAGCCGTGCTGGAAAAATAACCCGAATTTTCAGAATACCCGAATTAGAAGCCAATGAAGATTTTGATTTTGATGTAACATTGTCCGACAGCAATTATTTGATTACCACCTATACTGTTCAGGGCAGAAGACCTGAAGAGCCTACTGGTCATATCAATTTCAAACCCATGAACAATGGCCCAGGTGTTTCTGGTGACTTTATGGATGGCATTAAAACACTGCCTGGTGTTGCTTCTGGCAATGAGTTGAGTTCTCAATACAATGTGCGTGGCGGTAGTTATGATGAGAATTTAATTTATGTAAACGATATGGAAATTTACAGACCTCAGCTTATTAGAAGTGGGCAGCAAGAGGGTTTAAGTTTTGTGAATGGCGATTTGGTGAGCAATGTTTCTTTTTCTGCAGGCGGTTTCGAAGCCAAGTATGGCGATAAATTATCATCTGTTCTGGATGTAAGCTATAGAACACCTAAAAAAACAGCAGGTGGTTTTTCAGGAGGATTGCTTGGCGGTAGCGCTTACATTGAAGGTATTAAAACAATTAGAGACAAAATGAGAGACAGTGGGCGAATAACTAAATTCACTTATCTGATTGGTGCCCGTTACAGAGGCAATAAGAACGTTTTAAAAGCTACGGATGTTTCCGGCAGTTACAAATCGCGCTTTAGCGATTTTCAATCCCTATTTGTTTATCATCTGAATAAACGAAACAGAATAGAATTACTAATAAATCTTGCCCAAAACCAATATAGACTAGAACCAGAACATCAAGAAACAACATTTGGCACCTTGCAAAACTCGCTACGACTCAGTATTAATTTTGAGGGTCAAGAAATAATGGACTACAACAGTGCTATGTCCGGTCTTTCCTATATTTATTACACCAAAACAACTGAATTAAAATTCATTGCATCAGCATTTGTTTCGCAAGAGAGTGAGCATTACGATGTGCAAGGTCAATATGATATTAAACAAGTTAATAATAATTTAGGATCTAGCAGTTTTGGCGATGCCACTACCCTTTTGGGTCTTGGTTATTTTATTAATCATGCCCGCAACGATTTGTATTTTACTGTTGCCAATATTGCGCATCAAGGCCTAAAAAAAATAATTATTAATGGGCATACTACCCGTTTACTTTGGGGTATTAAATACCAAACTGAGGTCATACACGATCGATTTAAAGAATGGAAGTATAGCGATTCAAGCGGTTATAATATGAGTCCTTACAAAACAGATAAGGCCATTGAATTGAATGATTATATCAATTCTAAAACGGATATTATTAATCATAAAACTTCTGGATTTGTTCAGTATCAAAAAGGATTTGGGCAATTTGACCAAGTAAATTTTACTGTTGGTACCCGTTATCACTTTTCCAGTCTAAATCAGCAATCTTTAATTTCGCCTAGGGCGCAGCTGTATTATGAACCCAATAGAAAGTATAACCAAAGGCATAGAAATGATAGTTTTAAAAAGAAAAACACTTTAATAAAATTTGCATTTGGTTATTATTATCAACCTCCATTTTATAGAGAGATGCGAAATTTTGACGGTGTTATAAATACCAATTTAAAAGCACAAAGAAGCATACACGGAGTGAGCGGTCTGGAATTTGGTTTTAAAAAATGGGGCCGTCCATTTAAATTTATGGTTGAAGGATATTACAAACAGTTGGATTACCTGGTTCCATACTTATTGGACAATGTGCGTATTCGCTATTATGCAACTAATACAGCCCGTGGTTATGCTACAGGGATTGATAGCAGACTGAATGGTGAATTTATAAAAGGTATTGAAAGTTGGTTCAGTCTAAGTGTATTGAAAACAGATGAAAAAATCATGTATGTAAAAAATGGTAATACTATTGAGACACCTTTTTTACGCAGACCAACAGACAGAAGAGTAAGCGCTTCTATTATGTTTCAAGATGAGTTGAATAGTAACCCCGATTACAGAGTGCATTTAATGATGAATTTTGGCAGTGGCCTACCCTACTATTTAGGAGGCGATGCGCGGTATACACAAGGTAACAGATTACCACCGTACAGAAGAGTTGATATTGGATTTAGCAAAGTGCTGTTGGGAGGGGTGAGTGAAAAACAAAAATTATATGCCGTAAAACACAAAGACAAACAAAAGTTTGAAACGCTTTGGCTGGGTGTAGATGTTTATAATTTGCTTCAAATCAACAATGTTATCAGTTATATTTGGGTGAAAGATTTTCAAAATAACACCTATGGTGTGCCCAATTATTTAACAGGAAGAAGATTAAATGTAAAGCTAGTCGGTAAATTTTAATAACTGCTAAATGTACTATGGTTTTCTTTTTTGATAAACCCTTACCCAGTCAACAACAAACTGGTTGCCTTTGAAACCTTCAGGCAAATATTTTAAATATTTTTGTTCGAAACAATTATTGATTACCATGACCATTTCATCATCTAACCATTTTCGTAATCTCTTGTTAACTCTGATATAATTAACCAGTTTTCCATCTGTATAAAACTTTAGATATTTGGGATTCCATTCGCAACCGTATACGTGAAAAACAGTATCGGTATTGTTTGGTAAATTTATTCTCTTTGTAATATAACCCATGGATTTTTTACCACTTTTACCCCAATGAATGGTGGCATATTGATTGTGAATAGCGCCATTTCCTTTGCGGCCATACATTTCATAAATATCTATTTCTGGCGGCCAGCGGTGAGCACCAGTTAGCCAAAATGCAGGCCATGTTGCTGGCCCTGAAGGATTTTTAGAACGTATTTCAAAATAACCGTACTTCTGACTAAAAGACACATCTGAATTGATTAAGCCAACCGCGTATGGAATGGTAAATGTTGTATCTGTTTTTACATACGTTTTAGGACTATAAGCACCCCCAAGATATAAAAATCCATCTTTGGTTTTTATTTCATTGCTAGAATAGTATTGGTGAAGATAAGCAGAATGGTATTCGCCCCATGCCTGACCCTTGCGCCATTTTTTTGTGTCCAAGGTATCAAAATTATCGAAGAAGGTTAAGGTCCAGCCCGGTTTAAATGGCATGGTATCTGCCGTTTTTAATTCAGGTTTATTGAGTGAATACCCAGTTTGAATTACTGCGTTGCGAATGCTTAAATGATTTTTAAAATAAAACAGTTTGATGGGTCTTTTATTTTCCCCCAGTGTATCCTTTTCTGTTTGTGAATTTAATTGGATTGAAAAACAAAACAAACAAATTAGTAATATTCCTAATGGCTTCTTCGTACCTAAAATAACCAAGCACCTATTCTTATAGAAAAAATGTGTGAAAGACCTGAAAATGTATTTCATATCGTTATCAAAATTAGTTTCTTAAAAACAAAAAAGCAAGTATCCCTTCGAATACTTGCTTTTTGTTTAGTAGTTTATAAATTTTTATTTTCCAGTTAGATTAGCAGAGAAAAACTCTCTGTTCATTCTAGCGATATTACTTAAGTCGATACCTTTAGGGCACTCGGCACTACATGCACCAGTATTGGTACAGCTACCAAAGCCTTCGGCATCCATTTGATTTACCATGGCCATTACGCGCATTTTAGCTTCGGGTTGACCTTGAGGTAACAATGCCAATTGAGATACTTTAGCTGATACAAATAACATTGCACTCGCATTTTTACAAGCTGCAACACAAGCTCCACAACCAATACAAGCTGCACTCATAAAGGCCTCATCTGCCTGTTCTTTACCAATCGGTAAATTATTGGCATCTTGCGCATTTCCTGTATTAACTGATATAAATCCACCGGCAGCGATAATTCTATCGAAGGCTGTTCTATCTACTGATAAATCTTTAGTTACGGGAAATGCACCTGCTCTCCAAGGCTCAACAACAATGGTATCACCATCGCTAAATGAACGCATGTGCAACTGGCAAGTGGTAACACCAGCCAATGGACCATGTGGACGGCCATTAATGTGCATGCTGCAACTCCCGCAAATTCCCTCACGGCAATCGTGGTCGAATGCAATTGGATCATCCCCTTTTGTAATCAATTCCTCGTTCAATACGTCGAACATTTCTAAGAAAGACATGTCTGGAGAAACGTGATCTACTTTATAATCTTTTAATTCACCTTTGGCTTTGTTATTTTTTTGACGCCAAACCTTTAAATTAATTTTCATTTTTGCTAATTATTTTTTGTTTAATAAACTTATCCCTTATTTGTAACTTCTTGCTGCAATTTTGATGTTTTCAAATTTCAAGTCTTCTTTGTGTAATTTCCATCCATTCTCTTGGTTTTCCCAAGCCGCTACAAACGCAAAATTCACATCGTCTCTTAAGGCCTCTCCTTCTTCCGTTTGATACTCTTCTCTAAAGTGTCCACCACAGCTTTCGTTTCTTTCCAAAGCATCTTTACACATCAATTCACCTAATTCTATAAAGTCGGCTACACGACCTGCTTTTTCTAACTCTTGGTTAAACTCATTTGCATCACCTGGCACTCTTACGTTGCTCCAGAATTCTGTTTTTAATTGTTGAATTTCTGCAATAGCAGATTTTAAACCTTCTGCATTTCTGGCCATACCACATTTATCCCACATAATTGCACCAAGACGTTTGTGGAAATGATCAACAGACTTTATACCTTTTATATTCAACAATTTTTGAATTCTATCTTCAACTTCTTTTTCAGTTGCAACGAATGCAGGATGATCGGTTGAAATTGATTTTGTTCTAATTTCTTCCGCTAAATAGTCTCCAATTGTGTATGGAATAACAAAATAACCGTCGGCTAAACCTTGCATTAGGGCAGAAGCACCAAGTCTGTTAGCGCCATGATCACTAAAATTAGCCTCACCTAAAGCATATAAACCAGGCACAGTTGTCATTAAGTTATAATCTACCCAAAGACCTCCCATTGTATAATGCACTGCAGGATAAATTTGCATGGGCTCTTCATAAGGATCGACACCAGTAATCTGCTTATACATATCGAACAAGTTACCATATTTCTCTTTAATTACCCCTGCACCAAACTCTTTTAATTGAGCTGCCGATGGATTTTCGATCCCCTTTTTAGTGGCCTCTGTCCTACCGTATTTTTCGGTCATGTTATAGAAAAAATCCAGATACACAGCCTCACCAGTTGCATTCACTCCAAAGCCAGCATCGCATCTTTCTTTAGCAGCACGACTCGCTACGTCTCTTGGCACTAAGTTACCAAAAGCTGGATACCTTCTTTCTAAATAATAATCTCTATCTTCTTCTTTAATTTGAGTTGGTCTTAAAGTACCTTTTCTCAAAGCTTCTGCATCCTCTTTTTTGGCAGGAACCCAAATTCTACCATCATTTCTCAATGATTCTGACATCAACGTTAATTTTGATTGATGATCGCCAGAACGAGGGATACACGTTGGATGGATTTGAGTATAGCAAGGATTGGCCATGTAAGCTCCTCGCTTATGTGCTTTCCATGCTGCAGTTACATTGCTCCCCATTGCATTGGTAGATAAGTAAAACACATTGCCATAACCACCACTGCAAAGCAATACGGCATGACCAAAATGTCTTTCTAATTTACCCGTCACTAAGTCTCTTGCAATAATACCTCTTGCTTTGCCATCGATGGTAACTACATCTAACATTTCATGGCGAGAATACATTTTCACTTGCCCCATACCTACTTGTCTTTCTAAAGCACTGTATGCACCTAATAACAACTGTTGTCCTGTTTGACCAGCTGCGTAGAAAGTTCTTTGTACTTGGGTTCCACCAAATGAACGGTTACTTAATAATCCACCATATTCTCTTGCAAATGGCACACCTTGCGCCACACATTGATCGATAATGCTAGAACTAACTTCGGCCAATCTATGAACGTTACCTTCTCTAGCTCTGTAATCCCCACCTTTTATAGTATCGTAGAATAAGCGGTAAGTGCTATCACCATCGTTTTGGTAATTCTTAGCTGCATTGATACCACCTTGAGCCGCAATACTATGCGCTCTTCTTGGTGAATCTTGAAAACAGAAACATTTTACCTTATAACCCATTTCGGCTAAAGAGGCCGCTGCTGCTGAACCTGCAAGACCAGAACCTACTACAATAATTTCAAGACTTCTTTTATTCGCTGGATTTACCAAATGAACAGAAGATTTATATTTGGTCCATTTTTCGTTTAAATTTCCTTCTGGAATTTTAGAATCTAGGATATTTGACATGTTAAAAGTTGTTTTAATTAATTAAATAAAGAATTTGAAATAAATTGGCATAATGGCAAAAAGGATTGGAATAATAACTCCAAATACCCAAACACCTATGCCTTTGATTAAAGCATTGTACTTTTTGTGATGAACACCAAGTGTTTGAAATGAACTACTAAAACCATGCACCAAATGGAAAGCTAACGCTCCCATTGACAATACATATAGAATTACAATCCACAATTCTTGAAATGCATCTGCCACAACTACATACAAATCTTTAACTATTGTAAACTCAGTATCATTAGAAATATACCGTTCCATTTTACCAGCTATTTCACCTTCAAAATTTGCGAACGTAATTTCACCTGTTGCTAAATTTCTTTCGTAAATGGTATATGGTACTTCGCCAAATTTATACTGTGCCCAAAAGCCCCACATATGAAAAACAAGAAATGCTAAAATCATAGTTCCCAAAACACCCATCCATCTGCTAGTCCAATGGCTATTAGCCTTGCCATTATAAGCCGCATACTGAACAGGGCGTGCCTTTTTATTTTGAGAAACAAGATACAATCCCCAAAATGCATGAAACAATATGATGGCATATAATCCATAGGAAACAAATTTAATCAAAGGATTACTGGTCATAAAAACTGCGTAGGTATTGAAAGCCATTCCCCCATCGTGCTTCAACAATTGCAAATTACCAATTAAATGCACAATAAGAAAGGTGCATAGAAAAAGTCCTGTAAGACCCATCAGTAATTTTTTACCGATACTTGATTTTAAAAAAGTGATTATCCAATTCATGTAATGATGATTTATTTTTTGTTGTTTTTTTTAGAAGTTAATTAATGTTCTCGAGCTTATTAATGTATGTTCTTTATTATTAAAAAGCGCCTAAAGCGTTTTAAATTTTTGTGCAAATTTATTCTTATTTCACCAAAAACAATCTGCAAGTGCCAATTTAAATTTATTTTAAATAACATTCAAATAACAATCTGAATGCTTGTTTTGCTTCTTTTGTTTGCAGTTATTTGCACAACTCATTCATTCTTATATTTAAAATGTTTAAACTGGTTCGCTCTTTTTTATTTTTAATGTCGGCAGAAAAGGCCCATTACTTTACCCTTACTGCGCTTCAGCTCATTATTTACATACCGGGTGCAAAGTGGCTAATCACAAAACTATTCGCCAATAAAAATCAACAAGGTTTAAAAATTATGGGAATTGAATTTCCTAATAGGGCAGGTTTAGCAGCTGGATTTGACAAAAACGCAAAATACCTTGAAGTGATGAAGATGCTAGGATTTGGCCATGTAGAAATAGGCACTGTAACTCCGTTGCCTCAGGCAGGCAATGACAAACCCCGCTTATTTCGTTTGGTGAAAGACAAAGCTATTATTAACCGGATGGGATTTAATAACGATGGGGTTGATATCATTGCCGAACGATTAAAAACCCGACCTAAAGGTTTGGTAGTTGGCGGCAACATTGGCAAAAACAAAATAACACCTAATGAAGGTGCCATCAAAGATTATCAAATTTGTTTTGAAAAATTATACGCATATGTCGATTACTTTACTGTAAATGTAAGCAGTCCGAACACACCTGGCTTAAGAGAATTACAAGACAAAAAACCATTGATGGCCATTTTGAATGCGTTGCTTGATATAAGAAAACAAAAAATTGAACAAGGGTTACCGAGTCTTCCTATATTGTTAAAAATTGCTCCCGACTTGAATGAAGATCAGTTAAATGATATTGTTAGCTTAACCTTAGAAACTGGCATAGATGGTATTGTTGCAACCAATACCACCATTAGTCGTGAAGGCTTAAGTACCAGCCCTGCTTTAGTTGAAACCATTGGCATGGGTGGCTTAAGCGGAGAACCAGTCATGAAAAAATCTACCGAAGTACTCGCTTACTTGAACCAACATTTAAATGGCAAAGTGGTATTAATAGGTGTAGGAGGAATTTTGAGCAAATCAGATGCTGAAGAAAAATATAAAAACGGTGCTAGCCTGGTTCAGATATACTCTGGCTTTATATATGAAGGACCTGCCTTGGTGAGCCAAATTGGCTAGCGCTATGCAGCTTTCAATAAATATTTTACACGCTGTTTAAACCATTTCAAATTTGAACAGTCCTATTATAGAATCCTAAATATCCATTTATGAAAAAAGTAATTTTAAGTATTGTAGCTGCAGTGTTTGCAGTAAGCTCTTTTGCCCAAGATGGCGCGAAAGAAAAAAAAACACCTGAACAGATTGCCACTAAAAAAGCCGACAAACTAAAAACTGAATTGGCTTTGAGCGATGACCAACGCACCAAGGTGTATGCTATTTTATTAGAGAGTACAACAAAAATCCAAGCAATTAAAGCAAAGTACCCCAATGATAAAAAGGCTGCGCATGCTGAAATTAAACCAATTAGAGAAGCCAGCGATGCTTCTATCAAAGCGATTTTAACCCCTGAACAGGTCACTAAATGGGAGGCTTTAAAAAAGGAGAAAAAGGAGAAAATGAAAGCTAAGAAAGCTAAAAAAGATGTTGATGATGACAATGATTAATTCATAACTCTTAAATTTAACAAGCCCCCTTTCAATTAATTTGTAAAGGGGGTTTATTTTTTCTTCATAATTATGCCTAAACTTGCAAGGGCCATGAATTCTATACCTTATAAAAACCAGATTCAATTTCTAATATATTTTAGTTTATCAACTTTGTTTACATGGTGGTTTGTATCATTATCTCCCATGTATATTAGCATAGGTCAGGAAATTCTCTCTACCTTCATTGCAGGCGGCAAGTGGGGCTTGCAAATAATACTCGCCTTTGTATTTTTAAGAAACCAAAGGTGGTATTTTGTTAAAAATATTGGATTTGTTTGTTTTCTTGGTTCATGTATATTAATGCCATACGTGGTTTTAAGTTATTTTGGTGTTGTTAATGATTCCTTATTTTTCATTGGATCCTTGGTGGCATCTGTGGTTGCAATGATTTATTATTACTACAAAGCAGTAAAGTTAAGTCAAGTTAATATTAAGTGGTGGATATTTTGGCTATTTTGCCTTGGCATTGCTATCACGCTTCAGTTAACCATTGTTTTTCATGTCATTTAACTTTTTTTAGTCGTTTAAACACAGGTTAAAGCGAATCTTTGAAATTCAATTTTTACAATGCAAGGTAAAAGAATACCTTTGCAGCCTTAAAAAAAGGTTTAAATAAAATGGATCGCAATTCTATCATTGGTCTCTCGTTAATTTTTCTACTACTTATTGGCTACTGGTTTATCAATAAACCCAGCGAAGCAGATATGGCCAGACAACAAAAATTCTCCGACTCCATGGCCATGGTTGAGAAAAAGAAATTGACTGAAATGGCGCAATTATCTGTTTCTCAGCAAAAAACACAAGACAGTATTGCCAATGCCTTCTTAAACGACTCCAATGCATTAAGTCAGAAATTTGGTGGTTTTTCGCAACATGTTAAAGGCAACGAACAATTAATTGTTCTGGAAAACCCTGAATTAAAAGTAACCTTTAGCAATAAAGGAGGCTCTGTTAAACAGGTTCAACTCAAAAAATACAAACGTGCAGATTCTTCCGAACTACTATTGTTTAGCAAAGAAAGCGTGCATCAATTAGAATTTCAAACCAGAGAAAACACCATTAAAACCGGTGAATTTTATTGGCAAATAATTAGTAATGATGCGCAAAATGTAGTTTTTCGCCTTTCCTATTCTCCAACTCAATTCATTGAACATAGTTACCACATCAACCAAGATGGATTTAATGTAGACCATAAAATTAGAACAGTGGGCTTAAATACCTTAATGACGCCTAATTCTCACCTAATACTTCAATGGAACAACGATGTGCCATTACAGGAGTATGAAAAAGAGAAGGAACGCATATTAACCGCTGTTTACTATAAATACCCTGAAGAAAAAGCGGATTATTTAGGAGAAACAAAATTGGTTGATGAATTAAAAACCACCAATAATATTGAGTGGATTAGTTTTAAACAACAATTTTTCAATACCGCCATTATCGCAAAAGAACCTTTTTTAAAAGAGAGTCTTTTAAAGTCAGACCCTCCCCAGAATTCAAAAAATGTAGAGCATTTATCTGCATCATTAGAACTTCCTTACAAACAAGAAGCAGATAAAACATTTGACCTGAAATTTTATTTCGGTCCAAATAAGTTCCAACTTTTGAAAGACCAAAACGTAGGGCTAGAAAAAATCATTCCTTTGGGTTGGGGTATTTTTGGGTGGATTAACCGATTCATGATTATTCCAATTTTCAATTTCTTGAGCGGTTTCCTTAGCAATTTTGGAGTTATCATATTATTACTCACTTTGATTGTGAAAACCATTCTGCTTCCTTTGGTATACCGCTCCTATAAGAGTACTGCTAAAATGAAATTGTTGAAGCCAGAAATGGATGCCATCAAAGAAAAAAACAAAGACAATTTACAAGCTGCCCAAATGGAGAACTTGGCTTTGTACAAAAAAGTAGGTGTAAATCCTTTAGGAGGTTGCTTACCGCTATTATTACAAATGCCAATATTAGTGGCTGTTTTCCAGTTCGTACCTTCTGCATTTGAATTCAGACAACAATCGTTTTTATGGGCGACGGATTTATCGCATTACGATTCTATTTTCAATTTTCCTGATTATCCTTTTTTGATGAAAATATATGGTAACCATGTGAGTTTATTTACCTTATTAATGACTATTTCTACTTTGATTTACACCCGTATGAACAATCAAATGACTGGTGTGAACGAGCAAATGAAATGGATAGGCTACCTAATGCCAATAATGTTCTTAGGTTTCTTTAACTCGTATGCTGCGGCATTATCATATTATTATTTCTTAAGTAACTGTGTAACTTTCACTCAACAATGGGCTATCAAAAAGTTTGTTGACGAGGACAAACTGCACGCTCAGTTGAATGAGGCAAGAAGCAAAAGTGGCACCACTAAAAAATCTGCTTTTCAAACCCGTTTGGAAGAGATGGCCAAACAACGAGGAGTAGATCCTAACAGTTTGAAAAAGAAAAAGTAAACCCAATTGCTTTGCAATTATTTTACACCCAATATATTCAAAATGACAAGGCCCTGCTTGCAGAAGATGATGCAAGGCATGTAAAAGTATTGCGAAAAAATATTGGTGATATCATACAATTAATTGACGGAACAGGGTACTTATATCAGGCACAAATAATATCCTTTGCAGATTCAAAAAAGTCCAACGAAATTCAACTTCAAATTCTATCCAAAGAATTACAAGTTAAAAACAGGACCTATTCATTGCACTTATACATAGCACCTACCAAACAAAACGAGCGCATGGAATGGATGCTCGAAAAGGCGATAGAAGTTGGACTAGACCGTATAACATTTATTCAAACGGAACATTCCGAAAAAAGTAAGATTAACTTAAATCGTTTGGAAAAAATAAGCATCTCGGCCATGAAACAAAGTGGTGAATTTTATAAACCTGTTATTCATGATGTAACATCATTTGCGAATGTAATTGATGTTGAAAAAAGTGAACACCGTTTAATAGCACATTGCAATAATCAATATGAAAAACGGAGTTTAGCAAATATTTTTAAAATATCCCTTACACAAGGAAACATTACTATTTTAATAGGACCTGAGGGTGATTTCTCTCAAAAAGAAATCGAGGCTTCCTATCAAAATGGTTTTAAAGGATTGAGCCTAGGCTCCACACGTTTAAGGACAGAGACAGCAGGATTATACGCTTGCATGGCAATAAGCGCACTTGGCAATTGAGGGAAATCTAGTCAGGGATAATCGTAATTTCTGCATCGCCCCACAATTCTTCAATGCCGTAAAATTCGCGTTTTTCTTCCTTGAAAACATGTACTACCACATCAAAATAATCTAACAATATCCATTCTGATTGTTCTGAACCTTCGACATGCCATGGCTTTTCACCAGTTTGCTTTCTTACAATTTCTTCCACGCTATCGGCAATGGCGTTCACTTGTTTATCGCTGTTAGCATGACATATAACAAAATAATCTGCCATGGCAGATTTTAATTTTCTTAAATCAAGTATGGTGATTTTATGTCCTTTTTTCTCCTGCATGCCATTCACGATGGCATCTTTCAAATCAATTTTGGCAATCTTCTTTTTTGGCATTAACCTTGTAACTTTAGAATTATTATTTTTCAAACTTTGACTGCAAAAATAAAACCAAATACCCAAATAATAGGACAAAACCTTCTTTATTTTGAAAGATTGGACTCCAGCAACAGTCTTGCGATGGAAATGTACAAAAACAATTTGGTTCAAAACGGTACGGTTGTGTATACAGATGATCAAAGTGCTGGTAGAGGACAAATGCAAAAGCACTGGGTAAGCAAGGCCTATGAGAATCTATTATTTTCTATAGTACTTAAACCTGTAACTAATTACATCAGCAATCCGTTTATTTTAAACAAGTGCATTACTTTGGCTGTTTATAATTTTATACAAGAACAATTCCCCGAAACATCAGTCGCTATAAAATGGCCGAATGATATATTGGTAAATAAAAAAAAAATAGCTGGTATTTTAGTAGAAAATTCTTTTATGGGTCAGCTGCTCACGGTTACTATAGCAGGTATAGGCATCAATATCAATCAATCTTTCGAGGATCAACCGCAACTTCAAGCCACATCATTTCTAGATTTAAAAGAGGAAGTCTCTGAAAGGGAGGTTTTGTTTGAAAAGGTTCTTGAAACCATAGATGCACAGTATCTCCAATTGGTAAAGGGAACAACCAATCAAGCTGAAAATGATTTTGATTTAAATCTTTTAGGATTTGGAATGGAATGCACATTCAGTAAGAATGATACCATTTTTACTGCTCAACTATTAGGTTGCGACAGCGATGGTCGATTATTGCTAAAGGAATTGGGTAAAGTAAAAAAATATATGCATGGTGAAATCAAACAAATAATTTATTGATGAAAAAAGGAGCAATAGACATAGGAAATACCCGTCATAAGGCTGCTTATTTTGACAATATGGGCACCATTATTCAACTTGAATATTTCGACCATTTATTTACAGCCCTGCAATGGCTTAAATCTGAAGGCGTAGGCAAGGTTATGGTAGCGAATGTAAAAGGATCAGAAATCACAACCATTGAAGGTTTGGAAATTATTTATCTTTCTCATACCACAAAACTACCTTTTAAAAACTCATACAAGAGCCCTGAAACACTTGGCGCAGATAGACTAGCAGCAATGGCTGCTGTTGCTTCTATATATAAAGGAGATGCAAATTTGGTGTTTGACATTGGCACTTGCATGACCATAGATTTTTTAAACCCTCAAAGGGAATACTTTGGTGGCAACATTTCCCCCGGTTTGCAAATGCGCTTAAAAGCCATGCATACTTTTACCAATAAACTTCCTTTGTCGAATATGGAACACTTACACTTACCTGCGGGCAATGACACACTTTCGGCTCTGGCAAATGGTGCATTTATTGGTTTAAAAAACGAAATCGAAACTTATATTTCCGATACTTTAGAAAGCTATCCCAATGCCAATATTATTCTTTGTGGTGGCGATGCACATTATTTTGAGAAACAGTTTAAATATAAGATATTTGCAAACCATAACTTGGTATTGCTTGGATTATACCATTTGTTAGTATTCAATGATTAAAATTATAAAGTTTGTTTTCCTCCTTATCCTTTTGAGTCAAGCGCCTATCGCCTTCGCTCAAAACAATACTCACTCACCTTACTCGGCAAGAGGAATTGGCGAAATAGACCAATTTAGTTCGGCCTACAACCGTTCACTAGGCAGTGTATTCAACGGCATAAGAAGTACACGCTTTATTTCTTACTCCAACCCTGCTTCCATTGCTGCTCTGAAACAAGTGGTTTTCGATTTTGGATTTCATGCCGAAAAAGGACAATCCTCTACCACTACTGCTGATAGAACCTTTAACAATGGAAACTTTAGCTACATAGTTCTTGGATTTCCAGTTTGGAGAAAAGAGATACTGTTAGATACTTTTAAAAATAAAAACCTTATTAAGAAAACGAACTTGATAAAAACTTATAAAACAATTTGGAGTTCTGCTATAGGCCTCACTCCTTTCTCAAGTATAGGTACTTCTTATTTCAAATCGGTGGATACTACTTATGGCACCATTACCAATTTCTATTCTAAAACCGGTGGATTATCTCGATTATTTCTTATGAATGGCGTGAATGTTTCTAAAAATATTTCATTGGGTTTGAACGCCTCTTACGTTTTTGGACAAGTGCGCAACGACCAAGTATTTTTTATCCAAGATACAGGTGTGAGCAGAGCCTTATATGACCAAAGTATTTATCAGTTAAGAGGGTTTAAGTTCGATTTAGGTATTCAAACTCAACATAAGGATACATTTTCATACAAGCGACTTGAAATTCGAAGAGATACCGTGAAGGATGTAAATGGCATAAAGAAAATTAAAATTGACAGTATTAGACGCATTATTCGTGTTCCATTAAAATTCGTTTTTGGTGGTACTATTAATAACAGTGCTAGGCTTAATTACGATTTAAGCAGGTTGGCACTCAACAAAAGCAATTACTATAGCATTGGCAGTTCTGATACGGTTATTCACCAAACAGACCAGCGTGGCAAGACCTATTTACCCACAGGTTTTTCTGCAGGTTTTTCATTTACTTATAATAACCGATGGATGTTAGCTTTTGATTATTCCTCAACACTGTGGGCCAAACAAAAATTACCTTTGTTCAATGATCTTTATACCAATGCTTCTCAACTATCTGTTGGATTGGCTTATAAACCAGATATGGATTTGGAAAACATGTCCAAAAAAACAGGTGATAGATACAAGTCCAACATAGAATACCGCCTTGGCTTTCGTCAAAATAATACGGGTTACAATTTTAAAGACAATGCAGGCATTATTTCTCCATTAAAAGAATATGGCATCAGTTTTGGAATTGGTATACCAAAATTAAGAAGAGACCCATATACCAGATTAATTTTGAAATCTATGATTAATCTTACAGGAGAATATATACATAGAGGCACCACTAAAAATGGAATGATAGAGGAAGATTTGATTCGATTAACCATTGGTGTTTCCCTAGGAGATATTTGGTTCACGAAACGTAAATTTAATTAAATAAGAGAATGAATGATAAACAAAAAATCGTGTTATTGCTGATAGCGCTTGTTTGCAATTTCACTTTTCTCGCTACCGCAGAAACTAAATCGGCTCCGGGTTTTGACAACGAACCAATGATTAAGGAGCGCCCTATTATTACCAAAATTGATTCTACTGCGTTAAAACTTCAACATCCAGCGGTTAATTAAGCTATTGTATGCGATTCTTCCTTTTTTTTATAAGTATTATTTTACTACAAGCTTGCAGCAGTGAAAAGGCGAAAGAAAACGTCGCTAAATCATTAAAAGCAGATACACTCCTTTTTACACAAGAAGGCACCAATGTTACAATTCATTATACAGATTCAGGACATTTAAAAGCCACCATTTTTGCACCAGCACTTATTGGGTATAAAAAAGATGGGAACGAAATTGTAAAGATGCCCAAGGGTATTAATGGTGAATTTTTTAATTCAGATGGGCTGAAGGAAAGCACTATTACTGCCGAAAAAGGCATTTCCTATCAAACCAAAAAAATTACAGAGGTATGGCAAAATGTTGTTGTTACCAATATTAAAGGAGAAAAATTAAATACTGAAAAACTCATTTGGAATCAAAACACACAAAAAATTTATACGGATAAATTTGTTAGAATTACCACTGCAACAGAGATATTAACTGGTGAAGGCATGGAAGCCAAACAAGATTTTACAAGTTGGGTAATTTTAAAACCACGAGGCACTATTTCCATTAAAAAAGATAGCACCGATAATTAATCATAACATGGACAAAAAAAGTTTACTTGGCTCACAAATTATTATTGTATTATACATACTAGCAGCGGCCATTTCATGCATAGAAGGCATGGCTCAATTTCAAAAAGGCGGATTTAAAAATCCATTTGTTTATTTATTAAGTGGTATTTTTATTTTTTGCGCTTACATGTATTTCAAGAAAAAAAAGCAGCGTTTTGAAAATAAATAATTCCTAATAATTTACAATTCTGTTGCCCAATTTTGCGAGTGCTTCGGAGAAATTAATATCAGAAAAATCAGGTTTAATAGATGTCACTTTCATACCGTGTTCGCTTTTAGTAAGCTCGTAATAAAAAATAAACGCATCCTCTGGTTTTGTTTTTTCAAAGTCGCTTCTGCCCCATTTAACAATAAACATTTGCAATGTATTTTCATCTTTGCGCTGTAATATATATTTACCTTGACTGAACCATTTCATGGTTTCCAATTCTTTACTTCTAAAATCATCTTCGAGTTGAAGATTTCTTTTGTATTGAACAAATTCTATGACAGGATGCTTTTGCAATAAGGCATATTCGCCTACAATTAAGTTGCTATCATTGTAGGCAATACCGGCCCACAGAACATTGTTAAAAATGGTAGGTGTGGTGCACAAGGTTGTGTAACTAATTTTCTGCATGTTTAACTGGTCTGCAAACTTTTGCTGGGCATAAAATTTAGAACCAAAGGTTAATACCAAATAAGTTGTGCTGAGGTAAATTGATCTCTTTATCCACTTTACTCTTCTTTCATCGCTCCTTTTAATAGTAAGAGAATAAATAAAGACGCCTAAGAAAGGCAATGTGTATAATGGATCGATGATAGACAGATTATTAAAGCCCACTCGGTAATCGGTAAAGGGAAGTAGTAATTGTGTACCATAAGTAGTGAAAGAATCTAAAATAGAATGGCTGAGTAGTCCCAATATCCAAAGCAAATACCAAGTGAGATAAGGTATTTTTTTCCTAAACGATAAAAATGTAATCAGCGACAAAAGGAACGCGACGACAAAATCTGTGAGCAAGGCATGGGTATAACTTCTATGAATAATTATTTCCGCTAAATCATCGTGTAAGTATGTAGTAAGAATAACATCTATATCCGGAAAATCTCCAGCAATAGCGCCAATTATCATGGCTTTATTGCCTATTTTTTTGCCGAGTACTAATTCGCCTATGGCAGCACCTGCAACAATGTGGGTTAACGGATCCATTTTATTTGAAAAGCAAATGTAACCATATAAATGGTTTCAAAACAAGTTCTTTCAAAATTCTTCACAATGGCCTTCCCTTCCACTTAACCTTACTGAATCGGGCATATAATAACACTACAATAATATAAATTTCATAAAATGGCATCAATAAAATTAACAAGTACTTGAAAGTGAATATATTTCTCAACTTTATTCCTAAGAGTAAATCAAAAAGTAATTTATTTATCAATAATCCAATAGCAATAATACTATGGGTGCTAATCGCCAAGATAAATAAATAATAAAATGCCATAAGTTGCATCAATATGAATAACTGCAAATATTGGTTCCAAGGGTAGGCATAAAATTTTCTTTTAGACAGCCAACGTATTCTTTGATTCAGGAATTCTTTTAGACCTAAACAAGCATTTGTATAAACCATAGCATTAAGATTTAAATGATACGCTACCTTTTTTTTATCATAATTATAGAAGGTTTGCATCAATAAATCGTCATCACCCGATGCTAGTGCCTTGTGATGATTATAACCATTTAATTGATTGAAAATAGATTTTTTGAACATTAAATTTGCACCATTACAGGTAGCAGGTTTTTGCATTGCCATCATAGCAGCGCTGATACCAACTACTGCAGCCGACTCTGTTTGCTGCAACTGTTGAAATAATGATGAAGAATCGTTGAAATTAATTGGACCGCACAACATATTCAATTGCTTTTGTTCGAAAGAAAATAACATATTGCTAAGCCATTGATTTTCCATCGTACAATCTGCATCGGTTGTTATTATTATATCATTTACTGCATACTCTATGCCCATCGAAAGCGCATTTTTTTTCCCAGCAATTGTATTTTTTAAAACAGTTAAGGGCAAATTATTCACAAACTCTGTTGCTATTTTATAGGTAGCA
Organism: Bacteroidota bacterium; assembly: GCA_025354385.1. Lineage (GTDB taxonomy): Bacteria > Bacteroidota > Bacteroidia > NS11-12g > UBA955 > JABMMZ01. The sequence continues at coordinate 86,473 of JANXMZ010000003.1, forward strand.
TCTTCCGAAAAGTCATCAATCACAATGATTTCAAATTGATAAATAGACAAGGTTTGCTGGGCAATAGATCTTAAACATTTTCCGATATTAGTTGCTTCATTTCTACATGGAATTACAATAGAAACTTTAGATTTCACCAAATCACTTTTAGAAAAATTAGTTTCCATAGCAATGGACACTTTAAAAATAAAAATGCAATAAAAGGCAATAATTAAACCAGCTATAAAAAGTGCGATTGTCATCCTTCTTTAAATTTTACAAACATAATTAAACAAGCTCCTATGAGCATTGGCAATGCTACATTAAACAAGTAAATTATCATTCCAGGCACATAATCCATTTGCGATCCTTGTACAACACCTTTGCTGAACACCATAACAGGTATAGCAATTCGAATGGCCACATCTGTTAAGATAAAGTTAGGCGCTATGGACTGCATTAAGAAAATACAACTCACAGCCATTAGGTGGTAAAAAAGAGTAGCCTGCATGCCAAGGTTAAAATGCCAAGCCAACAAACTATATGGCATTAAAAAAAAGAAATACCTAAAAGCAGAAAGTCCAAGAATATTTAACAATTGTTTCCGATTGAGCAATGCTGCAGCAGCTTTTAATTTTAGGGTTATCTTAAGCATCCATCCCTTATCTACCCAATAAAAATTAGCTTTTGGTATATACCAGTATAGGATTAAAGCAACAATAAGTATTAAAACAAAGGATACAATTAAGAAATTGGAATAGGCAATAGGTTGAATGACAGAAAAACCTATTATACCAAAAAAGAAAGTCATTAATAATTGACTGTAGCCTCCAACAATAGAGAGCAATCCTGCATTCAATTTATGATGATTATGCACATACATAAGTCGACCCAAATACTCTCCAGTTTTGTAAGGCAAAAGTTGAGAGATAGCCACTCCAGAAAGTACAGAACGCAATGCCTTTTTAAAACTTAAAGGATTGACATCTTTGATGAGATATTGCCATTTTAAGGTTTCTAATGTCCAGTTAACAAAAGCACAAAGAGCAATTAACAGATACCATTGCAATGGCAATTGTTGTAATTGTTCAGAAAAATGTGAAATGGAGAATGCTGTATTTCTGAAAAATTTCTTGTACAAAAACAAGGCAATTAAAATAGGCACCAACCACTGCACCGCAATGAAAATAATTCTCCAAACCGAATTATCCTTTATCTTTGTTTTGTTTTGCAAAGGGTAGAAATTAATAATTTTGATAAAATTGTTCTGGGAATAGATCCCGGCACAAATATAATGGGTTATGGTGTTGTAGGTATCAAGGGCAAACAACATAGTTTAATAAGTATTGGAATTATTCGTTTGGATAAGTTAGAAGACCATGCCATTAAACTGAAACATATTTTTGAAAGGGTAACCGGCATAATAGATAGCTACAAACCCGACGAATTGGCCATTGAGGCACCTTTTTTTGGCAAGAATGTACAATCTATGTTAAAACTTGGCAGAGCCCAAGGTGTTGCCATTGCGGCTGCGCTTATGAGAGAAATCCCCATTTTTGAATACCAGCCTCGCAAAATAAAATTGAGTGTAACTGGCAATGGCAATTCAACAAAAGAACAAGTAGCTGCCATGCTGCAAACACTTTTACAATTTGAAGAAATGCCAAAACATTTGGATGCTACAGATGCATTGGGTGCCGCCATGTGTCATATATTTCAAAATTCACCAAGAGGCTTCGGATTAAAAACGGGAAAGAAAGCTGGGTCGGGTTGGGGAAAGTTTGTCAATGAAAATAAAGAGAGGGTAAAGTGATTTGATGATTTAATTGGTTAAATTAGGTTTCCTAAGATATTGCCAATACACAACAATCAGAGTATTCCGCTTCGCTTTCTTCACCCTTTAATGACAAGCCAATAAATAATCACTTACCTCAAAACAAGTTTCTTTCTCACCTTGCCGCTCTTCTCAATTAAGAACCAAAGGCCATTGGTTTTGCCTTTTCCTACAAAACAATCTGTAGATTCTGCAAGCGTTAAATTGGTAAATTTATCTATTTTTTTCTCGGCCAATTCAAGCTCATCAAACTCTAGCAAGCGCACCCTTTCGCCATTGGTATTAATTGCAATTGTAGTGTAATCACCAGGTGATGAAAGACTACCATGATATAAGGTTGCAATGCCATTTTTAAAAGTACTGGCCTTATTTTGTTCCTTATTACAACTTGCTAAATTGGTTTTTATTTTTATTCTACCAAGAGTATCTATGTATACAATTTGGCTATCTATTCCAACTGCGCAAAGACCCTCAGAGAACTCGGGTTCAAATGAGCAGGGCATTTCGAATCCTGAATTAATACGCACGTTGAATAAAGTATCTGTGAACACAAATTTACCGCAATAAAAGGTATCTTCATTGGCCATGTTCTCTTTTTGATATTCCCCACAATCGTAATACAACAAAAGACGGTTATTCTTATGCGGATATTTCTTCAATAATCTTTCTGCATCTATTAAGGCTATTGGATATTTATTTTTCTCCGTAACACGCGGTAAATCAAATACTGGATCAAATACATTGGGGTCGTGATAAACTACATCCTTCTTGACAGAATCTTTGTGCCTATTTCTTCTATCATTATTTACTACAATAATTACTGGTTTTAATTTCACTTTAACGAATGCCTTTTGTGGCAATCGCTCTCCTAAATGGTTGATGTAAAAAACTTCTGTAAAGTTTTTGGGTGTAGTACTGGCTTTGTAAATTTTCGCCTTCCCATTTTTAAAAGGCAGAGCCTTATTTCTTTGTGCAGAGCAGGCTAACAAATGGGTATTGATTTTTAATTTACCAAAACTATCTATGAAAGCGATTTCATTATTGATGCTCACTGCGCATAAACCTTCACTAAATTTAGGTTCAAAATAACAAGGCATTTGAAAAACTGGGCGAATTTTAACTTCAAAATTCCTATTAACAAAAACATATTTACCACACATGCTGGTATCTGTCGCCTTGATATTTCGAAATTGAAATGGGTCGCAATAAAACGGAATACATGTGAGTCCTTCACTGAATGGATATTTATAAATGTAGGCTTCTTTCAAGATACTGTCTATAAATAATTTGGTTTGAGCCCTTAAGCCAAAACAACTTAATATCAATATGTATAAGAAAAACTTTTTCAAGGAAGAAATCTTGACTTTAATTCTGGCGTTGGCAGCCAACATGTATCCTGTTTACCAAACCATTTGTATCTGTTTTTAGCCACCCTATCGTATACCCAATTTCTGATAAATACTGGGACCAAAATAAATACAAAAGTTAAATTGAGGGGGAAACTCAGGTATTTTGCGATATTTAAGACAGCCGTACTTTTTGTTTTAAAGCTTCCATTTTTTTGCATAAAAACAATGGTGCCCAATTCATCCTCTTTAGTATATTTTTCTGGCAATAATTCCCTTGCTGTAAGGCTTTGAAGGGAGGCAAAATGAAATCTTTTCTTGCGGTCGTATTTCAAAATGGTTTGCACACTCCCATTGCACAAGTTACATACTCCATCAAAAAAAACGATTTCCTTGTCTGTCATTAAAAAACAGGTTGCCCCTCTTTAATCATAACCCCAATACTTTGTATGCCATTAATTACACTGTCTCTTAAATTCTGTTCCAATGCAATAAAATATTTTCCGGTTTTGGTAAACTTTTGCTCTTTGAAGATTGGCAACTGATAACTAATAGTATTGCCGGTTACCTTGCCTTTAGGATTGCCATTTTCATCTGTCAAAGTAAAGTTAACTTGATGCGTTGTAATTTTCCCATCTGGATCTTTAATATGGGTTAATAAATATAAATTTTCGTATGGATATGAGTTTGATATTTTAAGATTTAAATAAATCTCGTGGTTAAGAGATGTATTTTTAACATCGAAATCAAAATCAGGAATCTGATTAAAAGCCCAACTCGCATTTGGAATATCGCGCATTTCATCCACTATTTTTGTATTATCACCACAGGCAATTAAACACAAAAAGATTAGTATAAAGCCAACTCTTATCATGTTACAAAATTAACATGTTTCGATTAGAATAAAAATCATCCTGTCGACTTAAAAACAATAGATAAGCACATACAACGTAGATAACTTTAAGCCTCCACTTTTCAGTATTAAGAATGAATGCTACTAATTTTGTATAAATCAACCCTAGAAATGCTAGAAGAAAAAGAATTAAAAGCCTTAGTAACATTGCTCGAAGATAATGACGAGACTATTTGGCAAATTGCATTTGATGCTTTGAGCGAAGCCGACATTGCACATCTTGAACTACTCAACGATTATTTGTTCGAAGATGTTAACACCGCTGAACAACGCGAACGTTTGGAGGAGGCCATGAGCAATATTAAAATCAATCATCTTTCAAGAAAATTGATTGATTGGAAAAAAGATGGGGGTAAAAATTTGTTATCGGCCATGGTGCTCATTAACCAATTTAAATATCCAGATGTTACCGAGGCCTATATTATTGAGAAACTGGAGGGTTTGCGTTTGGATGCCTGGCTTGAATTCCACTATGATTTAACAAGTTTTGAAAAAGTTAAAATCCTCAATTATATTCTTTTTCAGTTACATGGCTTTAAAGGCAATGAAGCCAACTTTTTGCATCCAGACAATAGCTTTATTAACCGTGTGATTGACACAAAAGCGGGCAACCCTATATCGATTTCTATCATATACATGCTGCTCGCACAACGTTTGAATGTGCCTGTTTATGGTGTTAATTTACCTAAGCATTTTATAATGGCTTATGTTGAAAATGAGGAGACAGAAACATTGCAAAATTTCGGAGAAAAACAAGCTATCAGCGAAAATGCCAATGGCGATATTAAATTTTACATCAATGCATACAATGGAGGCGGTGTATTCAATTTCGATCAGTTACGAAATATTTTAAAGGAAATGGATTTGGAAGAAAAAAGAGAATATTACGAGCCTTGTACCAATATTGACATAATAAGAAGGGTGCTCATGAATTTATTTAATAGCTATGCCCACATGAATATGAAAGAAGCAAAAATGATTGATAAGGTGATTGCCGCTTACAATGGCGAATCCTTATAGTTTGCAAAACTTCAAACACGAACCATCTGCAAATCTCAGAAAATAAACACCCGCTTCGTAGGCTTCTATATTAATTTGCGCTCCATTAAACACCTTTACATTTTCAATTACTTTGCCAGTAAGGTCTATTATTTCTGCAGTACTTTCAGTAAAATCGTACCCGTTTACGTGAAGTTTAATTTGATCATGACTAGGATTAGGCTGTAAAACAAGTCGAGTATTTAATTTCTCAACCGTTTGTATTGAAGAAGGCATTTCGGCCAAACCAACAGCCCACCATGCCAGTTGCACTTCATATGCTTCTTTTGTAAATGAACCAAATAAATCTTTGGCGGCTAAAATAGATAATCTACTTGCCTCATGATAATCTGAATGAGGTGTTAAATAATGTCGTAAGGTAAAAAGAGCTAAGGTCTCGGCCTTCTGCCAACCAATGCCATTCACAGTAAAAGGTGTTGCTGTATTATCTTCTCTGTTCCCTTTACCGCCTTCTACCATCAAATAAAACCAATAGTTTTGAATGCTACTGTTCTCATGCACTCCTCCATTGTCCCAAGAATCATAATTGGGCCAATAATTCAGTCCTTTGTAATATTTAGGATGGTTTTTTAAATTGGGATTGCTCATATTTCTCAAACAGTCACCTTTGAACATTATCTTCTGACTCACTAGCCAATTAAAACTATCTGGCAAATAAGTATGTTCAATACACTTGCCAAAAATATCAGAGTATGATTCGTTTAATGCCCCCGATTCATAACTATATATCAAATGTGCTGATTTTTGAGTAACACCATGTGTAATCTCATGACCGCATACATCTAATGAGGTAAAATTTTTATATTGAACCCAGTCTCCATCTCCAAAAAAGGCACAAAATCCATCCCAATAGGCATTGGCCAAATGGTTTCCTGCATGGGCAACCCCATACAATTTAAACCCCGAATCGTTGATACTATTTAAATTGAATTTGCTTAAGTAGTAATCTTTGGTTCGCTCAAGCCCCCATTGTATATCCAATACGGTTTGATACTTCTTCGGCCATTCACTTTGCTGATTAGTATATATCAAATTACTATCTAGTTGTTGCCAATTTCTGCCATTAATGGTTTGTACTTGATATTTATTCGATCTCAAAATAAATGAATCTTTATTTAAGCTATCGCAACTAAAAGTGCGTACCCCACTGAACAAGGTTTTACCCTTTCCTTGAACATCCTCGTTGCACAAAATTGGCTCTCTAGTAAGTATGCTGCCAGTATTGGCATCTAGCATTACCAATTCTCTTGCAAGTGGTTCCACAGTATAAATATCGAACTGATAGGCTAAACGAAATTGATAGGTACCATCCTCTGATTTCAAAGGAACTATCACCTTTTTAGCACTTGGATAATAGGTGGCATTCTTATCGGATTTCATATACTTTAAGCGCTGTTCGCTTGCTGCATCTTGCCATGCAAACTGAGCATTGCCATAGGTATTTAATAGTTCCTCCAAAGCCTTATGTGCTGACAATACAGCCACAGTATCAATTGAAATATATGGATAAAATTCTCCATTAAAATTAATGACAGCATTGTTTTTCACCCTCACATTTAACATGCTGTTGTATACAGGAATGTTTTTATAAAGTTGATTGTATTTTACAAATGTCAATCCTGCATGACCCGCTTTCAAATCGCTTTGTTCGAAATAAAAATGAGCATCGGCATGGTAGTTGTTGCGAAACCATGAGTTCAAATTGGCAAGCGAAGGACCCTTTGAAAACTCGGAGTTGAATACTAGTGAAAGAGGATAGTTTTTAGCTATCGATGTTGATGCTGCCCCAGTTTGTGCGTATAGATTGATGCTTAAAAAAGCTACTAAACCTAAAATCCCATTTTTCATTTTGGAAGTATTAATATTTTACAAACTTCAAACAAGAACCATCTTCGAAACGCATTAAATAAAAACCCTTAGCCCAATTAGCAATATCTATTGAATTACCTGAACTCACCTTTTGTTGCAAGATTAATTGCCCCATGATATCGCATATTTCAATATTTCTAACTGTATTATTATTGTTTTTAAAACTCAATGCTATTTTTTCATTGGCTGGATTAGGAGCCAAAGTAACAGTGCTATTCAAAGCTATTTTCTGCAAACCAACTGTAGGTAAATCGGCCAAACCAACTGCATACCAGCCCATTTGCACCGTTTTAGACTCTTCCGACCCAACACCAAACAAATTATCGGCTACTAACATAGACGTAGTACTTACATCACTATAATCAGAAAAAGGTGTTAAATATTGTGTAAGCGTAGTATACACTAACTGTGTGGCCTTATCCCACCCAATTCCTTTTACCCAATAAGGATTTTGATCGGGCTTTTCTCTATTACCAGTGCCACCTTCTATCATCAGGTAAAACCAATAATTCTGAACTCCACTGTTGATATGCACTCCTCCGTAGTCATTGTCTGGACCGGGGCTACTTGCATTCAAAAAAAACAACCCATCATAAAACTTAGGATTGGCTTTGAGCTTAGGATTTTCCATACTTCGAAAATAATTGCCATTGGCTTGAAATCTGTTTCCAATTAACCAATTAAAACTATCTGGAATTGCATAATGCTCAACACATTTACCAAAAATATCCGAGAAAGATTCATTCAGTGCTCCAGATTCATTCATGTAAATTAATGAAGCCGTTTTTTGTGTCAAACCATGGCTAACTTCATGCCCACAAACATCTATTGAAGTAAGGGGTTTAAACTTAACACCATCACCATCACCAAAATTAGTATATTGTCCGTTCCAAAATGCATTGTTAAATTTCGTTCCAAAATGCACCAACCCAATGAGTTTGAACCCAGAATCATTCAAGCTATTTCTATTTAATTTTTCCTTGTAAAAATCATACGTTTTCTCAAGTCCCCAGTGAATGTCTAATGCCACCTCATCTTGTTGAATATTGGTTAAATTCCAAGCTTTAGTGTCGCTGTTTAATATAATACCTGTATCCAAACGTGTTCCACCTCGGGCACTGTAGGTTTCAATACCTAGACCTCGCCCTTGTTCCTTTAAAAAAAATGAATCGGGCTGCGTGCTATCACAAGTAATATTTTGCATACCACTGTATTTGGTAATGGCAGTTCCCTTCACATCTGTCGTATGAATTATTTGTTCCGTAAATAAGATATCTCCATTTATAGCATCTATGTATATCCATTCTCTAGAAAGAGGTTCACTTACATATACGTTGAATTTATAAGCCAATCGAAAATCAGCTTCTACTTGTGAATGGTTTTTGCTAATAATTACAATTTCGGCTTTAGGGTAGTAAGTCGCTAATGGATTTTGCTGTATTTGCTTTAACAGGTTCTCCTCCTTTTTATTTTGCCATGCAAAAACTGCGAAACCATAGCGCGCCAAAGCAATTTTCAAGGCATCGGTTTCTTGAACCATTGGCTTTATATCAATATTTAAATTCGGATAATAATTGCCATTTAAACTGTTCATCACCCCATTTTTAAAATGTGTATTCACCATACTTCCTTCAACAGGAATATTGCGATAAGTTTGTTTGAAACGGGTGTGGGACATTCCACTAAAATCAACGCTACTACCAGTATTCACTAAATTAAAATCAGCATTTGCTCCAAGATTTAATCTAAACCATTCATTCATACCCTCGATGCTAGGTGGCAATACATTAGAACCAGAAAATGAAATAAATGAAGGCAACTGATTATGCTTGTTCAGCGATTTAATTTCAAGTTTACTGTTAACAACGGCCTGCTGTGCAAAAGCACTTGAAGCCAATAATAAGAATAGATAAGTTACATTTTTTTTCATGGTCAAGAACATTTTTTTAACAAAGATATAAATTAATTCATTTAGTTGTTAATATGCTCAATTTGAATTGCAGGTATAGAAGATCATTCGCTAAAAATGACCTATTCATGACAAATAAAACCAGACAACTTAAATGATAGTCTTCAAATCAAAAATGGATTGAGCACTAAATTGACCTCTTTCATTTTTTTGAACGGTACAACATTCATTCACATTATCATGTTCAAAAAACAAAATGTAATGATTGTTTAAGGCATCATCTAAAAATACTTGCTTATCCACCATGCTCTCCAAAGGTTTTATATCGTATGCCATCACATAATTTACTGGTAAATGACCAATGGAAGGAACCAGGTCGGCACAAAATACGATGGTTTGCCCTTTGTAATTAATTTGAGGCAACATCATGGCTTCGGTATGTCCATATACCATTCGCATGTGCATGAAAGGCGCTACATCATCAGGATTATTCACAAATTTTAATTGACCACTTTCTTGAATAGGCAATATGTTTTCTGTTAGAAAGCTGGCTTTCTCGCGCGGATTGCTATTGAATGCATGCTGCCAATGGTCCTTGTTCGACCAATAGGTAGCATTTTTAAAAGCTGGTTGGTATTTTGTTCTATCCTTGTTCCACTCTATACTACCACCGCAATGGTCGAAATGCAAATGGGTAAGCACCACATCAGTAATATCTTCGCGACTAAAACCCAATGCATTGAGCGATTTATCTAAGGTATCATCGCCATGTAAAAAATAAAAACCAAAGAATTTTTCACTTTGCTTACCTCCTATACCATTATCAATTAATATAAGGCGATTACCGTCTTCTATCAACAAACAACGCATGGCCCAACTGCACATATTATTATCATCTGCGGGATTGATATTTTGCCATATACTTTTAGGAACCACGCCAAACATAGCGCCTCCGTCAAGTTTAAAATGTCCTGTATTGATTGTATATAAATGCATGGTGTTTGTAAACGCAAATATAGGTAAAGTTAGCAAGGGGGGAAGTTGTCAATTGCTAATATTTAGTGAGCAGTTGGAGGGTAGCAAGGAAAGTGATGAACAAATGGAGAGAACTGTGAAATATGTAAAATTCAGATGGGAGAGTGTAAAGTAGTTGTTATATTGTAACCCTATATTTGTTCACTAAGAAAGGTAAATTTAGGATGTCTTTCTTTTAAACAATTAAATAACAATATTAAAAATGAAATCTATTCAAAGCTTATTCAGCATTATTAGCATTGCAGCATTAACTGCTTGCAGCAGCACTCCACCGCAAACAACTACTACACCAACAGAAGTAACCGTTCAGACACCTGCACCAGAACCTGCAAAAACAACAGTTGTTGTTCAACCTGCTAAAGAAAATAACAATAGCACTGAAATTGGTATTGACAAAAATGGTGTTTCTTACACCAAAAAAACGGGTGATAAAGTGACAGATGTTAAAATGACTACTGAAGAGAAGTCGGTGACAATCAAAAAATAAAATTTCTTAAAAAATACAGGAAGGGGGTTTTTAGAAGGACCCCTATCTTGTGAGTATGATATACTCAGATACTACCTTATTCAGAAAACGAACTTTCTGATCATTACTTCTAAATTGCAAATCGAGTTCTAAGGTGCTCAATACCTTTACTATTAATAAATCTAATGCATCTAAATGTGCATCATTCTTGTATTCTTTAAATCTGAATAACGTATTCTTGATTAGAATAACATCCTTTTCATTTAGGCGGTTGGCATTGAGATATTCAAATTCATAATCATCTTTATTCTTATTGTTTAACTCCAAAATATCTTCTAAACGAAAGTTATAATCATTCCTTTTCCGGATGACTGTTGTTCCCGAAATAATATCGCCCAAACGCTGACCGCTCTTATTGCTCGCAATTAAGAGCATGGCCAAAGCTCCTAACGAAAAATAAATATCAAATAGACGAACAGACCATCGCGAAAAATAATCATAGAATTCCAACTCATCGCCATTTAATTTCACAACTTTTATTCCAACTGCGCGCTTTCCAATGGTTTGCCCGTTTCCTATAATTTCGCTAACTAAGGTATAAAACCACATCAGCGCAATAATAATTATGAAAAAGAAATAAAACATACCATCTCTTTCATCCAGATTATTGGCAAAAATACCAACTATGAGTATGAGGTATACGACAGATAAAATAGAAAAATCAAGTATGAATGCAAAGATTCGTTGACCAACAGAAGCCAATTGATATTCAATTTTAACATTCTGTGAAGTATTGATTTCTACGAGTTGCATTGTTACCACAATTTTATAGAACTTTTCAATCAAAAAAAAATAAAGCATTGGATTAGTTTTAAGCAAATTCGTTTTATGAGGCTCAATTTGCATTTATATGATTGGTGGCCATAACCTTCTGCCTTTCAAAATTATTTTTCTTAAATTTATTTATTCAAACTTAATAAAAACGCATTTTTTTTTATATCATTGCCTATCAGATGCGGGAAAGTAATTTCGTTAAACAGAATCAAGAAAAATGGGCTCAATTTGAAAAGGATTTGTCGGGCAACCGCACACATCCCGATCTATTGAGGTCTCAACTGATTCAAACCACGGATGATTTATCATATGCCCGTACTTTTTACAAAAACCGTTCTGTTAGGGTTTATTTGAATGGTCTTGCTCAAAAAATATACATCAATATTTATAAGAACAAGAAAAATTTCGGTAAATCCATTGTACAGTTTTTTAAAGAAGAAGTGCCTTCCATTGCTTGGCACAATCGCAAAGTCATACTGATTTCATTCTTACTTCTTGTTTTTTCAGCCCTGATTGGCGCTTTTTCTTCGGCAAAAGACGAACAATTTGCGCGCTCAATTTTATCTGATGGTTATGTGGATCAAACTTTAGAAAACATCAAAAAAGGCGACCCATTCGGCATCTATAAAGACGAAGGGCCTTTTCTAATGTTCCTTCAAATTGCCATGAATAATCTACAAGTATCGCTCTTTGTTTTTTTAGCTGGCATACTTGCTTCCTATGGTGCAGTTGTTTTAATGATACGCAATGGCATTATGTTAGGTGTATTCATGTATTTCTTTTATTCACGTGGTTTAGCCGCAGAATTTAATTACACGGTATTTCTTCATGGCACTCTTGAAATGTTAACATTGGTAATAGAAACCACTGCTGGTATGTTATTGGGTAGAGGATTACTTTATCCAGGTACTCTCTCCCGCTACAAGGCCTTTAGTGTGTATGGCAGAAAAGGGGCTTTGCTATTTTTATCGACAGTACCATTCATTGTTTTTGCTGCCTTTATCGAATCTTTTTTGACACGCTACACGGAAATGCCCAATATTTTAAGAGGCGCTATCATTTTGTTTTCGTTGGTATTAATGGTGTATTATTTTGTTATTTACCCTTACTTAAAATTCAGAAATACTAAAGATACTTTCGATGAGTTACCCGATTTAAAACCTGACACAGCTCTGGAATTCAAGCAAGATACTATTTATAGTAACGGGCAGATATTTTTTAAAACCATACAAATTATGGGGGGCAATTTTATCAAAATTATAAGATACACTTTTTTAGTGAGCGCCTTGTATTATATTTGTTTGGCCATCTTTTATTTCAAAGACTCCATAGGAGAATTTAAATTAATTCAGTTGGATATCATTTTTGTTGCGAATGTTAAAAAATTCTTCGACATGTACGAAAATGTAGGCTTGCTTTTCAATCCCAATGAATCATTGCAAATGTACGCATTCTCTTCCCTTTGGCTGGCCCTGGCTTGCTTTGCTTCTATCTCAGTTTGCAAACAGTATTTTAAATCTCCCTCGCGCAGCACATTGCTAACATTCGTTTCCTGTCTTATCATGTCCTTTGTATTGAATCTCTTATTGCTCTCTAATGAACCATTTGTAGTACTTGTTTTTATTTTAATTTCACCCATTTTTATCTCTGTTTTATTGAAGTATAATTTCACACGATTACAATCGGTGGACACCACAATATTCTCCCATCTATTTGCAGGATACGGCAAAATGTTTGGGATACTTTGCATGATGATGCTGATAACCTTTTTCGGCTTTGTCTTTATACTCTCACCTGCTTCCTACTTCTTAATTATGGTGATGGATTTAAATGTAAAATTAAGTGATGAAATGTACACCATGGTGTTGCAATCCATGCTTATATTTTGCTTTATGCTGGTGGTTACATTTAGCATGGTATTTTATATTATACAAATGTATTTCTTCACCCATGTATCTAAAGAAATAAGCACTGCAGATGGCCTCAAGAAAGGGATAGAAGCAATAGGCACAATAAATAAAGCATACGGCATTGAAACAGAGTAATTTTTATATACTGTTTTTGTTTTTTATGCTGATGGGTTCAAGGCTCTTCGGTCAAGATTATCCTAGCATTCCAATAGACCCTCCACCTGCTGATACCATTGCTTATAGCGATGAAAATACTGAATCTGCTGAAGTAGAAAACTACAGCAATTTTCATGAAGGTTATAATTTTAGCGATTCCGATCAATGGGTATATCAACAAAAATCTTTAGACCCTAATTTTGACAAAGTCTATTGGGAAAAGGAAAGACAGAAATTAAAATTTGATGAAGAAATAGAGAAGGAAAAAGAAAAGAAAAAAAACAATCGTGATACGAGTGAATTCTTTAATAAAATGAATACAGGGAGCGGTCCCGACCTTTCTTCCATGAAATTTATTTTTATTATCGGGGCACTCATCGTTCTTGGCATTATTATTTATTTACTTGTTCGCAATACGAACTTCAACAATAAGAATGTTAAAAGCAATATTCTCATTAATTTCGATGATCTAGATGAAAGCACCTTGCGCCATGTTGAATTAGCAACGCCCTTGAGCGAAGCTCTCCGAAAAGGCGACTACCAAACAGCTTATCGAATCAAGTATTTGGAAGTGTTGCAACACCTAATTCAAAAGAATTTAATTTTTTATAAGAAAGAAAAAACCAATTACGAATACCTCCTTCAATTGAGCGGCAAAAATGTTTACGAACCTTTCCGCTTACTCACATTTAATTTCGATGGCATATGGTATGGCGAAATGAAAATTGACCGCGAACGATACGAATCACTGTTACCTTATTTCAATAATTTTGAATCAAGTATTAGTAACCTGTCATGAAAAGAAATAATACCTTAATCTATATTGTTGCGATTCTTGCCTTGATAGCTGGTGTTTATTTTACTTGGTTTAGAAATTCGGATGCCAAAAAAAGATTTAATTGGGAAAAAACCTTCTCTGATGGGGATGTTCAGCCATACGATTTCGGATTTCTTAAAAAATTATTAAAACACGAAACCACTCAAAAATTCAATACCGTTGTTAAAAATCTTAGCAATGAGTTAGATGATTTAAAAGATTCTGACAGCAGCTCTTATTTTTTTATAGGAGAATATTGTTATTACACTCGACCAGAAATCGACAGTCTTTTGAACTTCGCAGAAATGGGCCATCAGGTAGTTATTGTGGCCGAGCAATTTCCTGATACTTTACAAAAAGCTTTACAGGAATTTGGAAAACCTTTTACGATTGAACGCAGTTACAATTCTGAAGCCAATGTAGATTTCACTAACACAAATTCTCCTTATGCATCCTACCAGTTTCGATTTCGGAGTTACGATCAAAAAGAAGAAACCGTCAACTGGAATTATATTTCCGAAGACGATCAACTCGATTATTACTATGGAAGCGAATTCACCCGATACTTGCGCCTTGGACATATCAACGAACATGTTAATTTCGCCAAATTCCGTGTAGGTAAAGGCTTTGTCTATTTACATACAAATCCCCTTTTATTTACCAATTATTACATGGCCAATGATACGGGCTTTGCTCATGCCCGTCATGTATTTTCCGAAATAAAAACTCGCAATGTATTATACGATGTTGCTGCCCGTTATATGAAACAGGATGGTGTAAAAACAGTGCACCAATCGGATACACCTTTGGCCTATATTTTAAAACAAAAATCTTTGCGCATGGCGTGGTATTTTTTATTGGCAGCGGTTGTATTATTTTTTCTATTTAAAGCCAAAAGAGAACAGCGCATCATTCCCGTATTAGAGCAAAAAAGAAATACCAGTTTAAATTTTGTGGAGACTATTAGTGGACTTTATTTTAAATACAACGACCATAAAAAAATGGCGGATATTAAATTGAATCTATTTTATGCATTTCTTCGCCAAAAGTTAGGTATTGCCACTAAAGATATTGATGAAGCCATGGTGATTCACATTGCCAATAAGGCCAAAGTACCATTGCAAGACACCCAAAATATTTTTAATTTTATTGAACGGCATTTAAAATCCAACAGTCCAATAGAGGCCTCAGAACTCATTCAATTCAACTCTTACATAGAAACATTTTACCATTATTATAACGCTAAAAAATAAATATTATGACCGATATCAACGAGCTTACTAACGAAGCATTACAGCCAACAGAAATTCCTGCTACTCCCGAGAGAAGCACTCTTAATTTAGAGCCATTGCGCCTGAGTGTAGAAAAAATTCGCAATGAAATTCACAAAGTAATTGTAGGTCAAGATGAAATGATTAACCTACTGATAGCAGGTTTGCTTTCGCGCGGGCATGTGCTTATTGAGGGTGTGCCAGGCATTGCAAAAACATTGACCATTAACCTATTGGCAAAAACACTTAACCTGCATTTTAAACGCATTCAATTTACACCAGATTTAATGCCAGCAGATGTTACAGGTACTAGTGTATTTAATTTAAAAAACAGCGATTTTGAATTCAAGAAAGGTCCTATTTTTTCGAACATTGTTTTGATAGATGAGATTAACCGTTCGCCTGCCAAAACCCAAGCTGCCCTTTTCGAGGTGATGGAGGAATTGCAGGTAACTGTTGATGGACATACTTATAAAATGGATGAGCCGTTTATGGTATTGGCCACCCAAAATCCTATTGAGCAGGAAGGCACTTATAAATTACCAGAGGCGCAGCAAGACCGTTTTCTGTTCCGCATTAAAATCAATTATCCAAGTCTTGCAGAGGAGATACAAATACTGCAAAAATTTGAAGGCGATTTTCAACAAAGTGTTATCAATGAGGTAAAAGCGGTCATCACATCGGCTGAAATAGAAAGCCACAGGAAGATAATACAACAGGTTTACATTAAACGTGAACTGATAGAATATGTAGCAAAAATTATAGACCATACCCGCAATACCCGCGATTTATTCTTAGGTGCTTCGCCTCGCGCATCATTGGCAATAGTTAAAACAGCCAAAGCTATGGCCGCCATGCAGGGCCGCGACTTTGTAACACCCGATGACATTCAATATGTTTCCTACCCTGTATTAAACCACAGGATTGTATTAGCACCCGACAAGGAAATGGAGGGCTTTGAGATTAAAGATGTATTGAAAGAAATATTCCAAAAAATAGAAGTTCCAAGATAAACCCAAACATGCTGAAGCAACTGTATTTAAGTACCCGATTTTTTTATGCCATCACTTTGTTGATAGTACTTTTTTGTGTTGCTTTTTTTGTGCCCTTTTTATTTGATATTACGGTATATGCCAGCATTGCTTTTGGGGCTTTAATTTTGTTGGATGGGCTGTGGTTATTTTCTCAAAAAATAATGATTCAAGGCAAACGCATTACTCAACCACTATTCTCGCTTTCAGATGATAATAAAGTAGTAATAAGTTTGCGAAACCTAAGCAACCGACATTGGTTTTTGGAGATTGTAGACGAATTGCCGGAGCAATTTCAAATCCGTAATTTCAAAATTACAAGTGCTTTAAAACCTTATGGCAATGAGGTATTGCACTACCATTTGCGCCCCCTAAGTCGAGGCGAATACCATTTTGGCAATCTCAATATTTTTACCATGAGTTATTTGGGTTTGATACGCAGAAGAATAATAATTCCTGTACAAAAAATGGTGCCAGTGTATCCTAGCATCATTCAAATGAAAAAATTTGAACTGTATACCATTTCTAAGATTGCCAAAATACATGGCATTAAAAAAATGCGACGTATTGGTTTGAGCTATGAATTTGAACAAATCAAAAACTATGTACGGGGCGATGATGTGCGGCAGATAAACTGGAAAGCCAGTGGCCGACACCAAAATTTGATGATCAATCAATTTGAAGATGAGCGCTCTCAGCCAATTTATACCTTGATAGACAAGAGTCGCATTATGCTCATGCCTTTTAATGGATTAAGTTTAATGGATTACGCTATTAATGCTGGTTTAGTAATAAGCAATGTAGCTTTGCAAAAAAGAGACAAGGCTGGTCTTATAACTTTCTCCGATAAAATTGGTGCTGCCATAAAAGCGGATAATAAACATGGCCAATTACAGGGCATTTTAAACAGCCTATACAATCAAAAAGAGCGCGACTTTGAAGCTAATTACGAATTGCTGTATTACGGGGTAAAGAACCTGGTAAAAACCCGCAGCCTCTTATTTTTATATACTAATTTCGAAAGCATGTATGGCTTGCAAAGGGTATTGCCAGTTTTGCGAAGTATTAATAAACAACATTTGCTCATCGTGGTATTTTTTGAAAACAGCGAACTGGAAAAAATAAGTCAAGCCCCTGTAAAAGATTTAAAAGGCATATACACCAATATATTGGCAGCCCAGGCCATCAACGAGAAAAAAATAATTGCCCAAGAATTGAACAATATGGGCATACAAACCATACTCACCAAACCCGAAGATTTAACACTCAACAGCGTGAACAAGTATTTGGAGATAAAAGCCAGAGGATTGATTTAGGGCATTTATTCAATTTTGAATTGAAGGATTTTTTGATTTTCGGGTCTCAATGGGTTTATTGTATGTCCCTCTGAGTTTATCCTGTGTCACTCTGAGTTTATCCTGTGTCACTCTGAGTTTATCGAAGAGTGACCACCCAACAACCACCCAGAATTTATTGATTGTCTTTCTAAGTTTATCGAAGACTAAATCCCCTAACTGCTCATCACACTGCCGCAATTAATATCCATTACCTGACCTGTAATGGCGGTTTGTTTTAAAAGATAGTGCACCAGGTCTGCTATTTCCTCAGGCTCGGCCATACGCCCTAATGGCACACTTTGCATGGCAATTTTATGAAACTCGTCGTACTCCAGACCCAATCCTTTGGCAATGCCTTCCATGCCCTCTTTTGCCATGGTCGTATTTACCCACCCAGGACTAATTGCATTCACTAAAATATTATCATCTGCTAACTCCATTGCCCAACTGCGCATGAGGCCTAGTAGACCTGCTTTAGATGCGCAATAGGCGGTGTAATTTTTAACACCTAAACGCGCCAAAACACTCGAGGTTAAAAGCACGTGTTTATGTTTACTTTTGCTTTCTTTGAGTTGTGGTAAAAATGAATTTACAAACCAATAGGTACCACTTAAATTGGTATCGATAATTTCATTCCATCTATCATCTTCGCCATAATGATTTTCACCACCAACTCCAGCATTGGCAATAATACCATCCAAATGCATACCGCTTAAAATGTTGGAAACTTCATCACAATTGTCCTTCTTTCGTATATCTGTTGCCACAACCAAATGATTGCCCTTTGGTAATAGCTTTAGGGTTTCTTCCAGCTTCTGTTCATTGCGGCCTGCTAGAATAATTCCTGCGCCCTCGCTTGCTAACTTAATTGCGATGGCACGACCAATTCCACTGCCAGCGCCACTTAAGATATAACGTTTATCTTTCATTTGTGCTCGCAATATAATGGAATAATTGAAAGGGCAAATAAAAATATTCTAGTTTTTTGATAAAGAGAATTTTACGCATGTATAAGACCATTAATTCAACCGTCTTATTTTTGTGCTAATTCAATTATTGTTTCAAATGGAATTGCATTAAATTATCAATCGGATTTTTGATAATAGTTTCAATTTTAACCCCAAAAGTATTGCCAACTTTTCTAAGTTGTTTTTCAAAAACGAATGCTACTGAACCGACAAAATTAACAGGAATCGTTTGATAATTTTCATACTTAGTGATGTGCGTTTCAAAAAATTCATGGAAGCAATCCTCCACAATTTTCTGCATGGCTGGGTGCGCAATGTGATGCAGAACCAATTTAGCAAATGAAGCTAAATAAATATTGGCATCGGGTTTTCCGTATACATTTTCAACAATGTTGGCCTTATTCAATCCCAAATTGATCATTTCATCTCTTAAGTCCTGGGGCAAGTCATTGTATAAAAAACGACGAATTATAGACTTTCCAATGTGCGAACCACTGCCATCATCGCCCAAAATATAACCCATGCCGAATACAGGTATTTGCGGCAAAACCCGATGTCCATCCCATAAACAAACATTGCTACCTGTACCCAATATACAAGCTATACCTTGCTGATTACCACAAGTAGCAATTGCGCTACCCTCAATATCATGACTCACATAATTATTGGCTAATTTAAAAACACTTTTTAAGGCATCTTGTACGCGAGATACTTCACCAGTGCTACTGCATCCAGCGCCATAAAAAAAAACTTTAGTGACTTCATCAGTTTTACAATTCAAAAAAGTTGCTTTTACAACCTCCTCAATTTGGGCTTTGCTCAGAAATGTTGGATTCAAGCCTCTGCTATCTAATCGCTGATTAATATTGGAACCATTAGAAAGGAACCAGTCTGTTTTTGTACTGCCGCTATCTGCTACTAAAATCATGTTGCGTATTTCATGCGAATGTAGATTTAATTTGATAATTGGACAATACAGATTCACCTTAAGATTAAGCTTGCATTGGGGAACCTAAGTGAAGTGTGAAGATTATGGTCTCATTACATTTATCAAAATGCGCTCCTATTAAAAATCAGCTTTATTAACACCCATTCCGAACAAAGCAAAATCGTATTTTACAGGATCAATTGCATCAAACTTTTTTAATTTATTAGTTAGTAATACTGCAGTTTTCCAATCACTTTTAGGATTTTTTAACAACCCCAGCTCTGTCGCCACGCGCATCACATGCAAGTCCAAAGGACAAATAAGCTGCTCCGTTTTTATGGTTTTCCAAAGGCCAAAATCAACCTCATTACTATCTACTCTTACCATCCATCTTAAGAACATATTGATACGTTTACAAGCACTTCCCGCCAATGGATGTGCGAGGTGTTTAGTGGTCCTTTTTACATAAGCCTCCGAATCTTCATATAATTTTCTGAATCCATTAATGCCTTGCTCCACCGTTTTATCCAAACTTTTTATATGCATTGCAAATGCTGGTTCGAGTGAATTGTATTCAGAAAAAATTATTTTCAAGAAAGCAATTATAGAGAGCAAATCTGTATCATTGAAAGTGCGATGTACAAATTTTTCACATCGCTTCAAATCAGAACTGCGATGGTTTAATATAAAATCATATGGGGCACCTTCAAAAATATCTATTATTTTTTTGCAGTTATTAATAATGGTAATGCGTTGTCCCCATGCAAGTATTGCAGCAAAAAAACCCATAATCTCAATGTCTGGGCGCCTGTTAAACAAATGTGGAATTTGAACTGGATCATTTTCTATAAATCCAACTTGATTGAATTGCAAATAATAATGGTCAAGCTTTTGTTGAAGATTCAATGTATTAAAATAAATTAAGGTGCATACATTGGTTCTAGTGTATTAATTTTCGAAATCGTTAAAAAGCGACAATTACCCCCTTCGTACCTAAGTACTACACCAGTTTTTGTTGGGATTGGTGGAACCGCCTCAGGGCTACCCGCTATT
The DNA here is from genome assembly GCA_025354385.1 of Bacteroidota bacterium. Lineage (GTDB taxonomy): Bacteria > Bacteroidota > Bacteroidia > NS11-12g > UBA955 > JABMMZ01. The sequence goes on from JANXMZ010000003.1 coordinate 107,188, forward strand.
CGCAATCCATAATTTTGATTACCAACTTGAGTGGGTTGGATGATGGAAAATGTAAGATGCACCATTTGTCCCTTTTTAATTTTCAATTGGTCTAAATGCTTAAAAGTATCTACTAAAACTGTAAATTTATCTATCCTTCCGTCTGCAAATGCAGAATCGCATACCATGGTTAAATTGCGATTGGCTTTAACATCAATGTAATAATAGGTAATTAAGGGGCTGCCAGCAGCTCCTCCTACCATTAGTTTTTTACTAGCTGAAATGACTTTGAAGTCGGTAACAAACTTTTTATTCTGAAAAGAAAAGAGTGTAAGGCTTAATACCAATAAAAAAAATAAAATGCGTTTCATGTTCTAAATAAAACAAATGTAATACCAATCCTACTTTCAATGGTGATACCCAGAATTTTTTATAATTGTAAAAGCCCTAAAAATTTGCTCGGCCAATATTACCCTTACCATTTGGTGATTAAAAGTCATGGCAGAAATTGATATACACTCCCCTTTCTGTTTTATAGAGTTGTGTAAACCGTAAGAACCTCCAATAACAAATACCAATTTGGAAAACTCTGTAGACTTTTTATCGAGATAACTTGCAAAAGAAACCGAGTCCATTTGTTTGCCAGTTTCATCTAAAAAAAACACAGCAGACTTGGGTGTTAAGCTTCCCAATATCAATTCTGCTTCTGCCTCTTTCAATTTATCTGAAGGTAATTTATTGCTATTTTTTACATCTGGTAATTCTAACCATTCTACTTTACCATGCTTCAAAAGTAAAGTAGAATATTTTTCTATGCCCTGTTTAACATAAGCTTCATTCGTTTTACCGATGCTAATGATGGTAATGGTTAGCAATGGCGTAGGCTCTTTAATTGTTTTAGAATTACCATAAAGTGTTTAGTGCCACGAAATATTTTTAGCCATAAAGTATCTATGAAGATTATCTGATTTAAAAATTAGTTACCTCCTAGTATAGACAATAACTCGTCCAATTTAGGAGTAAGGATAATTTCAGTTCTTCTATTTTTTGCTCTTGCTTCAGGTGTATTAGCGGTATCTATTGGAAAATGCTCGCCCCTGCCTGCAGAAGTAATTCTTTTTGCATTTACAGCGCCTTGAATAGTTAATATACGTGTAATCGAGGTAGCTCTTAGAACACTTAAATCTAAATTATCTTTAATATTAGGATTGCCTTTCATAGGCACATTGTCGGTGTGTCCTTCTACTAAAATACTTACATCACCATTTTGATTTAAAGCTTTTGCCAATTCAAGTAAAGCACTTTCTCCTTTCGGATCCACAGTGGTGCTGCCTGATTTGAATAATAATTTTTCCTCCATGCTTACATATACCTTACCATTGCGGGTTTCTACAGTTAAGCCTTGATTTTGAAAACCCAATAAGGCCTTTTGAATTTTTTCTTTTAAAGCCAATACTGCACTATCTTTTGCTCTTAAAATTGATTCTAATTCAGCAACACGTGCTTCTCTCTTTTTCAAATTCTCTGCAGTTAATGCCAAGTTAGTGCTCAAATCGCGGTTCTTATTTTGCGATTCCATTAACCTAGCTTCTTTGTCATTTAATTCCAACTCCTTTTGCTTCAATGCTTCATTCTTTGCATTTAAATCGGTTGATAATTTCTCGTTTTCATAACGGTTATTGTTAATAATTTTTTGAGAAAGTGCTTCGGATTGGGCATACAAAATTTTTGTTTTTTCAAGTTCCGTATAGCATTCCAACGAGTCTGTTCGCAACTCCACAACTTTTATTTTCAATTGAGAATTAATATCATTGCAGGTATTCAGATTTTGTTGCGCTGTGGTTAAATTATTATCACAGTCGGTCTTCGACTTTTGACAGGCATCGTATTTTAATTGTAAATCGTCCAGTTTTCTTTGTGGCACACAGGCACACAATAAGATGGTGATGGCAACTGCTTTGAATGACTTGATTTTCATAGCATCAAATTTAACAGCTTTAAAGTTGATTAGACGCAATGATTTTTAAACAGAAAGAAGATGTTGTACTATAAATTGGGCTTAGTTTCTACCAATGTAAAATACTCTGGAAATATTAAATCCAAAATGTATTTGTCCCTTGGCCCAACTATTGGTTGTCTCAGTAATAAAACCTTTCTCATTCATGCCAGTGCTATTGGTAAAATGCAATTGAAACACGTGTCCACCAGTTTCAATATCAAATCCCATAGACAATGAATTGTGATATAAGTAGGGTGATATTTGATTGGGTAAGACATAAAAATACTCACCTGTTAATGCCAGTTTTCTGGTTAACTTAAACCTACCTGCAATGCCCATGCTTAAAACAGTGTTTTTATATTTCATGGAATCTATAAAATTGCGGTGTACAACCGTTGGCATTATTTGAACAGACAGTTTCTCATTGAATTTTTTTGCAACTAATAATTGATGGGTATAGTACAAACGATGTGTAAAATAATAAGGGTCGTAACTAGGATTGGTATTTTTAAGTGTTTGCAGCGCCATATTTGCTACATAAACAATGCTCAAAGGTCGCTTCTTATCGCCTTTTGCTTGTCGCATTATTTTCCATTTAACAGTACCATCGTATACCTTGTTAACGGAACTTCTGCCCACTTCTATGTTTAATAAATCTGATAACCCAAAAGTAAAACTCATTCTTTGAAATGCCTGGTCCATACCGTATAAATTGTAAGCCCCTTGGTTTAAAGTTCCAAATCTGTGAGAGATGCGATAATCCATATTGGCTTTGCCAAGCATCTCTATACTTTGAGAATTAATAACGCGGGTACCTTTGAAAGTATTCTGCTCAAAATCTGGACCTTCTTCTATGTCTAAACCATCAAGCAAACTAGCTGCGGTATCGGCTTTATATCCCGGAATATCGGAAATTTGAGTAGGAACGTGATTGCTGGTATCTGTTTGGGCGCGTGCATTAACAAATAAAACACTTAGTAATACGGTAAATACTATTCTCATTTTTTCTTATAGTCCATTATTATATCTACTTCCATTTCATCAGAGATTTTTCCAACGGCTGTGGCAGGTATTTTAAAATTGTAATCGCTTGGTTTTACTTTAATCTTAGAAGTTGCAGTAGCACTGCCACCTTTAACCACAAATGTAGCTGTTCCGGTTATATCTTTGGTTACGTCTTTAAGTGTTAATTTACCTGTATAATTTACTGTATAAGTACCATCCTTTGCAAAATTAATTTTGGCAACATCTGTGATTGTTCCTTTAAAATTGGCCTTGGGAAATTTACTACTTTCGGCATAACTTTCATTGAAATGTTGCTCCATTAAATCATTTGGAAAATCAAAGCCTTTCATTAACATAGTAAATTCCATAATACCCGTTTTACTATCCAATACACTTACTACTTTTCTGTTCTCTGCTTTAATATCTTCGAGTGTGGTATGAGAAAAGAATTTAACTGTACCAGTTTTGGTCATGTACTGTTGCGCTTTTACACTTAAAAAAGTGAAGGCTAACAGGGCGGAAAGGATGAATTTATTTTTCATTTGGGCTTCTTTTATACTTATCGTTATTACAATTAGTCTGCCAATTTACAACGGTCGAGTTGAACATCAATTAAAATACCATTACAATATCCAACGAGATTTATGTAAATTCCTTTTTTTAATTGCTTCATCTTTTCATTATCCTTTACATCCATTTCACAAATAACAGCACCACTGCTGTCCTCGGAATTGAGGGTAATGGTATAGCGATCTTGATTCAATTCTATATTCTGTATATTTCCACTAACACTAATTACACTATCCAAATACATTTTATTGGCACTGTCTTCATATTGACTATATAAGGAAAACAATTTTTTAGCGGTTATATTAATTTTATCTTCACTCTTTAATGGGTCTTTATGTCCTTCTGTGAAGTAGGCAAATTTAACATAAATGAGGGCAGCTACTGCTATGACAAGTATCAGTACAAACAATAAGGCAATTTTCTTTTTCATGTTTAGTTATTTTTAGCGCCTCTGTTAATCCAAGCCTGTACTTTATTAATATCACAATCATTAATCTTTCCAGAAGCAGGCATGTTTTTAGAACCTCCAGCAGTCCATTTCAATGCATTGATTAATCTATTATTAGGAACTGTCAAAACCGTATTGGCGTAATCGTTTAATTGAATGGCACCACTCGGATTGGCAGCAGTATGGCAACCTGCATCTAAACAATTTTTTGAAAGTATGGGTACAATATCGGATGCATAAGAAATAGCAGTAGTGTCGCAGCCAGCAACGGAAGGATATAACTTATCGGCCTTATCCTTGTAACAACCATTCAATAATAAAAACAAAACACTTAGGGCGCTTGAGTATAAAAATATTTTTTTCATTCTATTTGGAAACAGCTATTTTATCGTAAGGTTATTAATAATTATAATGCAAATATCGTTGTTTCGAAGGTAAATTTATGCAACATTTGTTACAACAATTATCAGAAGTTTGTAAAATTTATAGCTTCGGTTGACAAATATCACAATACTAATTGTTTTACCATTTATCAAAACGAGTAAAATTTATAAAATAAGAAAACCCCAATAAATAATTGGGGTTTTCTTAAATGCTTGTGTAATCTATAGTCAATAATATAAAAAATGATACCTGCAAAAAGGCATCCTTTTATTACAACAAATAAGGTTGTAATTAATGACTGCGGGTAATTTCATTAAAATTACTAGGACGCTTTTCAGAACGCCATTGAGCCACTTTCTGTATGTATAAAGCTAACCCTAATAAGGCTGGAGAGAAAACGGTCCACCAAGGCCAATCCATCGTTAAACTGCTGCCAAGAAGTTTGAAACCAAAAAGAATAAGGAAAATCAAAGAAAGAAAGCCTAGCGCGTCGTAGTTGCTTTGTTTAAATTTCATAAAAAAATAATTTTAAAGAGTAGTGTTGTTAAGAGCAATTATAAATGATTCAATTTTAACTACAAAATGTTTTTTAGCTGAACGGGAATTTTAAGGAGCTGAACCGGAATAAAAAAAACCTCATTGCTGAGGTATTAATTTTTGTTAACTTAAATATACAATAACGGAATCTTAATATGCTATTCTTATAAACGCTTGTCCAAATTCAACGCGTTTTCATCAATTCTACCTTGGGGTTCCTCAAAATCTTTGGAGAATTTATAAAGCGCTGCCGAAATATAAAACAAAACATTGAGCGACAAATAAATCCAGATTGGGGAAAACACCCACCACCATGACCAATTGGTTGCGATAACGCTTCCCGCTGATTTGAAAACAATTAAAACCAAACATATCAAAACAGAGAAGTTTACAACATCGTGTTTTTTTTCTTGTAGTGTCATAATCGAAAATTAATTTAGGGTTAAGAATTTAGTTAAATAGGTATACACAATATTAGGTAACTAATTTGCGAGTTTAATTTTTTAAAATGCTGAACGGGAATTTTTCAATGCTGAATGGGAACAAAAAACCCCGGTTATCAACCAGGGTTTTAAAAGTTATTTATAATGAATTAATTAGTTAACCAGCTTTAACTCTTCAATAATATTGGTTGCACCTCCTAATTTTTCAACTAACCATAATAGGTATCTTATATCTAAACAAATGGTTCTTTGCTTGGCTGCATCATAGCTAATATTGCCACTCATGGCCTCCCAATTCCCATCAAATGCCAAACCAATTAAACGTCCTTGGCCATCTAATACACCACTTCCACTGTTACCACCAGTGATATCATTATTGGTTAAGAAACAAACAGGTAATTTGCCAGTTTTATCAGCATATTTTCCATAATCTTTTGCTTTGTTCAATTCTATTAATTTAGAAGGCACGTCAAATTCAGGATTCCCTTTGTTGATTTCATTTTTCTGAACCACTTCATCCAAATAGGTAATCAATGGAAATTTGAGGTAGGATTCAACCTGACCATAAGTTAATCGTATAGATGAATTAGCATCTGGATAATATTTGGTCTTAGGATTCATTTGAATTAAACCTTTAATGTACTGTCTACCAAGATCCACAATTTGTGCATTAAACTCATCAACTTTCGGCTTAAATGCTGAATTATAATGGTCTTTGAAAGCTTTTAGGTGAATATAAAATGGGTCATTTTGCAATATGCTAAGTCTAGGGTTTTGCAACCATGCTTTTGTCATATTTTTATCTGTAAACATACTTGCACTAAACATATAGTCCGTATATTTTTTGATAGCATTAACAGGATTTGAAGCATCGTATTTGGCGATGATATCTTTTATAAATTGAGGTTGTAAATCTGTCGATACATTCTGATAGTAATAAACCAATGAACTATCAAAAACGCGCTTATCTGCTCTCATAATTTGCATATCGTAAGGCATTTCATCTATGGCTTCAATAACACTTTTAGAAAGATTGGCAATCCCTGTTGAGTCATTTTTTAGGAGAGAAGGTTCTAATGCCATACCCATATTAGCAAATTTTGCTGCGAATGGAGACAGTATACCTTCATTTAAAAAAGTTCTTTGAGCAGCATATGGCTTGTATGCAGCAAATACTTTCTCGACGGATGGTAATACATCTTTAAATTCCGGATTTTTTGCGGCCCATTTGGCAAATGCAGTTTCTTGCTTTAACTTAATGTCATAAACTTTGTTGTTTTTTAATTGCTCACTTTCACCTCTGAAAAATTTCCAATAATTGGCAATGCTTGCAAAATCCGAAGATAATTTCAAACGAATATCTACACTTTTATTCATTTCCACTTTCCATGCATTTAATTTAATATCTCTTAATTTAACTATGGAAGGGTCTACAATATCAGTTGCTATTTGAACACCTTGCGAAAACTCATAACGGTTAGTTCTTCCCGGGAATCCCATGATCATGGCATAATCACCTTTTTTTACCCCCGAAGTTGTAACTTGTATATGCTTCTTTGGTGTGTATGGTATATTTTCTGTACTGTATTTGGAAGGTTTGTTTTCTTTGTTTGAATAAACCCTGAAAACACTGAAATCGCCTGTATGCCTTGGCCACATCCAATTATCAGTTTCGCCACCAAACTTCCCTACATTTTGTGGAGGCGTGCCAACCAGCCTAACATCCGTAAATTTTTCGAAAATAAACAGGTAGTAAGCATTACCTTTAAACATCTCTCTGCATTGTGCCTCATAGTGGGTGCCTTTAGATGCTCTGTCTGAAATGGCTTTATAAATTCTTGGCAAAGATGCATTTCTTGTTTTCACATCCATCCCTTTTATAGAATCCAAAACTTCGTTAGTAATATCGTCAATTCTGTTGACCAATGCAAAAGTAACTCCAGGTGCAGGTTTTTCTTCGGCCATTGTTTTGGCCCAAAAACCATTATCAAGTATATTATCTTGTGGGGTACTTAAAGTTGCGATGGCATCGTATCCACAATGGTGATTGGTAAATACCAATCCTTTTTCAGAAACCAATTCACTAGTGCAACCATTTGAAAACCAACCTATCCCATCTTTTAAACTGGAATTATTAATGCTGTACAGTTGCTCTGGCGTTAGCTTAAGACCTTTGGATTGCATATCCTTATAGTTCATCTTTTCTAATAAAGATAATAACCACATGCCTTCGTCTGCTTTGGCTGCATTGGAGAATAATACAGTGGCAGAAAGTAATAATACGTATATTTTTTTCATACAAATTTTTTGTGGTGCGAATTACTTGAAATAGTTCGGTCTTAACAAACTTTCTACCTTTAATGTGTAAAAATTTACGACTAAAACATGCTAAGCAATTGAATGCACCAGCAAAAATTCAGGTTGAATCGAGGAATAGCTTTACTTCTTTTCCAAAAGGAGGCGTTTCTCATAGAAAAGAACCGCTTGCTTTACAAAGGTTGTAAATTCTGCCCATTTTTCTTTAGGTAAGAAATTGGTTTTATAAATCTTTTCCACTTTAATCACCAATTTATTGCCCTTTTGTTCTACTACCGATTTAAAAATACCAGCCTCGTTTTCAAAACTCATATTAAAGTCTTGTAGATTCAATGGTGTATATCCTTCAGGAATCTCCACTTCAATTCGCCAATCCAATTCTCGCTGATTACTATTATTGATATTCGTGTAGCGTTCATTGTTATTAAAATTACTGATTTCCAATTGCTCGGCAATAAGTCTTCCTAGTTTCATTATAAGCAATCCATTAGCAGTTTTATCTAATACACCTTTTGCATCGAATTCAACTTTGAACTTACAAATTGATTCATTATTGTCTACATAACCATCTCCTTCAATCACCCTAAAACTATCCACCGTAATTTTGTTAAAATGGTATTCTGAATATAGAAAATCTTCGAAACTTTCGTTAGAGTATTTTTTTCTTCTCTCTGTATAGGCATTACTTATTCTGCGGTATTCAGGATAAAAATCACCAGTATCTTTAAATATTTCATCATTATACAATCTAAAATCAACAATTCCCCAAAAACCGGCATTGGTACTCAATTCTTCTGGATAAAACTTACTATCTATATTGTCATCTATTGTCAACTTTTGTGCGCCTTTATAAGTGTAAGTATTGACAAAATGATAATCATAATTCTGATCCACATCTACAAATTCAATTTCACTTTCGTAAGTAGATACATTTTCTTTGAAACCAATTTCAGGATATTTCATAGTTGTTACATTCAATATTTTATCCTTTGGATTAAACATCACAACATCGGTACCAGATAAGTAGCCATATTTCTCGTAAATATTACTTGTAGATGCTGTACTGGTAATAAACAAATCTGTACCATTATCATCAATATAAATACCCCAATTAATTTCACTAGGATGTATCAAATTTTCCCAACTACCATTATACCTAGGCATACAAGCAATCATTTTATAAGGTTGTTTTATTTTATCGCAGAATTTAGCCATTAGTACGGCAAAATTCATTTTGCCAAACTGCCATCGGTTAATTTGATCGTTGTTGCTTAAATACTCATGAAATTTATTAACCACATCAATTTTATTCTTATTATCCGCTGCAAATGTTTTAATAAAAGTTTTGAAAAAAGCACTTAAAGAAACCTCCGCATATCCTTTTGGATATTGCTTAGAGTTGATATAATACAAATATTTTTGCATGAATTTTGGATTGTTGTAGAACGACAATGCTAATTTTGCAATATCATCATTCGAAACATTTTCGTCGTTAAACTGATAGGGATACATGTTTTGCATTTTAGCATTTGCTGTATTCACAAAAAAGAATTTTACAACCGGTAAATCAACATATTTGTATGAAAAGAATTCACTTTTATAGGCATGAGAGTAACCTGTTTTAAGAATATAAACTTTACCATCACCGTCTGAAGATTCAGTGAATTTATAACTACAATTGATGGCCTTCTCTATCAATTTCAATTCAGATGGGGCTTCTAATACAATCCAACTACTTAGTACTGGATAACGCTCTTGAACAAATTTTGTAAAGTTGGGTAATTGTCTGAAAATATCGTAGTTTTTAATAACCACATCATTTCCATATACCCTTCCGTTTTCGAGTTCTTTTCGCATCATTGGATAGGTGGTAGTGGTATATGTATACTCATAGCGATAATCTACTATGTCACCTATTTCCAAATCCTCTACCGCTATTTTTTCTGTTCCATCATTTAGTTTAACGCCATTGTCGGAACGCTCTTCATTATAATCTTTATCTTCATTCAAATAAATTTCTTTAAGCGTACCGTCTGCCTTCAATTGAGTTATGGCTATTTTTTTAAGTCCGCTTGACTTTGTCATGGTGCTAAAAGCCTCTACCGCATAAGCATCTTTAAGTTTATACTGTGTACGCAGCACTACATTAATTTTATAATCTAATAAATTATGTTTTGTGATTTTGAATTCTTCATAATCGCGCACCATCACCACCGATTCCGATTTAACGGTATCCTGTATTGCTTCCTTGAAATATTTTTTTTCATTATCCGATTGTGCTAATAATGCAGAACCAGAAATAAAAAAGATAACTATTGAATATATTATTTTTTGCATTTGTTGAGTGGTTGGGTTTAGTTGAGTTCAATATAAGTGTTATAAAAATCGGACACCCTTTTGGTGTCATTATTAAAGGTTTTAAACATGCTTGGAGGAATAAAATCTTGTTTGGTAACCAAGGCTTTTTTGTATACTAGTGTGTTACCTACTTGCTTTATCTCGAGTGTAAAACTATAATACTGGTTATCAATATTTATTGGTTCTGGTAATTTAGATGCTTTTTGACCAGGTTTTAAATTAACTGTTGTTGTACCTCTGATATTCATCTTCGAGCCAAAATCATAATCAATTTTTCGAATGGTATCGAAATTAAAATTAGAAAAGTAATAATCATATTCTAAGTTGATATACTTTTTGCCATTGGCTGTGAATGCATGATTATCTATCGCTAATTCATATTTAACTTCTGCATCTATATCTCTATTTGTTAAATCAGAACTGCTAATATTTTTGGCATTAATGGATAATTTTTCATTCGTCAAATAATTGAACAAAGCCTCGTTTTTATGTTGAGATTTTAATAAGTTGTAATCGCGTAGGAATTCAATTTTACTCTCTCCTTTAAATGTTTTTTTACCTTTCACCATCAAGGTATTATTGTTTATATCTATGGTTTCTGTTACGGCCTCTTCATTGTGCTCGGGGCCAAATTCTGGAATGGTTTCTAATAAATATCCATCGCCATTCTCAACAATGCATTTTCTGCCTTGTATGCGGTTGGCATAATCTCCCAAAGAGCAATAGGTTTCGGTAGCATCTAGGAATAAGAACTTATTATTCAATTTAACTGCGCAAATGGCATGATTATCTACTGGCAATCCTGGGATATCGTAACTAAAATTCAAGTGCCTTGTGCCAATCCAAACCATGCGTGCATCAAACCCAAGCACCTTCAACATATTCTTGGAGAGATTCGCCATACCTTTACAATCACCAAATTTCTTTGCAAACACACTGCTGCATTCATCGGGTTTAAAGCCCGCCAAACCATCTTCAAAAGCTATGTAATGCACATTGTCTTGAATCCAATAAAATACAGTTCTTATTTTTTCTTCATCTGTTTTACAATTCTTCACCAAATCTTTGGTAAACTTGGCAAATTTGGCGGTATCATTTTGCAAGGTACCTGTTACCAACTTATACCATTTGTACATATCATCTGTCGAGTTGAAAATATTCTTTTTACCCTTTTCTGTCGTAATGGTTTTGTAATGAAAATACAACATTGGGTAATTATAGGAAGCACCTCTGCCGCCTTTATAACGCTGCATTGGTTTTAAATTTTTAAAAGTATAAACAATGTATTTAGATTTCTTTTTTACTTTTTTCTTTTTACTTTTAGTACCAGCGTCGGCATCATCCTCTTCATCATCACCAGATTTATCAAGTTCTTCTACTTCTTCTTTTTTATATTCTAATCCCTCAAAGTTTTTCTCTATAATATCAAACTCCATCCAATCCGGTTTTGCAATTTTTATAATTTTCTTTTCTGTATAATGGTCTTCCAAAACATAAATAAGGCTATTGAATTTAGCATCTCTACAAGTTTCGAAATAACGGGCATTCACACGTGTTCCGCGAATTGGCAAACTCATGTCATAAACTAAATAGCGAGAATCTGTTTTAAAATAATTACCATCCTCATCCTTCTCTTTATTTTTGCTAAGGTCTGTTGTTTTGTCGTCGATTTTAAACGAGAAATTTTTAGCACTTGTCATTGAATTGTATTCAACCACAAAAGGCTCGTTAACAAAATCTTTTAAAGTGGTATATTCATATTCATACTTAGAAGTTGTAAATACTTCGCCATCAGGCACAGGATTCTCCGTTAAATCATCTTCGGAATTGCCTGTGATGGTATAAGTGATGTTAGAGAAATCACCCTTGAGCAATTTTTCCATATTTCTTTTTAATTCCGCTGCATTGCTTTGGGCATCTTTTTCCTTTTTTGCTTTTTTCTTTTTGGCATTTTCTGCCATTTTTTTGAACGCATTGGAATCGTATTTTTCATTTTGCTCAAAACGCATGGTTATTTTGATTTCATTGTTCAAAATATTCTCATCTGGATACTCTTTTGCCAACTTTCCAGCTTCTTTAATACTGAAAACAGTTGCTTTGGCATTTTCTTCTCCATAATAGATATACCTACTCTCGTAGTATGCCGGAATATGGATTTTTGGGCTGGAACAAGCCGCAATGGCTAGTAAAACCAGAATTTGTGGAATTCTTTTTATCATAAAAATTTTTATTAAAAATTGGGACTAATGGTGTATTTGCTATAAAAATCAAAAATTTCTGAGGCAGCTTCGTCAGCCGTATCTACTATTTTAAACAGGAATAAATCTTCGGAGGAGATGTACTGGTCGTCCTCCATCATTACTTTCTTTATCCAATCAATTAGGCCGCTCCAATAAGTGGAACCTACCAAAATAATTGGAAATTTTGCTTGTTTATTGGTTTGCACCAAGGTAAGTGCTTCGAACAATTCATCTAATGTTCCAAAACCACCAGGCAACACAATAAAACCTTGTGCATATTTCATAAACATTACTTTGCGGACAAAGAAATAATCGAAACTTACCAATTTATCATAATCAATATAGGCGTTAGGATGTTGTTCGAAAGGCAATTTAATATTTAATCCTACTGACTTGCCATTGGCTTCCTTTGCGCCTTTATTGGCCGCTTCCATTATTCCGGGTCCACCACCAGTTATAACACCGTAACCTGCCTTGCTGAGATTGAATGCAATATCCGTAGCCATTTGATAAGAGGGGTGACTTGGCTTGGTGCGGGCGCTGCCAAAAATACTTACACAAGGTCCTATTCTGGCCATACTTTCGAGGCCGTTTACAAATTCAGCCATCACTTTAAACACCATCCATGAGTTGGTGCTTTGTATCTCCGGCCATTGCTTATTGGCAAAAGCCTTCTTTATTTTTTCTTCATCAATTGGAGAATTCATTCTTTTTAAGTTTCAATATTAGTAAAAATAAAAAGGTTAACAAACCATTCACTAAAATTATTTCATTCCCAAAATCATAGCCGCCTAACCATTCTTTGTCGTACTTGTTGATAATAAAACACATAAGCGGGGATATAAAACATATAAACGGGATCCAGCGGTCGTTAAAATTATTGTTTGTAAACAGTCCAGCCGCGAATAATCCAATGAGTGGACCATAAGTTAGAGAGGCCATGGCCAATATTAATCGAATGGTTGCTCTGCTTTCTATTCCATACCGCAATAAAATTATGACTAAGAGCAAGGATATTGCAAAACCAATATGCACCATATGTCTGATATTCTTTTGTTGATTGTCATTGTATTTTTGTGTGACTCCAAAGCCTAAAAAATCAATGCAGAAAGAAGTTGTTAAGGTGGCCAAAACAGAATCGGCACTGCTAAAGGTTGCTGCCGTTAAACCAATGATAAATGCCAATGCCGTAAACGTCCCGAAATTGCCAAGGGCTAAGGTAGGGAATACACTGTCAGTAACAATTTTGCCGTCGGCACCAAGGGTTAATGCAATGTTTTTGGCATCGGCATATTCATACAACAACGCCCCTAAAGAAACGAACAAGGAGGATATAATTAGCATTACAAAACTGAACCATAACATATTTTTCTGCGCTTCTTTTAATGATTTCATGCTCAGATTTTTTTGCATCATATTCTGATCTAAACCAGTCATTGCAACTGTAAAGAGGGCACCACTTACAATATCCTTCAACCAAAAATTACTCTTCATCCATTCTGTTTCAAACACCTTGCTGTATTGACTGTTTTTCATGGTTTGCACTATCCCGGTGACATTTAAATCCAATTGTGAAGCAATGGCATAAATGGAAAGTGTGACTCCTAGAATGAGAAATAGGGATTGAAAGGCATCTGTATATACAAGGGTTTTAATACCTCCTTTATAGGTATACAATAACATCAATCCGATAAAAACAGATGCCGTAATTGCAAATGGAATCTGGTATTGATCAAAGATAAATAATTGCATAACCCCAATGGCTAACATTAAACGACCACCTGCACCAAGCAATCTCGAAATTAGAAAGAAAAAAGCCCCCGTTTTTTGAGCATTGGGGCCAAACCTTTGAAGCAAATAGGTGTAAATTGAAATTAAATTAAGACGATAATACAAGGGCAATAAAACATACACGATAATGAAATATCCTAAGAAATAACCAAACACTACTTGTAAATAAGTAAGCGATTGAGACAAGACAGCACCTGGTACAGAAATATAGGTAACACCGCTCAATGAATCACTCAACATACCAAAAGCCACCAAGTACCACGGCGATTGCTTGTTACCTATGAAATAACTGTTACTGTCAGCTTTTCTGGAAGTAATCCTGCTAATAATTATTAGGGCGAGGAAATAGAAAACAATGACTGTAAAAAATAAAATTGGCGACATAAAGTTTCAAATAAACTTAATTTTTATCAATTTATTTACTTCCTCGCTTATTATGATTTTGCGATTTGTCCCCCCACTTGGTAATCAGCCCATTTGACTGTGTAATAAATAATTTTTCCACTTTGTATTTCTGGGAAGGAAAATGTATATCCAATGCTACCATCTGCCACTTGAACAGCTTACCCTTATCATCATAAAAGCAGATCGTTTTCTCCTCTATCGCTTAATCAGGAAACCTCTCCATGTTTATTTTTAATTCAAACATTTCCTTAAATGTATTAGGAGCGATATCCACTTTCATGCATTTATTAATCAGTGATTGCTTGGAATTTATGATTAAAGTAATAATTTTGTTATTGTAATAGATAAATAAAATGATCAGAATAGGAGTATTGATGGCGCTGATTTTAGGTCAAAATCTTTTTGCCCAAGATACTCTTAAAATATTGTTTGTTTATGGTTCTAAACCGAATGCCAAAGGTGAACCAAAAATGTTCGGAGGCATACATGGTGGCCATGTGAGTTTAAAATACAAAGATGCTTTTGCCAGTTTCATACATGTGGGTTCTTTGCACTTCTTTCCTTGTAAAAGTAGGCATTCCGATTACATTATAGAAAGGGATAATCATTTTAGAGAAGATACCTCCATAAGCCGTTATGTCATTGTTGACATACCTATAACGAATGAACAAGCGCATGCTTTAGACTCTGTCATTAGCTGCCGTTTAAAAAACCCTGAATATGATTATGCCTTTCTAGGTTTTAGATGTGCTTCTTCTGCCTATGAAGTTTTGGCAGCTGCCGGTATAGTAAAACACTACTCTAAACGAAAAATAAAATTAAAATATTTTTACCCTAAATTATTGAGGAAACAATTTTTGAGAAATGCAAAAAAGAACCATTGGAAACTTACTTTTCGACCTGGAAAAACGACTCGAAAATGGGAAAAGGATTAGAATTTTAAATCCTTAGAATTGCTACTTCAATTCTTTTGTTTCCTAGATAAATTACCATTAATCAAAAAACGTCCATTCAACAAATTTCTTATAAATTGTAATAATAAACAGGCATTTACGTTTTAAACATTAAAGGTATTAACCAAAATGTTAAAAACCGTTTTCGCCATACTCTCATGTTACTTTATACAATTACAAGCGAATGACACGCTAAGAATTTTATTTGCTTATGGCTCTAAACCAAAAGGCAATGGAGAAACACATTGGTTTGGGGGCCTGCATGGAGGCCATGTTAGCATTAGTTATAAAGGTGAATACGCCAGTTTTGTGCCGGATGGAGCAGTGCATATTTTCCCTAAAAGAAAAAATAAAAAGTCGGCTTTCATAATTGAAAAAGAAGGCAACTTCGTTTACGATACCACCGATAGCAGGTATCTAATATTAAGTATTCCGATTAACCAACAACAATCTCGCAAGATTGATTCTACTTTGAGAATGCGTTTGTTTGATGCCCCTTATGATTATGCATTTTTGGGCATGCGATGCGCATCGGCTGTTTACGAAGTTTTAGCAACGGCTGGCTTGTATCCCATATGCTCCTACAGAAAAATGTCTTGTAAATATTTTTATCCTAAATTACTTCGAAAACAATTGTTGAAACAAGCCTCCGCTCTTGGTTGGGGTATTTATTACCGCCCTGGTAGAAAATATCGCAAATGGGAAAAAGATTAAACGATTGTTCAAATATTTTTACAAAAAAAAAGGAACTCTTGTGGGAGTTCCTTTTCTAATTTTATTTTTGATTATTATTTCAATTTAAAAGCCTTTTTAACTTTATCTACGTAGTCTAACTTTTCCCATGTAAACAATTCAACTTTAATATTTTTCACTTTACCATCTGGAGTTTTGAATGCCTTTGTTACCACTTCATTTTTTCTTCCCATGTGTCCGTATGCTGCAGTTTCACTATATATTGGGTTTCTTAATTTTAAACGTTGTTCAATAAAATAAGGGCGCATATCGAAGATACCTTCTACCAATTTACCTATTTCACCATCGCTCATTTTTACTTTAGCAGTACCATAAGTATTCACATTGATACTGGTTGGTTGCGCTACACCAATGGCATAACTCACTTGTACCAACACTTCGTTACATAAGCCAGCAGCTACTAAATTTTTAGCAATGTGTCTGGTTGCATAAGCCGCGCTTCTATCCACCTTGCTTGGGTCTTTACCACTAAATGCACCACCACCATGAGCACCTTTGCCTCCATAAGTATCCACAATAATTTTTCTACCGGTTAGTCCAGTATCACCATGCGGACCACCAATTACAAATTTACCAGTTGGATTGATATGATATTTGATTTTGCTATTGAATAAACCTTTGTATTCAGGGTATTTGGTTTTAACACGGGGTATTAAAATATCAACAATGTCTTTTTTGATTTTCGCCAACATTTTAGGTTCAGTATCGAAATCATCATGCTGGGTAGACACCACTATGGCATCTATTCTAATTGGCTCATTTTTATCACTGTATTCTAAGGTTACTTGACTTTTCGCATCAGGTCTTAAATATTTAATGGCTTTATTCTCTCTTCTTAAAAGGGCCAATTCAATTAAAATGGCATGCGCCAAATCTAGGGCCAAAGGCATGTAATTAGCTGTTTCATTGGTTGCATAACCAAACATCATACCTTGGTCGCCAGCACCTTGTTCTTCTTTTTTCTTTTTATCTACTCCTTGATTAATATCAGCACTTTGCTCGTGGATAGCAGACAAGACACCACAGGAATTCGCTTCGAACATGTATTCACTTTTGGTATACCCTATTTTTTTGATGACATCTCTTGCAATTGTTTGAACATCGAGGTAGGCTTTTGACTTAACTTCACCAGCAAGTACCACTTGTCCAGTGGTTACAAGGGTTTCGCAGGCTACTTTACTTTGCGGATCGAAAGCCAGAAAATTATCAATCAGCGCATCACTGATTTGGTCAGCAACTTTATCGGGATGTCCTTCAGAGACAGATTCAGAAGTAAATAAATAAGGCATTGTTTTTTTAAAATTTGTGCAAAAGTAAGTGATATAATTGTGTCTGCAAATAATTTGAATTATTTGTTGATATATGACATTCTTGACCTTTTACGCTTTTTCTTACCAATTAATTAGCATCACAAATGGCACACCCCTAAGACTAAAAGGCCTTATCATATAAGTAGACACTTGGCATTGGATTTGTTTACAAAATAATATGTCCTTAACTTGTTTATATTTATTTTTGATAAATTTTACAACCAAGTACAATTAAAACAGTCCAACTAACAAATACATTTAAAATATGCAAAGAAGAGCCTTTTTAACAAAAACCATAACGGATAAAACCCCTGTTAAGGATCCGGTTTTAGCACTTCAGAATCAAAAATTGCCTGACCATCTAGACCTAGGGGTGGCTTCCATAGCGCCATATACAGGCACTTGGGGCAAAGCTGAAGCGCGACATTTATTGCGCAGAACCCTTTTTGGTTTTACAAAGGCAGATGTAGATTTCTTTGCTGCCATGACCATGAGTGATGCCGTGGATTATATTATGAATATCCCCAACAGTGCGCCCAATCCACCACTTAATGGATACAATACAATCCAAATATCCGACCCTAACATATCCGCCGGCCAAACCTGGGTTAATGGTCCAGATGATACTAACTTTGTAAATAAAAGAAGAAATTCACTATACGCATGGTGGATGCAACAAATTTTAAATCCGGATAGACATGTTCGCGAAAAGATGACCATGTTTTGGCACAATCATTTTTCTACAGAGGTTGAAACTGTTGGCAGTCCTATTATTGCATACAACCACCATAAATTATTGCGAGATAATTGTCTTGGCAACTTTAGATCACTTGTAAAAAGTATAACAGTTGATCCGGCCATGTTGGTATACTTAAATGGGGCTTCAAATACAAAAACCGCACCCGATGAAAATTATGGTCGCGAGTTAATGGAATTATTTACTTTAGGGAAAGGAACTGACAGTCAATATACAGAAGATGATGTAAAGAATGCCGCCAAAGTATTAACTGGCTGGAGAATTAATAATACCAATTACACTTCTTTCTTCAACGCAAACAATCACGAAACCTCTAACAAGACCTTTTCAACATTTTTTAATAGCACCACCATCACTGGCCAAATAGGTGCCAATGGCGCTTTAGAGACGGATGATTTGTTGAACATGATTTTCTCAAAGAGCGATGTAGTAGCGCGTTTTATTGTTAGAAAACTTTATCGCTACTTTGTTTATTATGTCATCGATTCAAATATCGAAGCCAATGTTATAATTCCATTGGCCGATGATTTTAAAACCAATTGGGAAATAAAACCTTTGGTGACTGCTTTATTAAAAAGTCAGCATTTTTTCGATAACAATAACATGGGTTGCAATATCAAAAACCCTATAGATGTGATCGCCACTTGTTCTAAAAACTTTAACATCGCATACCCTAGTGCTCCGGTTGAGGATCAATACCAGGCTTGGTATTCCATGTTTACACTGGCGGCTTATGCTGGCATGACGATTGGAAATCCTCCAAATGTTTCTGGATGGCCGGCCTATTATCAATCACCACAATACACTGAGATTTGGTTGAATTCCGATACGCTTCCTAAAAGAATATTTATTACGGTTGCATTAATGGCCGTTGGTTATCAGTATAAAACAGGTAAGAAACTGCAGGCAGATGTAATAGCTTTTGCGCAACAATTTTCAAATCCCGAGGACCCTAATCAATTAATACAAGATACTATTGATTTACTCTTTGCATTAGATTTATCTACCACCACAAAAACAACTTTAAAACAAAGTACTTTATTGTTCGGTCAATCTACAGATAGTTATTGGACCGGGGCTTGGAACGATTACATCGCCAATCCTACCGATGCAACAAAAAAGGGCAACGTAACCACAGGACTCCAACTCATGTTAAAATTTTTACTTGACCTTGCAGAAAATCAATTATCATAAAATAATCATTATTCACCAAACAAGCTTTACCCCCCAATATAATAACCTATGAAAAGGAAAGATTTTTTAAAGAAAGCGCTACCGGCTACCATGTTACCATTTTTTATCAATGGTATAAACATAAAAGCCATGGCTTCTACGCCCATGTTAGAAGCAATAAAAAGAGCCTCTATTAAGAACGGACGTGTATTTGTTTTAATTCAATTGAATGGAGGTAATGATGGTTTGAATACCATTATTCCAATCGATCAATATTCTAATTTAAGTGCCGCAAGAAGTAATATACTTATTCAACAAAGTAAGGTATTGGCCTTAACTGGCAATAGCAACACAGGCATGCACCCAGCTATGACAGGCTTGCGCAGTATGTTTGACAATGGAAAAGTGAGCATTATACAATCGGTTGGTTACCCTAACCCTAGCTTCTCCCATTTTCGTGCTACAGATATTTGGCAAAGTGCTAGTGATAGTAGTCAATACCTGAGTAGTGGATGGGCAGGTCGTTATTTGGAAGATATTTATACTGGATTCCCTTCTGGATATCCTAACGCAAACGACCCTGACCCATTAGCCATTTCAATAGGTTATGCCGTATCCACTGCATTGATGGGGCCGACAGTAAGCACAGGTATTGCCATTAGCGACCCTACCTCATTTTATCAATTGGTGAATGGCACTGTAGATCCAGCACCAAGCACTCCTGCTGGGCATGAATTAACTTATGTAAGACTCGTACTACAACAGACCCAATCTTATAATACAACCGTAAAAACAGCCGCACAATCTGTTGCCAATAAAGCCACATATCCGGCCAATAATAGTTTAGGCGACCAATTAAAAATTGTAGCAAACTTAATTGCTGGCGGATTACAAACTCCAGTTTACACAGTAAGTTTAGGCGGTTTTGACACACATTCTTCCCAGGTTACTTCAGCAGGCACAACAGATACCGGCAGCCATGCAGATTTATGGAAAAAAGTATCCGATGCCATTGCTGCATTTCAAACTGATTGCGAACAATTAGGCATTGCAGATAGAGTGGCTGGCATGACTTACAGTGAATTTGGAAGAAGGATAAAAAGTAATGCCAGTTTAGGTACCGACCACGGTGCAGCAGCTCCAGTTATGGTTTTTGGCAAGAATGTAAACCCTGGTATTATTGGCGCTAACCCTACCATACCAGCCAGTGTTACTGTAAATGACAATGTGCCAATGCAATATGATTTCAGACAAATTTACGCATCCGTTTTGGAAGATTGGTTTCAAACTAGCAGTAGCAAAACAGATTCTGATTTACTATTAAAACATTTTGATACACTGCCTATTTTCCGTGCTACTTTGGGAGTGAAAAAAGTTCAAAACAGCAGCAGTTTAACATTGATGCAAAATTACCCTAACCCTTTTAAAGATTTTACCAATATTGAATTTATTAGTCCTGGAGGACACGTGGAATTGCGCTTATTTGACAGCCAAGGTAGAATGATTAAAACCCTTATCAATGGCAATGTTGCTAAAGGAAATTATACGGAAATATTAGATGGCAATAATTTACCAGCAGGCAATTATTATTATCAATTGATAACGGCTAATGGTCAAGTGGGAAGGCATCTTATAAAAATGTAATTGAATCTGTATTATACCCAAACCAAATGACTAATTGACAAACCTCAAGCAAACGATTTGGAATTGCTCATTCTAAAAATATTTTCTTCCGAAAATCTATAAAGGATGAGAATAATTATCAAAATGGTGATGTTATTAATTTAGCATCGCTATTTTTATTTTACAACACCGCCAAGGCTTTATCAAAATTAATATCCTTTATGCATTTAAAATGACCTCTTGGGCATTTATCGTAACCAATTTTACTGCAAGGCCGACAGGATAAATCATCTACTTGTAACATGATGGATTTTGGATTTTCCTGCATTTCATCGAACTCGCTATTAAGTAAATTCTCGGAGTAGTAAGGTGTCATACCAAAACCCGGAATGGTATTACCCCAGATTGATATAATAGATTTATTTAATGCGGCTGCAATATGCATCATACCGGTATCATGCGAAATAACTTTGATAGCGCCCTTCATTAAATAGGCACTTTGATTTATGCTTAATTGACCACAAAAATTCACTGCATGTTTACATGCCTTGCCTATTGCTTCACCTGCTAATGAATCCTCCTTGCCTCCAATTAATAAAATGCGTTCATCTATTTGCATTAAGAATTCAATTTGCTTATCAAGCGGTAGCTTTTTGGTTGCATGTTGACCACCTATTGCGTAAACATAATAATGCTCTGGTATTTTCAAACCCTCTAAAGAAGTATTGGGATGAATAAAAAAATCTAATCCTTTTCCATCATTTTTTACATTCAAATGCGCGGTGGTTTCGAGGTAACGATCCACAATATGGGTATAAGGAAGAATATCTATTTTCAAAAAAGTTTTGAGCCATTTTTCTACGTTTATTTTATCAAAAGCTACTCTCTTTTTTCGCAGCTGAAGCCAAATAACTAGTGTTCTTAAATTGTGGTGCAAATCAATGATTAAGTCGAATTCTTCTAACTGTAATTCCTTAATGAATATTTTTTTATCTTTACCCAGCGCGTGAATTTTATCGATGTATGGATTCTGATCCAATAAACCAATAAAAGCTTGTTTAGTTGCATAGTGAATTTTTGCCTGGGGGATTTGCAATTTCAAACATCTCACAACAGGTGTCGTTAAAACAATATCTCCAATACTACTGAACCTAAGAATTAATATTTTCATGCCATAGATAATTTTCTTTTCTGTTCAATATGGGCAATAATTTCATCGAGACTTTTTGCGTTTAAACACTGAGCAGGTTTTAAATATCCTTTGCGAGCCACATTAACCCCGTATTTCATATCACCTAAGCCTTCTTTCTGGTGTGCATCGGGATTAATGCTAATCAGAGCGCCTTTGTTCAAGGCATAATCGATGTGTCGCCAGTCGAGATCCAAGCGATAAGGATGGGCATTTAACTCGATGGCCACATTATTGGCGACACAGGCATCAATGATGTATTCGTGATGTATTGGATAACCTGGCCGCATCAACAAAAGTCTTCCTGTTGGATGTCCTAATATCGTTGTATATGGATTTTCGATGGCGCCTTTTAAACGCAAATGTGCTTTATCTAAATCCATTTTTAAATTGCTATGTATACTGGCTACCACAATATCAAACATCATTAGAATTTCATTGGTATAATCTAAAC
The DNA here is from genome assembly GCA_025354385.1 of Bacteroidota bacterium. Lineage (GTDB taxonomy): Bacteria > Bacteroidota > Bacteroidia > NS11-12g > UBA955 > JABMMZ01. Next base: position 129,875 of record JANXMZ010000003.1, read on the forward strand.
TACCATCTCCTAAAATATCACTTTCAATGCCTTTTAAAATTTTAAATGGCGCCATTTTATTATTGAGCTTGTCAATTTCTCTCATCTGTTCTAAAACTCTTTCAGGCTTAAGCCCATTAGCATAGCCTGCAGTTTGAGAATGATCACATATTCCAAAATATTGTAAACCCATGTGATGCGCTTGTTTGGCCATTTCTTCCAATGTGTGCAAACCATCGCTATAAGTAGAGTGATTGTGCAAGACCCCTTTTAGATCTGCGTATATTATTAAATTTTCCTGTTCCGTTAGATGTTGTAACTCGTTTAAACCTTCTCTTAACTCTGGCAAAATATATGGCAAATTAAGACTGTTGTATACTTTTGTTTCATCATCAAATACTTGAGTCAATGAATCAAAATGAATTAATTTCAAATGCTCTAGAGTGGCTGTCCTTTTCAATAATTCATTGCCCCAATTCAAATCGTTGGCATGATACAAGTGAATGGTAACCGCTTCTGCATATTGCAAAATATAATGTTCGTTATCGCAATCTATCAATTCAAATTCCAAAGCACTTAATTCATCACAAATGGATTGTAGGTCATCGCATTCAAGCAAATAATCGAGTGTTTCGACCACATCGTTCAATCTTCTGTAATCGCCCACCACTTCGTATTGGTAAACCTGTTCGGAAGCTTCGAAGAAATCATCTAAGATTGCAACAATAGGTTTTAATTTAGCCCAATGAAACTTACCTTCTTGATTGAATTTAAATTCTATATCACTAATAATTTGCTCTTGTGTTTTAAAGCCAAAACCTTTTATTTCCACCAATCTATTTTCGCGACAGGCATCTAATAAATCGGGAATGGAAGTAATACCAACTTCTTTCCAAAGCACTTCAACTTTTTTGGGACCAAGGCCCTTTACTTTAAGAATATCTAAAACCCCTTTGGGAGTGGCGGCCAATAAATCATTAAGATCTTCGAAAGAACCTGTTTGAATAATTTCATACACCTTACTTACAAGACTTTTCCCCAACTGTGGCACTTTACTTAATTGTTCTTCATTCATTCCTGCCAAGGGCTCCCCTATCTTTTTTATATTATAGGCCGCACCGGCAGTCGACTTTACCTTGAAAGGATTTCCACCATGCAATTCATATAATTTTGCATAAGTGCTTAAGATATTGGATATATCGTGATTGTCGAGCATATACTTCTACAAACATAAGGCGAAATTTGCTAAATTAAGTTCGAAAAATTTGCTAAATATATTAGCAAATCGGAAGAATTATGCACAATTGATGGCTAGTATGAAGTAGAAATTAAAGGAAATAATATATTTGCATTGAAGGGTGTTAAGAGGTAAGAATGACATTCGGCCATAGGCGCTTTCACAAAAACAAAACTAAAAAACATGTCTCCTGAATTACCGTATCAGTTGGCGCTTACCATGGTAAATGGTGTGGGCGACCTAGTAGCCAAGAATCTTATTAGCTATTGCGGCAGTGCTCAAGGTGTGTTCACAGAAAAGAAATCATTTCTCAGAAAAATACCAAACATAGGCGAGTCAACTGCTAATAATATTGCTAAATTCAATGCTTTTGACGAAATTGAGACAGAAATAAAACTGTTAGAAAAACACCAGATTGAACCCCTTTTTTATTTGGATAAAAAGTATCCATTCCGTTTAAAAAACCATGATGACAGTCCTATTCTACTTTATTACAAAGGCAATGCCGACCTGAATCAACAACGCGTTGTTTCTATTGTTGGCACACGCAAGGCTACTGTTTATGGCAAGTTGTTTACCGAACAATTGTGCGAAGCATTAAAACCTTATGGGGTATTGGTTGTTAGCGGTTTGGCAGCTGGCACAGATACGAATGCCCACAAATACAGCTTGAAATTTGGCATCCCTACCGTGGGTGTTTTAGGTCATGGATTGCACACCATGTTCCCATCGGACAATCGCAAAATAGCAGCAGATATGCTGGAGCATGGAGGATTGTTAACCGAATACCGTTACCAAGCCCCTGGCATTAAAGAGAATTTTCCTCAACGCAATAGAATTGTGGCTGGCATGTGCGACGCCTTGATAGTTGTAGAAAGCGGTATTAAAGGGGGCAGTTTAATAACAGCCGAAATTGCGAATGGTTACAATAAAGATGTATATGCATTGCCCGGCAAGATAACAGATACTTGGAGTCAAGGATGCAATAAATTGGTTCAACAAAATAAGGCCGCCATTATTGATTCAATAGATGAATTAATGAAATCGATGGGGTATTTTGAAACCAGCAAAAAAAATAAAATAACACAGCTTCCCTTGTTGCAAAATTTAAGCGATCCTGAATTAAAAGTGGTGAATTATTTAAAACAAGGCGAGAAAGGGATAGATGATTTGCATTACGAAACACAAATACAAGTTAGTCAATTAGCCCTTATCCTCCTCGACCTAGAATTCAGCGGTGTTATTAATAGCCTGCCCGGTAAGAAATACGCATTGAAATAAATAATTCTTATCTTTTTTTCAATAAACCATCCAAGCCACCTTTGATTTTATCTTTGGCTTTTTGTTCAGCATCTGCTTTCGCCTTATCGGCTTCTGCTTTTACTTTTTCTTCGGCTTTTCTCTTTTCTTCAGCAGCTTTTTGCTCCAACTCAAGTTTCTTTGCATTAGCATTATCAATGGCTTGTTGTTTTACTCTGTTAAAGGAATCAATAGCTTTTTGCTTGGCTGCATCTGCCTGTCTTTTGGCCTCCAGTAAGGCTGCTTGTTTCTTTTCTTCTATCTGATCCTGCAATTGATTTTTCAAATTATCCACCAAATTCTTCTTTGCATCGTGCAAACTAATTTTAACATCAGGCTTTGTAAAAAATCCACTAACAATTACATCTACATCTACAATATCACTTAATGTCAAATTAAGACCTTTGGCTTTGGCCTGATCTGTTAAACTATTCAGGGCGGTATTGGCTTCACCAAAATCCTTACGAGGTATAGAGAGCTTTGCAATGTACTGCATGCTTTGATCGAGCGCACTATAACCACTTATTTTAGCTTTAGCACCTTCCCACATTGGCAGTATCATAGAATCCATATTTACTTTACCATTTAGAATATTCAATTTAAAATTCAAGTTTTTCAACGTTAGATTTTTCAACTTTGCAATCTTTAACTTGTCGGCTATGATATTGAGTATCGGAAAATTCTTGACAGCAGCCTCTGCTATCCCCATTTGAATGGTGCCCGAAACGGTTGGATAATTAACACTTAAATCGTGGTTAAAATTATTCGTCAATTTAACATTGGCGTTGAACAAACCTTCGGTATACTTGGCTATAGGCATCATTTTTTGCACCATTTCAAAATAATTGAATGCCTGAATGATATCCAAAGATTTAATACCAAGGTCGACATTGCTAAAAGGGAACTTCGGATTTTTAGAATCGTATTCGCCATTTAGCATAAGGCCACCACCAAGTGCATTGACGCCCAGTTGACTGAACAACATTTTCTTGTCTTTTAAAATAATATTACCTCCCAAATTGGTTAAGGTTAAATTATCGTAAATGAGTGTATTGATTTTAGAACCCAACACAAAATCGATATTGCCAGGCACATCAAATGCTTCCAAAGGAATGCTATCCGCAGCGGTTGGTTCCTTTTTCACAGGCTCCTCTGTTAAAAATTCGTTGGCATTAAAATAGTTAGAGTTGAGATTAAAATGACCTTTCAATAATTCATCTTTCATCATATAACCAAAAAGGTTATCCAACTGACCATTGGCATCAAAATCGCTCATGCCTACAGTGCCTCTCAATGATTTCAATTCGACAGTTGCAGGATTAAAACTTAATTCAGAATTAAGAGTAGTACCTTGTTTCAATATTTCTGGATCTTTGTAATGAAAATTTTCTGCAGCAATGGTTCCAGAGGCATCAAATTTTTCGAGATCACTTTTTTGCAGAGTGCTCACATGACCTTTAAACTTCACATCGCTTTTTATTAGACCGCTGATTTCTGTGGTTGTAGCCAAGGGAATAAAACTTCTGAATTCAGTTAAATTTACAGTCCCTTTTAATTGTCCATCCAAATAAGGATCCGTCATAGGTGTTTTTACCAAAAGCCTAGCAAATACTGGCTCACCAGCTATGTTGGCATTGAATCTACTCAGATTTACAACTGTGTTATTCATTACCCCGCTTGGATTATCGACGTCTAAATTTACAAATACATTGTTCAGTGATTTTGGCAAATCCGGGTATTGAAAAAAACCATTGTCTATATTCAATTTCAATCCAAAACCAGGCATTAAATCATCCGTCATTTTACCTCTAAAGTAACCGCTAAAATCTAATTTACCACTGGCTTTTGCTTTATCAAAATTTTTAGAATAAATACCAGGTATCAAAGAAAGAATGGTTTTAAAATCTGTTTTTTTACTCTTAAATTTCAAATCAAAATCCATGTCATTATCGTTCATGTCTACAAAACCTTCGCCACCAATATTGAGTTGATTCAACAAAATATCATTATCACTAAAGGTGAATTTCATGTTCTTCATATCCATTTCTAGATTGGCTTTTACATCTGCTGCCACCTTGTATAAATAATTAACCCCACCATACCCTAGTGTCATTTCTTGAGCAGTTGTAACTGTTTGTAACAAGAAATTATCTGCAGTAAAATCTCCACTCAATGTGTGATTAAAATGTTTGAGAACAGTATTAAACGTTAAACTCTTATCATCGTAACTCAAGTAACCGTCTTCAATGTCTAGTTTCTGTAGAGCCAAATTAAATTTAGAGGCAGATGTATCGGCAACAGCAGCTGTAGAATCGGTTTTGGCAATATCCCAATTGGCCTTGCCACTTTTTAATACCATTAAATTAATCATAGGTTGCTTAAGGGCAATGCTGTTCACTTCAATTTTTTCACCCTTAATAACACTCATTAGATTCATGTTAGCTTTAAAGGATGGTAAAAAAACAAGGGTATCCCCATTAAAAGAATCTTTACCTACTATGGATAAATTTTCGATTCCTATGCTCAATTTTGGGAAACTGCGAATAAGGCTAATGCTTATATCATCGTTGAAATTTAGAGTTGCATTGAGATTCTTGTTGGCTTCTTCTTTTATCAATGAGATTATCTTTCCTTTGAAAAGGAAAGGTGCTGCAAGCAAGAGAGCTATAACTACTACTAAAGAAATACCGGTAATTTTAAGGAATTTTTTCATGTTAAAATGAGTAAGTGCAAATTTAGTGCAAATTTTTAATTGGCTATTACACAAATCCTTGTTTGAAGCTAAGTCACTGGATTAGTGATTATCTGGTATTTGATATTTCATTTGAGAAATGGATATCCTGATATGAAGTTTTAATGAAAACAATCTTAAGCATTTAAGTTGCCTCATAGATATTCATATTGTGTTATCTATAAAAAAAATTTGAGTAATTTTCTTAACCCAAATTGAAATGAATAAGGTAATAAAATTCCATTTACTTCAATTATATCGACTAAAAATCGGGTATAGCATACTTGTAAATTTTAGGATCTTCATTACTATCTAGTGAATTATTATAGCACAATATATAGAGGTTATTATTTCTAAAAAAATAAGAAGATACATTAATTAAATTAGTGGTGGCATTAATTTTGGGTGAACTGTAACTCAACAAAGAAGCATTATTTGTATTGATTTTACAAATGATTGGTCGACCGTCAATGAACAATAGAATATTTGAAATTGTGTCATTACAAGACTCAGCACATGCTACAAAATATTTATGACTTAAGCTATCGGGAAAAAGATTATGAAAACTTCCAATTTTCTGTAATTCAGATTTTTTGAAATTAATCATACTATTATGCGATTTAAAATATTTATTCATTTTATTGTCTTCAACGTAGGACAGTAAATAAGTATTAAAACTACTGGTATCATACTTTGTTAAATTTATTTGATATCTTTTTTCCAAGCCAGATTTAGTATATTTTTTATTTATTGAATCCCAAACCATTTTTACTTCAAGAGGATAACTCCTAAATGTATTGAATCTACCATTTGATATGGTTGAAATGCGTAGATTGCCATTATCTTCCAACTTAATAAAGTTATAATAATCAATAAAGAAGCTATCCTCCTTTAAATTCATAATGTTCAAGGGTTTAACAAATGTTATTTTTCCTTCAAAATTAATGGATAAAATTGCAGGTACTGGCCTAATTCGAATTATTGTTCTTGCCGTATCGGACCATGATGCATAATTAAAAATTGCAAAAATAATTAGTTCATTTTGTTTTGCTTGCACATTTATAACATTTACTTTATTATAACCATCTTCCTTCACATAAATATCGAAATTATTTCTTAACTCCTCGACTGTATTAATCTTCCTTAATGCATCACTAATTGGGTTGATCACACTAGCAATTAATTCCTTTCTTTCATAAAAAGAATCCAACCCAATTTGGCTACTAAATTTTAACATTTTGTCAATTCTCATTAACTGAAATTTAGGAGATGTAACGACATAAAATTTACCATTAAATTCTGTTAAATTTCTGAATGATGTATAGTATGAAGTATCCTCAAATCTGATTGAATCTGTAGGGAAAAGATTTTGGTCGTAAAGATTATCTAACAAAAGAAGAGGCATTAGCGAATAAAAGTATGGATTATCCATATATAGCATCATAGATGTGTTAATTGTTTCTTTAGCTTTTGATACTAGAAACTTTGCAATCCAACTGGTATCACTTAAGTAATTGATATCATTCTTTAGGTTATATTCTCTTTTAAATACATCCAACTTTTTTTTACTAATCCCATGAATTAGATAAAAAACCTGATAATCAATTTGTTTATCGGCCCTTGCAACCCATCTTAGCCCTTGGCTACAATTGTAGCAATTATTCAAATCAACAAAAACGAAGAGCATCTTCTTTTCCAATTTTGAATACTTTTTAAATTCATTTGACATTTGTTTTGTTGCAAAATCGTATTTCTTGTTATAGGTTTGACATGAAACACTCAAATAACTAAATACTATTGCTAATAAGGATAAAAGATATCTATGCTTCATATTATTGGAAAATAAATAAATGTATAATCAAGAATGGATTTGAAAAACAATATTAGTATATTATTCAACAATAGCGTCCTAAACGATAAAAAAAGAAAGGGAAGTTTTTTCCTCAAAGATTACCTTTGAGGTTCTACAAAAAACATCACCCTTTCTTTCAATGACAAATGTAAACCTGTTTTCTCAAATTATCTTAAAATTAGACCGCA
>JANXMZ010000058.1 GCA_025354385.1 Bacteroidota bacterium
GGTCTAATTTTGATATAATTTGAGAAAACAGATTTACATTTGTCATTGAAAGAAAGGGGGATGTTTTTTGTAGAACCTCAAAGGTAACTCTGAGGATAAAAACTTCCCTTTCTTTTTTTAATCGTTTAGGACGCTATTGATAAAAAAATATTTAATAAATATCAATTTATTTATATTTCTGTTTAATGAGTCTCTAAATTCCCAGAAATCAGATTTATGGAACAATGATTTATTAGGGTGTAGTCTCCACTAAAATAAAAATGTAAAATTCATTTTTACAAACCTTGGAGTACCGGGTGTAAAATGAATTTCGTTTACAGACTGTGCCTCACCTCTTAAGCGACTTTCTGTTGCAAACTGGGCTTCTTTCCATTTAGCATTTAAGATGTTTTCTAAAGATAGCCCTATAATAAATTTTCTGGCTGTGTAATTAATCATGGCATCCGTTAAAAAATATCCTTTGGCGATAATAGAATTATCTTCTATAGCGGCTCTATCGCCCATAAACCTGTATCTCAAGCTCCCATTTAATCCTTTTGTTCTTTTATAAGTAATACCGCCAATACTAGTAAAAGTGGGTGCTAAAGGAATACGATTGGCGTTTTTTGGTTCATCGCGCAGCCACCCTTTGTTTAAATTGATATCGGCATCGAGAAATAAATATTTGGCCATTTGATATCGAAATCCAAAATCAACCCCTACCCTTCTGGTTCTGCCAATGGCTTCCACAATACCCTCATCGCCCACATATACCAATTCACTTTGCAAATCCATGCTCCATAATGCAATGTTAGCAATCCATTTTTTGAAAGGTTTAAATGTAGAACCTACCTCATTGCCAAACGCTCTGGCCAATGTGTTTTCCAATTTACCAACCACCACTGCTCTGGCATCATTAGAGTGAAAACCAAAACCTGATTTTGCAAATAATTGCATATTTTTATTGGCTGTATATACCAAATTTATTTTGGGACTTGCTATTGCTTTTACAGCAATACCCGAAGCAGAATCGGCTAAATAATTTTTGAAATCAAACTTGTAAACATCCATTCTAGTTCCAATATTCAATTTGAGTTTAGCATTTATTTTCAAGGTCTCATCGGCATAGAACCAGGTATTAATCTGATTGAGTTGACCAAATACCTTTTGATTGAGTAATTCTCTTTTTAGCGTGTGATTGAGTTGTATCTCGGAATTATCATAACGCACCCCTAATCCTAGGGTTGTATTTAGCTCCTTTCCTAAAAATGCCGTGTTATTTTGTAGCGTGGTATTGTAGCCTAAAACATTGCGATGGTCGACTTGTTGAATTTGATCACCATTAACAGAATCGTATAAATAAAACGTAAAATTAGAATACAAATTAAAATCATAGCGGCTATAGAACAATTGATTTTTAAGTGAGGTATTTTTCCATTTGCGTTCGTGAATAGCATTGAAATTGGTTCGGCTTGTGCGCCCTCCTTCTGTAGGATCTATACTACCAAATCGCGAGATACTGGCATCGGCTACCTTTCTATCTGGTATCTGACCCGAGGCATCCCATTGACTTTGAAAATGTGACAAAGAAAAAGTTAATTGGTCTCCATTGTTTAACTCACCTGTATATTTTGCAAACAAATTAGTTCTATTAAAATTCTGTTTATTCTGAAAATAGGCATTGGTAAATTTATATTCTCCTGCCACATAAATATTCTCCTTCTTTTTAGAAAACAGATGTTTGTTATCTAACAAGTTGAACATCCCCAGAACCCTTCGCGTATCGAACATGCCCAATTCTAATTTGATTAAATTCTTATCTAAAGTCGTTAATGTTCTAAATTCACCTGAACCAGCTGTTGCCAAATCACCGTACTTGGTGGTATGCGGACCTTTATTCACTTCTAATTCTTTCACCGTTTCAGGAATCAGAAAATGTAAATCGGCATATCCCTGACCATGGGCATGAGAAGGCATATTAACAGGGATTCCATCTACGTATATTGCAAAGTCAGTACCATGGTCAACATCAAAACCTCTCAAGAAAATTTGTTCTGCTTTGCCGCCTCCAGCGTGCTGGGCAATGAATAAACCAGGCACTAATCTCAATAAATCTTGGGAAGAGGAAAGCGGACGCAATTGTAAGTCTATGCCCGTTAAAACTTTATTGACTTGCTTATTACCATTAATAGAAATTCCTTTTATTTCGATGAGATTGGCCTGCATTTCAATTGCCCCTAGATGATTCCGACCTGCATGAATGATCACATTGACAATTTTGTCTTCGTAGCCCAATCTTGTTAACTTAATTTGCAGTTTACCCATGGGTAAATTTTTAATCACAAAATACCCTTGTGAATCGGAGTATGTTATTTTATCGGGGGTGAGCGACTGAACAATGACATTTTCTATGGCTATTTGTTGGTCAATAATAGTTCCATCCAAACTATTAGATTGCGCAATGGAAGAATTTGTAAGACCAATAAAAAACAAAAGAATAAAAATGGGTAAAATTAGTTTCATTAATTATTTAAGCTTGTAGTTAACTATACCTACGAGAAAAAACCCCTTTGGGTTTTAAATTTTTAGAATTAGTGCACAAAGTATCAATGCATTTTTTTACCTCCTATTTTTATTTAATAATGTTTCTTATATCCAATATTAATGCATTAAATGAAGCTTAATGTTGTAAATTTACAATATTATTTAAAATATCAAAAAAAAGCTGTACATTTGTTGTGTATAATCAACATTAACGTAATTATATACATACAATGTCGGATATTTCATACATTAACTACCTAGCTTTAAGCGATAATGCCATTTTAGAAAAAATGGGGGCATACATTAAGCACCAGCGGTTATCACAAAATAAAACCCAGCAGCAGCTCGCCATAGAGGCTGGTATCAATCGCACTACACTCCTTGATTTAGAACAAGGTCAGCGCGCCAATTTAATCACCTTCATCCAAGTTTTAAGAGCACTCCATATTTTGGACACCTTAAAAACTTTCGAAATTGAGACACAAATTAGTCCTATTCTACTGGCCGAAATGCAACAGAAATACCGAAAACGCGCTTCGAAAACAAGCAAAAAAAACAATAAACCTACCTCCGATTGGTAATGATTACAACAGCATTTATTCATTTATGGGATCAGCGCGCGGGTGCTATCGCTTGGGATGAAAATACAGGCACAGCGAGTTTTGAATTTGATAAAAATTTCAAAAACCATGATTGGGACATTGCCCCAATTAAAATGCCAGTTTCCGCAAGCGAAGGCAACGTATTTACATTTCCAGAATTGCGCAACACCCACACCTTTAATGGCCTTCCTGGCTTGATTGCCGATGTATTGCCAGATAAATACGGAAACGCCATTATTGATGCTTGGCTCAATAAAAACGGAAGACCCTCGGGCAGTTTGAATCCAGTTGAAAAATTGTGTTTTATAGGTAACCGAGGCATGGGTGCTTTGGAGTTCAAACCTGTTCAACCCGAAACCAAAGAGGTATCCAACAAACTCGAAATTGCTAGCTTGGTAAATGTGGCCGAACAAATTTTAAGTGGTAAAAAAGATTTTAACAGTCATTTAAGTCAGCATGAAGAAAAAAATTTACACGATATTTTAAAGATAGGTACTTCGGCTGGTGGTGCAAGAGCAAAAGCTGTAATAGCCTATAACGAACAAACAAAAGAAGTTCGAAGCGGTCAGACCAATGCGCCCAAAGGCTTTACGCAATGGCTGATTAAATTCGATGGGGTAAGCGACCAACAGTTAGGCAGCAGTGGTGGTTATGGCCGGGTTGAAATGGCCTACTATTTAATGGCTCAAGCGGCAGGTATCGAAATGATGCCATGCACCTTATTCGAAGAAAATGGCAGAGCCCATTTTATGACTCAGCGTTTTGATAGATTGCCCAACAACGAGAAAGTACATGTGCAAAGTTTTTGCGCCATGCGCCATTTTGATTTTAACGAAGTGCATTTATTTAGTTATGAGCAATTGTTCGAAACCATGCGATTATTGGGTTTACCCTACCCTTCGGCAGCACAATTATTCAAGCGCATGGTGTTTAATGTAATGGCTAGAAATTGTGACGACCATACCAAGAATTTTTCTTTTACCATGCACCAAAATGGTATTTGGCAATTGGCTCCAGCCTTCGACATTTGCCATGCCTACCGACCAGGTAGTACTTGGGTGAGTCAGCATGCATTGAGTATTAATGGCAAACGACAAACGATCACTACGAAAGATTTTATGGAAGTGGCCCATCAAATGAATATTAAGAAACCGAAAGAAATTATTGAAGAAGTAAAATCGGTGGTAAGAGATTGGAATAAATATGCGAAGTTGGTAGCGGTATATTCTAAATTAAGTAAAGCTATAGAAGGAACCTTGTTGACTAGTATTTAAAGATTAATTAGTTAATCCTTATCAACTCATTATCCAAAATTTGATTAAATCTATTTTTTATTCCTAACTTATATGCTGAGTTCAACAAATAAGTGCAACTCATATTTTCAATTGCAAAGCTATTTGATTTGGAGTTAAATATTTAAATTTTCTTACAGGTCTGTTATTAATTTTGTTTTCAACAGACTTTATTGTGCTTTGATGGATTTTA
>JANXMZ010000061.1 GCA_025354385.1 Bacteroidota bacterium
CCCTTTAACCCAGCCATTTTTTTTAGTAATTCTGGAACCACAGTAAAAGCACTTTTTTTATTCATAACCTTTGACAAGGCTCAAAGCTAATGACATTAAGGGATACAAATGATTTTAGCCTAAAATTTGTCTATTAAGCCATAAATTCTTATATATTTGCACCAATCAAATGAATATGACACAGCAAAAATCAAGAACCGGCTATTGGATGCTTTTCTTAGTATCACTAACTGTTATTACATTATTACTGATTTTTCAACCTGAAGCTTTCTGGTTGGCGCTTCCTACTACTGTGGGTGGTTTCGCCATGGCCATGGACTGGATTTAGTCCTGACTTAATATAAGAAAATCTTAAGCTCCCTTTTTCAAGGGGCTTTTTTTATTTGATACGTTTGGCAATTGTTTTGAGTGCTTTTACCAATGCATCTAAATCATCTGTGTTGGTATACAAATGCGGTGTAATACGAACTCCATGCACATTCGCACTATCAATGGCCACGGTCCATATTTTAAATTCATCCATCAATGTTTTTGCAAGTGCTGCAGGGGTAAGGTTTTTGATGCCTACATTGGCAATGCCACAACTCCTTTTAGGGTCGCTTGGTGTATTTAATAAGATATTGGGTTCGTTTTTAATTTGCTCAGTCCAATATGTTTTAAGAAAGCGCAAACGGTTTTCTTTTTCGATTATGCCAATGCTGTTATGGAAATCAATAGCATGCCTAATAGCAATATCGGATGGTACCGAAATAGTGCCAGTATGGTTTAGTTTTCGAATATCTGTATCGGCATAACCCATTTCGCCAAAAAGGGGCCATATGTTTTTTATCTTGTCTTTATTGACATATAATATACCAGCACCCAAGGGGGCACCTAGCCATTTGTGTAAACTGCTGCCATAATAATCGCAACTTAAATCGGTTATTTTAAAATCGAAATGTGCAACTGCGTGAGCACCATCCACCAAAACTTCAACCCCTTTGCTATGTGCCATATCGCAAATTTTTCTGACAGGTAAAATTTGGCCTGTAATGTTAATCATGTGGCAAATCATGATAAGTCTTGTTTTAGAAGTAATTGCATTGGCATAAAGCGAAACAATTTCTTCATCTGACTGGGGATCTAAAGGCATTTCCAAAATTTTATTTACCATGCCATAGCGTTTGGAAACTTGTTTAAACATATCCAACATGCTGCCGTAATCTTGGCTGCACATAATGGCCTCATCCCCCTGTTTCCAATCTGTTCCCGAAATAATGGTGTCTAAAGATTCAGTGGTATTGCGCGTAATAATTAATTCATCATGCGAGCAACCTAATAGGTCGGCCAATTGATTTTTACTTTTTGTTTTCTCCTCAAATTGAACAGTACGCATATAGTAGGAGGCCTCTTTATTGATATCTTGAATGGTTTTCAAATAAGCATCCAAAACTGGTTGTGCCATCATACTGTAATATCCGTTTTCTAAATTAATATAATCCGTTTTTAATAAATATTGTGCCCTTATCTCATCCCAAAAATTGTATGTAGGTGTTGCATTCAATTGCGGGGGTAATTGATTCATTATCCGCTCTGCTTTTAATTTCAATGGGAATACCGCTGTGATAAAAAGTGATTTTATAAAATTTCTTTTACTAAGCATGCATGCAAGGTAATCATATTTTTAATACGATTTTATTTTTGGAAAACATAGAAAAGAAGATAGAAAAGAATTGGTGAATATTTATTAATTGATGTCTTTTCTAAACTGTGGCAAAGTCAAATTAAATTTTACAGCAATCACCCTAATGGCAAAAATAAGCGCCATAGAAATAGCGATATTAATTTTTCTTTCGCAATTGAAATAGTCAAAAATAAGATAAATAATAGCGCCCGCTAAACAGGCAGAGGCATAAATATTTTTTCTAAAAAGTACAGGTATTTCATTGGTGAGTACATCGCGAATAACACCACCCATTACCGCAGAAAACATACCCATAATAGCAGCAATCATGGGGTGAAAACCCAATCCTAAAGTCTTTTCTACACCCAGAATGGTAAACATGGCTATTCCAATTGAGTCGAATACAAATAGGGCTTTCGGCATCTTTAATAATTGACTAAAAAAGAGGCGACTCAGAATAATGCCCACCAGAATAGCATATAAAAAATTAATATCTCCAATCCATGTCAGTGGGAACGAGCCAAGCATCATGTCTCTTAAACTACCACCTCCAATAGCCGTTATGAACCCAATAAAACTTACACCAAACCAATCGTGTTGAGATTTTTTATTGGCAACCAGTGCTCCAGAGATGGCAAAAAATCCAGTGCCTATTAATTCAAGAAGGTATTGAAATTTCATAAATTATGTAATTGATTTTTGTTATTCGCTAATATACAAAGGTGAGGGCAAGGCTGACCACTTTTCAATGATACAAAAATAAATGTTGCGTTACAAATGGTTTCTATTTCACCGAATTGATTCTCTTTTGAAACGTGTACATAAATTTTAATAGACGTGCGCCCAAGTTCAATAATAGAAGCCTTTAATTCTATAATATCCCCAAGATGGGCTGGTTTTTTAAAATCCACTTTATCTAAACTGGCGGTAACAGCGCCATCACAGCCGGTGCCATACAATAACCTTCGGGTAGCCTTGGCCGCTGCTAAGTCCATTTCGGCCAAAACCTTACCACCGAAAAGTGTGCCCGCATAATTGAGGTCTTCCGGAAAAACAATGAAGGAATGAATGGCCTCCAGTCCGTTAATGATTTTTAATTGATTCAATTCAGTACTCATTTTCTTATTTGTTTATAGCATAAAAAAAGCCCTTCAAAATATTTTGAAGGGCTTTTTTGTAATATTATTTTCTACAAAATTATTGCAAAACAGCAATACGCCCTTCGTTCAAACGGCATACATGTTTACAATATTTATTTTGTTGGTTGGTCATTTATTATGGTTGCAAATGTAATGTTAAAAAAGATGGCTACAAATTATTTTTACATTAATAAAAAAATGTAAGCATAAAAAAAGTCCCGGCATTATACCGGAACTCTCTTGCGCTGTATATTTTCAGTTTGTTTTTATTTTGGCATCACTACTGCATCAATAGAGTGAATTACACCATTAGATTGCAATACATCGTAAACAATAATGTTGGAGGTTCCACCCATTTCATCTGTAATTAAAATGTTATGAGGACCATTCATTGTGAAAGTTAACATACCTCCTGCAACAGTTGGCAACATGGCTTTTCCTTTTCCAGCTTTAATTAATTTAGTAAGGTCATCGTAAGTATACTTTCCTGCAACAACATGGTAAGTAAGAATTTTTGTCAAAGTAGCTTTGTTCTCTGGTTTCAAAAGCGTGCCGACGGTTCCTTCAGGTAAATTTTCAAAAGCGTCATTGGTTGGTGCAAATACGGTAAAAGGTCCCGCAGATTTTAAAGTAGCAACTAAGTCGGCCGCCTTTACAGCAGCTACCAAAGTGGTGTGAACTTTTGAGTTCAAAGCATTGTCAATAATGTCTTTTTTAGGAAGCATAGGCTCGCCACCTACTTGTACATTCTGTGCATTAGCTAAAGTGAAGGAGGCTGTTAATGCGATAAGTACCGCTGCGAATTTTAATTTAATCTGTTTCATTTTATTTGATATTTTTTCTTGGTTATGATACTACTTACGAAGCATTTTGTAATTTGGTTTTGAAATTTTAAAAATTCTATAAAAAACATTGTACCTTCGTTTTAAACTTTATTTGTATGGCCATCAATTCCAAAGTAGAACTCGACAATGTATTCGTAACAGTAACCAAGTTAAGAAGAAAACTGGATGCACAGATTGAAGCCGAGTTGCATTATGTTGGTTATAAGAATTTTAAATCCTCTTATCTGCCAATTCTGATCATGCTAAATAAGGAAGGTCGATCTGTTGTTAGCATTGCTTACGATTATGGTATTAGCAAACAAGCTATCAGTAAACTATCTTCAGAAATGATGGGCGAAGGACTTTTAAAAACGCTTGTTAATAAAGAAGACAGAAGATCTATGACCCTAGTTTTAACAGCAAAGGGTAAACGAATGGCCAATGATGCAAAAAAATGTGTGAGCAAACTCAATGACAATTATAAAACCTTAATTGGGAAAAATAAATACGACCAGATGTTAGATTCTCTCCTTTCGCTTTTAGCCTTCCATGATTAGACCCATAGGCAGTCGGCAGGAAGCAGTTGGAAGTATGGTAATTTGGCTCTATGGCTTGTGTTAGGGTTAAAGGTATTACTTCTGTTATGAATTTTATAGGCAGTATTGATTGGTGATTCTTTAAAGGTAGTGCTACTTTTTCGAAGTTTTAGTAGTGTTGGAATACATAATTGATTGAATTAATTTAAAGTTTCCTATCTATCGGTAAAAACTTTTCAGCATTATTGGCCATGGCACCTAACATAGCGCCTACTTCTCTGCATTTAGTTGATAGATCATTATATTTTTCAGTGGTGATGTATTTGCAGTCTTTTGCAAAATCAAGCCATACCATAGTTTCACTGCATTCACCATCACAGTCTAATAATTTACTGATAAAATGTTTGGGATATTTTCTTTTTCTGTAACCTTCTGCTAGATTAGCACAAACAGATCGCGATGAACGTCTTATTTGATCACATAATGCGTAAGTTTCTTCCCTTGGGAATGACTTTGAAATTTCAAATATTTCCATTGCTAATTTATAAGCTTGTTGATATACCTTCAAGTCTTTAAAACCATAGTTTTCCATAGTAAATTTTTAATTTTATATCAAAGATGTAAAATCAAAAAACACAATCAAAATTTTATATTTTAAAAAAAATCTGTGTAAAATAAAGTTTCATATTAATAACTGATGACCAAGTTTATATAAACCTAAATTTCGTACAATTATAAACCAAACAAAAAGACATAATTGACCAAGACTAAATAGTAAAATAACTTCCTCTAGAATTTACCAAAAAATCAAACTGCCTATAAAAACCTCCGAAAAAAATACAAACTATATACCTAAACACAACAATCTACATATTCCTCACCTTTACTGCTTCCTGCCAACTGCATCCCGCCTATGTCTTTCTGCCGACTGCCAACTGCCCATACACCCTGCAGTCCCCGATGCAGAGTGTTCAAACTTTGTTGCCAACTGCCAACTATCAACTGCCAATTGGCTTTCCTTTTCCCCTACTTTTGCTTTATGAATTTTGGAAATGGTGTGGCTGCTCACAGAGGTAATATGTCTGTGTTTCCCGAAAATACAATGGATGCTTTTGAAAGTGCTATTGCAATGGGCTGCAGCTGGATTGAACTCGATATACAAATTACTACCGACAAACAATTGGTGGTAACTCATGATGCCAATGCCATGCGTGTTACCGATGTTGACAAAGTGATAGTGAATTGCAGTTATCCTGAATTGTTGTCCTTAAATTTTGGAGCCTATTTTAAATCCCAAAAACACCATTCTTTGCCATTGCTATCTGATGTATTTGAATTAGCAAAAGGTACTCATACAAATATCTCTATTCAACCTAAAAATTATGGTTTAATAAAGCAAGCTTTACAATTGGCAAAGTCGCACAATATGCTCGGACAAATTGGTTTTAATGATACCAATTGCGAATATTTAATTGAGGTAAAGCAATTGGAAAAGAGGGTGCCTGTGTTTTGGGATCGACCGCCCCATACCGATTTTGATACCGATTTATTTATTGCCAAACAATATGAATTTGAAACACTGATGTATGAATGGCCAGGTATTACAGAAGAAAAAATTAAGACCGTAAAGAAAGCAGATGTTCGCTTTGGTGCTTGTGTGATTAATGATTCTGCGGCCATGCAAAAATATCTTGATATGGGTGTTCAACACTTTTATACCGATTATCCTGAACAACTTTTAAAATTAATATGAAGATAATAATACCGATGACTGGTCAGGGCAGTCGCTTTGTGAAAGCGGGCTACAACACCTATAAGGCGTTGATAGAAATGCATGGTCAGAAGATTATACAATATGTGGCCGACTTGTTTCCTGGTGAAGCCGATTTTATTTTTATCTGTAGAAATGATATGTTAGAGACTACAGATTTAAAGTCAACTTTGTTGACTATTAAGCCAAGTGCTCAGGTGATAGGCATCGATGCACATAAACTAGGACCTGTTTATACAGTAGCTCAAGTGTATGATTATATCAACGATGATGAGCCAGTAATTTGCAACTACTGCGATTTTTTTATGTTGTGGAATTATGCTCATTTTTTAAAGACTTTAAAAGAACAACCCTCAGTAGGTGCAATACCATGTTATACTGGTTTTCATCCACACTTATTGCACCCACATAATTTATATGCAGGTTGCCAAGTGAATGATAAAATGCAATTGACAGAGATTAAAGAGAAATTTAGTTTTGAGATAGATAAGAGCAAAGGTTACCATTCGGCAGGAACTTATTATTTTGAAAAGGGTGCTTATGTCAAAAAATATTTTACACAATTAATGGATGAACAAGTTACATTGAATGGGGAGTATTACATCAGTCTTGTATACAATTTAATGGTGCGCGATGGATTGCCAGTATTGGTTTACGATGAAGTGCCACATTTTTGTCAGTGGGGTACACCCGAGGATATGATGGAATATAATAATTGGTCGACTATATTTGAAGCCTACAGCATATGATAAAATTAATACCAATGGCAGGAGCCGGCAGTCGTTTTGCCGAGAAGGGTTATACCACTCCAAAACCTTTGTTGCCAATCATGAATCAACCTATGGTGGTGCAGGCTACAAATGCCTTACCCGATGCCGAAAAACCCATTTTTATTTTGCGCGATTTTCACATATCGGAGTATAAAATTGGGTCGCGATTATTGGAGTATTATCCCAATGCAGAAATTATTGTTTTGGAAGCGCTCACCGAAGGGCAAGCTGTTACTTGTTTAACGGCTAAATCATTTATTAATACCGATGAGGAATTGGTGATAGGTGCTAGCGATAATGGCATGATGTATTCGCGCGAAAAATTCGATACTATGAAAGCCGATGCTGATGCCATTGTTTTTACTTTTAGAAACAATCCTGCAGTGCTTGCCAATCCGCGTGCTTATGGTTGGGTTGTAGTGGATAATGAAAATAATATTACCGAAGCGAAAGTAAAATTCAATATGCCAGACCCTATGCAAAACCACGCGATCGTGGGTGCCTTTTGGTTTAAACACGGAGCCGATTTTGTAAGTGCAGCAGAGCGCATGATAGCAGCAAATCGCAGAATCAATAATGAATTTTATGTCGATGAATGTGTGAATGATTTATTGGCCATGGGTAAAAAAGTAAAGGCTTTCGAAATAGATCATTACATCTGTTGGGGCACTCCGGCCGACTATGAAACTTTTAATTATTGGGAAGTTTATTTTAAGCAATTGGAACAACATCCTTACGGTAAAAAATAATGCAATTATCTGTTGTTATACCTTGTTACAATGAGGAAAAAAACATCCCTCACATCGTTGCAAAATTAAAGGCACTGTTAAGAGATTTACCAAAGGATAAATGCGAAATATTGTTGGTAGACAATGGCTCTACCGATAATTCTGCAAAGATATTTAATGAAATATTAACGGATGTTGATGAGAATATAAGGGTTGTCAAAGTAGATAAAAATCATGGATATGGGTATGGTATTTTATATGGACTAACCCAAGCAAAGGGCGATTACCTGGCATGGACTCATGCCGATTTGCAGACAGATCCAGCAGATGTTTTTAAAGCTTTAGATATTTATATTTTAGCCAAAACCAAACCGATGATTGTAAAAGGCTATAGAAGAAACAGAAAATTAAGCGAAGCTTTTTTTAGTTGGTGCATGGGACTTATTAGTTCGGTGTTTTTAAAAGTGCGATTAACAGAAATTAATGCCCAGCCCAAATTGTTTCACAGAGATTTTTACGAGGCAATTGTAAAAGAGGCACCGTATGATTTTTCTTTAGATTTATACTTTTTATTTAAAGCAAAGAAGCAAGGCCTCATCCTTGATTTTCCAGTCTTCTTTTTACCGCGTCTGTATGGCGAAGCCAAGGGCGGAAGTGGCTCATCTCTCAAAACCAGAATCAAACTCATTAAACGCACGCTAAAGTACATTGGTGAATTGAGTAAGCGGGTGAAGGGGTAAAATTTTCTATTCTTTCAACTGCCATTCATAATCATCTTCCATGATGGCATTTTGTCTTTGGAGAGGGAGTTGGCAAAGGGCCTGTGTCAACTGTTCATCACTCACTTGTTCTATTCTTTCCAATATTTGGTTGGTGATGTCCATTTGAAAATAATCCCAGTTGTTGATCGCTTTTGCAATGAGGTCTTCTTGTACATGCAGGGCCATTTCTGGTTTACCCTTCACAGTTACCAGGTCCATCAACTCGTAGATATCGAACTCGCAGATTGTAAAATGAATCAATTGTTCGCGATTGCATTGCTGAATAAATTGATTGAAATAGTTTGCCACATAACAATATTAGGTAAAGTGGGGCGAGAATTGAAATTAAATTTTTAACAAGGTATAGTTCTTGTTTGCAGAATGCTTTTAGGGGTTCTTTATGAGTGAGTTCAGATTTAATAATTCTTTTTTTAAAATTAAGGTTTAGAGATAAGATCCTTTCACTATACCGCATCACTTCTAGTTGTGAAAAGCTTCTGGGTATTTTAAAACCCAATCATTCGCCCCAAGATTTTTTCTGATGCGATGGGTCTCTACTCTGTTTTCAATATCGGAAGTTTGACCTATGTAATATTTGTCTTTAGTGGTAGAGGAAATGATGTAAACGTAAAACATTCTATAAATAAAAAAACCTGTTAACTTTAGTTAACAGGTTTTTTGGTGGTGGAGAATATCGGATTCGAACCGGTGGCCTTCCCGCATAATATGCGGGACGCTCTATTTCACTGAGCTAATCAATCCTTCGATAAAAGCCCTTCTTTTTTTGCTCTTAATTTCTAATTCTCTTTTTACCGCATCACTTCTAGTTGCGAAAGTTTCAGAGTATTTTAAAACCCAATCATTCGCCCCAAGATTTTTTCTGATGCGATGGGTCTCTACTCTGTTTTCAATATCAGAAGTTTGACCTATGTAATATTTGTCTTTAATTGAGGAATAAATAATGTAAACGTAAAACATGATTATTGAATTTTACTGCCCTGTGTTAGAGTTCACGCAGAGCCGCGAACACAACACAGGGCAACTAAAACTAAAAACCCGCTTTAGAGCGGGTTTGAGTTTTAGTAGTGGAGAATACCGGAGTCGAACCGGTTACCTCTTGCATGCCATGCGGTCCCTCCCGTCTTAATTAGTAGACATCAAAAACAGTTAATATATTCTTTTACAATGTTTTAATTTTTTGTAAATTCTGAGCTTCAATCAATTTTAATGGGTTTTTATGGCAATTGTTTTATAAATGTTTTATAAAATTTTGACCTATAAACCCTGTAAATGCTTACTTTTGTATGCAATTATAGCAAAAATGTTTTATTAAATTATCAAATTATGGCAACAATTAAAGTCGTTTTATTCAAACACAACACCAGTATGGAAGGCAAACATCCTGTTTATCTGAGGGTTACTCAGGATAGAAAATCTCGGTATATTAAAATTGGCACAGCATGTAAACCGGAACTTTGGGACGAAAAAACAAACATGCCTAAGAGAACTCACCCCGATTATTTTGAAATGAAAGTTTTAATAGAAAAGAAAATCAGCGAGGCTGGCAAGATGTTATTGCATGATGAAATTGACGATAAAGAACGCTCAGTAGAAGAGTTACAAAAAAGATTCAAAAAGGGGAAAATGAATAAGATTTCCGTTTTGAAATATTTTGAACAAATTATTAAACAGCTTAAAGGCACTGGTAGACTTGGATATGCAGCGGTTTTTACTTCAACTATGAATAGTCTAAGCACTTTCAGAGATAGTAAGGATTTTGAGTTTTCTGATATTACGCTAGCATTTATTACGAGGTATGAGGAAAGCTTTCTTAAACGAGGCGTAAAGCCCAACTCAGTTTTTGTGCTTATGCGAACCTTTAAAACGCTTATTAATTATGCCAAGAAGGATGAAGTGGTGCGAGATACTTTTGACCCATTTAAAGAATTCTCTTTTAGAAAATATCGCAGCATCAAAACAAAGAAGCGTGCTATTAGCAAAGAAGATATTATAAAAATTGGAGCCTATGAGACAATACCGGGTAGCAGTATTGACCATGCTAAAAAATACTTTATGTTCAGTTATTATACAAGAGGCACTAATTTTTCAGACATGTGTTATGTCAAATGGGAGAATATCTCCAATAACCGTTTAGAATATATACGAAAAAAGACGAAGAAGCAATTGTCTATTGGTTTGCTTGAACCTGCGGTTGAAATTTTAAATTACTTTAAAGACAAATATTATGATGGGGAAGATGGTTATATTTTTCCAATTCTAAAGCGACATCATGTCAAGCCTGAAACCAGAGAAAACAGGATTGATAAGGTTTTAAGGGCGGTAAATGATGATTTGAAAATCATTGCTGAAAAATGCGAAATAAATGAGGTGCTAACAACTTATGTTGCTCGACACTCCTACGCTACAGTCATGAAGAAAAGTGGAGCCTTAACAAGCCATATCAGTGAATCTATGGGGCATCAAAACGAACGCACGACCCAAATATATCTGGACAGCTTCGAGAATACCGTTCTGGATGAGGCGAATAAGGCAATATTATTAGATACTCCTGTGAAAAAGGCCAAGAGTAAGAAAAAGGCTCCAGTTAAAAAAATGAATATTTAAATGAATATTTAAATGAACATATAAATACTGCAATAAATTTCCAAACCGCCAAAAATAAAACTGCAAGAATCGTTAATAATAAAACATATAGCTAGGGTTACTAAATAACTGACGGGGTAAATGAATGGGTAAATAACGGTGTAAAAATATCGCCACAGAGGATGAGACCGATATCCCCTCCGAGGCCCAAGTCGAGGCCCAAGTTGAAGCCCAAGTGAAGAAGGAAAAATGTTTGGTAAATTTGAAGAGATGTTGTCGAAATAATGCAACGCCCGTTGCACTAATTCCATAGCGAAGCAACATCTTTTAGTGGATAAGCCAGTGAAGAAGTTACTGGAGAAGTCAGTGGAGAAGCTATTGCAAGCAAAGGCAATGCCTAAAACAGCATTGAAGCTTTCTAAACAACGATTTTTAATGCCGAAAGCATTGTTTTTTTATTTCATTTGTGTACAGGATTGATAATTAGGATATATTTGTAATCTGAACGATTTGAATATTAAATGAATAATGGCTAAAATAGCGAAGGCAGAACAAGAAGAACCCTTAGAGAAAAAACTCTGGAAAGCGGCAGACAAACTCCGAAAGAATATGGATGCTGCCGAATACAAGCATGTGGCACTTGGATTGATATTCCTTAAATACATCTCTGATGCCTTTGAGGAATTATACAACAAACTTAAAGATGGGAAGGGTGAATTTCAAGGTGCGGATGCAGAAGACAAGAATGAATATACTGCTGAGAAAGTATTTTATGTGCCACCTTCCGCCCGTTGGACATGGTTGCAAGGCAGGGCAAAACTACCAACCATAGGTAAGGACATAGACGATGCAATGGATGCCATTGAGAAGGACAATGCTTCTTTAAAAGGTGTTTTGCCTAAAGTGTATGCCCAGGAGAAATTAGACAAAGCCAGTTTAGGAGGCTTGGTTGATTTGGTGAGTACCGCAACCCTCGGAACTAAAGAAGCACAAAGCAAAGATTTACTCGGTAGAGTATTTGAATATTTCCTTGGCGAATTTGCATTGGCCGAAGGAAAAAAGGGCGGACAGTTCTATACACCTGCAAGTGTGGTGAAACTATTGGTAGAAATGTTAGAACCTTATGAAGGAAGAGTATTTGACCCTTGCTGTGGAAGTGGCGGTATGTTTGTACAGAGTGAGAAATTCATCAAATACCACCAAGACCATTACAAACAAAACAACGGCAAAAAACTCTCGTTAAATCCTGCCGACCATATTTCTATTTACGGACAGGAAAGCAACCAAACCACTTGGCGATTGGCTAAAATGAACTTGGCCATAAGGGGTATTGACAGCAGTAATGTGAAGTGGAACAATGAAGGGAGTTTTTTGAATGATGCCCATAAGGATTTAAAAGCCGATTATATTATTGCGAATCCTCCATTTAATGATAGTGATTGGAGTGGAGAACTGTTGCAAAAAGATGCCCGATGGGCCTATGGTTTACCCCCTGCCGGAAATGCCAACTATGCATGGATTCAACATTTTCTTTACCACATGTCTGCCAACGGACAGGCTGGCTTTGTATTATCAAAAGGGTCTCTTACTACCAAGACCAGTAATGAAGGTGAAATTCGCAAAGCATTGATTGAAAACGACCTGATTGATTGTATAGTTAACCTTCCATCAAAATTATTCCTGAATACCCAGATACCCGCTTGCCTTTGGTTCCTGAAACGCAATAAACAAAAACGCAAAAAAGAAATACTCTTTATTGATGCCCGTAATCTTGGCTTTTTAAAGAACAGGAAAAACCTCGACTTTACAGATGAAGATATTGCAAAGGTTGCAGACACTTACCATAACTGGAAGATAACTGATGAGGCTTATGCAGATATACAGGGCTTTTGCAAAAGTGTGAACATTGAGGAAGTAAAGGCTTTGAATTATGTAGTTACTCCCGGTAGATTCGTTGGTTTGCCGGATGACGAAGATGATTTTAATTTTGAAGAGCGTTTTACCTCACTTAAAGCTGAATTGGAAAAGCAAATAGCGGAAGAAGCCGAACTGAATAAACAAATAGCCATAAATTTGTCTAAAATAAAATATGAACCTGCCAAGTAACGATTATAACAATATATTGGCGCATCTGAAGGAGAGAATCAGGGGTGCAAGGCAGAGGGCAGCTTTAAAGGTAAATGCCGAACTTCTTTCCGTTTATTGGGATGTCGGCAATACAATTCTTGAACAGCAAAAGGATAAAGGCTGGGGTGCTAAAGTTATTGACCAACTTTCTATTGATTTAAGGATGGAATTTACCGATATGAAAGGTTTTTCTGTGCGAAACTTGAAGTATATGAGGGCTTTTGCAGAGGCATACCCCGATTTTACAATTGTGCAGCAGGGTGCTGCACAATTACAAAACACTATTCCAAATGAATTTGTGCAAGGGGAACTTGCACAATTGGGAAACAATCCTCAACATACAATTGTGCAAGGCGTACTTGCACAATTAAGCTGGTATCATCACATTACATTGCTAGACAAGGTTAAGGAGAAAGAAATACGCCTGTTTTACATACAAGAAACTGTGCAGAATGGATGGAGCAGGGATGTAATGGTTCATCAGATTGAAGGCAGGCTGCATGAAAGGAAAGGTAAAATTTCAAGCAACTTTGCAAATACCATTGCACCGGAACAATCTGAATTGGTGCAACAATTATTTAAAGATCCCTACAAATTTGAGTTTATTTATCTGGGAAAGGAAGCCAAAGAGAGAGATTTGGAGGATGCCCTTACTAATCAACTGAAGAATTTCCTGCTCGAATTAGGGCAATACTTTTCCTTTATGGGAAGGCAGTATAAATTGGTGCTTGGTGAAAAGGAGTATTTTTTCGATTTGCTCTTTTACCATACCCGACTTAAAAGGTATATTGTAATTGATTTGAAAATAGATGAGTTTAAGCCTGAATACAAGGGTAAGATGGAGTTTTACCTGAACTTAGCAGATGAACACTTAAAACAGGAGAATGATGAGAAATCTATTGGTTTAATTCTTTGTAAAACCAAGGATGGCTTGGTAGTGGAGTATGCGTTGCGGGATTCTACAAAGCCAATTGGTATTGCAGAATACAAGATAAATGAACTATTGCCGGAAAATATAAGAGGAGAATTGCCAAGTATTGAAGAACTGGAAGCGGAAATTGAGAAGGAATATGAAGAATTGAAAACACCAGGACAAAAGCGGTTTGAAGCACTTAAGGAAAAGTTAGGTTCTTTAAAAGGTAACGAGATCAAACAAATCGCAACTACCCTAATTTTATTTGAAATTTTTGATAAAAGTCTAATGCCGTTATTTCAATCATTGTTGAATAGAATGGACAATTTTAAAGAAATGTTCGTTTCAACGAAATACTATTGGCAGGGAAAGAATCATCAACATGAAATTGAAAATATTGAAGATTTACCAGAGGCTTGGAAAGATGAGGCCTTTTTAAAAAGCAAATATAATTTTTCATTCTTATACCAATTAAATGGATTTATTAAAGCAGGTACCGAAACATTTGATTCTGATTTTGAAATCAATTACAGAGTTGATACTTATTGGTATGGCATTTCATTAACAATTGACCATAATTATACGCCAATTATTAAAAAGCTATACCATGAGCAATTCACTAAAGAAGATATTGAAAAAATAACTGACCTTGCGTTCAATAAGGTAATGGATGATATTGAGAAGCAAATTGATAAAATCAATAAGAAATTATGAGTGATTGGAAAGAATACAAATTGGGGGATATAATCAATCTTAAAAGAGGTTATGACTTGCCAAATGCCCTTAGAAAAGCTGGTAGAATTCCTGTAATATCATCCTCAGGCGTGACGGATTATCATAATAAGAGAATGAAAAAGGCTCCAGGGGTAATAACAGGTCGATATGGAACGATAGGACAAGTTTTCTTTTCTAATGAAGACTATTGGCCATTAAATACAACGTTATATGTTCAGGATTTCAAAGGAAATGATCCTAAATTTATTTTCTACCTATTAAAGAATTTTGATTTTGCAAAATATAGTGACAAAAGCGCCGTTCCCGGCATTAATAGAAATGATGTACATACAGAAAATGTAAATATTCCTGAAATTAATGAACAAATAGAAATTGCTAATATTCTAAGCAGTCTAGATAATAAAATAGATTTACTAAACAGACAAAATAAAACTCTTGAGAAATTAACAGAAACACTTTTCAGACAATGGTTTATGGAAGGGGTGGAAGAAAGTTGGAGAATTGGGACTATTGGTGATTTATTTAGACTTCAAAGGGGATTTGATTTACCTTCCCAAAATCGAACCATAGGGAAATATCCAATCATTACTTCAAGTGGCTTTAATGGAACACATGGGGAGTTTAAAGTTAAAGGTCCGGGTGTTACCACTGGAAGGAGTGGGTTGTTAGGTCAGGTATTCTATATTGATGAGGATTTTTGGCCATTAAACACATCACTTTTTATTGCAGAATATTATATTGCAAAACCTTTGTTCGCATATTTCATTCTAAAGACCTTGGATATTTTATCTTTGAATGGTGGTTCTGCTGTTCCTACATTAAATAGAAATGATGTACATCAACTAGAAACAAAATTACCGCCAATTAAATTAATTGAAAAATTTGAGGTGTTTTCAAAAACCTGTTTCCAAAAAATAAAATCAAATACAAGCCAAATTAATACACTAATACAACTAAGAGATATGTTGTTGCCAAAGTTGATGAGTGGGGAGGTAAGAATAGACTAATAATACTTAATTTTGAACATAAAAATAATTATATGAATGATATCGATTTAAACATTAAGATGAATGATGACGAAGTACTACTTCGTATTAGGATTGATGATTCGAAGGCTGAGGAAGGTATTATCATCTTTGATATGTTTGATACCAAACTTGGTACACCTGTTTTTAAATTTCAATTTTTGAATGACGAAATAATAATACTTGAGAATCCCAGTGGTATTAATGTTGATTTAGTTCAGTTAAAAGAAAAATTTGATGAACTTATAGTCCAATCTAATCCCAAGCAACTTTTTGGAACAGAAGAGACTGAATTGGATGATGAAGAATATGAGGCTCCTTATGATCCCGACAAAATAAGGGTTGACACTAAGCAGTTTTCTTTACATCAAATTTATGAAATGATAAAAAGGGAAGATATCAATCTTACTCCTGACTTTCAAAGAAATCTCGTTTGGGATAATCAAAGAAAATCTCGTTTGATAGAATCAATTTTAATGAGAATTCCTTTACCTATGTTTTATTTTGCTCAAGATGAAGAAGGTAGAATATCTGTCGTAGACGGATTGCAGCGTTTGAGTACTATTAGGGATTTTATGGATAATATTTTTCAATTAAGAAAACTTGAATATTTGAATGACAAATGTGGCGGTAAAGTATATACAGATATCGACCCGGAAAAGGCAATCGATGCAAAATATTACAGATGGTTCAATATGACTCAAATCACCGTAAATGTTATTGACCCATCCTCTCCATTTAAATTAAAGTATGATATTTTTAGACGTATAAATACCGGTGGGCAACCATTAAATGCTCAAGAAATTAGAAATTGTTTATCAAGTGATAATCTAAGAATTGCACTAAAGGAAATGACACAATTAGAAAGTTTCAAACATGCAACAGGTTATAGTGTAAAGGACGTTAGAATGGAAGCCCAAGAATTAGCCTTACGTTTTATCCTATTTCATAAAAAACACAATGAAGATAAATCTTTAAATAATTATAGTGGAAATAGCGAATCCGAATTAAACACTTTGACTGATATACTAAGTAAAGATAAGAAGCTCGATTACAAATATTATATTGAATTA
Source organism: Bacteroidota bacterium (assembly GCA_025354385.1). Classification (GTDB taxonomy): domain Bacteria; phylum Bacteroidota; class Bacteroidia; order NS11-12g; family UBA955; genus JABMMZ01. The sequence goes on from JANXMZ010000061.1 coordinate 16,670, forward strand.
TTTGATAAAGCTATGCAAAATTCATTACATTTATTCGGTAGATATTGCTTTAGAAAATGTAAAGTAGAACATATAAAATCTGATGCGTATAGACAACTTATTAATAAAGCTTTATTTGTAAGTTGGAGCGTTTTACTTAGCGAATTTGAAACAAATTCAGTTAAAACTAAGAACCCTTTTGAATCTTTTGCTTTACCACTTGCGGAAAAGGTTAGTAGTGAAAATGAACTCTTTTTGTTTTTGACTTATAGCACCAACTCTAAAGCAAATATTCAAGCAATATTTAAAGCAGCGGAAGTCTTAATTTCTCAAAACCTAAAACAATGAATCATTTAAAAATAAATAATTTCAAATGCTTTGTTAAGGCGGACATTAATTTAAATAAGCTAACTATTATGGCTGGTGCTAATGGCAATGGAAAAAGCACAACCATTCAAGCACTATTGTATTTTAGAAGAACCATTGAACACTGCGGCGAATGGATAGATGGGAAATTCGTTTTAAACAAAATCAATGGAATGAATGTGCCATTAAACGGCGTTTATTGTCTGGCACTTGGAAATAGTAGTTTTGTTTTAAATAGGAATTCTGTAGGAGATAAAATTACTTTAGGACTTTTTAATGATGAAAACCATATTCTTGTTACTTATTTGGTAGACAACAAAGATGCCAAATTATATTTAACACCAACAGAACCAGAAAAAACTACGGTTACTGAATTTCCTATCTTTAAACAAGAATTTTATTATTTAAATGCGGAAAGAATAGGCCCTAGAATTAACCAGCAATTACAATTCTCAGATTATCCTAATGCGGGATGGCAGGGGGAATTTACAGCCCAATTGATTGGACTTGAAGGAGGTTATTTCAAAATCCCAAATGAAAGAAGATTTAAAGGAACTCTCACAAACTATTTAATTGACCAAGTAAATTACTGGCTTGACTTTATTATGAAGGGTGTAAAAATCAAAGTTGAGACAAGTCCTAATACACTTATAGCACAAATACTTATTGAAAATCAATTTACTGCCTCTGACCCCACCCTTTCTACTAACTTAGGATTTGGAATAAGTTATATTCTACCAATTATTGCTACTGGATTAACCGCCAAAAAGGGAAGCTATTTTATTGTTGAAAATCCAGAAGCACATTTACATCCCTCAGCACAATCAAGAATAGGAAGATTTTTAGCGATGGTTGCAAATTCAGGAGTGGAAGTAATTATTGAAACTCATAGTGACCACTTGATTAATGGAATTCAGATATCTGTTGCAGAAAAAGAAATTAATTACAAAGATGTAACTGTGAATTATTTTTCACACGACAAAGATGATATTCAGCCAGATGTTAATCCTATTGGAATAAAGGAAAAGGGGGAATTAACTGATTGGCCAAAAGGATTTTTTGACCAAAGCCAACTTGATTATTCACACTTAATGCTTTTACGAAAGGATGTTTAATTACTACTTATTTAATAAAAGTTACGAAAAGGCAAACTCAAAGGCCATTGAAGCTAACTTGCAAGATTTGAATGATTTGGTTGTTAATGAACGAAGAGATGATGATAGTTTCTTAAAACATGACTCTATTTGGTATTTACCAACTGCTGATGGTGAGTTTGGTGTTGTAGTTTTTACAAAATTAGAAGACAAACAACTAAGTAATGTGGTTTTGCCAAGGATGTTTAATGCAATAGATTCTCTTGAAAATACAATAGAAACTTTTGAACAATTTGATGCATCATTTAAATTGTACAATGCCTTTTATGGTATTAATTTTATAGACATCGACTTAACAAAGTGTATCACTGATAAGACGACTTATAATAAATTTAGAGAAGATAATTTATGGGAACTAACACCCGAATCGTTTTGGGATAGACGTAAAACATTATTTTCTAAAATTATTCTTTGTAATAGTATAGAAGATGATGTTAAAAAAATTGGAGGGACATATCTTAGTCAAATACTCAACAAACTAAAAGAATTAGATGAGTATGTTATTCAATATTGGAAGGCTGGCAACTTTAATTACCATGATGCAAATGAAAAAGCACCTTTAAATATTTCCCTTGAATCCAAGAAGACGATGGACCAACAAAGGTATTACAATCAAAGGGTCTTTTCCATGCCTGACGGAAGAAAAGAGTGTTTTGAGTTGCACATAAAAACAGGAAATCTTCGGTTTCATTTTTATCCTGAGGGTAATATCATTTATGTGGGATATATAGGAATGCACTTAGATACCGATAGATTTAATTAATGAAGCCCATCACCGAAAATATCATAGAAGAATCGGCAATTGAACTATTGCAATCACAGGGATGGGAGTATGCCAATGGTAAAGAAATTTCACCGGAAGGAATGTTCTGTGAACGCGAGAACTACCAACAAATCATTCTTACCAGTCGTTTGCGAAAAGCAATAGCCCAAATAAATCCTAATATCCCAATTGATGCGCAAGAAGCAGCAGTTCAAAAAGTATTGCGCATTCATTCGCCGGATTTATTGCACAACAATGAGGAATTCCATAGGTTATTGGTAGAGAAAGTTAAAATACCCTATCAGGAGAGCGATTACGAGCGCAGCCATGAGGTGGCTTTGATAGATTTTGAAAACACAGTGAATAATCAGTTTTTGATTGTCAATCAGTACACCATTATTGAGAATAACCAGAATAAGCGACCAGATGTTATACTTTTCATAAATGGTTTGCCATTGGTGGTTATTGAACTTAAAAATGCCACCGATGAAAACGCCAATATTCTAAGTGCCTATAAGCAGCTGCAAACCTATAAGGCAAGTATACCAAGCTTATTCACTTATAATGCTATCTGCATCGCCTCAGATGGCCTTGAATGCAGGGCTGGCAGTGTATCTGCTGACTTAAGTCGATATATGACATGGAAGAGCGCAGATGGTGTAAAAGATGCTTCGCGTTTTAAACCTCAATTACAAACATTACTGCAAGGAATGATGCAGCCATCTACCCTGCTTGATTTAGTCCGTAATTTTATTGTGTTTGAAAAAACGAAAAAAGAAGATACTAAAACCGGACTGATACAAATTTTCACAGAAAAAAAATTGGCTGCTTATCATCAATACTATGCAGTCAATAAGGCGGTACAATCTTCAATTTTGGCTTCAGGAATAAATGGGGACAAAAGAGGTGGAGTTGTTTGGCATACACAAGGTTCTGGAAAAAGTTTGAGTATGGTTTTCTATTCAGGAAAATTGATTACTGCACCCGAAATGCAGAATCCAACAATTGTTGTTATTACAGATAGGAATGATCTGGACGACCAGTTGTTTGACACCTTTGCAGCCTCTGTTCAATTGTTGCGACAAGAGCCTGTGCAGGCCGAAAGCAGGGAACATTTAAAAGAACTGCTCAAGGTCGCCAGTGGTGGAATTGTATTTACCACTATTCAAAAATTTATGCCAGATGGCAATAAATCTGAATATGACCAACTTTGTGATAGGAAAAATGTGGTGGTGATAGCAGATGAAGCCCACAGAACACAATACGGATTTGAAGCGAAACTGGTAGATGAAAAGGACAAAGAAACAAAAGAGGTAATTGGCAAGCGCATTGCTTACGGATTTGCCAAATATATGCGGGATGCATTGCCCAATGCAACTTACATTGGTTTTACAGGAACTCCAATTGAAGGAACTGATGTCAACACGCCACAAGTTTTCGGAAATTATATTGACCGCTACGACATAAAGGACGCAGTTACGGATGGCGCAACGGTAAGGATATTTTATGAAAGCCGTTTAGCTAAAGTCAACTTAGATGAAGCAGGGCAGCGACTGATTGAAGAGTTTGATGCAGAATTAGAACAAGATGAGGAAATCACAGAAAAACAAAAGGCAAAAGCCAAGTGGACTAAACTTGAGGCTATTGTTGGAAATAGGGAACGTGTAAAGAATCTGGCAAATGATATCGTTACACATTTTGAGAAAAGACAAACCGGTTTTGATGGTAAAGCCTTGATTGTGGCAATGAGTCGAAGAATTGCAGCCGATATTTACAAAGAAATAATTTTATTGCGTCCCGAATGGCATAATACCGATATGGCAAAGGGTGTTATCAAAGTGGTAATGACTACCAATAGTGCTGATGGTCCCGAAATTGCAAAACACCATACCACCAAGCAACAGAGAAGAGATTTATCCGAACGGATGAAAGACCCGAACGATGAATTGAAAATTGTCATCGTTAGGGACATGTGGTTAACTGGGTTTGATGCCCCTTGTCTGAATACCATGTATGTAGACAAACCTATGCGGGGACATAACTTGATGCAGGCAATTGCGAGGGTAAATAGGGTATTTAAAGACAAAACAGGTGGTTTGGTTGTAGATTATTTGGGTATTGGCAGTGATTTGAAAAAAGCACTTTCATTTTATGGTGAAGCGGGTGGTAAAGGGGAACCTGCTGAGAATATTATAAAGGCAGTTGAGGTGTTCATGGAAAAGCTGGAAGTGGTGAAACAAATGTTTAATGAAGATAGTAACACCCGAAAGGATATTTTAATTGAAGAGCCAGAAGCCTATTACACCAATAGCTTTAATTTCAACTACAGGCGGTTTTTAACTGTAGATTCAAAAGAAAAACTATCCATCATCCTACAATCCGAAGAACATATTTTAGGATTACAGGAAGGCAAGGAAAGATTTATCCGAGAGGTTAGTTTGTTAAGTCAGGCACTTTCACTTTGTATTACCAGAGAAGAAGTCCAGGAACATTTAGAAGAAGTGGCATTTTTTCAGGCAGTTAAAGCAAGATTAGTGAAATTTGAAGGTACGGGTTCAGGCAAATCAGATATAGAAGTTGAAACGGCCATAAAGCAAATTGTTGATGAAGCATTAAGTTCAGACAAGGTGATTGATATTTTTGAAGCAGCGGGAATGGAAAAGCCTGAAATATCCATTCTTTCTGATGAATTCCTTTTAGAAGTAAAGGGAATGAAGCACCGGAACCTTGCCATTGAACTGTTAAAGAAGATTCTGAACGATGAGATAAAATCAAGGGCAAAAACCAATCTGGTAAAGAGCAAGAAATTACTGGAAATGCTGGAAGGTGCAATAAAACGTTACCAGAACAACCTATTGACAACTGCGGAAATTATTCAGGAACTCATCAATATAGCGAACGAAATAAAAGAAGCTGACAAGGAAGGCGAACGACTTGGCCTGACCGTGGCAGAAGTGGCTTTTTACAACGCATTAGAAGTAAACGACAGTGCGGTGCAAGTGCTGGGAGATGAGCAACTGAAAGAAATAGCCAGAGAGATTGCAGATAAAGTTAGAGCCAATGCCACTATCGACTGGACTATCAGGGAAAGTGCTAGAGCTAAATTAATGGTTCTTGTAAAAAGAACCCTAACCAAATGGGGTTACCCTCCGGATAAACAAGCCAAAGCCATAGAAACGGTCTTAAAACAAGCCGAATTAATGGCTAATTTTTACACAAATGAATAATTTAAGGACTTGATACAAGTCTTTTAAGAACTACTACATGAAAAACAAAATCAATTTAGATACCCTATACCCTCAGGAATTCGATAATATTTATCGGGAATTAGAAACCTCCACAATAAAGAAACTGAATGAAAAATCCAATTCAACACTGTTTTACAAATTGGAAAAGGTTTTAGAGGAAGTACAGGAACGGTTACATTTAATCACTATGGTTCGCAAATCAGGAACCGAGTGGGATGCCGATGAATTTACCCGGTATTTGCTGGAAACGCATTTTGACAACAATACAACTGAATTTCTGGAAGATCCGATTACCAGCTATATGGAGAAATATTTGGAAGTATTAAAAGACCAATTCAAAAACACAAAACCCTTCATTCCGCAAAACAGAAAGTTAGATGGGGAGCAAATCGTCAAATTAATTGCCAGACATAAAGCTACGGGTTTATTTTTAAAGCGACTTGGCTCTATAAGAAGGGAGGATAGCATAGAAATATACCTGAAAAAAATCAGCAGGGAAGGATATACCCCACCTAAGGTTGCAGAAAAATCCAAAAGTGCTAATCTTAGCATAGAATATACTGAAAACAGGCAAATATTAGCCATTTACTACATACTGGATAACCTAAAAATCAATAAGAACAGTAAGGTCAATATAGCAAGATTTATTCATCTGTTGGCTGCGGAGGACATTCCTAAAAACGAGGATGGTAAAGAAATTCTTGACAATTCAAGGATTTATCAAAAAGTCAAAAGTTTATGGGGTAAGAATGAAGACCGTAAATCAGGGAAAGAACTTTTGTTTCTTAAGCCAATTTTTGAAAATCTCCTAAAATCTGACTCTAATGGCATAAAGGATATACTAAATGCTATTGATAAAGATTTAGCAAAATCAAGCATCAAGAAAAACGGATAATCCGACGTGTATCCGAAAACTAATAAAAACTGATAATTACCGGAATTTTGTATTGTCCAAAACAGACAACACAATGAGTCCAATTATTATAACTGACAAAGAAGAATTCCAGGAAATCATCCGCAATTCGGTCCGGGAAGTTTTAAAAGCTGAAAAGCAACCTCACCCACAAAAAGAGGAAAAAAAGTATTTAACTGTAACGGAAGCTGCCGAATATACCGGCAATGCAGTGCCAACCATGTATGCATTAAGTGCAGCAAGAAAAATTACCAGCTACAAACCCAACAAAAATCTTTTATTCCTGAAAGTAGACCTAGATAAGTACATTCTGCAAGGCAGGCGCAAATCCATACAGGAGATCGAGGAAGATATAGAAAGGAGGGAAAATAATGGATAATACCAATACCATTTTCTTAAAACCTAAACAATTAATGTTCCTTGAAGAGATCAGCTATCAAGGTGCAATTAAAAAAATAGGTACTATAAAAGAAAATTTGTTGCTCTTTTACCCTAATGGTTATGAGCTTTCACACCTTCAATCCAAAACGGAAATAAGCAGCACTATTTACGCTAAATACTACGGGATTGATTTAGGTGACCTCCAGGATGCCATAAAAGCAAAACGGCTCCACCTTGTCAAGCCAAGTGATCTGATCTTCCTGGAAGGCGCTAAAATTATCCAAACGGCTTCTTATCGCTATAAAAAATACCTGCACAAACTGGGTAAGACATTTGACAGTACAAGATTGTCGATAAACGAATATGCGGGTCTAAATAATATCCCGGTGGATGACCTATTGATTCGGTTTTTGGAGAAGCAAGCCGAAGAATTACTTGAACAAATGGCTTATGAAGCCCAAGCCCCCCGACCCTGGCAAAAAGGACAATAACTCACCTATGTCTGGTAATCTTACCCTGGGGGATTCATTGTACCCTCCCGTCCCAAAAGTAAAACCAAATATTTTAACTGATAAAACAATTGTTGAATAATATCCAATAAAACAAATATTTGTTTTCCATACGAACCATCAATGAATAATTTTGTTATAAAAACTCCAGGAAAATATAACTTTCTCCAAATTATTTACAATACTTGGGAGTGAAATAAACAATCGTTGCAATTACATAAAACAAAAATTTGTTTGGCGATACTTATCAATTCTCAGATCTTAAAACCGCACTAATTTCAATACCGAAAATACCATTTGTTATAAATACTCCAAATATTAACGGTGCACCCCATCACCTTCCGGGCGCCTTTGACAAAGTTCATGGGCTAATAAAGGGTCCTACTGCAACCAACCACCCCCAAAATAATTCCTTAGGAAGAACGACATTTGTTATAAAATCTCCAATAAACTATTAAAATTCAAAATATGAGGGGGATTTCCACCCCAACTCCTACCGGGACACCCCAAAATAAATTTATGAGGTGAGTGCCACCCTACGCCACCCGTTCAATCACTTCACTCCAAAGACAAAAGTGAAGCAAAATGCTATTCCACCTGGCATACACGTACCTCTCTGGACACCCCTAAGGTTGTATAACCCTCATTGCCACAATTTATTATATAAACTCAGAAAGATTTATAAAAGCTCCAAAAAAAGCAGGGCCTCCAATGGCCCACCTACAGCCACCAGTTTAGGTCGAGAGGTAGGGTTGCTGAATAATAATACCTTAAAACCCAAACTCAATAGAAGGATGAGGGACAAATTAATCACGCCACCACAGTTGCCATTACACTTGTAGTAATAACGTCATTATGTTATAAAAACTCCCAAAAAGTATAACTTACTCCAATTTTTAACTGTATAAATTTGCATCGTTGCAACAAAAGTGCAACGTGTTGCAACAAAAAGCAACTGTTGTTGCGATGCAAAACCACTTTTATCTTTGTAATCCCCTGCTCACAATCTTTGTTTAAGTAGCGCATTAAATTTGGCATTTTGTGAAAAAATATGTATTTTTCGCCAAAATTTGAAAAAAGTTTGTAGCATATTGCTGGCATTGATGTATATGGTGACCCTTACAGGGTTCAACATGTCAATTCATCAATGTCAGGGTAAAACAGCCTTTGCTATATTGGGTATGACCTTTAACAAGTCATGTAATTGTTCACATACTGATGTTAAACATGCATCAAAATGTTGCTCCAATAAAAAAATTGTCATTGAGAAAAACACCAAGGACAATTTTTTCCAAAAAGATAATATTATTGTTAAGGCTGCTTCATTGGGATTTAACCCTGCTGTTGCTGACTTTAAATTTGATTTCAGTGGTGAGAGTAATCATAATGCTCATTTTTATAATGTAAAAGCACCGCCCGATTTGCATTCCAAGCCCTTATTCCTATTACATAGGGTTATTCTTATCTGATTTTATTTTCCTCCGCTTAAATTTTAATTTTTGCTGATTTTCTATCAGCAAACTTTTGTTTTTGGCATATTTCCAAAAACAGAGTTAAAAAATAAGTACTTGACCATGCCTTACATGATTTACTCAATTAAATTGAATACAAAACCATCATTAATATAAAATGAAAAAAATAACTTTTACAATAATCGCTTTGATGTTCGTTATAACGATTTCCAAAGCACAAATTATCCCAAATTCAGGATTTGAAAAATGGACCAGTATGGGGACCTATAACAATCCTGATTCGTGGACATGCTTAAACAATATGACAGCAAGTGCAAGTACTTATACCTGCGACAAGGGGACACCAGGAAATAGCGGGGCTGGTTACCTGAAACTTACTTCAAAAATGGTTGGCTCCAATGTGGTTCCTGGTGTAGCAGTTTGTGGAACAATTAACACTAAAACCTTTCAGGCGGGTTCAGGTTTTCCTTGTACCGGAAGGCCACAGAATTTTACAGGCAAATGGCAACACATGATCTACGGTTCAAGCCAGGGGTTTATTGATATATTGCTTACCCGCTGGGATGCCAATTCCAAGAAAAGGATTACAGTGGCTTCGGTCCATGAGGTTTTATCAGGTATGGCTATGAGTTGGGCCGGCTTTTCGATTCCACTCACCTACACAGATGGCAACTCACCTGACAGTTGTATAATAACAATGTCATCCAGTGGCTCCACCCCTACTAATGGTGATTATTTATGGGTGGATAACCTCGCCTTCACAGGTAGTGTCGCTGGAGTTTCTAAAAATTATTTTAGTGAAAATATTAGTTTATTTCCAAATCCTTCTTTATCCAATTTGTCGATTGATTTATCTGTTTTAAAAGATCAAAAAGTATCAATACAGGTAATTGATATGGAAGGGAAGTTAGTGTTAAAAGTTGATGAAATTATAGTATCAAAAGTAATTACACTTGATGTAAGTAGTTTATCTAAAGGGAATTATATATTAAATATAATTTCAAATGACGGTACTATTACAAAAAAAATTATAAAAGAATAAAATCAAATGAGAAAGCCAATTTACTTATTTATCGCCTTGATGTTCGTTATAACGATTTCCAAAGCGCAAACTACAGCCATGAATTTCATCAAAAAGGACTGTAACGGTACAATGCACAATCTATTTGCAGACCTTGATGCAGGTAATGCTGTGTTAATTCACTTCTTCATGCCGAATTGTGGCTCATGCCCTCCACCGGCCCAAAAAATACAGAAAATGGCCAATAATATGATGGGGAAATATCCCGGAAAAATTAAAGCTTATGCTATTCCGTATAATAATTCTACAACGTGTAGCTATGCATCTACCTGGGTTAGTTCAAATGGCCTGTCTCTTTACACCGCATTAGATAGTGGTGCTGCGCAGGTATCCTATTATGGTGGTTTTGGTATGCCTACAGTTGTAATGTTGGGCGGTACTGACCATAAAGTATTGTTTTCTACCCTCAGTTTTTCAACCAGTGATACAACAATTATGAGGAATGCGCTAAACACTTTTTTCAGCACATCAGTTATTAATGATGTTAAAAATATTGTTTCTACATTCAATGTATTCCCAAATCCTGCAAATGAGAAAATAACAATCACCATAGATTTGAAACAATCGTCTACCCTAATGATTGATATTATTGATATTGCAGGAAAACAGGTTGCTTTGGTGATGAATGAGAAACAAACAGGAATCCTGACAAAAGAATTCAATATTTCAGCATTGCCAAGCGGTAATTATCTGGTTCGATTGCAGGTCAATGGAAAAAGCGTTACCCAAAAACTAGACATTGTCCGTTAAATTTAACAAATAAGAAATATGCAAAAGCTCATTTTTTCTGCTTTATCTTTACTGCTGGTAATTATATTACTTGAGTCATTTGCACCGTTGGAAATCCTGAAAAAGGATGGTGCCGCACCCGGGTACACCGGTTCACCCGGGGATAGTTTAAAAAACTGTACTGCCTGCCATGGTGGAAATGCTGAATCAGTGCCCGACTGGGTGACTTCCAACATCCCCATTGAAGGCTATACCCCCGGTAAAACTTATACTATAACGGCCACAAACAATGAAGGCGGGGCAACAAGATTTGGATTTGAAGTTTCGCCACAAAATGCAAAAGGAGATTTACTTGGAACAATGGTAGTAACAGATGCCATAAAGACAAAATTAGTGGGGACTAATAAGTACATAACTTACACTGAAAATGGGGTTGAAAGCACAAATTTTATGGCATGGTCTTTTGACTGGGTTGCACCACCTTCAGGTACCGGAGATGTGACCTTCTACGGGGCATTCAATTCTAATTTTGACGGTCATAAATCTGGCGATAAAACCTTCCTTTCTACCTTACAGGTTTCTGAAAAAGGCACCTCAGGGTTAAAAAACAGTACTGCAAATCCAACTAATTTTAAAATTTACCCCAATTCTACAAGTGATATTGTAAATATAAGTTTAAATATAAAGGGTAAAGCTAATATAAAGGTGGATATAATTGATTTAACAGGAAAGCAAGTCGCAACAATTATTAATGGCGGTAATGATGGAATGGTATTAAAGCAATTTAGTACTGCCGGTTTGCTAAGCGGTAATTATTTGGTTCGCCTGTTGGTGGATGGAAAAGCTGCAACAGAAAAATTAACTGTCAATCATTAAAATGACCTCGTTCAAAAAATTGATCTTATTGGTAACGTTACTTTTGGTGTTTATGGGTATGTCTTTGGGCCAGACATTTTCAAATACCCCAAATGACAGTATCCAGATGACAGGAATGATGGAGGACTTAGAAACACTTTCCATTCAGCAACTCAATACATCTTCCAAGACCATCACCTTGAAATGGCTTGAAATAAAGGAGGCAGTTCCTGCAAACTGGGAAGCATCGGTATGTGATAACCAGATTTGCAATACCTCTCTGGTGGATAGCGGAACTATGAATCCTGTTAGTCCTGGTGAGTATGGGTTGATCCTGTTGCATATTACACCACATGTAAATTACGGCACAGCCACTGTCCGTTATATTGTATGGGATATAGCTAATCCTGGCCTGAAAGATACACTTACGTACATTCTATATGTAAACGCAACATCCGGAATCCTGCAAAGTAAAACCAACAATGTTCTGAATATATACCCCAACCCAGTAAAGGATAACCTCAATATTATTACAAATCTGTCATCAGTTTTTATTTTTACAGTAACAGATGAATTGGGCAGGGAAATAGTAAAAGGGATGTCTGAAACAAATTCAATCTGTGTTTCTACAGAAAATTTTGCTTCAGGAATTTACAATGTTTCAATCTATGATAGGGGTGCAATGATAACCAGCAGAAAAATCCTTATACAACCATAGTTATGAGACTTACTGCTTTCATTTTTTTATTTAGCCGGGGGTTGCTGTCCATTGCACAAAATCAATTGGCAATTCCCCCTGTACTGGTGGGTAAAACTTTTAATCTGAATGTTCAAAGCGGGACCCAAACTTTTTATGGCAGCAAAGCAACACCCACCTATGGAATTAACGGGGTTTGGATGTCACCGACCATTATAGTCAACAAATGGGATAGCATCACTTTGAATGTTAAAAATAATTTAAATGTAAAGACAACAATGCACTGGCATGGTCTGCATGTAGCCCCTCAAAATGATGGTGGCCCTCATCAGATAATAAACCCTTCCAATACATGGAGCCCTTCATTCAAAATAAGGAACAATGCTTCTACTTTCTGGTATCACCCTCATGGAGCCGGCCAAACCGACCCTCAGGTTTCAAAAGGGCTGGCAGGTTTATTGATTGTAAAAGATAGTGCAGAAGCAGCACTCGCACTCCCAAGAACTTACGGAATTGATGATATTCCAATTATTGTTCAAAGCAAAGCGTTTGATGATTTGCAACAAATTGCAATTGCCACTGAAATGGATACGGCTTTGTTTGTAAACGGAACCCTTCATCCTTACTTTAATGCACCTTCTCAGGTCGTTCGTTTTAGATTATTGAACGGCAGTAGTTTAAGGACCTATGATTTTGGATTTTCAAATGGACAAATATTTTACCAGATAGCCACAGACGGGGGTCTGTTAGACACACCAATTATTATGACAAGATTGGTGTTAAGCCCGGGTGAAAGAGCGGAAATACTGTTGAATTTTTCAGGATTATCCGGACAAACCGTTTTTCTTAAAAGTTTTAGTTCTGAATTAAAAAATGGTATTTATGGCTCTAAAAATGTTGGTATTAATAACGATACAATAGAAGGGTACAATGAAAATTTTTTAAACAGGAAGGATTTTAACCTGTTAAAGATAAATATAATTACTGCTCTGCCCGGGGCAATTACGAAGGTTCCGGTTGCATTAATTCCTTACGAACCCTACAATAGTATTTCTGCTACAAAATACAGAAGGATTGTAATGGATACTATCAGGTTGCTTCCAATTGATCCTCCAAGTCGTGCAGACGGGCCTTTTGGTTTAAACAATAAAACCTTTGATATGGACAGTATCAATGAAATAGTTGGCCTGAATACAACAGAAATCTGGACTCTGGTAAATAAAACCCTGGTGGCGCACCCTTTCCATATTCACGATGTGCAGTTTAATATAGTTGAAAAGGGTGGAAAACCTCCCCAGCAATCAGATAGGGGATGGAAAGATGTGGTATTGGTAATGCCGGGTGATAGTGTAAAATTCATTACAAGGTTTGAAACATTTTCAAACGCCATGGTTCCATATATGTATCACTGCCATTTGCTCCATCATGAGGATGACGGAATGATGGGAAGTTTTTTGGTAATAGATAAAACTGCTTCTATAACCAAAGCATATAATTCCTTTAACCGGATAGATGTTTATCCAAATCCGGCAATGGATCAAATCACTTTACAATTTAAAAGTGAAGTGCAATCGGGAGAAATAACAATATTGAATGTTTTAGGTGAAGTTATTACATCGCAGGAAGTAAATAATAAAACAAATATAACAATGGATGTTTCAGGACTATATGGTGGATTATATATTATCCGGATAAAATCAAACGATCAACTTTATACCCAAAAAATAATTAAACAATGAAAATAAAATTACTCATCGCAATGGTCAGTATAAGTGTTTTTTCTTATGGGCAAAAACCAGTTTCATGGGGTATGGGCATGGATCTTTCTTCCAATACCTATAGCAATATGCACCCCCGTATGACGTTAGACGGCAAGGGGAACCCTATGTTGGTTTGGGGAAGAATGTCTGATGAAGCTGTTTTATTCTCAAGGTGGAACGGCACAATGTTCACCACTCCTGTAAAATTAAATCCCCTGTGGTTAAAAGTGGCAAGTGCTAGCTGGATGGGACCGGATATTGCCTCGAAAGGTGATACTGTTTACGTAGTGGTTAAAAGGACTCCGGAAGCATCAGACACCAATCACATTTACATTATGACTTCCTTCAACGGGGGTATTTCTTTCTCATCTCCTGTTCTTGTGGATTTTATTGCCGACAGCGTTTCCCGTTTTCCCACTGTTACTGTGGATGCCACAGGAAATCCCATAGTTGCTTTTATGAAATTCAATTCATCCTTCCTTAAATCGAGATGGGTGGTTACCCGGTCCACAGATTATGGCAAAACATTCTCTGCCGATGTAAGGGCTAGCGGTTACAGCGGGGTAAATGCAGAGGTATGTGATTGTTGCCCTGGTGCATTGGTCACTTCAGGCAGTGTCTCAGCAATGTTGTATAGAGACAACCTCAGCAATATCCGCGATATATGGACAGGTATTTCAACGAACAACAATGCATCTTTTAAAAATGGCTTTGCTGCCGATAATACCAAATGGAATATTAATTCATGTCCTTCCAGCGGACCAGATGGCGTTATTGCGGGAGATTCATTGTATTCTGTCTTCCTGAGTGGGGGAAGTGGGAACTACCGCACTTATTTAAGTAAATCTTCCATCATTAGCGGAGGTGTAAATTCAGTAAAAAGCCTAACGGGAAATATTGCAGGACTCAGCCAGCAGAATTATCCAAGGATAGCGAATGATGGAAATGCAATGGCCATTGTTTGGAAACAAACTGTCAGCGGTGGTTCACAACTACCAATTTTATTTACAAATAATCTACTTAAAGGTTTTCCTCCCCAGTATGACACAGTTGATTTAAAAGACATTACCAATGCAGATGTGGCGATGAGCCAGGGTAATATTTTTGTGGTTTGGCAGGACGACAACTCGGGAACAGTCAAATACCGTAAGGGTACCTATCAGCCATTTGTCTCCAAAATAGATAAAATTCTTCAGTCTGATTTTTTGGTTTTCCCCAATCCAGGCAACGAAACCCTTTCCATTCAATTTAATGATGAGATCCAATCGGCGGAAATAAGAGTGATGAATACATTGGGTGAAATACAGTTTCAAAATTTACTCACATTTACTGCAAATAAAACCATGCTGGATATTTCCTCTTTAACAAATGGAATTTATATTATTCAATTACAAGTAAATGAAAGGGTGATTACCCGGAAATTTATAAAACAATGAAAAAAACGTATGGTTTAATACTGATATTGGCTTTTTTGAAATTGCAATATTTATGCGCACAAACAGTTACATGGGCGGATGATATTGCCTGTATTACCTATACACATTGCGCAGGTTGCCATAACAACCAGAGCAGTTTAGCGGCCTTCCCGCTTACCAGTTATCAGGAAGCTTATGCGCAAAGGAATGCCATGAAATATTATTCAACTTATTTATCCATGCCCCCCTACCAGCCTAATACAAGGCATCGCAGGTATGTTAATGAAAAGAATATGACCCAACAGGAGATAGGTTTAATTGCAAGTTGGGTAAATTCAGGATGCCCAAGGGGTGATACTGCAAATGAACCTCCGTTCCCGGTATTTAATTCAATAAAAAGCACAATTCTTTCCCCCGATGTGTCACTAAAGATGCAGGATTATATTATTCCTTATAATGGTGTAAATTTTAGGAGATGTTTTATTTTATCGCCTCCCCTCAGTTCTTCTAAACTGATTAAACAAATAGAAGTAATACCCGGAGATCTTTCTGCCATTTATGCAGTATATGTATATGCAGATACTTCTTCTATTCCAACCCTGTTAGATTCGGCAGGGAGTGGTTATATGAATTTCGGGGGTACGGGAAGCAATTCTGCTAAACCCTTATATGGATTCGTTCATGGTACCAACCCTTTAAACCTTCCAGGAAATTGTGCATTAAAAATAGATTCCGGTTCAAGATATATTATACAGGTGGAATATGCTGAAGATGCAGGTGGTAAATTGGATTCTACCAGATTAAATATAAAATATACCAGGGGTGTCGGCAACAGGGCAATAGAAATTGGTGCCTTGCTTCACCATGATAAAGACCTGATAAATGGGCCTTTCATAGTTCAACCTGATTCAGTAATTGAATTCCATG
The DNA here is from genome assembly GCA_025354385.1 of Bacteroidota bacterium. Classification (GTDB taxonomy): domain Bacteria; phylum Bacteroidota; class Bacteroidia; order NS11-12g; family UBA955; genus JABMMZ01. Next base: position 32,919 of record JANXMZ010000061.1, read on the forward strand.
AATTTAAAACTCTGAGCAGCGATATTACACTATTTAGTGTCAGTCCCAACCTTCACCATATATGTACTGATTTTAAGGTTTTTGCTATTCAGCCTGGCAATGATACAGTGCAAATTTTAGAAGTTGAAGATCATGGCGAAATCTGGTCTGAAGGGACCTATTTTTCCCAAAATCCTGTGTATTTAAAAAAAGGGACTGAACTGCATGCTATTGCAAATTATGATAACACGCTGTCTAATGGAAACAATCCAAATAACCCTCCGTTAACAATTAGTCCCGGTTTTGGTGAAACTGACGAACAAATGGTATTTAATTTTTCTTATGCTCCCTATATTACAGGTGATGAAAACATAATTTTGGATTCATTCCCACATCCAAAGCATTATGAAAATTGTACCCCAAAGCATAAAGTTTCCAGTATCCCTCCCTGTTTATCTAAAGGCAATAAAATCATCGTTTATCCAAACCCTGCCACTACAACTCTTTGTATAAATCTTCCTGACAGTTGCCTTTCCGCAAAGCTAACACTTATTAATATGGTTGGTGAGACAGTTTTATCACAGGATATTTCAAATAATGCAAATCCAAACATAAATATTTCAAATATTGATGATGGTATATATATTATCAGACTTAAAACAAACGACATAATAATCACAAATAAATTTATTAAACGATGAAAAAAAATCTAATTTTTTGCACATTGCTAATCGGCATTAGTGCCAGACCACTGCTTTCACAGCAAAGCATTGATTCGTATGTATTCGACTCAAGTAAAAACATTTTTACCATGATTGCTGCTTCTGGTAGTGGCTTATCGTCTGCTGTTGATCTCGATTTTTATCCCGATCAATCAAAACGCAGTTTTGAATTATGGATATTAAATCAGGGAACTGCTAATTCAGGCGGAAGTACTGTTATTGTTTCCAATGCCAATAAAAGCTCCAGAACCTATAAATATGTAAAAGATGGAAATGCCTACCACTTTATGGCCCTGGCAAGTGCTATAGCTTTTGGTGATAGTTTATGGGCTACTAGTGCTGATATATTAGATGCCAATCACCAAACAGGCCAATATACAGGTCCTACATTATGGTCAAGTGATTTAAATATCTATGGCATCATTGGCAATCCCAGTTCTTCGCAAGTGAATGGAAGTCATTTGGATATGATTCATCAAAGTCCGTATAGCAAAGGTATTGCGTTTGAAAAAGATTTGGTCTATTGGGTGTTGGATGGCTTTGAAGGAAACCTGAAAAGATATGACTATGTGCAGACGCATCAACCCGGTGGTTCAGACCATAGCGCAGGTAAAGTGAGGGTTTATAACGATTTTCAGTTTACCAAACACCCTTCTCTGCCAAGCCATATAGTTATTGATGATAAAAAGAAATATCTATATGGCTGCGACCCTATTGGTAAAAGGATTTTCAGGGTGGATATTACCTCAGGTTCTGATGCAGGACAGGGTACAAAAGTAAATAATGAACTACTTCAGGAATATGAAGTTTATAGTGGTTTGGAAATAAAAGATATTGTAACTACAGGTCTGACAAGTCCCGTTGGGATTGATATTTATGGTGACAGGCTTATAGTTACCGATAATGGAACTGACGAAATTATTATTTATAATATTTCTGATAATTTCAAAGAGGTAGGCCGGATAAAACTTAAATACATTGCAAAGCCGGACCCAATGGGTTTAAAAGTTGGCCCAGACGGAAAGATATATTTTGTTGATAAGACCAATAAAAGGGCCTATATGATTGATAATATGAATGTATGGCCTCTTGCAGTGGAAGATACAAAAGCACCTATTGCACTACTCGTTTATCCTAATCCTTCCAATGATTATGTTTCTATCCAGAATAAAAATGCCGATATAATTATTCAAACAGTCAATATTACTGATATTTATGGAAGAAGTGTTTTACAACTTGATATAAATTCAACTGATGAGTTGACTAAAATAGATATTTCCAACCTGGCTTCCGGTCAATATTTAATCACCCTAAAGACGGATAAAGGCATTAGCACACAAAAAATAAGTAAATATGACATTCAATAAACACCTGCAACTTATTATCACCCCACTATACTCTAAAGGAGTATTTATTATCCTCCTTATTTTGTTTAAATTTAGTGGATTGTATGCCCAGCTTACATTCCCAAATGGAAATTCATTGAATTTAGTAACAAATGTTTCATTTATGTATGAAGAAACTGTGATTAAATTCCATACAGGTAAATTTAAAGTATCGGATTATAATTGGATGAAAGTTTCTGATTCAATTAATCAAAACTGGTGGGTATCCTCTTGCTTCAATGGGGAGTGCAAAGGGGATTTGCCTTTTAATGGTGATTTTATAATGGATTACGGATATAATGATACAACTGGATTTATAGCATTCCATGTTAATACAAAAGATTCGTCCGGAACTTCTAAAATAGCTTATAGTGTTCAAAATAAATCTGACTTTTCTGATGTGGCCACACTATTTTACACTATTACCTATAATTATGTGAACGGTATTATTCATACTTCAAGCCTGCATTTTAAGGTATACCCCAATCCTGTGTCAGATTACTTCGTTCTGGACAATCCAGAAGAGTTAAAGATTCAGGATATACATGTTTATGATATAATGGGAAGGGAGCAAAAGGTGGAATTAGACTTTTCAAAATCAAATCAAATAGCCATAAATGCAAAAGCCCTTAAATCAGGGGTATGGTTCTTAAGTTTTCAAACTGCTGATGGGGTTTATAATCAGAAAATCATTAAAGAATAAAAGCTAATAAACTATAAAAGCAATGTTGGAAACATTTCACATAAAAAACATGGTTTGTTTGCGCTGTATAAGGGTGGTGGATGAGGCTTTAAACAGGGAAGGATTCTATGTGAAATCTGTTGACATGGGCTTTGCTGTTATAGAGACTGAAGCCCTGAACAAAAAAAAACTTTCAAAAGTCCTTAACGACAATGGCTTTGAGTTACTAGAAGGAAAAACTTCCAAACTAATCAAGGATTTGAAAACCTTTATTGTGCAATTCATACGTTCAGGAAAACTTGAAAATGAAAAGCTGAAATTTTCGGCTGTATTGGAAAAAAAATTCGGGAAAAGTCTTGGGTATCTGGGCAAACTATACTCCCAGGCAGAAAATAATACACTGGAAAAGTACATTCTGGCTCAAAAAATAGAATATGTAAAAGAGTTAATTGTTTACAACGAATTGACCCTAACGGAAATTTCATTTCAACTGGGATACAGTAGCGTTACCCATTTAAGCAGCCAATTCAGGCAGGTAACCGGATTTTCCGCCACTCAGTTTAAAACATTAAAAAAACATCACCGGAAATCAATTGATCAACTTTAATATTAAACATAATTGCGTAATTGTATAACATTTGAAATTCTTGGTAGTACGACCTTTGTGGTATATATTTTTATAAAATGAAACATACCTATCAAATAACCGGAATGACTTGTGGAAGTTGTGAAGCTAAAGTGAAAACAGCCTTACTTTCCTTACCTGATGTTGCGGCAGTCGAAGTTTCTAAAGAAACAAACCGGGCAATTATCACTATGGATAATCATATCGCCTTACCAGATTTTCAAAATGCACTTGGGGGAATAAATGCCAAATACCGGATTTCTGCAATTAACCCTATTGAAACTGTTGAAATGGCTAAATCCTGGCTGCATACTTATAAGCCATTATTGTTAATTATAGCTTTCATTATGAGTGTTTCACTAATTACATCTTCAAATGGCTTAACCCTTAATGCAATGAAATGGATGAACAGTTTTATGGCTGGCTTTTTCATCGTATTTTCTTTTTTCAAGCTACTTAATCTCAAGGGCTTTGCAGAAAGCTATGCCATGTATGATATTATCGCAAAAAAAGCAAAAGTTTATGGGTACCTGTATCCCTTTATTGAACTTACATTGGGTTTTGCATACCTCACTCATTTCAACCCTCTGTTTGTGAATATAGCTACAGTTGTAATTATGGGAATTAGTTCTATCGGTGTCATTAAAAGTGTATTGGATAAAAGGGCCATAAAGTGTGCCTGTTTAGGTGATGTATTCAATCTGCCTATGAGCACTGTTACTATCATTGAAGATTTAGCAATGACAGGAATGGCAGTATACATGTTGCTTATAATCAATTAAAACTATTTCTAAAACCAATAACCTGAAACTATACCCCTTTGTAAGACCCGTGAAAACCCATCAATAAATGAATAAGATAAATGCAAATAATATTTCAGGGTTGATTAAAGCCGGGTTAAATTTTTTATTGAAGATGTTGAAATCAATGTTTAAGCACCAGAAATCATGTTGTAAAGTTGTATTGTTTATTTTTACCATGCTTATGCATTCTAATACCAATGGGCAAAAAATGATGACGTTGAAGGTGATTTTAGACAGCAGTTTCATTTACAGCCCCTCCTTAAAGGCAGCCAACAGCACGATAGAACAGCAACAACAACTTGTTAAATCATCTATCAACCTTCCACCGCCAGAAATACTTGTACAAAACCCTACTGGTCAATTTTACACAATTGGTGTGCAACAGATTTTTGATTTTCCTACTATTTATGTTGCACAAAAAAAAATACAAAAGGAGAATGTAAAATTAGCTGAAACTGAAAGAAAGTTGACCCAAAGCGATGTAAAATACCAGGTGAGTATTTTGTATAGTGAGTTGCAATACCAGCTTGAATTAGTGAAACTTTTAAAAAGACAAGACAGTGCGTATCAAAAAATAGCAGAAAATGCAGAAAGGGCCTTTAATGCGGGAAATATTGATTTTATACAAGCTAGTTATTCCAAGGTACAGGCAGGACAGGTAAAATCAAATCTCATTTTAGCTGAAGCCAACTATAAAAGCATACTTGAAAACCTTAAAATACTGTGTAATATCAAATCAGATTTTTTACCTGACAGCATAGTTGTTTATGAGGAGAAAATGATATTTGAGGGGGATACTGGCATCAGTCAAAATAGCTCCATGCTATATGTCAGGCAGCAAATTGCAATCAATGAAAGGAAATTGCAATTGGAAAAACAAAAGACCCTTCCGGGCTTTACAGTGGCATTTTTGAATCAGGGAAATAAAACAACCATCAATCAGAACAGGTTTTATGCAGGTTTGCGCATACCCTTGTGGTTTTGGCAATACAAAGGCAATATAGAAGCGGCCAGAAGCAAAGTGGATGTGAGCAGGTACAATGCAGACGCCAATAGTTTAAGATTAGCTACTGAAATGCAATCGGCCTATACAAAATATGTGGCTTATCGGCAAGCGTTAGGTTTATACAGGTCTGATATATTACAACAGGTAGGTTCGCTAACCAATGCTTCCAATCGTTTTTTTGCATCAGGTAATACTTCTTACACCGATTTTCTAAGAAACTTAAATGATATTTCTGAAATACGAAAAAACTATCTTTTAACAGTGAAGAACTTTAACCAAACCATTATATATATCGACTATTTAACAGGGAATTTATGATAAGAATAATCAAAACAATAATCATTTTACTTATTTTAACTTTCACCGTTAAAACATTTGCACATGGGGGTGAAGACCATGATATTAAAAAGACAACCACCACAACAGCTACGTACTTTTCGACTGAAAACAGTTCTGAAATATACGAAGTATTGATTAAATACGGGGAGCTTAGTGCCGGGGAAGATGCTCATTTTACACTTTTTTTAAGCGATGTAAAAACAAATAAGCCTATTGCCAATGCTCAATTGGTAATTGTCAACACTGATAATCCAAATCAAAAAATGGAAGGTAAAATGAAAGATAGCGGGATTTATGAGTTCAGTGCAAAATTGGAGGACAAAAAAATATATTCTTTTAATGTAAGTATTAATGGCAGTTTAGGGGCGGATTTAATCCAGGTATCAGGTATTGAAGTTGGAAAAAAATTGCCGCAACCGCTTGAAACAACCAATCAAACTTCAACTGATTTTTTCTCGGCAGGGAACATCGTTACAATTATTGTCGCCCTGTTCATCGGTTTATTTGCTGGTTTGTTTTTAAAGCGTAATTCAAAAGCAGGTAAAAAGGTGATAAGTATATTTTTACTTTGCATACTGAATGTCTTTCCCTTCTCAAACTTCAATGTTCATGCGCATGGAGGCGAGGAGCATGAAGAAGATAAAAAAGGCAATAATTCAGAATCAGCTCAAATAATAGTGTCGAAGGAAACCCAGTTTCTTTTTGGTGTAACTACCCTGGATTTGCAAATAGGAAATTTCACACCCTCAATCAATTTATTTGGCACACTTTTGCCCACTTCATCAGGCAAAGCCGTTGTGCAGACACCGCAAACCGGCATTATAAGTTCACTTAATGTAATTGTGGGCCAAAATATTGCAAAAGGCCAGTTGCTGGCTGTTGTAGAACAAAATATAGATGCCGGAACCCAAATAAGCTGGCTTACGCAAAAGAACAATTTAAATGCAGAAGTAGCAGCTGCAAAAAAGGAATACGACCGTTTAAAGTCTATAGCGGACATAGCTGCGAAAAAGGATGTTGATGAAGCTGAAAGGCGATACAATACCGCAGCAACCAATCTGAAGTTATTTGAAAAATCCGGTGGGAACCAAAACACCAGATTGATCAACCTTTATTCTCCAATAAACGGCAGGCTCGATAATTTTAATTTTTCATTAGGCGCTACGATAAATGCCGGACAGGATATTTTTACAGTGACAAACCTCTCAAAATTATATGCAGAGGCCCAGGTATTTGATAAGGATGCGGGAGCAGTGAAAAACGGTAAGGAATTTCTTGTAGAAAGTACAGATAATCTCAGCACACAAAAAGTAAAGTTGCTTACAATGGGTCAAAGCATAAATCCCACCAATCAATCTCAAAAAGTATTATTTGAAATGGACAATGAGGATAGTAAATTTAAGATAGGTGAATTTGTAAATATCAGGGTTTTCAGTGAAGCAGGAGCCAGGAATATAGCCATACCAAATTCAGCTATTACAGAAATTAATGGGAAACCTGCTGTATTTATAAAGGACGCAGCCGAAAAATATACACTTAGCTATATTTCACCTGGTGAAAATAACGGACAATATACCACTGTGCTAAGAGGTATAGAAGAAGGTGAAAGGGTTGTTATTAATGGCACTTATCAACTTAAAATAATGTATTTAAACCAATAATCAAACAAGTTAAATAAAAAAATAATCATGAAAAAATCAGCATTAATTGTTGCTATGGTGGCCTTATTGGGCGCCTGTAACTCCAACACCAAAGCTCCGGTAACCGACAGCTCAAAGGATTCAATTCAACAGCCTCACCAGCATCAGGCGAGTTATGCCTGCCCCATGGATTGCGAAAAGGGAAAAACGTATGATAAGCCTGGAACATGCCCTGTTTGTGGAATGAATTTAGAAAAGAAATAAAATATAAATATAATGAAATATAAAATAGCCATAATAAGTGCAGCAATATTTGCACTCGCAGCTTGTAATAATCAAACCCCAAAAGAAACTGTTACCAATGCTGAAGCGCCTGTTGAGCATAGCGGCGAACATGTCTTTGCTTGCCCAATGCACCCCGAGGTGACCGGCAAGGAAGGCGATAAATGCCCTAAATGCGGGATGGCATTAGTTCATAATGACAATGCAGGTAAAGGAAATGGTAATACCTACAAAATGAATTTTTCAAGTTTTCCTGCTGTTATTGAAAGTGGTAAACAAACAATTATTTCATTAACACCAAAAATTGTTGGTAAAGAAAATGAACAAGTTCCTTTAGATTTGGAACATGAACGAAAAATCCATTTCATAATGGTGAGCAATGATTTAAGTTGGTTCGACCACCAACATCCTGAATATACAGCAGCCGGAAGCTATGATTTACCTTACACCTTTAAAAATGGGGGCAGCTATATTTTATTTGCCGACTATAAGCCCACAGGAGGTGAACACAATTTAGAAAAAATTAATGTGGAGGTAAAGGGCAAGGAAATTGCAACTAAAACCTATACCCAATCGCAACTAACATCTAAGGTGGATGGTTTTGAAGTAACACTATCGCCGGAAGAGGGCAATAAGTTTGAAAGTGGTACTGCGCAGCACATCAAGGGAGTGATTACCAAAGGCGGCAAGCCCGTAGACCCTAATACACTGGAAAATTACCTTGGGGCAAAAGCCCATATGGTGATAATAGGCATAGAAGACAAGAACTACCTGCATGTGCATCCCGGAGTAGAAAATGGCAAATTTGATTTGCACACCACATTTGAAAAACCCGGTATTTACAGAGGCTGGATTCAATTCCAGTCGGAGGGAAAAGTACACACTGCTGATTTTGTTATTAAGGTGGAGCAAGGCAATGGCAAAACAGAAGCCCACGATATGAAAGGCATGTAATACCTCGAAAATTAAAATGTTAAAACTTCAGCCATACTCTTCATCCTTACTTGCATTAGGCGGGTTTGTGCTTATGGCAATGGGTATGTATTTCGTCTTTCTCCGGCCACCATTATTGCCTGAAGACCTTCACTACATGGATACAACAATTCAAAATGTAAAGGAGGATATTCCCGGTCTCATGCATTGGCTTCAAAAAGTTTTTTGGGTTATGGGAGCTTATATTTTTACCACTGGGTTGCTGACAGTTTTTATTTCACTTACATCATTCAGGACCCGCGAAAGAGGAACATTTGGTATTGTATTGATTTCCGGAATCAGTTCTATTGGATTGATGACCGCTGTAAATTTTATAATCGCTTCAGATTTCAGGTGGGTATTGTTGCTTTTTAACCTGCCTTGGACGATTGCATTGATCCTTTACCGTATTCACAAATAAAAATCTGTAATGGAACATCAGCATCAATCGGGAACACCTGAAAAAACAGCTTCAATGGATTATTCTAAAATGGACCATGGAAAAATGCAGCAAGGAACTAACCCCTCCATGGGCATGGAAGGCCATAACCACCATGCAATGATGATTGCTGATTTTAAAAGGCGGTTTTATATCATTTCAGCCCTTACAGTTCCTATTATGCTACTGTCAGTAATGATTCAACAATTTATAGGGATTAACTGGCAGTTTGAAGGTTCACAATATCTCCTTTTTGCATTGTCATCAATCGTGTTTTTTTATGGAGGCCGGCCTTTTTTAAAAGGGTTGGTTAGGGAAGTAAAAACAAAGAATCCGGGGATGATGTTTTTGATTGGTTTTGCCATAACGGTGGCTTATGCATATAGTGTCGCCATTGTTTTTGGCTTACAGGGTATGGATTTCTTCTGGGAACTGGCAACCCTTATCCTCATTATGTTGCTGGGGCATTGGATTGAAATGAAATCAGTTGCAGGGGCATCAAAAGAACTGGAGTTATTGGTGCAGCTGATGCCATCTGATGCCCACATGGTGATGTCTAATATGATCCATGATGTAAAGACCGATACACTAATGGAGAAGGATGTAATTCTTGTTAAACCGGGTGAGAAAGTGGCTGCCGATGGTATAATATTGGAAGGTGAAAGTTACCTGAATGAATCCATGTTGACAGGCGAATCCAAACCTGTACAAAAAGTAAAAGGGGATAAAATAATAGCAGGGTCAATCAATGGCAATGGCTCTATTAAAGTTACTGTATCACATGCGGCAAAAGATTCTTATCTCTCGCAGGTAATAAAGTTGGTGGATGATGCACAAAGATCCAAGTCACAAACACAGCTCCTGGCCGATAAGGCTGCGAAATGGTTAACTGTAATTGCAATTTTTGCAGGTATTGCAACATTTACGTTTTGGTATTTTACGGGGCAATCCCTGGCCTTTGCCATGGAAAGAATGGTAACGGTAATTGTTATTTGCTGTCCACATGCATTAGGTTTAGCCGTACCCCTTGTAGTCGCAAAATCAACAGCCTTGTCTGCACAAAATGGCTTGCTGATAAAAAACAGGACTGCGTTTGAAAACTCAAGGAAAATCACCACAATCGTATTTGATAAAACTGGAACACTTACGATGGGGAAATTTGAAGTATCAAAAATTGTCTCATTTCAAAACGGACTGGCCGAAACTGAATTAATTCGCATGGCAGCTGCGCTGGAACAAAAATCAGAACATCCCATTGCAACCGGTATCCTCCAAAAAGTAAAACATTTGTCCCTTGTAATCCCATCAGCTGAAAATTTCAATGCCATTACAGGTAAGGGTGTTGAAGCAAGGGTTGAAGGTAAAAAGGTATTGGTAGTAAGTCCCGGGTATTTAAAAGAAAATGACATTGCTGTTCTGGAAGGATTTACTTCCAATGATACAGAAACGGTTGTATTTGTACTAATCAATAATGAATTGGCCGGATACATTACCTTGTCAGATATGATAAGGCCTGAATCAGCAATAGCCGTTAAAACTCTAAAAGAAAATAATATCAAATCAATATTACTTACAGGCGATAACAATAAAGTTGCAAAAAGCGTAAGTGAAACGCTTGGTATGGATAGTTTTTTTGCTGAAGTATTACCACATGAAAAATTAGAAAAAATAAAAGAGTTGCAGGGCAAAGGAGAATTTGTTGCCATGACCGGTGATGGTGTAAATGATGCACCTGCTCTTGCCCAGGCCGATATCGGCATTGCAGTTGGAAGCGGAAGCGATATTGCTGCTGAAACAGCAGGGATTGTTTTAGTTAACAGCAATCCGGAAGATATAGTTAGCCTTATATTATTTGGAAAGGCTACCTATAGGAAAATGATTCAAAACTTAATATGGGCAACCGGGTATAATATAGTTGCACTGCCATTAGCCGCAGGGGTTTTATACAGGCAGGGGATTTTATTAAGTCCTGCCGCAGGGGCGGTCCTTATGACTGTAAGCACCATAGTTGTTGCTATTAATGCAGGTATGTTAAAAGTAAACAACAAGTAAATGCTCAATAAATTTATTCAATTCTCCCTTCGAAATCGTTTATTTGTGGTAGTGTTTGCCTTCATGATTCTAATTTATGGGGGCTATACATTTATTCATTTGCCTGTTGATGTATTGCCGGATCTGAACAGGCCGCAGGTCACTATTTTTTTAGAGGCCAATGGCATGGCACCGGAAGAAATAGAAACACAGGTGGCCTTGCCTGTGGAAGTGGCATTGAATGGGGCACCCGGGGTAGAAAGGGTGCGGAGTGCATCTTCTATTGGCATAGGGATGGTGTTTGTTGAGTTCGATTGGAATACGGATGTATATAGGGCGAGGCAACTGGTGAGTGAAAAATTGCAAACTGTTCAATTGCCTAAAGGGATTACCCCTGTAATGGGTCCTATTAGCAGTATAATGGGCCAAATAATGATGGTAGGTATTAGCAGTGATACCACCCCTGATGCAGAACTGAGGACATTGGCAGATTTCACCATTCGCAGGCGCCTGATGAGCATTAAAGGCATTTCGCAGGTCATCCCTATTGGAGGACAAAGGAAGCAATACCAGGTGCTCATTTCTTCTTCAAAACTCAAACAGTATAATCTTTCGGTGAATGATATTGACAATGCCTTGCAACTAACTAACCAAAATACAACGGGTGGTTTCCTTAATCAATTCGGCAGTGAGGTATTAATAAGGAATATTGCCAGGGCCAATAACCTTGAAGATTTAAAGAATACTGTAGTAGCCAATACGGATGGTTTACCCGTTTTACTGAGCGATGTGGCCGAAGTTAAATTCGGGGGGGCTGTAAAAAGGGGCGACGCCAGTATTAATGGCAAACCTGCTGTTATATTAACTGTAGAAAAGCAACCAGGAGCATCTACCGTAGAGTTAACCAATGAAGTAGAAAAGGCAGTGGCAGAATTGCAACTTTCATTACCTAAGGATATTAAACTTAATCCTAAAATATTTCAACAAAAAAACTTCATTACTAACTCCCTTACCAATGTAGAAAATGCATTAAGGGATGGTTTTATTTTAGTGGTTATTGTGCTCATTATATTTCTGGCAAATGGTAAAACTACCATCATCACGCTTACAGCCATCCCACTTTCTTTGGTTATTTCAGCACTTATTTTTAAAGCATTTGGTATTTCTATCAATACATTGACCCTTGGCGGTTTAGCTATAGCAATTGGCGAACTGGTGGATGATGCCATAGTGGATGTTGAAAATGTTCACAGGCGATTAAGTGAAAACAGGATAGCAGGTTATCCAAAACCAACCCGGCAAGTTATTTTTGAAGCAAGCAGCGAGGTAAGGAATTCTATTGTATATGCAACTGTCATTGTTATCCTTGTGTTTTTACCGTTATTCTATTTGCAAGGAATAGAAGGTAAAATATTTGCACCACTGGGCATAGCCTATATTACTTCAATCTCAGCCTCATTGATCGTATCACTATCTGTTACCCCGGCTCTTTGCAGTTATTTACTGGGTGCAGAAAAAGCCAATCAGTCTATTACCTTCTGGCAAAAAATAAAAGGCATTTTTAGTAAAAAAATAGGAACTGGCGCAATTGTAAAAAAAGTTGAAACTGAAGGGCATGACACCAGGTTTGTAAAATGGCTAAAAGCAAAAGACACCAAACTTTTAAATTGGTCTTTAAACCATACTAAGCCAATTCTTGTTACCGCAGTTGTTTTAATAATTTCATCGGTAAGCATTGTTCCCTTCTTTGGAACAGAGTTTTTGCCTCCATTCAATGAAGGATCCTTCACTATCAATTTATCTACACCACCAGGGACATCTATTGAAGAAAGCAACAAAATTGGAACTATGGCAGAAAAATTGTTGATGAGGGTGCCTGAAGTGGAATATGTAAGCCGCAGGACAGGGCGGGCGGAATTAGACGAGCATGTGGAACCTGTTAGCAATTCTGAAATAGAAGTTGAGTTGAAACAGGACATCAAAAGAACCCGCGATGAAATACTGGCAGATATACGAAAAGAACTGACCATTTTACAAGGTGTAAATGTAAATATAGGCCAACCTATTTCCCATCGGCTGGACCACCTGCTTTCAGGTGTCAGGGCCCAGGTTGCCGTTAAGATATTTGGCAGCGACCTGGCAGATTTACGAATGAAAGCGGCAAGTGCCAATGCCATGATAAAAACAATTCCGGGTGTTGTAGATGCCCAGATTGAAAGGCAGGTATTGGTGCCGCAATTGCAAATAAAGGTTAACCGAGAGGCATTGAAGCGATATGGATTGCAAGCCGGAAAAGTAGCCGAAGACCTGGAAATATTTTACAATGGAAAAGTTGAAGGTCAGATCATAGAAGGTCAGAAATATTTTGATATCCTGCTGCGAACAACAGATGAAAGTAGAAGTAATATTGAAAATATCCGCAATACCTTAATCAATGGCCATAATGGCACTTTAATTCCATTGCAGCAAATTGCAACCATCGAAATCACCCCTTCCCAAAACAGCATCTATCATGAAAATACCCAGCGAAGGATTGTTATCAGTTGCAATGTACAAGGAAGGGATCTGGGAAGTACTGTAAAGGAAATACAATCGAAACTCAACAAGGATTTAAAATTACAACCAGGATACTATATTACTTATGGCGGGCAGTTTGAAAGCCAGCAATCGGCTTCTAAGCTTATCCTGTTTTTAAGCATTTTTTCATTAACAGGTATATTCATTGTGTTGTTTTCGCACTTCCGTTCATCCAGGATCGTATTGCAGATAATGCTGAATATCCCTTTAGCATTGATTGGAAGTGTAATCGCAGTAATGCTTACAGGTGGCACCTTTTCAATTGCCACCTTGGTAGGTTTTATCACCCTTACCGGTATAGCCTCAAGGAACGGTATCATGATGTTATCGCATTATATCCATTTAATTGAGCACGAGGGGGAGAAATTCAGCAGGGAAATGATTATCCGGGGTTCATTGGAGAGGCTGGTTCCTGTGGTAATGACAGCCCTGGTGGCGGCATTGGCATTAATCCCGCTTACCCTGGATGCGCAGGCACCGGGTAAAGAGATTTTATATCCTGTTGCAACTGTTATTTTAGGGGGATTGATCAGTTCAACCTTGCTGGATATAATTGTTACCCCGGTAGTTTTTTACATATTTGGTGAAAAGGCATTGCTTAAATATTTTAAAGAAAAGGAATAATCCCGGAGATAATCATAAATTTAGAATTGTATGACCTTGAAGGAATGCCTTCTGTGAAAAGGTATCAACTACGAGCCTAATGTGAATGATGTAATATTATACCTCAATTGTACAACACAATGGGATTTTTAATGATTCACCTTTGCTTAGATATCAGAGTAATTGAAATCAGACACGCCCATGACCTTTGTCAGTTTGCGAGAATAAAAATAAAATTAGCTTTGTATCGTTAAATAATTATTCAAAATTTAAAATCAAAAAAAAATGACAGATTCAAAATCCTGTATTGACGCTTGTTTAGCGTGTGTGACAACCTGCGAAAGTTGTATCACCGATTGTATTAGCCATGGCCATCAACAATGTATTTCATTGTGTCGCGATTGTGCCGACATCTGTGCATTATGTGCCAGGTTCGAGGCAAGGGGTTCCCAGTTTGCTACAGACCTTCACATTTTATGTGCTAAAATTTGTAAAGCATGCGCAGAAGAGTGCGAAAAACACGCTGCCCATCATGCAAGTTGTAAAGCATGTGCTGAAGCCTGCAAAAAATGCGCAGAAATATGTGCGCAACACGCCCGCGCAAAGGCGTAAATTTATTTTATCAGTAAAGGGAACATTGTTCCCTTTATTTTTTAATCTTTTATCCTCACACATTTGAACTGGTCCGATTTACATATCTGGAAACAATGCTACACTACCACGTTTATTTGCCTTATTGGTTGTTCAATTGGCAATATGGGGCTGGCTTATTACCTTGTCAGTTATCATTGGATTTTTGTTTTATTGGTTTCCCTTTTTGCAGGGTTCATTACTTCCATGGCATTTATGATTATTTGGGATATATTATTTAGAAAAATGAATTTTAAAGATTCTTTTAAAAGCAGCTATAAAATGAGTCTTGTTTCAATGCTGATTATGATGTTGGCAGAAAATATTATCCTTTTATATATTGCGCCTCAGTTTTTATCACACCAAATGAATGGCACCGGAATCCATCAGATGGATACCCATGCAACACAAACATTTAATATTATGCTCATTGCTATGACCTCGGGGTTTCTACTTTCGCTGCCGTATAATTATTATCAATTACAAAAAACAGGAAAATTGTGTCATTAATAATCAAACTGGATATTATCATATTTACGGCTTTACTATTTTATTTCACACAGGTAATTTCTGCGAATACCTTTTCTTTCAGCAGAGATTCCCTGAAACGTATCAAATTCAAATCAAAAAGTATCATCATAAAAAATATTGCACCTGAAAAAGTGTTTGCGTATATGGACAGTATTGGGAATACAGGGGCACATATGACGAAAAGGTCCATGGCTATGATGGGAAGTAAATTAAAACTAACACAGCTTTCTGAAAATGCAGTTGGATTGAACTCGAAATATGTATGGAAAGGGAGAACAATGGGTTTTAAAATGGATTTTACTGTTTTAACAACCAAATGGGAAAAGGGTAAAGAAAAGGTATGGGAAACTATAGGGCCGGCTAAAATGATTATTCTTGAATGGTATCAAATGCAACTTTTAATAAGCGGGGAAGGTGTTAATACCAAGGCAGATCTGAGCATTAAATATACCAAACCCAGGAAATTTTTTTACCGTGGAGTTGGTTTTCTTTTAGCCAAACCATATGCCAAATGGTGCTTGAAGAAAATGTTGAATGATACAAAAAAACATTTTGAGGAAAAACCTTCTCCCCAGATATAACTTATAAAACAAAGGTATTGCAAATTAAAAATGAGTACAAAATTTCTTTTTATAATATTTTCAATGAGCATAGAGTAGTATTCCCAAAATACAAACTACACCATTCCTAAAATCGACCATATTTTGATTGCAGTGAATAACCTTGACAGTGCCATAATAGAATATGAGAGATACGGATTTACAGTCGTTTATGGAGGTGCTGCCAAGAAAGCCTTTAACGCATTGATATTTCTCAGGGATGGAACTGCTATTGAATTAATTGGCAAAGACAGGCTGCCTTACCCTTACACATTTCTTAACAAATTACGCATAACAAACCTGTTTGGCATGATGAAAGACCGGATTGCAGCTTTCAGGAATATCCCTCCCGGTTTATTTAACTATTGCCTTTATACAGAAAATCTCAACTCAACCTATAAATATTTAAAACAGCTTGATTTAAGGGTGGCCAAACCAGTCTCATTTTCCCGCCTGAGAGACGATATGGTGAAGATTAAATGGGAATTGATAGGCACTTATCCTTATGACCTGCCATTCTTTATAGGAGCTTATACACCTGCCCGTTTAAGTGATGCCACATCTGCCTTGCATAAGAATAAGGCAATAGCAATTGATAGTATCATAATCGCAACAAATTCATTTGATAAATATTATCAGACTTACAATATTATTTATAACCAAATCCCTATTGTTCAAATGAATAATAACAAAAGATTCTCGATCTATAAACTGGGAAGTCAATTTGTTGTTTTGCAGGAAGCAACTGAGATTCATTCGTTTTTTACAAAAAAAGACCAGTCATATCCTGTTAGGTTTTCTATAAAATGTGAGAGGGATTCATGTATTAAAACTGACAGGTTGAATAACTTCATTATGCTTACACCTTAGAATGAAAAAAAGAGTATCAGGTCAACCCTAGTAATTATCTCAATAAGCGTAAAAAACCACCATAAAAAGACAAATAACTTATAAATTATTGTTGCTATTTTTGATTATTTTTGAATAAGTTTAAATTTAATCCTATACATCATAGGGTATATTTATTCATTTTATTGCAATTCAATGACCATAAAAAAAATAATCCTATTTTTGTCGCTTTTTCCAACCGGCTTAATATTCGGGCAAATCAGGAATGGGGATTTTGAAACATGGGATACTACTTATACAGGCCCCTGGTCTTCCTATCTGGATTCAGATTTTTCTGTGCCCGATCCAAAGGCTGGAGTTGTGAATGGCTGGACTTTTGATTTTAGATATGGTGTCAGCAGGACTACGGATAGGCATTCAGGCAATTATTCGTTGATTTTGCATAATATTTATCAATATGTCCGGCAAACAATTAATTACAAGGATACGATAAGTGTCCGGCCACAATTTTTACAAGGGTATTATAAATATATTACCAATTCAATTAAACCTTCACATGGAACTATAACCATAACATTGACGAGATTTAATGGGTTAAAAAGTGACACAGTAGGAAATGGAAAATTCTCATTTGATTCCTCAAATTATTTTAAACCCTTTGAGTTACCTCTTAATTACAATTCATCTTTATATCCGGACAGCATCCATATATTCATTAAAAATGCAGATGAGGATTGCCCTGACCAAACAATGGTTTGCAATTTACTTGATCTGGATGCACTAACACTTACTAATTCTTCTTTGGGTCTGGGAGATTTAAAACCGTTAGAGGCGAGGATAATTGTTTATCCGAATCCCACAACAAACGAATTTAATATTCAGAATAACTTGTCTCAAACGGTTCAATTTAACCTTTACAATTCTTTAGGGGAAATGATTACCAGCAAATCTCTCCAAACTAGTACATGTAACATCAATTTAACTGACTACCCAAAGGGAATTTATTTTTACCAAATCACCTCTGTTAAAGCAATTATTAAAACTGGAATGCTATTAAAACAGTAAACTTTTTGCCCTCCCATTTAAACAAATATATTATGATAAAAATACTCAAAATACTGGTATTATCAGTCTCTTTAATTATTCCTAGATATTCCTTCGCCCAATGGGCATTGCAGAATTCAGGAACGAATAGGTCATTTGGGAGCATTTACTTTTCCTCAAAAAATGTTGGCTATACCCTTCCTTTCAAGGGGCCTATACTCAGGACTTTAAATGCAAGTTCATCTTGGGATTCCCTTTCTTCTTTAACACTATCGTCCAGCCTGCTTTATGACAATAATATCAATTTTGTGGATGATAGTTTTGGTTTTATTTCAACCCATAACCCATCGAATGTTAAACTTTACAGGACCAAAAATATGGGTTATACCTGGAAGGATATTACGCCTGCGGGTAATTTGTCAGGAATTATTAAATTCAAATTCTTAAATAGAAAGAAGGGATACGCTTATGCTAATTCAGCGTTTGATGACCAATGCTGGATGACTAATGACAGTGGAAACACCTGGAAATATATTCCATTGGGGTTTTCGCTTGGAAGTGGCACAAGTTCATTGCCCACTATGTTCTTTGTAAATGACAGTACTGGCTACATTGCAGGTGGTGATGGGTCATTCAATTATAAAGGGGTGGTTAAAAAAACGACAAATTCAGGAAAAACATTTTCTACAGTTATCCTGCCAAAGAATTCTGTAATCAATTCAATTTATTTTCCAAATGCAGATACCGGTTATGTAATTTCCCGTAATGGCGGTATTTTTTCTACTACTAATGCGGGAACTTCATGGGACAGCTTGACAACACTTGCACTAATATCTTATGAAAGTGAAGTATTTTTTACAAGCGGGATGAATGGATTTGTTATTTCAGGCAATAGAATATACAGGACAATAAATGGAGGTAAAACCTGGAAATCGCAGGATCCCGGAACAAAGCAAAATCTTAGGGGAATCTTCTTTACAGATGCCAATAACGGATATATAGTTGGGGATAGTGGTACAATATTGAAAACTATAAATTCAGGGGTAGCAACACAATTACATCCAGTTTCTATTCCTCCAGAAAGTATTACTGTTTATCCTATCCCTGCTTCAAAGAACTTACTTATAGAAATTACAAGTGGGCAGTATGCAGGTGTTCTTCATGATTTAACTATATATAACGAATTGGGAGAATTGGTGTTAAATGTGCTGTTAGAACAAAAGGTTCAATTGAATATTGACCTTGTTAATGGGATATACTATTATATAGTAGGTTGTAAGGGTTTAGTAAAAAATAAGGGCAAAATCATTATAATCAATGATAAATGAAACAATTTTAATGCGTAACTCCAATTAATAATTCTTAGTTTTCATAGTATTTGTTTTATTAATGTTTTATTAGAGTAAATAAAAAAGCTTTCAGAAATTCTGAAAGCCTTGTGAGAGTAAGTGGAGAATACCGGAGTCGAACCGGTTACCTCTTGCATGCCATGCAAGCGCTCTAGCCAAATGAGCTAATCCCCCTTTTATATTACAGAACATTCGAACCGATGGCCTTCCCGCATATTACGCGGGACGCTCTAGCCAAATGAGCTAATCCCCCAGAATTGTTTAGAACTGAGGGGCGAAATTAAATCATTTTTTTGAACCTTCAAAGAAAATAATATTCATGAACGGAAAACCATTTCAGAAAACGCTTTTTTAAATTTAATTCCATAAATTGCCTATGATTTATTCATGAAAGCAATACTTAAATATCTTTTTGGCAATTCAATGAAGCCAGTATTATTTATGTTTTTAGCTTTACCGCTTTTTATCCTAGGGGTGCTTTCTGAAATAGGCGGGTTGTTGTTAATCGGAGATATATTGTTTATGATGGCATGCCTATGGTTAGTATTGTCTTTTTTTGTTTTGCTTTTCAGAGGAGAGTGGAAACAAAGTTTTTACACCTTTTTATTTATCGCAGCGGTGATAATAGCAATTGGCCTATTAGCCAATTAATCGGATTATAAATTTATTTTTCTATGGCATTTTTATCGAGTAAGTATCACAAAAGGTATTTAGTTAGTTAGTATTTGTTGGGTGTTCATATTATTGTACAATTGTCTTGTTTTGCCACTGTTTACAAGTTTTTTTGGCATAAAATTAAATTATTACTTCTATTCTTCGCTATAATTTTGCAAGGTTATAAATTATAGTCTATGCAAATCTTCCTCGATTTTGACGGCACCATTGTAGAGCACGAATACCCTGAGATTGGTAATTATGCAGAAGGGTGTTTTGAAGTTATTTCTAAACTTCAAAAGGCAGGGCATAAAATTATCCTCAATACCTATAGAGCTAGTAGCAGAAGAGGGAAACTTCAGAAGGCTTTAGATTATATCAATGAAATCGGGAAAAATAAAATTAAACCTATTACGGAGTTTTCTAAGAGTAAGATAAATCCATTTTATTGGAATTGGAATGTATTTAATGCCTTTGGATTTATTTTTATAGACGATGAATGCATAGGTATACCAACAAAATTAGGAAGTTCAAAACTAGAGCGGAGAATAGTTAATTGGTCGGAGATAGACAAGCAATTTAGCGAGAATGGCATTTATGCTGAAAATGAAAATGGTATTGTAAATATTAATTCTTCTTACAGCGAAGTGCAAAAAGTAGGTATTGCCTCATAATCTTTCTTCGAAAATTTGTTCTAATCTCAGGCAGTATTATACCCCAACTAATCCGAAGGCGCTCTCACGAGCATTGCGAGTAAAAAAGCTAGTCGCAGCAACCAACCTTCTTTTTCTAAGGAAAAAGATTTTTTAAGATTTGTTTTTTTTTACCTCTACGGGTGATTTCTGTTCGTTCCTCACAGAACTTCCCTTGAGGTAACAAAAAAAACTACATCTCAAAAAACCGGCCGGTTCATGCGACGTCCCTCAAACATAGAACTTTGTTATAATGTCAAATATGTTACTCTTAAAATAAATAATATTTAGCCATTGTTGAAGTAGTTGCATGATTCCAATAAATTTGCCAAAGAAACAATGTAATTTATGTAATACTTGCATATTAAATGATCATTTTTACCAGTATAAAAAATACAATGATTTGAAAATATGTTTGTTAAAGAGTTAGTAAGGATTGACTATTTAAACAAACGCATTTTACCTAACAATGATTTAATATTAAATAAACATTAGGCGAATTATTCTAATTTACCTTTGCTTTCATTAAAATAATGATTCATTTTAAATATCATTTCTTGCTAATTACTATTTTTTTGATGTCTGCTTGTGAAAGGAAGCCAAACATTGTAATTCCTCCAAAAAACAACGCTTGCGACACCAGCAATATCACTTATTCGGGTAAGGTAAAACCGATATTAACTGCCAATTGTTACAGTTGTCATTCTGATAGTA
The DNA here is from genome assembly GCA_025354385.1 of Bacteroidota bacterium. Classification (GTDB taxonomy): domain Bacteria; phylum Bacteroidota; class Bacteroidia; order NS11-12g; family UBA955; genus JABMMZ01. Next base: position 54,066 of record JANXMZ010000061.1, read on the forward strand.
CCGCAAGCACCAATGGCGGTATTGATTTGGAAAACTTTGTTGAATTGAAAAATTACATGGATTTACATTTCCGTTTAGATACTTCTTACGGATCCCAGTTTTATAATATTTGCAACCAAACTATTGGCACCAAATCTATGCCTCCTTCATATAAAATGAGTGCATGTGAAATAAGGACGATAAAGATTTGGATAGATGCAGGGGCTTTGAATAATTGAGATCATCTCAAAAATTAAAACGGAGCAAATTGGATTGCTATGAGCATTCTTAATTCAGAAAATAAGCGCCAATTAACTGTATTGAAAAAGATAAAGTGATTAAAACTACCGACGCAATTTTAACCCAAAAATGCTTGAAGTAATTTTGCAAAGCCAATACCATAAACAGCAATAAAAAGAATTGAAAGTCGAGTGTATATCTAGCGCAGAACTGCACCCATCCGGTGCCCATGATACAAAATATAACCATGGCCATTCCAAATGCACTCAACAGGCATGCAGACATTAATTGAAAATGGGGGTCCCAAAAGCTTTTTCTCAGTTTAGAAAAATAAAAGTATAAGTTGGGTATTAGTAAAAGAAATAATGGGGAGCCCCATATAAAACCAAAACCTTCAGGCTCCTTTTTTATAAAAGGGAAAGACTCCTTAAAGCTTGGCCAATGTAGTACTTCTGTGTAGAAATTATGGCTAAAATAATGTAAGGAAAAATACCCATGTTGATTAAAGTTGTCCTGAAAATAAGCACTCATAATATGGTACTTTAAACCATTTTCGAATACATCACCAAAACGCACAAAATTATAAATGGCATTTAAGCCACTAAAAATAACAAAAGGTATACAAAAATAGATCAAGCTTTTTAAGTTTTCAACTCTGCCAGTATTTCTCTCCAAAGCAAAGAAAAGTGCTACAAAAAAAGGAAATACAAATACAAAATGATTGCGGGTATAAATAGCACAGGCCAACAAGAACCCCGATAAAAATAAGTTAAAAATCTTTGCTTTGCCTCTCAGAAAGACTAAGATTGAAGCTAGCAAAAATGTTTGTGCCATTATCTGAGAAATAAACCATACACTGCCTTTCATGGCCATATAAAATTGCACCGTACCCAATCCCCAAAACAGCCCCAATAATGCTAGTGATATAGGATTTAGGTTGAGATTGAATTTTGAATTGCATTTTATAAAAATCAGTAGGACCAATAAAACATTAAAGGCCCCAAAAAGTGCGTTTATCAGAGCATCTGGTAAATCGAGTCCAAACAAAGCAACCAAAGGCATAAACACCAAGGCAGGAACTGGCGGCCAATACATATAAAATTTTCCTTTGTATTCAACAAGATCCTCTTTTGAAGGCGTATTTTCTAAATTCAACCTGCAGTGCAAGAAAGCATCTGCTTGAAATCTAAAATAATTGAGTTGAGTGCCTCTATCAATGCGAATATGTCCTGCTTCGAACCTTATGGCATACAAAAAAAAACAGAGTATGGGAATAACCAATACCAGCCTTTCTCTTTTTTGAAATTTCATTGTTACAATAGCATTTACAGACACACAAACATAAGATTTATTTTTTCAAGTAAAGAGACAATTGCCTGAAATGAGCGCAAAAATTTATGCTAAAATTTTTAGCTATACAATACTAAATTTTGTTGTATTTTTGTTAAATGAATAATGAGACCTTGATAAAAGGAAGGGGTGCCCAAATAAACACTCACAATCGCTTTAACCGAAACGAGCGTGTTTATGAACATATTGAAGGCTTGGATGAAGAAGACTTTTCTTTACATTCCAAAACGGAATACCTTGAAGTATTTCCAAAAACAATCGTCAACAAAGTTGACAGTCCTGATTTAGGCATGGCCTATTCCATGAACCCCTATCAGGGTTGCGAACACGGATGCATTTATTGTTATGCTCGCAATAGTCACAATTATTGGGGCTATAGTTCGGGAGCAGAGTTTGAACAAAAAATACTGGTTAAGAAAAATGCTGCTCAATTGTTGGAAGAGACTTTTCAGAAGTCAACTTGGGAGCCCTCTCCTATTATGCTTTCAGGCAATACGGATTGCTACCAGCCCGCGGAAAGAAAATTTGGCATTACCAGACAGATACTGGAAATATGTCTTAAATACAGGCATCCAGTAAGCATTATTACAAAAAACAGTTTGGTTGAGCGCGACCTCGATTTAATCATTGAGTTGAACAAACTCAAACTTGTAAATGTAAGCATAACGCTAACTTCTTTAGATGAACAATTAAGACAATTACTAGAGCCAAGAACGGCGAGTACTGTTCGCAAATTAAAGACCATAGAAACATTGGCCAATCATCAAATACCCGTTAATGTAATGATGGCTCCTATTATTCCAGGGTTGAATAGCCACGAGATATTGCCTCTGGCAGAGAAAGTATCAGGGCGAGGAGCCTCTTCGCTTCATTATACCATCATTAGGTTAAATGGCAGTATAGGCAATGTTTTTCTCAACTGGATTAGCAAAACTTTTCCAGAAAGAGCCCCTAAAGTGATTCATCAAATTCAAGAATGCCATGATGGGCAGTTGAATGACAGTCGCTATGGCAAACGCATGAAAGGTGATGGTAAAACGGCAGAGATGATTGCTCAAATGATAGGTTTGGCCAGACAAAAATTTTTTAAAGACAAAAAATTACCTACTTTGGATTGTAGTATTTTTATGCGCAATAAAAAGGGGCAGTTGGGTTTGTTTTAAATTTACAAAGAACAACTGAATTGCTCAAGATAATGTTACTTTTAAAACAAGATTATTTTTTCAATACTTAAAATCATTTTTTGATACTCGGGTAAGGCACATATGCCTGATCATCTCCTTGAATCTTATCAAAGGTTTGCGCTATCCATTTTTCTTTTGCTTCCTGAAGAATTACTTTGCTACTGGATACAAAATTCCAATCAATGAAACGCTCTTCAGGTAAAGGGTCACCGCCAAAAAGATAAACAGTGGTGTTAGCAGCCATATTAAACTGACATAATTTAGAATCGTTTGCTATGAGAATGTGCTTTGGCAAAAATGTATCACCTTCGATCTCCACACTACCCTCTAAAATATACAAGCCCACTTCGCCATATAATTCATTTCCTAACTGAATTGTTTGTTGGGTGCTACTTTTAATTTCTAACATATACAAAGGACTGTAAACGGGTACGGGCGATTTTTTACCGAATGCCTCGCCTGCAATTAATTTAAACTGAACATCGCCTTCTGTCCATGTTGGAATTTCATTTTCGTCTGTATGATGAAACGCTGGCTCCATCTGTTCTAACGCTTTTGGCAAGGCCACCCATATCTGCAATCCATGAATGTATTTTGTTGAATGTCTCAAATACTCTGGCGTTCTTTCTGAATGCACAATGCCTTTTCCTGCTGTCATCCAATTTACCTCTCCCGGTTTTATTTCCATTTGTGTACCGATAGAATCTCTGTGCATAATACTACCTTCAAATAAAAATGTGAGTGTAGACAAACCAATGTGTGGATGCGGAAGTACATCGAAATTTTCACGCTCATTTATTTTCGCAGGTCCCATGTGATCAATAAAAATAAATGGACCTACCATTCTTTTTTGTCGGAAAGGCAATAATCTGCCGACCATAAAATTGCCGATACTTACCACTCTCTCTTCAATGATGAATTGGATATTTGACATCGCGTATTATAAAATTATTGAACTGGTTTCATTTTCTCTGAAGCCTGCATGCACCATAACAACTCATTAATAAAACCAACAGCCCGTTTATCCATACCTGCTTTGTCTGTGGGATTTCCATCGTCATCAAATGACTCTTGAACTTTTGGCACTGGGAACATGGCTGGAACTGTCCATGCACGAATTTTCCATAGAGAAAATTGCAAGGATGTAATCACCTGACTGCCCCCAAAAATACCGTTTGAAGCTGTAGATATTGCCACTGGTTTTCTATGCCATTCGTCGTACAAAAGATCTACCACATTTTTTAAAGCGGCAGGATAACCCCCATTGTATTCTGGTGTAACAATGATAACCCCATTGGCCACCTTTATTTTTTCTGCAAATGCAATTACTTCTGGTGTTGGGTTGGTTTGAAATTTTAACCGCTCATTGAAAACAGGAAATTGATATTCATTCAAATCTAGAATCTCCACAGTTGCCAAATTATTCTCTACTATGTATTTTTTTAAATAAAGTGCAACTTTATGACTTTGGCGACTGATGCGGACACTGGCGGATATTATACTGATGTGATACATGATTTTTTAGGGATAAAATTACTACTATTTTAAACACTTCCGAAAAAAATCACGTAAAAACAGAAAACATTCACACCAAATCTGTAAATTTTTCGGTATGAACGTTTAACCTATTAACAAATCATTGGCAACATTTCAAAAAACTATCCTATGAACTCTCGCCTGTATCCTTTTAAACATATTATGTAACGCAAATATATCCTCATTAAGTTGAGACGAAAAACAGGCACTATTTATTTACATTAGTACAACTTATATCCAAAGCTTATATATAACATATGTCCAGATACATTTTCAGAGGTGTTGTAATTAATTCTTGTGAAACCAGGGGAATAGGATACTTGAAGTGAATACCTCTTATTTGTTAAGCGAAAAGCAGGCTGAAATAATAACTGAGCGTTTGTAGAGGAGGAAAATCCTTTATTGTTTTTTAAATTACCCCCATAATTGTAATTAATTCTTGTAGAATTAAAACCAATGCCTATATTTAAGCCAAAAGCCAACTGATATTTATCTTTTATAATATTTCTCTCAACTAATAATGGCAGCAATAATTGATAAGCATTGGTTACCGCTTTATAATTCCCTGAACTTTCTGAAAGCACACTATCCGGATAAATTTTAATTGCGTTATTTACAATTGCATATTTCACATCAGTAGAATGAAAATCACCATTGCTTCTATATTTCGAAAATCTAAATCTTGATCCAGTAACAAGACGGTATGGGGTTGTGCCTATTGGACGGGATTTTTCTTTAATCGTAAACCCAAAGGAAAAGCCTGCATTAACACGCTTAGGTGTTATTTTAATAAAATTGGCGGGATTAGAACTGATGGAACTACCAATAGCATATACATAACCATAAGATGTATCTGTAGTAGTGTTTTTGGATAATCCAACCAAAGTTGCTAATCCAAAATTTATTTCATTGAACCAACTAATTCTATTTTTAGACAACTCATTCCTATTGGTATTGGGTGCTGCAATGGTATTGAATTTGGAAGTCTTGCCAATACTTATTTGTATAATGCTATTGGAGTCTTCCAAATTAAGGGTTATTTTATTGCCCATTTTAGGCATAGGTACTGATATGAATTCTCCACCAATATTTATTTTAATGGTGTCCAATGTCGATGTTTGCGCTTTAACATTGATGCCTACAAAATACATAGCAATAATTGCAACATAACTAATTAATGGTTTGTAATTCATTTCTTGTGATATTTTTATTGACGTATTCATTTTTAATTTGATAAGGTAAGCACCAAGATAGAACGATCTTGGGCGGTGTATTCAATGTATGTTTTTTGTGTATTGGAATCTTTAATAACCCTTGATTTCGGATTGTCTAAAAATTTCGAAAGTGTAATACCATCTTTGTGCTGAAGAATATCCAACATGGTGTAACGCTTTTCTGAATAGGCAAAATCTGTGTTAGGCAAACCGTCCATTGTTTCTTCTTTTATAGTAATCTTATACTTTGGCTGAGGCTTATTTACTAGTTTTACAAACACTTCAGAATCGCGTTTTAAAACTGGTTCTTGCACCACCAGAGGTCGGCTAATAGTATCCTCAACACTATTAATCTGCGAGATGGTTTGAGGCGTATTTAATTTTACAAAATCGCATTCTGATTTATCTTGAACTTTCTGTTGGTCATTTACCACCTTTATTTTTTCGATTGTAGAATGAGGTAAGGAATTGGTAGGATTTGTTTGAACCGTATTGACAATGTCGACTTTTTTAATATTTGTAATATTAGTATTAAGAACAGCGTAAACACCAATGAGCAATATTAAACCGGCAGCTATAGAAACGGGCCACCACATAGTTATAAGGGTGCCTTTTTTTTCCTCTGCCTGTATCAAACTTTCCAAAAATTCGGCTTCTTGATTTTTTAGTAAGTCTGTGCTTTCGGAGTAAATTGTTTTACTCCACTGTTGCCACTCAAAATTCAAAAAAACATCTGCATGAATTTGATCCAACAGATTTTCTCTTACTTCTTTCGAATAATTATTCTCAAGTATATTGAACATAATTTCTTCGTAATTGTTGCTGTTAATAATTACTTTTTTCATATCGCTTCCATGGCTGTTATAGTTTCCTTTAATATTTTTCTTGCTCTGAATAGATAGACTTTTACCTGACTTTCGTTCAACCCTGTTATCTCTTCAATTTCCTTATAGTTATAACCTTCCAAATCCCTCAACAAAATAAGGGTTCTTTGCATTTCTGGAATCCGTTCAAGCGCTGTCTTCAACAACTCTTTATTCATAAAAGAGTTTTCAAAATGAACCGTATCGGTGATGCTTTCGTGTTGCTCATTTAATTCACTTTCATTTTTTACTTTTCTGAAAACGTCCATGCATTTTCTGTAGGCAATTGTGAAAAGGTATTGTTTGGCTTTTGTGTTGTCGAATTGTTGGCGGTTATTCCATAATGCTAAGAAGGTATCTTGAACCACATCTTTGGCAAGGTCTAAATTATTGAGATTCCTATTGGCGAATCTTAATAAATGTGGACTCCATTGCCTTACGATGCTGTTGTATTCAGATATATTCAATGCTGATTGCTGGATTTATAGATGATTCGCATAACGGATATTAAAAGTTACACTTAGTATAAAAATAAATTTAGTAAATAAAATATTGTACAATAATGAAACAGTTATTATGAAATACAAATTTGATTTTTTTTAAACAGTCCCTTCAATTTTAGTAATAAATTTAAAAAGTAATGGTGAACCCTAATAGAGACTTCCACTTCCTTTCAGTCACATCACGGGTCGCACCCCGTGATGTAAAAGCCAACTAATAGTTATGAAAAAAGCCCGAAAATTTGATTTCGGCTTTTGCTAACACGGGGTGGAGGCAATGGGCAGAATGTCGAACTTCTAAGGGCATTCAGTTTAATTGAAAATACTGCCCTGTGTTAGTGCCCCTCGCAACACTCGGGGCACAACACAGGGCAACTAAAACAAAAAATCCCGCTTTTTGCGGGATTATGTTTTAGTAAGTGGACCTAATGTGTCAAATGTCGAACCTTTGGGATGAATGTAATTACATTAAAAAAACATAATTTATTGAAAATAAAGTACTCGAATTGCGTTGACATTTAAAGACTCGAATTTGAAATATAAGTAACCTTTTATATTTTGTGGTATCTTAATTTCTAACTTATCTATTTTATCATATGTTTGTTCATACACCATCTGACCAATGGCATTATATACTTTTAATTTCCCTGATTCTTGCTTTGAAAATGCAACAAACACATTCCCTCTTGATGGATTTGGATAAATTAAGAATGGAAATTCATTTTGATAAGTTTGTTTTATTGCTGTGGAATGGGCAATAGGGTCCCAATTTTTCATAAGCACTGTATCAAAACTATTAAGGTTAATTAATTTGAAACTATCAATTGTTCCTTTACACTTATAGTCATAAAGTTTTGTTGGCACTTTTGATGTTACCAAATTTAGGGAATTATCAAACTTGGCCAATTCATAGGCAATGTCATAATCATTTTTATACTTATGCATCAGTACTAGTAGATGTCCATCGGAGGTATTAATTGCATCATTAAAGTGATATTTATAGTTAGCTGTATCACCATAACTCATCTTTTTAAGTTCATTGAAATTAGTGTCTACGATATAAAACTCAACTTCATTATTACCAGTTATAAAATAATCGTTCCAAGGTTCATAATTGACAATTGCGATAAATTTTTGTTCATCTATTTTTTTCAAGTACTCTATAGCCTCTACTCCATAACCATCACCTCTTCTAACATGGCCCATATCTTTATAATCTATTCTTTTTAAATTGCTATCATATTTAACAAAGACCATAGGATAAGCTATATCATTTCTAATTCCGGGAAATACTCCCCCAGAAATGAGATTTTCATTAGATAAAAATATAGGTGATGCCAATATTATAGGATGAGTGTTTGGAATCTCAAAAGGTTTAAAATATTGTATTTTAAATTTAGATAATGTACTATCATATTCTATTTGAGAAGACCCTAAATCATAATTTGTAGAATCTGGTTTAACTCTGAAGGCCCATGAATCAAAATTATAAAATTTTCCATTGTAATTTAATGTCTTTTTATAAAGAGGTTCTGCTGGTATTCTGTATTGTTTATCAAATTTTTTAGTTACAAAATTAAAAATACCAAGATGAGAATATAAGAATTCACCAGTTCTATAAGAATTTCCAGATTGAACAATAAGCAATTTTCCATTACCCAATTCTGAAACATCATTTACCCAACTTGAAGATTCAATTCGAAAAATGGTCCCCCATTCTTGCTCTCCACATGGATTTAGTTTACAAAGAAATCCATCGCCCCAAATTGGGTCAAATAAATAACTTATTCCATATACAAAATACCCACCATCACTCGCTTGTTTAAAACTTAGATAATTTACTTCTACTTTTGAATTAAAACCTCTGGTCCATAATACCTTACCATTGGCATCCATTTTAAAAATATCAGGAATGGTATCATGCCCGCCAGTTATTAAAATACCACTATCATATGAATTCTCAATTCTAAAGGGGTAGCAGTCTGCTTGACCAGATGGTTTAAAGGTTAGGGGAAATTGAGCATAAATTTCCCCTAACATCAAATTAGTAACTATAAAGATTAATTTTTTCAATTTCTTACTAAAAAAACATACTTCAATAATATACCATTAGTACTAATTAAACAAAAATAATATCCATTACTCAATAATGAGGTATTTATTGATAAGACATTATTGCCAGTTGTAACCATTTGATTGGATTTAATTTGACTTATGCCATTGAAATCAACAAGTTCAATGTCAACTGTAGAGATACTTGCTTCATTATTATCAATTGATATATTTAAAGTATTATGAAATGGATTTGGACTAAAGCTTGCGCGGTAAATAACATAGACTTCATTTAGGCGAAAAAAAAGAGGAAATAGATATTCTTAGTAAAAAACTTGAAGATAATAATAAGTCAATTGAAAAGTTAGAAATTAGATTTATATATGAGGAAATCAATAAAGAACTTTACGAGAAATACACAGAAAAACTTAAGGAAGAAAACAAAGAAATTTCTCAAAAAATTGCACAAAGTCCCATCAATGTGTCTAACCTCGAAAAGGCAGCATCAGATGCACTCGAATTTTGTTCAAGACTCCCACATTTGTGGAGTTCTAGCGATATCCAACTAAAAAGAAAAATTCAAACTTTCGTATTTCCTTCGGGTATATTATTTCATGAGGAAAAAAGTGAGTGTCGAACCAAGGAAATAAATCCACTCATCTCTTACATACAAGATGTAGCAATGGATTTCACGGATAAAAAAAAAAGGACACATCGATTAATTTGTGATGTGTCCCTTTTGGTGGAGCTGCAGGGAGTCGAACCCTGGTCCGGAGCAGGAAATGATAACGCTTTCTACATGTTTAGTAGTAATTATTTTCGGGCGTTGAACGGTTTACCACCTACCATTTCAAAACCTTATGTCGCTTTGTAATCCATTAAGACGCAACCGCTCCTAGTAGATATTCAGGTCTGTCGACCATCTTAACCCGGCACCGACCCAAACAAAGGCACCGAAGATGGATAGCGTTGCTTAATCCTAGATTAGGCAGCCATTGCGAAGTTATTGTCGCCTCTTAAAATTTTGAATGTTGAGATTAAAGCGCCAGCAAACAAAGCGCTACATGCTTACATCTCAGTTGCACCGCCCGTCAATTCCAGTCAGCCCCATTGTTGATGTTTCCTAAAAAAAATAGGAGTGCAAAGATACGACAATTTGATAATTTGATGGTGTGTTAATTTGATGATGTGAATACAAATTCTAATTTTAAAACAATAAAAATTTTAAAATACCTCAATTCAATATCTTTGCCCTACAATTTATGAATTTAAAATTCGGTATTCTTCGCGAAGAAAAATTACCTTCGGATAAACGGGTTCCTTTTACACCAGCCCAATGTGCTGCTATCAAAGATCATTTTCCATCAATTGAAATTTATATACAACCTTCGCCCGAACGCTGCTTTGCCGACGAATTATATGCCAAAGTAGGTATTACTGTTAAAGAGGATATTAGCCACTGCGACTATCTCTTGGGCATTAAAGAAGTGCCTGCCGAAGCACTTATTCCAAATAAAAAATATTTGTTCTTTTCGCATACTATCAAAAAACAACCGCATAACAAACACCTTATGCATGCTTTGATTCAAAAGCAAATTACGATGATAGATTATGAAACACTGCGTTGGAAAAATGGTGATCGTGTATTGGGATTTGGTCGTTTCGCAGGTATTGTAGGGGCTTATAATGGCTTACTTACTTGGGGTAAAAAATTCAATACATTCGAATTAAAACCAGCCTACCTCTGCCACGATTATGCAGAAGTGAAACGCGAATTAAAAAAATTAAAACTTTCCAATATAAAAATAATCTTGACTGGCAATGGACGCGTATCTTTAGGAGCCCTCGAATTATTAAAAGAAGCGGGTATTAAACAAGTCACCGCTGCAGATATTCTTACTAAAATATTTTCTGAACCTGTTTTTGCAGAATTATTTACCGAAAATTTATATGAACGTATTGATGGAAAACCCTATGATAGAAGCGACTTTCACCACGACCCTACCCGTTACCGCTGTGTGTTCCGCTACTATTTGCCCTTCTGCGATTTGTTGATGAATGGTATTTATTGGGACGACAAAATGGATCGCTTGTTTGCGGCCAATGAAACCCGCTTGCCAACTTTCAAAACTAAAGTTATTGCTGATATCAGTTGCGATATTAACGGCAGTGTGCCTATCACTTTAAAAGACACTAAAATTACAGCCCCTGTTTTTGGATACAGTCCTACCACCATGGATGTATGTGAACCCTACCAAAATGACAGCATAGATATAATGGCCGTTAGTAATTTACCAACAGAATTGCCCAAAGATGCCAGCGAAGGTTTCGGACAAATGTTAATAGATTATGTGATTCCTGAATTAATGAAGTCGCATAGCCACATTATTGATGCAGCCACTATTTGCAAAGAAGGCAAACTTACCCATGATTATGAATACTTGGCTGATTATGCCTATTGATTACTGAGCTTCATCTAAATATAATCCTATTTAATTTAAAAAAGTATTTAATTTGCCCTTTATGAAAGCAATGAAGCGCATTATCCTCCTCATCCTCCCCTATAAAGGTTTGGCTGCGCTTAACATGCTTTTTAATTTGATTCAAATTATTGCAGGCCTTTTCTCTCTAGCCCTTTTGATGCCGCTGCTTGATTTCATGTTTAATAACAACAAGGAAGCCTTTAAAACCAAAGCGGTAGCAGCTGGTGGTGGCTCGGATTTTAATTCCTTGTACAATTCATTTATTACTTGGATGACTGAATATGTGCAGGATGATAAAAAAGAGGCTTTGCTTCTCATTTGTATTGCACTTATTATAGCAACAGTTATAAAAAATGTGTCCCGCTATTTGGCTCTTTATTATTTGGTGATTTTAAGAAATAGGAGCATCCAAAACATTCGCAAAAATATTTTTAATAAAATATTAGCGTTGCCATTGTCATATTTTAGCAATGAAAAAAAAGGTGATTTAATATCGCGCATGAGCAATGATGTGAAAGAAGTAGAATGGAGCATGATGTCGTCTTTAGAAGCCATTTTTAAAGAACCTGTCACCATTATTTTTTACGTTGGCACTTTAATATTTATGAGTCCAGGGTTAACCCTTTTCGTTATAGCACTATTGCCAATAGCTGCGGGGTCCATTGCTTTATTAGGACGCTCGCTGCGCAGAAAATCAAAACGCAACCAAGAACAACAAAGTATGGTACTTTCATTTTTAGAAGAATCATTGGGTGGCATGAGGGTTATTAAAGCCTTTGTAGCCGAAAATGTATTCATGCAAAAATTCAATGTATTAAATGACAACTCCACCATTGCCAATATCAAGGTAAACCACCGTGGCGATTTGGCCTCTCCTATTTCCGAAACGCTCGCCATTATTGTGGCAGGGGTTATTTTATGGTTTGGCGGCAATATGGTATTTGAAGGAAAGCTGGTAGGTTCGGCTTTTTTGGCGTATTTCGCCATCTTCAGTCAAGTGATACCTCCTTTTAAACAACTGTCGCAAGCCTTTCCAATGGTGCAACGCGGTGCTGCTAGTTTAGATCGCTACGAAGAAATTCTAAATGCGGATATTAAGATTATTGAACAACCCAATGCCGAGACTATAGACAAAGTTAATCATGCGATTGAATATAAAAATGTCAGTTTTGCTTATGGACATGAAACTGTTTTGCACCAAATTAATTTTACGGTTCCTAAAAATAAAAAGGTGGCGTTGGTAGGTGCAAGCGGCAGTGGCAAAAGTACCATTGCCGACTTATTACCACGCTTTTATGATGTTGCAGAAGGCCATATATTGATTGATGGCAAAGACATCAAAACACTCACTATAGATAGCTTGAGGTCTTCAATGGGTATTGTTTCGCAAGAAGCCATTTTATTTAACGATACCATTGCTAATAACATTATTTTTGGATTAGAAAATATTAGCCAAGAAGCTTTGGAGGAGGCCGCAAAATTGGCCAACGCCTATGAGTTCATTGTTCAAACAGAAAATGGATTTGATACTATAATTGGCGAAAGGGGGAGCAAATTAAGTGGTGGTCAACGCCAACGCTTAGCCATCGCACGGGCTTTATTGCGCAATCCTGCTATTTTAATTTTAGATGAAGCTACCAGTGCTTTGGACAATGAAAGCGAAAAATTGGTGCAGCAGGCTTTGGATCATTTACGACAAGACCGCACCACTTTAGTCATTGCGCATCGCTTAACCACTATTCAAGATGCCGATGAAATTATTGTTTTAGACAAGGGACATATTATTGAGCGCGGCAATCATTCGGATTTAATGGAAAAAAGAAGTGCTTATTTTAAATTATACAATACCTATAACGATGGTAAAATTTAAAAACAAAATCATTATTGGAAATTCTGATAAAATTGATTTTCTAGAACTGGGTTTAGAAAACATAGGTTGTAAAATAGATACTGGTGCCGATACCTCCTCTATCCACTGCCACCATGTGCGTATCAGAGAAATTAACGGGGAGGAAGTACTTGTATTTCGCCTGCTCGACCCACGACATAAAGCCTACATAAAAAAAGATTGTATCACTAAATTTTTCAAAGAGAAAAAAATAAAGAATAGTTTTGGCGATCGCGAATACAGATACTTTGTTAAATTAAAAATTACTTTATTTGGTCAGGAAATAGAAACAGAATTTTCTTTGGCCAATAGGGCTGATATGAAGTTTCCGGTATTGTTGGGCAAAAAATTATTAGGGCAATTGTATATGGTAGATGTAGCTCAAAAAAATCTCTCATATAATCACAAAAAAAACAAGCGACCATGAACATCGTAGTATTATCGCGCAATCCAAATCTATACTCTACCAAGCGCTTGATAGAGGCAGCAGAGAAAAGGGGTCACAATGCCCAAATCATTAGCCATACACATTGTTATGTGGTGATTGAAAAAGGAGCTCCTACCATTTTTCACAACAATAAATCTTTGCTTGATATTGATGCTGTAATCCCACGTATTGGCGCCTCTGTTACTTATTACGGTTCCGCCATTATAAGACAATTTGAAGCACAAAAAATATACACTTCATTAACTGCTCAGGCTCTTATAAGGAGTAGAGATAAATTAAGAACGCTGCAATTGTTGAGCATGGAAAATATTGCACTTCCAAAAACGGTATTTGCCCGTCACCCAGATGATATAGATCATGTGATTAAACAAGTGGGGGGAGCTCCATTGATAATTAAATTAATTGAGGGTACGCAAGGCTTAGGTGTTGTGTTAGCTGAGACCAAAAAAGCTGCTAAAAGTGTTATAGAAGCTTTCTATGGTATGAACGCTAACTTCCTAGTGCAAGAGTTTGTTAAAGAAGCAAAGGGCAGCGATATACGCGCTTTTGTTGTTGGCGATAAAGTGGTAGGCGCCATGGTTCGTCAAGGTAAAGAAGACGAATTTAGAAGTAACTTACACAGAGGTGGCACGAGTAAAGTTGTAAAATTAAGCGATGATGAAGAAGAAGTAGCCATTAGGGCCTCTAGAGCACTTGGATTAAACATTGCGGGTGTAGATATGTTGCCAAGCGAAAGAGGTATGTTGGTGATTGAGGTTAATTCTTCGCCAGGTTTAGAAGGTATTGAAGCCGCTACTGGCAAAGACATTGCGGGTGAAATAATTCACTTTATTGAAAAGGATAAAAAACGTAAAAAATAAAACTCGATATTTATTTTAGAGTAAAATCCAAACCCATTCGTCTACCATATATATTGACGAAAAAATGGAACTCATAATGACGGAAACAAAGCCGAATATTATACAAACTGTAAACAGTTATGGCAAGCAGTTGCTAGGCTTTATAAGAGGCAAGGTTAAATCTGATGAAGATGCAGAAGATATCTTACAAGATGTTTGGTACCAGTTGAGCAATTTAACTGAGCTCGAAACCATAGAGAGCATGAGTGGTTGGCTTTACCGCGTTGCCCGCAATAAAATCACCGATTTATTTCGCAAAAAGAAAAGCGATTCACTGGAAGATTTCACCTTTCAAAGTGAGGATGGTGAATTGAATTTTAAAGACTTGTTATTGGCCGAAACAAGAACACCGGAAGATGAATTTTTCAAGAAAATATTTTGGGAAGAGTTAATGGAAGCTCTAGAAGAATTACCCGAAAAACAAAGTGAGGTCTTTGTATTGAATGAAGTTGAAGGCATGAGTTTACAAGCCATTGCTGATTTAAAAAAAGAAAATCTTAAAACCATTATATCTCGCAAAGGTTATGCGACCAAATACTTGCGAGAGCGCCTAAATAATTTATATCACGATTTTAAAAACTATTAATATTACTACCATGAGATTATCAAAAACAAGCAAATTCATATTCCTCCCCATTTTAGGAGCAGGCATCATAGCGCTATTGAGTTATTTAGTCATGTATTTGTGGAATGCTATTTTACCACAAGCATTAACGATTGCAAAACCTATTGATTTTTGGCAAGCTGCCGGTTTATTAGTACTTTGTAAAATACTTTTCGGAGGCTTTAAAGGTGGCCCAAACAAATACAAAAATGGCTATAACAAGCGTAACGAATGGAAAGAAAAAATGCAAAACATGAGTGCCGAAGAAAGAGAGCAATTCAGAGCAGAATGGCGAAATCGTTGTGGCAGAAATTAAATTAAAAAACTTCAAACATTCGGAAAAGGAAATCAAAATTTGATTTCCTTTTTTTATTTTTAAATAATTAAAGTATTTTTTTGAATCATGCGTCTTCCTTCATATAATCAACAATTAAAATAAATTCAAAAATGAAACAATTTTTTAAAACCGTTTTGGCCGGATTCTTAACAGGCATTGCCTTGTTTATTTTGCCATTTTTTCTAGTTCGCGTATTTGTATTCTTCCTGTTAGTAGGTGCTATTTTTAAACTCATGTCTGGTGGCAGAAGAGGCATGCATTACCGTTATGCATTTGCTCACAAATTCCGCAATATGAGCGAAGAAGACCGTAAGACTTTTATGCAGAAACACGGCGGCAGATGCAGCTATTACGCAGACAATGAAAACACCAATAACAACGAAACAACAAAATAATTAAATCATGAAAAAAGGAGCAAAAATATTCGTATTCCTAACAGCCATGCTGTTAACTGTGGCAGGATTAAAAGCCGCTAAAATGCACAGAATGGGTTATCAAAATGGAGGCGCTTGTCACTCGCAAAACATGCAACAACCTGGGGGCATGGACTGTCACAAATTTCAATAAGGATGGTTTGTGCTAGCCAACATCGTCAAATTTTAAATCCTTCCCATCGGGAAGGATTTAGGATGGGCGCACGATTTTAAATCCAAAGTATGGACTTTTAAAAGCGCCATAAACACGCAACCAAACTGGCAGCATCATCTCGGTACCGCGGGCCGAGCTGATATCACCAAGGTCAATAATATCAGTCCAGCCAAACTGATTCAGAATTGTAACCGCTTGGGTTTTGGCTTCCGCATTATTACCACTCACAAACATGGTAACATCTCCTCCACTTTTATTGGCATTTACCATCACATCTGCAGTTACAATATTTAAAGATTTTACAACATGTGCTTCTGGTAATAATTGCTGAATAGCTTCACCTAAGGAATTGGTATTGCAATATTCTGGATTCAATGTTGGTGGCATTCCTTTTGAAAAATCCAACGCATTGCTAATATCAAGAATGGTCTTTCCCTTAAAATTTTCGGTGCCTGCCTGTTTAAAAACTTCTAAGGTTATTTCGCCTTTGGTACAATTAAATACGAGTTCTCCGAAAGCAGCAGCATCTGCAAATGTGCCTGTACTGGCAAGGTTGCCATTTTCTGCAACCCATGCCAAAGCTTTTTCATTGTTGTTGGTTCTACTGCCCATCATTACTTGATAGCCCAGTTGAATTAATTTGGATGCGATGGCCTTTCCAACCATGCCAGTTCCTAAAACGCTTATTTTTTGCATATTTTTAAAATTGGTTTATTACTATAGTTAGTATAGTTGCAAACTTAATGACAGTTATTTACCTTTGCAATAGCTGTCAAATTTGACAGTACCAAAAATATAGATTATGATTATAAAAGGGAAGGAATTTGTTTATAAAATTAAGGGTGAAACCTTTCACTGCGCAATGGATGTTACCATGAATTTTATTGGTGGCAAATGGAAAACAGTCGTACTTTGGTATCTGCGCAATAAAACACTGCGCTTTGGCGAACTTAAAAAACAAATTCCAGATATCACAGAAAAAATGTTGAGCATTCAATTAAAAAAAATGGAAGCTGATGGTTTATTAAAAAGAGATGTATATGTCGAAGTGCCTTTGAGAGTTGAATACTCCCTGACTGATTTCGGAAAAAGTTTAACCCCTATTTTAGAAGCCATTTCAAAATGGGGCAGAAATTATGGTGATACAGAGGGTCAATTAAAGGAGGTTTTTTAAAAGAAAGTGCTTGTGAAATAATTTGTTTTCAATAAATGAAACCTCATTTATTTTTAAAATTATTCTTTTCTATTTAGCATCTGCAAAACGCACTACCACATTGTCTACAGGTTTTAGTGTTTTTAGATACTCAAATATGGCTTCTAAATCTTCGGTCTTCATACCAGCATACATAGTCCATGGCATCACAGTTTGAAATTCTCCTTTGGCCATATCTACAGAAGGTATTGTATATCCCGAATCTGAATAGGTTTTAAATCTTTTGACAAAAGCCTCTTTGGTCCAATTGCCCAACCCGCTTGCGTGAGGTGTAATATTGGGCGATACCGCCTTTTTGCCATTGCCAAAATTAAATTCAAAACCACCGGCAAACTCCTCCCCTACAACCTTGCCCTTTTCTTGCTTGGTATGGCATTCTCTGCATGCGCATGCGGTGGTCATGTATTTTCCGTATGCTATAACATCTGTTGGCTCAGGACGTTTTTGTAAATTGGCTTTATCGGGTATGGTATTGATGATGAAATTTAAAGGAAAATCTGGCACCGACTCAGGGTTCACCTGATCAACCGATTTAAGGGTCCTGACGTAGGCAATAACTGCTTTTATATCCTCCTCATCCAATTGTGCATAATATTTATAGGGCATCACCGGAAACAAGGCTTTATTGTCCTTATTCACGCCAGTTGTAATAGTTCTAAAAATTTCCCCATCCGTCCATTTACCTATATTAAAAGGTGTAATATTTTTGGAAACATAACTGCCCGGAAAACCAAATCTCTGATCGAAAACCTCTCCACCTTTGCCAATTTTATCGTGAACAATTGGTCCTGAAAATTTAGACCAGTCGCGCTCACTGTGACAGTCCATGCAAACCATCACATGGTTGGCCAAATACTCTCCCCGCGCCACCATTTCTGGAGTGGCTGTAATTTTAATGTCGGGAGCGGCACCAACATTGGGCAAGACGGTCTTAACATAAGTGAGTAAACCAGCAATGCTAACTACCACTATTAAGAGGGTAATTTTAATGCTTTTGAAAATTTTAGATTTCATATGATATGTATTTTTTTAAAGTTTCAAAAAATAAAAGAACCTAACGGTGGTAAAAATGATTCTGTTAGTTATCGTCAGAAAAATCGCTAATAATTTGACAAACATAGTATTAATTTTGAATTCCTTACTTAATATTTTATTTTTTTATGACTCAATTTCCACATAGCAAGTAATTCTCAAAAAAAAATAGTAGGTTCGTAAGCCTTCAAAAAATATGAGTCAGAATAGTCAGGTTACATGTCCCAATTGCAAGCATCAGTTCAGTATAGAAAGTGCTTTAACAGCCGATATTGAAAAGGAAATTGCAGAGAAATTAAAAAAGGAATTCAATGAAAAGTGGGTGAGTGAAAAACGCAAGGCTGATGATCAAATTAAGCTGCAAAAAGAGCAAATCGAAACAGATCGAAAAAAGCTGATGGAGGAGCAAGCCATAGAACTTGCCAATCGCAAAAAAGAGGTAGAGGAACAGGTGAGACTGAAACTGAGCAAAGAAAATGAATTGCAAATTGAGTTTTATAAAAAACAGAATGAAGAGAATGAGGAAAAACTTAAAAACTTGCGCAAACTTGAAGTAGAAAAAATGGAAATTCAACAACGCATGAAAGATTTAGAAAATCAACATGAGTTGGATACTAAAAAATTATTACTAGAAAAAGAAAACGAGCTGAAAGAGCGCATTAGCAAAGAAGCCGACCAGAAAAATGAAATGCGTTTGAAAGAGTTTCAGAAAAAAATTGACGACCAGAATCGGTTGATTGAAGAAATGAAACGCAAATCGGAGCAGGGCAGCATGCAAATGCAAGGCGAGGTTCAGGAATTAGCACTCGAAGAAATGTTGAAACAAATTTTCCCTTTCGATGATATTAGCGAAGTGGGCAAAGGCGTAAAAGGAGCCGATCTTATTCAAACCGTAAAAAACGGATTGGGTCAACCCTGTGGCACGATTATTTGGGAAAGCAAGCGTACCAAAGATTTTCAACCCTTATGGATAGAAAAATTCAAGGCAGATTTTAGACAAAGTGGAGGTGATGTTGGCGTTATAGTAACCCAAGCCATGCCAAAAGACATGGAGGGTTTTGGCATAAAAGAGGGCGTCTATATTTGTCAGTTCCACGAGGCCAGAAGCTTGGCTTTAATCCTGAGACAAACCCTGATCAAAATAAGCGAAGCCAATGCCTCGCAAGAAAATAAAGGCGAAAAAATGACCATGCTCTATCATTATCTTACAGGTAATGAATTTAAGCATCAGATAGAAGCCATTTCAGAAGGATTTATGAGTTTGAAAACAGAAATTACACGAGAAAAAATTGCCATGGAGCGCCTTTGGAAAGAAAGAGAAAAACAAATAGAAAAAGTACTGATTAATACCGTTGGCATGTATGGCAGTATTAAAGGTATTGCAGGTAGCGCCATTGCAGAAATAAAGGGACTAGAAATAGGCGGCAATATGGAACCATTGGAAGACTAAAACAAAGTGATAAAAACCCACCTCTGTTCGGATTTTTTACAACTACAGCTAAGCTGCATAGATGTGAGGGCACCAATAGAATATGAGGCGGGGGCTTTGGTGGATGCTCAGAATTTACCCTTGCTAAATAATGACAATAGAAAAGCCATTGGTATTTGTTACAAACAGAGGGGAAAAGATGCTGCCATTGCTTTAGGATACCAATTGATTAACCCTCTAAGAGATTCTTTTCTTGAGCAATTAAAACAATATACTGCCGATAAAGAAATAAAATTATACTGCGCTAGGGGTGGATTGCGCAGTCATAAAATGGCAGAATTTTTGAGCGAGAGCGGCTACACCGTTCACCTACTAAAAGGGGGTTATAAAGCATATAGAAACATTGTTATTAATCGCCTTTCTGCTTTTAAAAATATTTTCATTTTAAGTGGCTATACAGGTTGCGATAAGACGGGTATTTTAGAACAATTGCGCATAAAAGGCGAACAGGTTTTAAATCTCGAAGCTCTGGCACACCACAAAGGAAGCGCTTTTGGCGCCTTGGGTGAAACTCCGCAACCGAGCAATGCACAATTTAGCAATTTAATTTTCGATGCCCTGAAGGAGTATGATTTCAATAACCGATTGTGGGTAGAAAGCGAAAGTATTTCCATTGGCAAGGTGGCAATACCTTTAGAATTTTGGTATAACATGCTAAATGCAAATGGCATTGAAATTGTACTACCTATTGAGAAAAGAGTCAATTTTATAGTAGAAAATTACGGACAATATGATAAAATGCAATTGATAGCAGCCATAGAAAAAATTAGCAAAAGGCTTGGTGGACAAGAAACCACGGAACTTTGCGAGAAAACTACCAAGGGTGAATTACACCAAGTAGTAATGCGTTTGCTGAAATATTATGATAAAGCTTATGAAGGCAGCCGTTTAAAAAGAAATTGTCAGAATTATGTTAAATTTAATCTCGATTGTATTGACCCAGTGATGAATTCCGAGAAAATATTGCAACATTTGCAGGAATAATCATAAAGTAGAGGATCCGTATAGCCTAGAATTCTATTACACTTTATTCACGCTGCATGGCAAACAAATAAAAGGTAACCATATAACCAATTAACCAATAACTCCCCCCGAATGAAGAATAAAATTATACTTATATGCCTCCTAATAATAGGTAGCATACATCCATTAAAAGCACAAGAAACTCAATTTAAAACATGGTACGTAGCCGATGCAAAGGTGGCCTGCCAGGTGGGCGATGCCATGACCTCCTGTTTGCACATTCGTGAAAATCCAGATTCCAATTGGCAAAATTTCTCTTTTGATATAGAAGGATTTAATCATGAGAAAGGTTATGAATACATAATAGAAGTTAGATTGGATAAAATCAAATACACAGAAGTAGATGGCCCACAATACAAGTATACTTTGGTGCGCATTGTTTCTCAAAAAAGCACTGTGCATTTGGATAAAAGATTATTGATGAACAATACTTTTCACCTAATTAATATTGATCAATACAATAAGAAAACACTGGCCATGCGCGCAAAACCATTTTTAATTTTCAATCCCGATTCCAATATCATCAGTGGTTTTTCTGGTTGCAATAACTTTGCTGGCTCATGCAGTTATGCCAATGCATTTATGCAATTTGGCATCATGGAAGGCACTATTAAAGCCTGCGCCTTTTCCGAAATAGAAACTAAATTTTATGAAGCATTAAAAGGCAAAGCCACTTTTTATGTGCGCAGCAATATGTTGTACATTGTTTGTGAAAACTTCATGACCTTGCATTTGCGTCCTGAAAAAAGTTTAGATTCCATATTGCGCGTTATTGAGAAAGAAAAAGAGCCAAAGAACGATGTTAATTTTATAAAAAATGAAGATGGCACATACCGCGTAAATGCGCCAGCCATGCATGGCAAAAATAATTTATTTTTTACATACCGCCCTGCTAAACTAACAAAGGATGAGCTTAAAAAAATAAAGCTTAAATTATTGCCTGTAGATGTAAATCCCGAAATTTCTGAAGTGATAATTTTAACAAAAGCACATGAAAAAAACGACATGTATTATGCCATTATCACTTACAAAAATGGAACGAAAAAAGAAATGGAAATAAGAGATGCCAATTAGGTTAACAACCTATAGCAAAGGTGGCGGCTGCGGTTGCAAAATTGCACCCGAAGTATTGAACGCTATACTCGACAGGAGTCCTCAAACTTTTAACAAAGCCTTATTGGTGGGCAATAGTAGTAAGGATGATGCAGCGGTATATGAAATTAATGATGAGCAATGTCTCATTAGCACCACAGATTTTTTTTTACCAATTGTAGACAGTGCTTATGATTTTGGGCAAATAGCGGCAGCCAATGCCATTAGCGATGTTTATGCCATGGGAGGAAAACCCATTATGGCGCTTGCTATTTTAGGTTGGCCTTTGGATATTATCCCTATTGAAGAGGCACAACAGGTAATGAAAGGCGCCCAAGCCATTTGCGACAGAGCGGGTATTCCAATTGCTGGTGGACATAGCATACAAACCAGCGAACCCATTTTTGGTTTAAGTGTAAACGGACTTGTTCATAAAAAACATTTGAAAAAAAACAATACTTGCCAAATAGGAGATACTATTTATTTGAGTAAACCATTGGGCATCGGGTTAATGGCCAATGCATTGAAACACGATAAACTCTCGCAAGCTAGTTACACCCGTTTATTAGAACTTTGCACCACACTAAATACTTTGGGCGAACAATTGGGGAGCATGCCAAATATTTCGGCCCTAACAGATGTTACAGGCTTTGGTTTATTGGGACATTTGAGTGAAATGTTGGGCAACAATTTAGGAGCAGAATTGCAATTGGATAAAATACCAGTGGAAGCAGAAGCCTTGCATTTGGCACAACAATTTATTTACCCCAATATTACTACTAACAATTATAATTATATAAAAGACCGTTGCATTGGATTGGATGGCTTAGAATTCCTTTGGCTATGCGACCCTCAAACGAGCGGAGGGTTGTTGTTTACAAGCAGCATAGAAATAACATTGGATGGATGCAATCCAATAGGCCGTATCACATCTAATGGTATCATAGCAATTATTTAACGATGGGCTATGCTATGGGTTCCTCATTAACTCAACTCATACCACTGCGAGTTATCAAGCGCATTGGTTTATTAAAAACCTTACTCTATAACAATTTTCTCATAAACCTCATTGACCTTTAGCATATAAATACCCTTGGTTATACCTTGCAAATACAATTCAAACTGATGTTCATTAATTGGCATTGGTTTTAATATTACTTGCCTTCCCATTATATCATACAAGGCAATTTGTTGAATCACTTCATCACTTTCAATCGTTATATTGCTGCTAGTAGGATTGGGATAAATATTTAATAGAGGTAGTTTTAACAAACTGTTTATACCACTCCCCAAATCAACCTCCATATGTCCTACTTTTAAACTATTACCAAAACTGCAAACCCATACCTCACCTGGTTTATAGGGATTGAAATACACCCGCTCTGGCTGACGAAAAATATAGGTATTCACCAATTGGAATAAAGGAGTTGCCACACTGATATCATTGCTTACCCATAAACCTTGGGTTTCTGTAGTTACAAATACTTGTTTTTTATTATAAGGATTGAAAGTGATAGAGGTAACCCTATCGAATAGGTTGCCGCTGATTTTGGCCCAAGCTGTGCCTCTGTTAATTGTTCTATACAAACCCCCTTTACCACTTGCATTGCTACCCCAACCACTAAAAACACCCACATACCAAGTATTTTGGGATGTATCAGAAGGGTCTATCACCAAATCTTTGGTCCAGTATTGCATATTAGCATGACTCCTATCCGCCCATACACTGGTTGCAGGATCATATAAAAAAACACCGCTGCTAGCTGTAAATCCAGTTGTATAATGACCGCTAAAAGTGCACAATACTTTACCATCTTTAAGCACATTAATGCTGGCTGGGTGCCCTTCAGTTCTTGGAGGTGTGGGCAATTTAGCAAAGGTTGCAGAAGCCAGTAAATTGGCATTGGTAGAAACATAAATGCCACCCAACATACCCGCCCCTCCTCCACCATAATGAATAACCGAAGCATATAAAGTATTTGGATTTTTAGGATCGGTTGCCAACCAAAAAACTGGGTGACCAAAACTGTGCATCACACTCCAATTATCCCCTTTATCTGCACTGTAATATATTTTACCTTGTGCGTCGTTTGCATCTAATTGTAAATCTTTTAAACGGGTGCTTTGGTACATATCATGAATACCAGAAGTGGCAACAAATAGGGTATTGCCAGATTGTGAATAACGGTATGCTGAGTTAACACTTAAGCCATTGAGTTGGTATCCCCAGCTATTGCCACCATCTTTGCTTCGAATAGCACCAATATCGCTAAAGCCAGCCATAATATTATTAGTATCTATCCAATGTAATTGCCATGCTGTTGTATTTTCAATTCCAACGCTGTGATAGGCTCTTTTTGCAGGTGTAGCGGCATTGGCCGCATGTTGATCATTGCTATCTGTATAAGCCTGTTTCCAATTGGCACCGCCATCGCTGCTCACATGCACAAAACTAAAATCAGGAAATATTACTTTTTGAGAATTATTGGGTGCTACAGTAATACCGAAACAGGTTTCGCCCCAACCCCAATTTTTATCACCACCACTGCCACTCCAACCGGTAATAATATTTTGATTGTTGGCAGTGTTAAACACCTTGTTCCATTGCGTGCCACCATTACTGGTTTTGTATACCAACGGACCGCCAGTAGCATTATCATGCCCCCCCAAATAAAAAGTATTTACATCATTATCCGCCATTCCCACATACATTACAAAATCATTGGCGAAATTAATACCAGTGCTTTTTGCAACCCAAGTGCCGCTGTTATTATCCATAGTATAAACACCCTTGGCGTGGTTATAGTAATCGTAAGGCATTATACCATTATAGGTGGAGTTACCTGTGGATGATATGCAAACAAACCTTGTTGTACCAGCATCTTTAGCGCCTCTGAAACTCCAGATAACTTCTCCTACCGCCATGCCTGTTGTAGTAACTGCCACAAAAGAAGCACCACTATTGGTAGATTTAAAAAGCCCTTCATTGCTTGCTATTACAATAGTAGCCCCATCGAAAAACGCACCAGCCAATGTAATACCGACACCATTGTTAGTGGCATGTTTAATCAGATTAAACGAAGTACCTCCATTGTTAGTAATATATATATCGCCATAATAACCAATAATAACCTGATTGGGATTATTGAAGTTGGCGATCAGTTTATAGGCTTGACCAAATGCGCTGCTATGCCCAGCCAATACATTCCATGTTTTGCCACCATTGGTTGTTTTTACAGGGAAGCCGTTATTACCATCGTTATAATTGCTGTAGGCAATCTGATCATTATAAGTAAATTCATAAGTCGAAGTGTTGAACACTTGCAAACTTTTATGATGCAATTGGGTATACGATTTTCCAAAATCTTTGGTATGAAATAATTCACTCATATCGCAACTCACATAAAATTCATCCTCGTCTATCGGATTGATTGTTGGGAAGAATAAAGCCCCACCGCCACCCATACCTCGGGCCAAAAAAGTATCAGGCAAAAATTGCGAAAACAGTAAAGAACCCTTCATAAGTAAAGCCAGCAGCAGTAATTTTTTAGTCATGATTAATACGTTTAATTAATTATATTCAACTGAACAAAAATGCACAAAATAACACTTCTGTTGTTGAACAAATATAATTAAAAATCAATAAATGGTATCAATTACAGAAATCCGTATTCTTTTGTAACCTCTGCGTTTAATGTTTTAAAAAGCGTGCTTCAATTGAAAAAAGAACTGATGGTCTTCTTTGGAAACAGAATAATCGAAACGCAAAATTGTATTTACATTCCATGCCACGCGCAAACCCAAACCTTCACTGTATCGCAAATTATTTAAATGCGAAGTGATGCGGGCCATATTATCCCATACCCCACCAGCATCAAAAAAAGGCACAGCACTCAAGGCAAATCCTTGCTTTAAAAACTTGAATTGTGCAAACCGATAGCGAAATTCAATATTGGTAAATTGCATAGCTCGTGAAAGAAATCGACTTTGCTTATATCCGCGAATGGTTTGTCCTCCGCCCAATCCTTCAATACTTCCCTCAGAGGTCCACTGATCTTGGTATTCATAAAAAGGGGCATTGCCTGCAGTGTATCCCATAGCCACTCTTCCGGCAAATACCAATTTCTTAAATACATTTGGCAATATTTTCTTATAGTAATTGTAATGCGCAAATGTTTTGTTAAAATTCAATTTTGAACCTATTGCCCTGAGCGAAAGCTCATTGGTCAATTCAGAAAACACCCCATTACTCGGATCGGTCTCGAGGTCGCGTGTATCATAAATTAGGCCTGTTTGTAAAAAGTTGATGTTATTAACCCCAACACCGGTAATGATGCCTTTATTGAAATCATTTTGCAGAAATGAATTTCCTGAAAAGGGGGTTAATTTTAACCAAGCCAATTCAACCCCTACCAAAAATCTGAGTCGACCTTCCAGATAGGAGCGCTCTGCACTCATATTTATAATGGCTTCTTGTTTGGTATAGGTATTATAAAATTGATTTTTTCCAACCAATGATTTTTCATAATCCATGTAATTAGCATTGTGAATTTCGGTTTGAGTACTATCTCCTCCTGGATAATAACTGAGATTTTTTAAGGTGTTTTCATTGATGCCAAAATACAATAAATTGGGATTCACTTCAAATGCTAACTCTCCTCTCAATCGCCATTTCGAATCAAAGACATAGGGAATATCCCAGCCAACTTTTAACTCCCGTTGATTATGGGTGGTATTGAAAAGCGCAAAAGTAACTGCAGCTCTGTATGGAGTATAATTGAAAAAAGGGTCATTGCGTTTGCCATTTAAATATACGGTACCTTCTCCACCATATCTAATCCCATTTATAGGATCCGAACTAATATCTGGTACACCAGTGATATACACACCTTCTTTTTTTTCAGCCAGTTCTTCGGCAGGTAATTTTTTTTCTTTGGCTATTGCAAATGGCAATTTTCTTTTTGAAGTATCTATGTTTAAAGAATCATTTTTAATTTGTGCCTGTAAATCAGTTAGTGAAATTGAAAACAAGAGGATAAAAGTAGCCAGTTGAATCTTTATCATCTTTACTAATCTTTTGTTTCCTTTATGAATTTCCCATTGTTATCAAATATCAAATCCTTACCTTTTATTTCTGCTTCATAGGTAACAACACCATTGGCATCTGTTATTTTTGAGGCTTTTTTTATTTTCTGTCCAGCATAATGAGCCCTTACATACTCTAATATTCCAGCAGGCAATTGGTTTAATGTTATTTCTATTTCTGTTTCAATAATTTTCCCATCAGCATTTATTAATAAGGAATAATCTACCTCATTCAAATCGAAATTAACTTCATATTGCCCATTTTCCTTCTCCCATTTCACTTTAGTTGCGGTGGGATATTGTTTTTTAAAAGTTACTCTAACAGCCGTTGGCACTTCACTAGCTTTAATTTTTTGTGCATTGGCAATGGCTGAAAACATCAGCACCATCCCTAAAATCATTAATTTGTTCATGTTGTTTATTAATAAAAGTTCAAAGTTGAAGCCGAATTTAGGAGAAATATTGAATTCAATTGGATTGACTCACTTTTTCTGTATCTAGATAATTTTATGCTCGGAAATCATCCACCAACATCATCTTTATTGCTGTCAGTTTTACTTCTGTTACTCAACCAAGAATCAATGGGTTTTAGTAGTGCATTAACGGCTAAAATGGCAAGTGTTGAAATAATGGTTTCGTAATAAAAACCAGTAGCTGCCATACAACCTGCTGCGGAGCTACACCACAC
This sequence comes from Bacteroidota bacterium, assembly GCA_025354385.1. GTDB lineage: Bacteria > Bacteroidota > Bacteroidia > NS11-12g > UBA955 > JABMMZ01. The sequence continues at coordinate 81,853 of JANXMZ010000061.1, forward strand.
TGTCGCTGCTGTCGTAAGGCCATGTACATTTACGCCTTCCTTGTAAATAATACCAACCCCTAAAAATCCTACCCCTGTTACCACTTGACCAATTACACGGGTTATCTCACCTTGTTGTGTTACTAATTGCAAGGAAATAAGAGTATAAATAGCCGAGCCTACCGCTACTAAAGTATTGGTTCTGAGTCCTGCCGTTTTATGATGCCATTGCCGCTCAAAGCCGATTGCAAAACCTGCAATAAAAGCACAAGATAATCGGATTACAAATTCACTGATATTCATCATGGATGATTAGAGTTAAGTATTGTTTTTAATTGATTAACCCCAAAAGTAAGCCTTCCAGCAATGTTTAACAAAAAAATTAATATTAGCCTGGCAAATGTCCGAGACTATTTTGCAATCTATCAATCTTGGTTTCTATATCTTGAAGAATATGCATTTGTTTCGCTTGCGTATTGTATAGCGTTTTTATTTCCTCCTGCAATAACAAATCTACTTTTTGATGCAAACTCCTTATTTCTAATTCCGCCTTTAAGTTAACGAGGTAATTATTCTCACTCCTCATGCGGTCTTTTTCTTCCTTCCGATTCTGACTCATCATTATGACCGGCGCCTGCAATGCTGCCACACAAGACAATACCAGATTCATTAAAATAAATGGATAGGGATCAAAATCTTCTCTGTTAGGAGCCAGTGAGTTAAAAAGTATCCAACCAACTAATAAGATACCAAATGATATAATAAAATTCCAACTACCGCCAAAACGCGCCACTTTATCTGAAATTTTTTGCCCTCTACTAAGGATTTCCTCTGGGGGATGCAAAAGATTATTGATAATAAGTTCTTCTTCCCTAATGGCATCTTCTACAATTTGTTTTAGTTTGTCTATTTGATTGTTGCCTTCTACAATCATTTCATCGATTTCTTTAGTATCCATTGATGTTTAAAAATTATATTAATTAGTGAGGTAATATTGCTCTAATAATTCAATCTTCTTGTCGCTTAAAATTTATATCAAAACGATGGATTGCATTATTAAAAGTATAGTGTATTTGCCAACCATTTATAATTGCAATTTTATTTACGATGGCCAAACCTAAGCCATTTCCATCCGAACCAGGGTTGAGTTTCGCAAAACGCATAAAAAGCTTTTTTTGATCCAAGGCTTCATTCAATCCCGTATTGGATATCCGCAACGAATCTTTCAATATTTCTACCTCAATATAGCCATTGGGCACATTGTGTTTAATGGCGTTTAAAAATAAATTACTGATAAAAATATCCGAGAGTACAGGGTTACTTTTAATATTTAAAATTTGCTTTTGATGAATGTTTATTTTAATGTTTTTTGAAAGTGCTTGCTCTTTAAAAAAATAAATCTGCCTGTCAATAATTTCATTTAATACTATTGGCTCGATTTCTATGTATGAATTACTTTCCAATTTGGATAGCAGTAATAAATTGCGATTCAATTTATTTAATTTATTAACACTTTGATTCAATTCATCCAATACCTCTGCATGTTCACTAGTCATGTTAGGTGTTTGAATCAAGGTGTCTATTTTGGCTTGAAATACTGCTAGTGGGGTTTGCAATTCATGGGCCGCATTTTCTACAAATTCTCTTTGACTGTTAAAAATAATCCTGTTTTTTATGATCCATTTATTTAACACCTGATTCAATCTTTCAAATTCATTAATTGAACTGGATTCAAAAACAGGAACCGTATTCTTATCAATTTCAAAATTCTCTAATTCTTGCAATGTTTTATAAAATGGCTGCCAGAGTTGATTGGATTGATGCCTAGTAATAAAATAAAAGCCAACCAATAAAAACAATAAAATACAGGCGAAAAGGAAAGCCACATTTTCTTGCAAATCTTTTGTCTCGAGTAAACTAATTCTAGCGCTAAGTAGGTAATTCTCCCCTTCAATAATAACAGGCGACTTTAATACACGGTAATGTTCATTTTCCGAAAGAATAGAATCGTAATTAGTTTCAAAAAACAGGGAATCAACATGCATAGTTCCAGCGCTTTTTTCAAGAATCAAATCTCTGTTAATTTTATTCCAATAAGCAATGTCAGAAACCTTCAAATACCTATTGAATTCATTCATAAACTCAGTTTTTCTTAACTGAAGGGTTTCATCTGTTTCATCTAAATAAAGGGCTTCAGTAATAAAGTAAAAAGCAGGTGCTGCAATTGCCATTAGCAATACAGAAAATATTAGATTCGCCTTAAGTGTTTTATTTAACAGTTTTTTACTCATGCTGCCATTTATAACCTATTCCATAAACAGATTTGATATAATCCTCGCTACCTGCTTCGCCCAATTTCTTCTTTAAATTTTTAATATGGGCGTACACAAAATCATGGTTATCTAACATGTCTGCCATATCTCCGGAGAGATGCTCTGCAATAGCACTTTTAGAGAGCACTTTGCTTTTATTGCCAATTAAAAAAAGTAATAAGTCTATTTCTGTTTTTGTAAGTTCAGCTTTTACACCTTTTACCTTTACATTTTTTGTTAAAATATCAATTTCAATTTCGTTAAAATTAACCAAATTATTGCCATTAAATTTCTTTCTTCTTACCAATGCTTGAATTCTTACTAGCAATTCGGACAAATGGAAAGGTTTTACCAAAAAATCATCTACCCCTAAATGAAAGCCTTCTATCCTTGTCTCTAAAGTTTCTTTAGCCGATATAACAATTATACCTTCTTGGCGTTGCTCCCTTTTAAGTGTTTCGAGTATTTCAAAACCATCTCCATCTGGCAACATAAGGTCGAGCAAAATACAGTCGTACTCGTAGGCTGCAATTTTTTCCAATGCTGTCGAAATATCGTTAACACCCTCGCACAACATGTCATTAGATTTCAGGTATTTTCTGATATCAGTTGCCAAAGAGGGCTCATCTTCTATCAGTAAAACTTTCATTCAACAAACATACTATTTCAATTTTGAAGAAATACTGAATTTCATGAGAAAATCTCGTAAATAGTCGATTTAGCGCCAATTTATTTTTGATTCCACGTTTTATTCTTTCATCTTTGACCCAATGAAATATTTATTATCGATTATTTGTTTATTCAGCGGTTTAATTTTCTATAGCTGCAAACCCAAATACCATGTTAAAATTGGCGATGCTTATATCGAAGAGGTATTAGAATACAAAGGTTCTGTTACAAAAATAAATGACCTTGTTGATACTAAACTTGAGCTAGAACCCGATTTTGATAAGAAGGAACTTAAAGGCACTGCAACCATTACTTTAAAACCTCATTTTTATTCAACAGATTCGCTGACATTGAATGCTAAATACATGCGAATTATTAAGGTGGCGCTTATCACTAAACCTTCTGGTGAATCAAAAACAACATCCACAACGCCTCTGGAATATAGCTACGATTCTTTATTGTTGAGAATCAAGTTGAATAAAACATATATTAAGGATGAGACTTATATTGTAAGTATTGAATATGTTGCCCAACCCGAAAAATGCAAAGGCGAAGGTGGTTCTGCTATTACAGAAGACAAAGGTATATACTTTATCAATACAGATGGAGAGGATGAAAACAAGCCCGTACAAGTATGGACACAAGGCGAAACCGAGGCTGCAAGCTGTTGGTTCCCTACCATTGATGCACCTAATCAAAAAACAACAGAAGATATTTATGTGACAGTGCCCAGTGAATATAGAACCATTTCGAACGGACTTTTGCTATCATCTGATAGACTTAGCGATAATAAAAGAAAAGACCATTGGCACAACGATAAGCCACATGCACCTTATTTATTTGCTTTGGTAATTGGCAATTTTACTGAAACCAAAGATCATTGGCGCAATATCAACGTTAATTATTACATGGAACCTGCTTTTGCTCAATATACAAAAATGGTATTTGGCAATACCCCCAAAATGTTGGAATTTTATAGCAACACATTGAATTATCCCTATCCTTGGCCCAAATTCGACCAAGTAGTGGTGCGCGATTTTGTGAGTGGCGCTATGGAAAACACAGGCTGTGTAGTGCATTTCGATAAATTAAATCACAACTCACGCGAACATTTAGATAATACTTATGAAGATGTTGTTGCCCACGAATTATTTCACCATTGGTTTGGCGATTTGGTAACTTGCGAAAGCTGGAGCAATATTCCATTAAACGAATCTTTTGCCACCTACGGTGAATATTTATGGAATGAACACATGTATGGTCGCAACCAAGCCGATTTAAAATTCAATGAATTTTTATCATATTATTTTAATGAAGCTGAAGATAAACAAGTGCCAATGATACGCTTTCATTACAGCAAACGCGATGAATTATTTGATCGTCATAGCTATCAGAAAGGTGGAGCCATCTTGCACATGTTGCGAAAATATTTGGGTGATGAGGCGTTCTTTAAGTCATTGAATTTATACCTGAATCAACATGCTTATAAGACTGCCGAGATAAATGATTTGAGAATGAGTTTTGAAGAGGTTACTGGCGAAGATTTAAATTGGTTCTTTAACCAATGGTTTATGGAAAGTGGACATCCAGAATTAGAGGTAAAACATCAAACATACAATGGCAGTGGTGAACTTTATGGTATTACAGTTTTACAAAAATCAAAATGGTATAAATTACCAGTAGATGTAGATGTTTATACCAGTAAAGGCATAGAAAGACATAGAATTATTATTGACAAAGATTCTCAAACCTTTGGTTTAAAATGTGAGAGCAAACCGCTGTGTGTCATATTCGATGCTGAACACCAACTCTTGGCCCAAATTACTGAAACAAAAAGCATACAGGCTTGGGAAGCACAATTAAAACATGCAAAACTAGCAGTTCACCAATCAGAGGCATTGTCTCAACTTAATAATTTGCAAAAAGACAAAGTACAAGTTACCAAATACAATCAAAAGTTTTTAAATGATTCATTCTGGAAACTTAGAGAAGATGCCTTGAATAATATAAATTCATTAGATTTAACTGATGAAGAAATAAAACCAATCTTAACAGACATTAGGCAAATTGCAAACTACGACACCAAATCGGATGTGCGTGTTGCTACTATCCCATTCTTTGAAAACCTAAAGGATGAAGATCAACTTGGCAGAATGTTGTATGACTCTTCGTATAATGTATGCAGCAGAGCGCTGCAAGCATTGGGCAATGTCAATAAACTAGCGGCCTATACTTTCGCTAACAAAAATAGAGAAGAAGGCAACAATACATTTCAAGATTACATTTATTATACCATTGGTCGCTACAGCACCAAAAACGAAATAGACTTCTTTATTGGTCGAATTAGGAATGGTGATGAAAAAACAGCTTACAATGCTATTGGAGGATTAAATTTCTTTGTTATCTTTAATCAAATTGATAAACTAGATGATGCCTTGCAAAGTTTGGATAACATGGCCTCTAATACAAAAACTAAAAAACGTGCCATCGATGCACTAACCGAAATGCGGTCGGCATACGAAAACCAATTGTATTATCAATCTATCTATAAATTAATTGATAAGAAAAATAAGGCTGAATATGTTAAAATAGGCAAATTACTAGAAATAAGAAAAAAGAAAGTAGAGGCCATTCTGATTAAATACGGAGAAACTTTAAACGATTAATAAGAGAACTTTTATCGAATAGAACGATGGCAATTAATAACAAGTATTGAATTTTGAATAATGATACAAAACCACGAAATTGACTACAGAATTATAGGTGAAGAAATGCAGTGTGTTGAGATAGAACTCGACCCTCAAGAAACTGCCATTGGAGAAAGCGGTAGCTTTATGATGATGGACCGTGAAATTCAAATGGAAACCATCTTTGGTGATGGCAGTAATAACACCAGCAACAGCGGGCTCCTCGGTAAGCTAATGTCTGCTGGAAAGCGTTTGTTAATTGGAGAAAGTTTATTCATGACAGCCTTTACCAACGCAGGCAATGGCAAAAAAAAAGTAACTTTTGCTGCCCCCTATCCAGGTAAAATTATTCCTTTAGATTTATACAGACTTAATGGCAAAATTATTTGTCAGAAAGATGCTTTTCTTTGCGCTGCAAAAGGTGTTTCCGTAGGCATAGAATTTCAGAAAAAACTTGGCACAGGTTTGTTTGGTGGCGAAGGTTTTATAATGGAAAAATTAGAAGGCGATGGTATGGCATTTGTGCATGCTGGCGGCCATGTATTAGAGCGAGAATTACAAGCAGGCGAATTAATTAAAATTGATACGGGTTGCATTGTGGCCTTTACCCATACCATTCACTACGATATCCAATTTATAGGTGGTATTAAAAATACAATTTTTGGTGGTGAAGGATTGTTCTTTGCAACGCTAGAAGGCCCCGGAAAAGTTTGGATACAAAGCTTACCTATCAGTCGTTTAGCCTCAAGAATTATGAGTTATGGTCGTGTAGGTGGTAGAAAAGAAGAAGGTTCTATTCTCGGTGGTTTAGGCAACTTGTTGGATGGAGATGGCATTTAGTCAACTTAGTTGACTAATAGTATTCTGCTTTAAATACGCTCTATTTTTTTTAAGAAAGTATTAGTTTCCTAAGCATATCAAATGCCATGTTATTAGAACGCCCAATTACATTCATTCTATCTCCAATAAAATGATAGGTTTTAACAAGCGTAGTATCCTTATCGCATACACCAATTACAACTGTACCAACCGGCTTTTCAACACTTCCCCCACCTGGTCCGGCCACCCCTGAAATGGCAATTGCATAATCTGTTGTCAGCTTTTGGCGCACCCCCTCTACCATTTGTGTAACTACCTGTTCGCTCACCGCCCCTACTGTTTCAAATAAGGTCGATTCTACGCCCAATTGGTGATGCTTTACTGAATTACTATAACTAATTACCGAACCAACAAATACTTTTGAAGCGCCTGGAATCATTGTTATTTGATGAGAAAGATAACCGCCGGTGCAACTCTCGGCAACACTTAGCGTTTTATTTCTAGCGCTCAGTAAATTATAGGCAATCTCTGCCATGCTCAAATCTTCTAAAGCCACTATTGCCTCTCCCAATATTTCATGAATGGCACTAGATATTTCATTCACATTTTTAACAATATCAATTCCCGCTTGTTCTGTTCCGGTTAATCTTAAACGCACAATGTTCCAGTTTGGTAAATAAGCTAGTTTAATATAAGAAGGTAATCTGTCCTCTACTGCTTCAATTCGTTTGGCCAATATAGATTCTGGAACATTTATCGTAACAATGGTTTTATGGTACAATTTTGGTTGAGAAAATCTTTCATTAATTAAAGGCAAGGCTTTGAATTCGAAAATATTTTTCATCTCATAGGGCACGCCTGGCATGCTGATAATAATTTTACCATCGTGCTCAAACCACATACCGGGAGCGGTTCCCCACTCATTCATCAAAGTCATGCAACCATCAGGCAACTCTGCTTGCAGTTTATTTACTTCCAACATTTCGCGTCCGCGATTTTTATAAAACCCTTCTAATTGCGCTAACACAATACCATCTATTCTCCATCCCATACCAAAAAATTCTGCAAGGGCCTTTTTGGTAATATCATCTTTGGTTGGACCCAAACCACCCGTTACAATAATGAGTTCACTTCTGCTCATACATTCGGAAAGTTGTAATTTTATTTCACTGTCGTTATCACTAATTGAGTTAATGCGGTGAATCTTAATTCCGAATTTATTCAGTGTCTGTCCAAGCCAAGCGCTGTTTGTATCTACCACCTGGCCTATTAGTAACTCATCTCCAATTGTAATTATTTCTGCACGCATTATTAAGATAAAATATTTTGCTGCAAATATGGCTAATTTTTAAGTGAAATAAAGCGTTACTTATGTGAAATATTGAATAACTTAGGTTTATTAAATAGACATCGCATTGGGACCGATAATAAACATCAAAATCAATTTATGCATAGTTATTCACATGCATTTTTCTATCTGAAAATCTACGCTATTTTTACACTTTCAATTTTATTTTCCAAGATGCCCGAATTTACTCACCTCCATTGCCATACCCAATTCTCACTTTTAGATGGTGCTGCCAGCATAGAGAATTTATTCAAAAAAGCAGTGGCTGATAAACAAAAGGCCATTGCCATAACGGATCACGGAAACATGTTTGGTGTTTTTAATTTTGTTGCCGAAGCCGCTAAGTACAATAAGAAAGAAGAAACCATTAAGGCAATTGTTGGTTGCGAATTTTATTTGGCGGAAGACCGCTACAGAAAAGAATTCACCAAAGAAGACAAAGATATTCGCTACCACCAATTATTACTCGCTAAAAATGCCAATGGGTATAAAAATTTATCCAAACTGTGTTCCCTAGGGTACATCGATGGCATGTACAGTAAATGGCCGCGAATTGATAAAAGTTTAATTCTAAAATACCACGATGATTTAATTGCGACTACCTGCTGTCTTGGTGCCATAGTTCCTAAAATGATAATGAAAAAAGGAGAAGCGGAAGCGGAAAAAGAATTTCTGTGGTGGTTAGATATTTTTGGAGAAGACTATTATGTAGAATTGCAAAGACATGGTTTAAGCGATCAGGACAAGGTGAATGAAGTGCTTATCAAATTTGCAAGAAAATACAATGTGAAAATGATTGCCACCAATGATTCGCATTATGTCGAGAAAGATGATTACAATGCTCATGATATTTTGTTGTGTGTGAATACAGGTGAAAAACAAAGCACTCCAAAGGCTGGCGATTTAGATGGCGAAGGCGAGGGTTTTAGTAAAGGTAAACGTTTCGCTTTTCCCAACGATAATTTCTATTTCAAGACACAGGCAGAAATGAATAAACTGTTTTCTGATTTGCCAGAAGCCATTGACAATACGGGTGATATTGTAAGTAAAATTGAACCTCTAAAACTCAAACAAGATATCATGTTGCCCAACTTCCCTATCCCGGAAGGCTTCGCATCGCAAGATGATTATTTGGAACATTTAACATACAATGGTGCCAAAAGAAGATATGGTGAAATCGATCAAGAAATAGAAGACCGTTTAAAATTTGAACTCTTCACCATTCGCACCATGGGTTTTGCCGGTTATTTTTTAATCGTTGCAGATTTCATTAAAGCGGGCAGAGATATTGGCGTTATTATTGGCCCAGGAAGGGGTTCCGCTGCTGGTTCTGCCGTGGCATATTGCATAGGTATTACAAATATAGATCCCATAAAATACAAATTACTTTTCGAACGTTTCTTAAATCCCGATCGTAAAAGCATGCCCGATATTGATACTGATTTTGATGACGAAGGTCGCGAGAAAGTGATACAATATGTGGTAGATAAATACGGCAAAAACCAAGTGGCGCAAATTGTCACTTACGGTAAAATGGCCGCTAAAATGAGTGTCAAGGATGTGGCCCGTGTCATGGATTTAAACATGGAAGAATCCAATAGCATAACAAAATTAGTGCCTTCAAAACCATTGGGCTTAACTTTAAAACAAGTCATTAATGCCAAAATTGAAGGCGTGAAAGAAGATGTAATTGATATTGAAGATGACGATCATGCCGAAGAGATTGCGAATAGAGACACCATTCAACTGAGGCAAGAAGACATTCCAGGTGTAATGCAGTTGAGAGAATGGCATGCCAATAAAAGTGAAATAAAAGGTGAAGTTCTCAGACAAGCCTTATTACTAGAAGGCTCTGTAAGAAATACAGGCGTACATGCCGCCGGTATTATTATAGCTCCAAAAGATTTAACCGATATTGTCCCCATTGCTGTAGCAAAAGATTCAACGCTTTTTTTAACCCAATACGATGGAAAAGTAATTGAAGATTCTGGCGTTATCAAAATGGATTTTTTAGGTTTAAAAACCTTATCGATTATCCGTACGGCCTTGCAATTAATTAAAAAAAATCACAATGTAGATATTGATATTGATACCATTCCTCTGGAAGATGAAAAAACATTTGCACTGTATCAAAGAGGCGAAACCACTGGTACTTTTCAATTTGAAAGTCCAGGCATGCAAAAACATCTCAAAGATTTAAAGCCCGATAAATTCGAGGATTTAATTGCCATGAATGCCCTATATAGGCCGGGACCAATGGAATATATTCCACAATTTATAAAGCGTAAATTGGGGTTAGAAGAAATCCAATACGACATTCCAGAAATGAAGGAATACTTAGAAGAAACCTATGGCATTACGGTTTATCAAGAGCAAGTGATGTTATTAAGTCAAAGTATCGGAGGCTTTAGTAAAGGCGATGCCGATGTGCTCAGAAAAGCAATGGGTAAAAAGCAATTGGAGGTATTGAACAAAATGAAAAGCCAGTTTTTAGAAGGTTCTGCGGCCAGAGGGTTCGATTCTAAAGTCTGCGAAAAAGTATGGACGGATTGGGAAGCATTTGCCTCATACGCTTTCAACAAATCGCACTCAACTTGTTATGCATTCGTAGCCTATCAAACAGGTTATTTAAAAGCGCATTATCCAGCAGAATACATGGCAGCCATTCTTGCCAATAACACCAACAACATCGATAAGATTAGTTTAATGATGGAAGAATCCAAAAAAATCAATATTCCGGTGTTGGGCCCTGATATGAATGAAAGCGATATTCAATTTGCCGTTAATAGCAAAGGAGAAATACGCTTCGGTTTATGCGCTGTTAAAGGCGTTGGCGAGGCAGCGGCAGAGCAAATCATTAGCGAAAGAGATAAGAATGGTCCTTACAAAAACATTTTTGATGTAACCAAGCGCTGCAATTTGAGAATGGTAAGTAAAAAAACTTTAGAGGCTTTGGTGAAAGGAGGCGCTTTTGATTTCGATAAAAACTATCACAAAGCACAGTATTTAAGAGAAGGTGAAAATGGCAGTGGTATTGAAATAGCAACAAGGCATGGAATAAGGGCACAAGAGAATGCACAAAGCTCTCAAAACTCCTTATTTGGAGAAAGTACTCAAGAATCATTTACAGAACCTCAATTGCCAAAAGCAGAAGAGTACACTATTTTAGAAAATTGTAACCTTGAAAAGGAAATGGTAGGTATTTTTATTAATCAACATCCCATGGATACCTTTAAGATGGAATTTAATGTTTTAACCAATACCAAGCTTTCCGAACTAGAAAATCTAAGCATCCTGCAAAAAATGCGAAGCAACATTGTAGTGGGTGGAATAGTCACCAAAGTTGACTATCTGATGACCAAAACAGGAAAACAGTATTCTAAATTTACCATACAGGATTACGATGGACAATTCACTTTCTATTGTTTTAATAAGAGCTTCGACTTGCTGCGACCAATACTTTACGAGAATCAATTCCTATTATTGAAATGCCGTATTGAAAAACCTAGATTTGGAGACAGAGAATGGGAACTCAATATTGGTTCTGCAGATAAAATGGAAGATGTAAAAGAACGTTATATTAATGGCCTAGAAGTAAAAATCATGCTAAAAGATTTAACCCCATCTATTTTGGATGAGCTTGAAACCATCTTCAAAAAATTTGAAGGCAAGTCTCCTTTAAACGTCAACCTTATTGATTCACAGAAAAAATACGCCATCGATCTTTACAGCTCAGACAAACGCGTAGAAATCTGTCAGGAACTCATTGAGCAATTAAATAAACTAGAGATAAGCAATAAGATTTTAACGAATAATCAAAATTAAAACAGCAACTCTGTTTTTCATTAACCTTTAATTAGTCGACCCTCAAAAAGTCATTTTGAAAAATATTGAATTAAATTCATTTTTCTACTTCGATTTAGAGGCCCAATAATTACACATATGAGTATGGCGATGTAATCTAATGCCGCAAAAAGTCCTCCCAACTTCCGAC